>NZ_JCATIG010000002.1:0-610156 GCF_059693805.1 Aequorivita sp. CRS11
CACTGATGGGAACACGAAGTTCTACATACTGATCCACAGCTTTGGCGGTGCCACCGGCAACTTCACGATGGACGTTACCTGTATGCCTACGCCTCCGCCCAACGATATGATCGTGAACTCGATCGATGTCGACGAGATAGGGTTCCCCTACACGGACCCTTCGGTTGCGATGCCTGCCGCTACCACTGAGGACGGCAACCCACAGGGCTGCGACCTTACGGGCGCCAACGGCGTTTGGTACAATTTCGTTGCCGGTGGCGACGGGACTGCCAACGCGATGATCGTTACCCCTGGCGGTGCCAGCTCGGTGACCTTCTATACCGCTCCTGACGAGAACGCCACGGAGACCGACCTTGTGCTGGTGCCGCAGAACACCAACCAGTGCGTTCCGGGCACCTCGGCGTCGATCTTTACCCTTGCGGGCCAGGCCTACTATGTTTTCGTTCTGAACACTGGGGCGGTTACCGACATCGTGATAGACGGTACGAACCTTGGGGTCTCGGACAATTCGATAGCCGGGTTCAGCTATTACCCGAACCCGACCACTGGGGTGCTCAACCTTAAGAGCGTGGACAACATCGAGCGCGTGTCACTCTACAACCTTCTTGGCCAGCGCGTGCTGGACAGCAGGGTGGGAGCTGCCGCAACGCAGCTTGACATATCCGGGCTGAGCACGGGCAGTTACCTGATGAAGGTGACGGTGAACGGCCAGACCGGCACGTACAAGGTGCTCAAGGACTAGCCCCGGGCAAGTTACTTGGCCATAACAACAGGACCACCCGCCATTGGCGGGTGGTTTTTTTTTGGGTTATATCCTGTCCTTGGGATGGCAGCGGATGGAAATGTTGATTTTTCAATGAATATGATAATTGTTGGCGGTATTATTAAATTCACAGATGTTTATCTTATTGAAGAGATTATTATATTGTTAAATATATTGCGTTAAAGTTTTGTTGCAATTTTTTTTTTGAATACCTTAGTGCCAAATTAACTTAAAACTTAAATTATTATGAAGAAAATTACTCTTATGATGTTCTTTTTTGTTTGTGCTATTGGGTTTAGCCAAGAACAAATTAAAATGATGGGTACTAATAGTCCTGTTGTTTTTGAACAGCAACGAACTGATGTAAACCCAGTTATTACCATTTCTGAGAATGCAGCTCCATCAATGGACATTTCTGCATTGGGAATGAATAACCCAACTTACTTGGCGGCTTGTACCGAGGAGAACCCTAATGACGGTACCTTTGAGAATGGCTTTAACTGTTCTTCTGCAGCGGCCTTTATGACTGCTAACGATGTTACAGTTGCGGCGGATGAAAATTTCACTCTAATGAATATTACAGCGAGTATTTTCGCCAATGGAGGTATTTCTAACGTTGATGTTAACTATTATGATGACGCAGCGGGTCTTCCTGGATCATTAATTGGTTCTGAGGCCTCTGTTACTATCGACAACCAAGCAGTTATCGGAAGCAACTTTGGTTTTGATGTGAACGAAGTTGAGATGACCGTTGCACCATTTGTTTTTAACGGACAAGCGGGTATGTCGACTAAGTATTGGATCGAACTTTCTGTTACCGATGGCGGTGCAACAGGTAGTGTATTTTGGGTAGTTACTTCTTCTACAGCTGTAGGCGACCCTACTGCACAGTTTGACGGTGCAGCTTGGGGTATCCCGGATCCACTTATGGACGGCGTTTACATTTGGGAAGGTGATTGTGCTCCTATCGGCGGCGGTGGCGGCGCTTGTGATGAGGAGAACCCTAACGACGGTACTTTTGAGAATGGTTTCAACTGTTCTTCTGCTGCGGCCTTTATGACTGCTAACGATGTTACCGTAGCGGCTGACGAGAACTTCACACTGGAGAATATTACAGCTAGTATTTTCGCCAACGGAGGTATTTCTAACGTTGATGTTAACTATTATGATGACGCAGCTGGTCTTCCTGGATCATTAATTGGTTCTGAGGCCTCTGTTACCATCGACAACCAGGCGGTTATCGGCAGCAACTTTGGTTTTGACGTGAACGAGGTTGAGATGAGCGTTACGCCATTTACCTTCAACGGTCAGGCTGGTGTTCCTACCACCTACTGGATTGAGCTTTCTGTTACCGATGGTGGTGCTACCGGAAGTGTTTTCTGGGTAGTTACCTCTTCTACAGCTATAGGCAATCCTACAGCGCAGTTTGACGGTGCGGCCTGGGGCATTCCAGATCCACTAATGGACGGTGTTTACATTTGGAGCGGTACTTGCGATTCGTTGGGCGTTAGCGATAATGCACTGGCAGGATTCTCTTACTATCCAAATCCAGCCACTGAGGTTCTATCTTTGAAATCTGCCAGCAATATAGAATCTGTATCTCTGTTCAACCTATTGGGTCAGCAGGTTATCAGCACTGAGATTGGTGCTACCACATCTGACATCAACCTTTCTGGTCTTACAGCGGGAACTTACATTATGAAAGTGACTGTTGATGGACAAACCGGAACTTACAAAGTGTTGAAGAACTAGATTTTCATAATTGATATGAAAAGCCATCCACGAAAGTGGGTGGCTTTTTTTATTTGATTAACTTTGCCCGATGCAAATAAATTATTCCTTTATAATCCCTGTGTTTAACCGTCCTCAAGAAGTAAAGGAACTTTTGGAGAGTTTTGTGAATTTGGATTTTGGAAATGAATTTGAAATAGTTTTAGTAGAAGATGGATCCACTGAAACTTCAGAAAGTGTAGTAGCGGAATTTTCAAATAAACTTTCTATTTCATACTATTATAAAAATAATTCTGGTCCGGGAGAGTCTCGAAACTATGGAATGAAGCGCGCAAAAGGAAATTATTTTATAATTCTTGATTCTGATTGCCTGTTGCCTCCACATTATTTAACTGTTGTGGATAAATTTCTAAACCAAAATTATTATCATTGTTTTGGTGGTGCAGATGCTGCCCATGAAAGTTTTACACCTTTGCAGAAGGCTATTAACTATGCCATGACTTCTTTTTTTACAACAGGAGGAATAAGAGGTAGTGTGAAAAGCATCAATAGTTTTGAACCCCGAAGTTTTAACATGGGTATTTCAAAAGAAGCTTTTGAGAGAACGGGAGGTTATTCAAAAATTCACCCTGGAGAGGACCCTGATCTTTCACAACGTATATTAAAAGCAGGCTACAATACTACATTTCTTCCCAAGGCATTTGTATATCACAAACGCAGAATTTCTTGGGAAAAATTTTATATACAAGTAAAAAAGTTTGGATTGGTACGTCCTATATTAAATAGTTGGCACCCTTCGGCGGCTAAAATAACAT
Organism: Aequorivita sp. CRS11; assembly: GCF_059693805.1. Lineage (NCBI taxonomy): Bacteria > Pseudomonadati > Bacteroidota > Flavobacteriia > Flavobacteriales > Flavobacteriaceae > Aequorivita > Aequorivita sp. CRS11. The sequence goes on from NZ_JCATIG010000002.1 coordinate 3,310, forward strand.
ATTGGTTTCCTACTATTTTTGTGATATTCGTATTGCTTACGTTATTGCTCTCAATTATTGTTTCACCCTTGTTTTTAGTTCCTGTCACTTTATATTTAATTCTTCTCCTTGTAGATTCTTCTTTAAGGAATAAAAGTATATATATAGGTATACTTTCAATAAAAGCTGTATTTGTTCAGTTTTTTGGCTATGGAATAGCGTTTGCTATGTCAACCATTTTTATAAATTTTCTAAAGAAAGATCCCCAGAAACAATTTCCCTTTTTATTTTTTAAGTAAATTTATTGATGCCCAATAATAAAAATATGTCGAAAGGATTTTTTAAAAAGCACAAAAATCTTAAAGTAAAGCGTTTTCTTTTCTTTTTATTGGTCGCAGCTATTTTTTGGGTGTTAACCAAGTTTAGTAGGGAATTTACCGCTACTATGGTTGCTAAAATTCAATATGAAAACGTTCCTGAAAATGCTGCATTATCTGAGGGAAATTTAAAGAACATTACTTTTGACCTTACCGCAAATGGTTTTGAAATATTATTTTACAAATTTAAAAAGCCAACTATTGAACTACAAATAAATAAATATTATAATAAGGAAAAAGATCACTTTACTATTACAAAGAGTGAATTAAACCGTATGGTCTCTTCCAACTTCAATAGAAACTTGGCTATAAAAAACCTTTCTGTTGAAGAGCTAAAAGTTTTTTTGGATCCAATTGTTTTGAAAAAAGTTAAGGTAATTCCGAAGCATAGTTTTACCTTCAAAGATGGTTTTAAACCTATTGACAGTATTAATGTATCTCCAGATTCTGTTGTTATATCTGGTCCTTCCGGCAGTCTAAAAAACATAGGCGCAATAGAAACAGAAGTGATTTCAATTGAAAATATTGAAAAAGATATTTCCAAAACTGTAAAAATTATAAACAACAACAATGAGATTGTCTCTATAAAACCCGATAAAATATTGGTGAGCCTAAAAGTAGCCGAATTTTCACAAGGAAAATTTACGCTTCCTATTGAGGTAATTAATTTGCCTCCAGATTTGGATATTAAATTGGTTTCCCCAAATGTTACGGTTTCATACGATGTATCGGTGAATGATTTTTCCGAAATTTCGAAAGATAGCTTTCGGGTAATATGTGATTATTCCAAAAGAAATAAGGAGGAAAATTTTATGCTTCCCATACTGGAAAAAATGCCTCCGAATGTTCGGAATGTGGTTTTTGAGCCAAAAAAGATTGATTTTCTGATCTTTAAATAATTTAGCTTTTGGCTGTTCAAAATAATAAGAAATGAAAATTGTAGGTCTTACAGGTGGAATAGGGAGTGGAAAAACTACAGTAGCAAAAATGTTTTCGAAGCTTGGTGTGCCCGTATATATAGCCGATGTAGAGGCAAAAAAATTGACCAATTCGTCCAAGGTCATTCATCGTAAATTGGTAAAATTACTTGGTGAGGAAGCATATACTGGAGAAGGTCTAAATCGCGCTTTTGTTGCCGAAAAAATCTTTAATGACAAAGGCCTGCTAAAGTCCGTAAATGAAATAATCCATCCCAAGGTTGCGGCACATTTTAAAAAATGGGTTTCAAAACAGCATACTTCATATGTAATAAAAGAAGCTGCTATACTTTTTGAAAATGGTAGTTATAAAGAATGCGATACGGTCATCCTTGTAACTGCTCCAAAACCTATAAGAATAAGGCGTATTTTGGCACGTGATAAAATTTCAAAAGCTGAAATAGAACAGCGAATGGACAATCAATGGAGCGATGAAGATAAAATACAATTAGCTGATATTGTAGTAAATAATATAGACCTTGAGGCCACAAAAAAACGAGTTACAGAAATACATAAAACACTTCTTTTAAAAGCTTCTTAAATCCATTCTCTTCTTTTGTTAACATTTGGTTAAATGGACAAGTCACTAAATGTTAAAATCTTACTTTTGAGGTATGAACAAAAAGCTATTCGTATTGCTTATAGCGCTCATGAGCCTCTCATTGTTGGGAATAGTTTTCGTTCAAGGATATTGGATATCAAATGCTTATAGTACAAAAGCAGAACAGTTTACAATCAACTCAAAGCAAGTGTTGATATCGGTTGCAAAAGAAATCCAACTAAGAGAAAACGAAGCTTACTATCAGGTTTATAGTGCATATGTAGACAGCATTCAAATCCCAGACAATCAAAGTTTTACAGAACTGGCCTATAGAATTCAAAATAAAGCTACAAATGAAACTTATATATATACCGACGGAATTTTAGAACAGGATTATAAACTTTCTTCGGGGCTTTTTGATTCTGATATGGATAGCGTTCAGTTCCGTAAACTTACCAGCAGGAAGACAAAAACTAAAATTTCTGAAGGATTGGATGGAATAACCATGACTGATACACGCGTGGAGTCTTTTTCTAGAATGAAAGATTATGAACGAAAGCAGTTTGAGGACTTTGTTAGCAATGTAACGGCAATGGTGCCAATTTATAAAAGGGTAAATGAAGAAGAGGTAAGGAGCCTTATTGCTAAAGAGCTTAAAGAAAGAGGGTTAAAATCTAAATTTGAATTTGCTATTTACAGCAACAACCTAGAAACTAAAGTACGCTCCAAGGGTTTTAAATTTGACGACGGAAGTACCTATATAGTACCGCTTTTTGTAAATGAAAACAAAAACAATTATGAACTATATGTAAACTTTTCAGAAAAGGAAAAATTAGTTCTAAATAGTATTTTAGGGATGGCCATACTTTCGTTGGTGTTTACGGCAGTGATAATCTTGGCATATTCCAGTGCAATATCACAGATTTACAAACAAAGGCAAATTTCACAAATAAAGAGTGATTTTATAAATAACATGACCCACGAGTTCAAAACTCCCATAGCAACCATTAATCTGGCACTGGATTCACTTAAAAATCCTAAAGTTAAGGATAATAGGGAATTTTTAGATCGTTACTTGGGGATGATAAGGGACGAAAACAGAAGAATGAATGCCCAAGTTGAGAATGTTCTTAGAATCTCTAAACTTGAAAAGAACGAACTAGATCTTCCTAAGGAACGCTTGGATTTAAAGGATATAGTTGAAGAAGCCATTTCTCACGTAAGCCTTATTGTAGAAGATAGGGGAGGATATATAAACACCCATTACGGAGCTTTAAAATCAACTGTCTTGGCCAATGAATCACATTTAAGCAATGTAATAGTAAATATTCTGGACAATGCAATTAAATATTCTGAAGATGAGCCCAAAATTGACATCTATTCAGAAAATGTAAAAAATAGCATCATCCTCAAAATTCGTGATCAAGGCATGGGAATGAGCAAGCCTGTCCAGAAAAAAATATTTGAAAAATTTTACCGAGAACACACAGGTGATATACACAACGTTAAAGGGCACGGTCTTGGACTGGCCTATGTAAAACGCATCTTGGACGATCATGATGCCGAAATTTACGTAGAAAGCGAAAAAGGAAAAGGCAGCACTTTTATTATAAAACTACACTTAATATCTTAAAATTATGGAAACAGAAAACAAAAAAATCCTTCTTGTTGAAGACGATCCCAACTTTGGGACAGTATTGAAAGATTACCTAGCCATGAACGATTATAACGTTACCCACGCTAAAAACGGGATGGAAGGTTTTGAGAAATTTAAAAAAGACGATTTCGATCTTTGCATACTAGATGTAATGATGCCATACAAAGACGGCTTTACACTTGCAAAGGAAATTCGTGAGAAAAACGAAGATGTGCCGATTATATTTCTTACTGCAAAAGCCATGAAAGAGGACGTGCTTAAAGGCTATAAAGTAGGAGCAGATGATTATTTAAATAAGCCCTTTGATAGCGAGGTGCTTTTGATGAAAATCAAAGCAATTATTCAAAGAAAAGCTACTGATTCTATTGCAGACAGTAAGCAATTTGAATTTCAGGTGGGCAATTTCCACTTAAATTCCAAACTGCGTTTCTTGACCTATAACAAAGAAACCCCAATAAAACTTTCCCCAAAGGAAAATGAATTGCTGCGCCTTTTGGCACTTCATAAAAATGATTTGATGCCACGTGAACTGGCATTGACAAAAATTTGGAGAGATGACAATTATTTCACATCACGAAGTATGGACGTTTACATAGCCAAACTTCGGAAATATCTAAGTAAGGATGATGGTGTGGAAATAATCAATATTCATGGTGAAGGGTTCCGTTTGGTGGTGAAGAGTGAAGTGGACAATTAATTGTAAATATTAAGATAAGTGTAAAAAAACGCCTTTATAGGGCGTTTTTTTCTTTTATATAATCTATAATTTCGTTCGGTTGGGTATCATAACCAAACCAGTTGATAGCTTCGTTTTTTTTAAACCATGTATTCTGGCGTTTTGCAAACCTTCGGGTATTTTTTTTAATTTCTGAAATGGCTTCTTCCAAAGAAATTTTACCGTCAAAATATTCAAAAAGCTCTCGATAGCCCACTGTTTGCAGAGCATTTTTGTCTCTAAAAGATAGTAGGGATTTAGCTTCATCTAGTAGTCCGTCTGCCATCATAATATCTACCCTAAGATTTATACGATTGTAAATTAGCTCCCGTTCTGCAGTTAAGCCAATAAAAATAGTATTGAAATCTCTTTTTGAATTTTCCTTTCTAAGAAAAGATGAATACGGCCTGCCGGTAGCTCTATGAATTTCCAAAGCGCGAACCAATCGGTGTGGATTATGAATATCAACCTTTTTATAATATTCGGGATCTATATTTTTTAGTTCCCTTTGAAGTGCTTCAATGCCTTTTTCAGCCAATTCAAAATTTAACCGGTCTCTAATTATCGAAGGCACCTCTGGAAAATTATCCAGACCTTTTATCACGGCATCTACATATAATCCCGAACCTCCAACCATTACAACCACTGTGTTTTTTTTAAAAAGAATTTTTAATAATGCAAGTGAGTCCCTTTCAAAATCGCCAACGGAGTAATCCTCAAAAATACTTTTGTTTTGAATGAAATGATGCGGAACGGCTTCCAGCTCTTCTTTTGAAGGAACTGCAGTGCCTATATTCATTTCTTTAAAAAACTGACGTGAATCTGCCGAAATTATTTCGGTATTAAAAGCTTTTGCAAGTTTTATAGCTAAAGAAGTTTTGCCAATAGCCGTAGCACCCACTACACATATTAGCAATGGTTTTTTTGAAGACATTATGTTTCTATGTGACTTTTAGGGTTTAATTCTTCCCCACATTCATGGCAATATTTTGCATCATCCCGATGTCTTTGCGCCCCACAATTTCTACAGGACTGTGTGTTTACGTGTACATAGTCCTTATCTGTACTCCTTGTGTATTCAGCGCTTACAATTCCTGTGGGAACGGCAATAATTCCATAACCCAAAATCATAATGACCGTTGCCAATAATTGGCCTAAAGGAGTTACGGGGGCTATATCACCAAAGCCCACTGTAGTAAGAGTTACGATACACCAATACACACTTGTGGGAATGCTTTTAAAACCGTTTTCGGGTCCTTCTATGATGTACATCAATGTACCCGCAATTACTGCAATTACAAGCACTGCAAATAGAAAAACCAGAATCTTCGCCCTACTGCTTATTAATGCCCTGCGCAATTTTGTTGCTTCGCCAACGTAGCGGGCTAATTTCAAAATTCTGAAAACTCTTAAAAGCCTCAACGCACGTACGGACAATAAAAAACTGCTGCCCGCAAAAAGAAAGGATATATAAAGAGGAATGGTTGATAAAAAGTCGATAATCCCGTAAAAACTGAAAATGTAAGCTTTCGGTTTTTTTACTGTTATAATGCGTGCAATGTATTCAAAAGTGAAAAATATGGTGATGACCCACTCTCCAATGTAAAGTATCTCGTGATATTTTGCATCAATTCCCTGCACACTTTCCAGCATAACAAGCACAATACTTAGTAAAATAAGAATAAGTAGTATTACATCAAAGAGCTTTCCCATGGGTGTATCGGCCTCATAAATGATTTCGTGAAGTCGGTAACGCCAGGATCTTTTATTGGTTGGTTTCAATATGAAATTTTTGAAGGACTAAAATAAGCAACTTTAGCTTAATTAACTGTATTGGCAGAAAGGTTTACGATTTTAAGTACTTTATTCCTTCGTAAATAATTCTGGATAATGTGTTGCACATCGCGACTGCCCTGCATCGGGTTAATAATAGATTTTAGAATTTCAGGATTGTTAATCTGATAATTCAAGTTATAAAACCCATAACCCTTATAAATTCCATTTTCTATTAAAATAACGGAACGTTCTTCAATTTCCCTTCCGCGATCTATGATTAACATATTTTGGTTATCGTAGCTGCTTTTTTCCAAAAATGCTTTTACACGGTTATTATATTCTTCCACCGACTCCTTACCTACGCACGCCCCATAGCATTCTTTTATAGTAAAATTGAAACATTGTTTTTTGGTATCGTAAAGCCCTGTAAGTTTTTGGCAAAGTTGGTTGTCCTCTGTTATTTTGAAAAGTGTAGATTTTGCCTGTTGATAATTGCTGAAAGTGGTAATGGCTTTTTTTCTGGCATCAGCCTTTTCAATTTTTAGGTTTATATAACCCTTTTCGTCCACAAAAGATGTTAACTGGTGTGTGAAAAGAGTGCGCCGATGTGTTCTATTGAACAAAGGCTTGTTCTGTTTTATTTCTTCAGTTTCTTTTAATAAGGCAACCAGTTCACTGCCTGTTTTTTCAAAAGTAACCGACTTTACTTCTAGTTGTATTTTTTTTGATTTTCGGTTGTCATTAGTAAAATGCTGCAGTAACCTTTTTTTTATGTTTTTGCTTTTACCAATGTAAATTACGTTTCCTGCTTCGTTGTGCATATAATACACGCCTGTTTCGGAGGGAGCATTTTCAATGATATCAAGAAGCTTGGGCTCTAGTTGTCGTTTTGGATCTTTTCGTAAGGTTTCTGTTATTATTTCTTTTGAAGTGTCTTTGGCCAGCAACAACTTGAAAAGTGCTACGGTAGCTTTTGCATCACCTTGCGCACGGTGGCGGTCACTGAGCGGAATTCCCAAAGAGCGCACCAATTTACCCAAACTGTATGAAGGCATATCTGGAATCAATTTTTTTGCAAGTTCAACGGTGCAAAGGGTTTCTTTCTCAAATTGATATCCCAAACGATCAAATTCTGTTGTAAGAATTCTATTGTCGAAAAGCGCATTGTGGGCCACCATAATGCAGCCATCGGTAATTTCAATGATACGTTTGGCCACTTCATAAAATTTTGGCGCGTGCCGAAGCATTTCATTGTTAATTCCCGTAAGGTTTACAACAAAAGGTTGAATGGGTTTTTCTGGATTTACCAAACTTGAAAATTGGTCTACGACTTTGTGACCGTCAAATTTATATATTGCAATCTCGGTGATACCTTCCTCATTATATTTCCCGCCCGTGGTTTCTATGTCTAAAATTGCGTACATCAAATTTTTTATTCACTACCCTAATTAATTATAATTCCGTTCACCAAAAATGGCACTGCCCACGCGCACCATGTTACTGCCGTTTTCAATTGCAACCTTATAATCGCCACTCATTCCCATACTCAAAATTCTTAATTCTGTCCCGAAGTTTCGGGATTGAATTCTGAATTGGTCATATATTTTTTTCAATTTCTGAAATTCTTCCGAAATCTGCTTTTCATCATCGGTAAATGTTGCCATTCCCATCAGGCCAACAATTTTTACGTTTTGAAGTCTTTTAAATTCTTCAGACGAAAAAATTTTTACGGCATCTGCTTCCTCCATCCCAAATTTACTGTCCTCTTCGGCTATTTTTATTTGAAGCAAACAATTAATTGTTCTCTCGTTCTTTTCTGCTTCTTTATTGATTTCTTTTAAAAGCTTCAGGCTATCCACCGCGTGTATCAAACTCACAAACGGTGCCATATATTTCACCTTATTGCGCTGCACGTGGCCAATCATATGCCATTCTATATCCTTTGGCATTTCCTGCCATTTGGCCTCCATTTCCTGTATTTTGTTTTCACCAAAAACGCGCTGCCCGGCATTGTAGGCTTCCATCAAATCACTAGTTGGCTTGGTTTTGGAAACCGCTACCAACGTAACGTTATCGGGCAGTTCTTTATTGAATTTTTTTAAATTCTCTGAAATAGTCATCTTTTTTCTTTTTCTTTCTTCTTTTTTCAGAATTCGTAAATAGTAACGCCGCTTCTAAGCTTTGGTTCAATATAAGTACTTTTTGGAGGCATCTTTAAGCCTTCGTCTGCAATCATTTTTATTTCTTCTGTTGTAACGGGCAACAACCCAAAACCTACGGCGAAGGTTCCCGAATCCACAGCGGTTTTAACATATGCCAAATCCTTTTTTCCGTGGGAATACTCTATGCGTTGATCGTTGCGGAGATCTTCAATACCTAACAGTGGCTTTAAAATTGTTACGTATAGAATGTGTGTGTCTAGAGCATCCAAGGCGTTTTTTATTTCATATTTTGTTTTGCGTAGGTATAATGAATAGAATTCACCATCCAAATACATACTGAAATGATGCAACTTTGAGGGTTTGTAATATTCCATGCCACGGTTTTCTATTCGGAAAAATTCATCCAATTTTATTAGAAACTCTTCTTTTTCCATACCATTAAGGTCTTTTACCAAACGGTTGAATTCGTATATTTTTAAATCGCTTTCAGGAATGAGGTAGCTCATAAAAAAATTATAAGCTTCATCGCCTGTATGGTTTGGGTTTTCTTCCTTTAAATCCTTCGCCAATAAATAAGAAGAAGCAGAGCGGTGATGGCCGTCGGCAATGTATAATGAAGGCATTTCACTATAAATTTCTTGAATTTTTTGCAGGGTTTCTTCATTATCTACGTTCCATACATAATGCGTGTCGCGATAAGTGGTTGTAAACTCATATTCTGGACGGCTCAACATCACAGAGTTTATTATCTCCTCCAATTCAGGATTGTCAGGATAGGTGAGGAGTACAGATTCAGCGTTGAAGCCCACGGTTTTTAAATATTCTTTAAAGATCAATTCCCGAAACTCAAGTGTGTCCTCGTGTTTTTTTATAACATCATCTGCATAATCCTGAACACTTGCGGCGGCAACAATACCGCTAAACTCAAGTCCGTCCCGGTTTACAATTTTATAAATATAGAATGAAGGCTTTTCATCCTGGATAAATATGCCATCCTCCTTAAACTCCTGATAGCGGTTTCTGACCAAGCCATAACGTTCTTCACCTGAAATTTCTTTTTGGTATTTATAGCCCGGATTCACAATGTGCAAAAACGAAAACGGATTGTCCCGCAAGCGCGACTCTACTTGCATTGCCGTATAGCTGTCATAGGAACGTGCTGCAAGAAGACTCACTTTGTCCCGCGTAGGGCGGACGGCTTTAAAGGGGATAATTTTTGCCATTTATTCAGTATTCAGTATTCAGTGGAAGTTGCAATAACAGCCTACAAGTAATTATTTTGAAAACATCTTTGAAATGTCTTCTGCTTTTCGGTTTTGGCTGTAGTCGTAAAAACCTTCACCACTTTTGGCGCCCAGTTTTCCTGCCCTTACCATATTAACCAATAACGGGCAAGGGGCGTATTTAGGGTTTTTGAAGCCTTCGTGCATCACTTTCAAAATTGAAAGGCAAACGTCCAAGCCAATAAAATCTGCTAATGCCAGTGGGCCCATTGGGTGCGCCATTCCGAGCATCATTACGGTATCAATTTCCTTCACGCCAGCCACGCCGTTGTACAGTGTTTCAACAGCTTCGTTTATCATCGGCATCAAAATGCGGTTTGCCACAAAACCTGGGTAATCATTTACCTCTACGGGCACTTTGTTCAGTTTTTTGGAAAGCTCCTCAACAATTTTGAATGTTTCTTCGCTGGTGCTGTAACCTTTAATGATTTCCACCAATTTCATAATCGGCACCGGATTCATAAAGTGCATCCCGATAACCATTCCCGGTCGCGACGTTACCGAAGCAATCTGTGTAATTGAAATAGAGGAAGTATTACTAGCAAGAATGGTATCGTCAGGACAGAATTTATCCAAATCACGGAAAATTTTCAGCTTCAAATCTACATTTTCTGTAGCTGCTTCCACTACAAGACTTGCGTATTCCACACCTTCCTCAAGATTGGTGTAGGTGGTTATGTTTTTGAGGGTTCGTTGCTTATCGGCTTCAGTAATGGTTTCTTTGGCTACCATTCTGTCCAGATTTTTGGTAATGGTGGCAATACCTTTGTCAAGCGATGTTTGTTGAACATCAATCAATTGTACTTTATAATCGAATTGTGCGAAGGTGTGGGCTATACCGTTGCCCATGGTTCCTGCGCCTATTACTGCTACGTTTTTCATTAAAATGAACTTTATGTGATTTATATTTTCTTAAAATTTTCAATTATCAACATTGCAACCCGAAGCGCTTCGGTGCCTTGCATAAGCGATACTTCCGGCGTTCTATCAGCTTTTATGGCTTCGTAAAAACTTTCAAGTTCGTCTAGTATGGCGTTGTTGGCTTCTATTTTTGGGTTTTCGAAATAGATCTGTTTTTTAATACCTTCGGCATTGGTCAAAACCATTGCGAAATCGTCTATTTCCTTTGGAGCGTCCTTCATTTTTACAACTTCGCATTTCTTTTCCAGGAAATCCACTGAAATATAGGCATCTCGCTGAAAGAAACGTGCCTTCCGCATTTTTTTGAGTGAAATGCGGCTTGCGGTAAGATTTGCCACGCAACCGTTTTCAAACTCAATTCGGGCATTTGCTATATCTGGAGTTTCGCTAATTACCGAAACTCCGCTTGCGCTCACAGCTTTTACAGGGCTTTTTACAACGCTTAAAATTGCATCGATGTCGTGTATCATCAAATCCAAAACCACCGAAACATCTGTTCCGCGCGGATTGAATTCCGCCAAACGGTGCGTTTCAATAAACATTGGGTTGTGGATTTTATCCTTAATTGCCTGAAATGCCGGATTAAAGCGTTCCACTTGTCCTACTTGTCCGCGTACCTTCATTTCTTTGGCCAAATCGCGTATCTGTTCAGCTTGCGCAACAGTTTGTGTGATTGGTTTTTCAATAAAAAGATGTTTTCCAGCTTTTATTACTTTTTCAGCACATTCAAAATGAGCGCTGGTGGGTGTTACTACAACCACCATGTCGCTAGCATTTATAAGGCTTTCCATGGAAGGAAAGCTTTTGTAGCCGAATTCAGTTTCTATTTGTTCCGAAGCTTTTTTGCTGGCATCGAAGAAACCCACAAGATCATACTTTGTGGATTGTTGCAGCAATTTCAAATGTATTTTTCCCAAGTGACCGGCACCCAGAACTCCCGCTTTTAGCATTGGCGTGTGTTTTTCACAAATGTACGTGTTTCGGGGGAAAGTTGAAAAGGTTATGGGATTAGAGTTTACAAGTTATTGATACATATTTATGCAAATGTAAATTGTGCTTTGATAACAAATTTGGTTACTTTGTGGTTTAAAATAAACAAGCCGTGAAAGATACATTTACACACCAAGGAATGCGTAAAAAATTGGTCGAAACCCTTAAGGAGAAAGGGATTGTTGATAAAAATGTTCTGCAGGCCATTGGCAAGATCCCACGGCATCTTTTTATGGACTCTGGGTTTGTGGACCATGCCTATGTTGATAAAGCTTTCCCAATTGCTGCAGACCAGACCATTTCGCAACCCTATACCGTTGCCCGCCAAACGGAACTTCTAGAGGTTAAAAAAGGCGATAAAATACTTGAAATAGGAACGGGGAGTGGCTACCAAGCGGCAGTGCTTTTGGAAATTGGTGCAACACTTTATACAATTGAAAGGCAAAACGAACTTTTCAAAAAGACAAAACTTTTTTTACCAAAACTTGGTTACAAACCCAAACGCCTGATATTTGGAGATGGCTATATTGGGCTGGAGGAGGAAGCTCCATTTGACGGAATTATCGTAACGGCCGGAGCACCTTTTGTTCCAAACCCGTTGTTGGCGCAATTGAAAATTGGTGGAAGATTGGTCATTCCCGTAGGTGAAAATACGCAAATTATGACCGTGTTTTTACGTAAATCTGAGACCGAATTTGAAAAAGAAGAGTATGGGGAATTCCGATTTGTACCACTTTTGGAAGACAAAAACTAACGGTTTATATAATACACTTCATTGTTTTGGTTATCAGCATCTTGTTTGTTCCTACTTGGAATAAATCCATGTCGTTTTAAGAGCTTTTTTGAAGGAATATTCCTAAAATCTGTATAAGCTTCGATGGTTTCAAAACCTCTTTGGTTAAAGCCAAAATCCAAAACCGCTTTTAGTGCTTCGCTCATAATTCCCTTGCCTTGAAATTTTGGGTCGAGGTCGTAACCCACTTCGGCATTTTTTTTATCTTCAGAGAAATTCCAAAGACAAATTGAGCCAATCAATACATTTGATTCTTTGGTTGTAATTCCCCAAGCGATGGCTATATCCCTTTTTAGATTTGAATCCAATCTTTCAATATGTGCTTTGGCGGTTTCCAAAGTTTGTGGTTCCCGTTTTATGTATTTATTGATTGCTTTGTCGGAACGTAAAAAGTGAACCCTATCCAAATCACTTGGAATTATTTTCCGCAGATTTAACCGCTCGGTAATTATAATAGGAAAGGGTATTGCCATAATTTCTCTTTGTGAACTTTGTGATTTTGCGGAAAAAAATATCGCAGAAGCGCAGTAAATTTATTTATTTAGAAATTTAATTAATTCGTCTGTCGACTCCTTTGCGGCTTCTTCGTTGTATTTCAAAAGGTAATGCTTTTTGCTGATAAAGGGAATATAGCGATAATACTTTCCTTTTTCCAAACTTGCTACATCGTATCCGTGATATGCATCGTCATACACTTTAATGGTTGCGTTTTCGGCTATCATATACTTCAAAATATCATCAACTTTTACGATTCTGTCCTTTCCGCCTGTCAAAACGAGCACTGGAACTTTTGGTTTAAGTTGAATTTCGTAACCATTTGCAGGATAAAACATTGCAATGCTCTTCACTTTAAGCCTTTCAAGTTCTGAAGCGTCATTTGCCAAAGGAATTAAACCCAAGCCTGCGCGCGACCACCCCACAATACTTCCATCAGAATTGGGATCAATTTTTCCTTTCTGTTTTGCCCATTTTAAGGCTTCTTCCAGCGTCCAAAGAATTTGTGCGGGTTCCTCTTCGTCCACGTCTCTTTTGGAAGCTTTATAAGCTGCGGCATTATCAACCAGCAAAACCGAAATTCCCTCGGCGTTGAGTTTTTCGGCAACGTCATAATAATGCGTTGTGTCCTTAAAAATCCGCAAGCCACCGGTTCCGGGAAGAAATACCGCCCATTTGGAAGCATCGTAATCCTTCGCTTTTTGAAAGTGGAAAAAGTCTGTCATTACTGCATCTTTCGGCACTTTTTGCATCGGGATACAGCTTGTGAAAAACGAAAAGGCGAGTATTAATTTAAATATGGTTTTCATAATAATTTTATTTAAAGCCCTAACAAATCCAAAAACTTCAATCCAAAAATGAAGGCCCCATCACTTCCGCCATTGTAGTACGACCGTACATAATCTACACGTAGCAATCTAAACTTACCAATGCCAAGGTTATCTATACCTACGGAAAATTCTGAATATGGTTTTCTTTCTTCGGTACTTAAAAAATGTGCGCCAGCTACCAAGTTGAGGTTGATTTGATTGATTCCGGGGATTTTCCCCAAAATCCACCCGCGGAAATCATGCTCCAAATGTCCCTCAAAATAGCTTTTGTTGGTGCTGAAATCGTAATAGGGCATCAAGTTAAAAACATTGGTATAATTCGGCGAAGTGCCCACCCGCGTTTGGTTTCCGTTGAAGTGTTTGTAATCAATAAACGAGATTCCATCGCCATTTGCGAATGTTCCCCCTTTTAAATTGTAGTAGAACTGGCCCTTATTTCCCAAGGAAATGGATTGGTTCAAACTGGCTTCAAATTGGGTGTAATCATAATAGCTTTCAGTAATCGCCGTTCCGTTTTCCACCGAAAGATTTAACTCAGGGTATTTGTTGTCGCCAATGTTGAATTTCATATCAGGGTTCGAAAAATACTTTTGTGCGAAGTTGATTCGCGTGCGGATTTTGCTCTTTACAATGTTGTGTTCCTCAATCGCAGCGTTGTTGAAATCGTTTGGAGCCAATGGGTTGTTGCTCGTGTAGCTTACATCATCAAAAGGAATGGTAACATAATCGGTATTGTTGAAAAGCGGCTTTCTGTTTTCATAAGCCACAGCGGCATACAGGTGCAGCCCGTTAAAAACTTCCTGACTGTAGCCGATTCGTCCGAAATTAAGCTCGTACAGCTTCATATAGTTTCTTTCAAAGAAAAGGGTGGCGAAAGTATTTATAAGTGGTGAAATAGGTTCGGAAGCGTTAAATTGGGTCACTGTGCTTCCTCCGGAAAGGGAAATACGCAATTTATCGGTCCAATTAAAATTCCGAAGAATGTCTGCCGTAAACCGAAGTCTATCTTCCGCAATGCCATAATCTGCACGAAGAGCTGCCGAAAGGGTATTGGTTTGGTTATCATCGTACCATTTGTTAAACGTTAGTCCCGCCGTACTCTTCCATCCCTGTATGGTATTGAAATTTATGTTGGGCAACGGGCCTTCATAGCCGACGGACCATTTTTCAAAGGAATTTTTAAAGGCATAGCCTGTTAACAAGCTCAAAACACCAGGTTTGTTTGACTTGGCATCGAGCGAATCCAAATAGGGCTTGGAGCGCCTTAAAACCTGAATGCTGTCTTTTTTTAGGTAATCCTTAAGCTCTTCATCAGTTAAGGGCACGGGGCGGCTACCTCTCCAAAACAGACTGTCTTTTTTGTTGGCCTCGGGTTTAAAGGAAAGCACTTCGTTGGTAAAGGATTTTTTGGTAAACTGTGGCTTAAATTCATAATTGCTGTAAACGGCTATAAAACGACCATCGCCCTCCATTCCCAAAAAACCGAAACCGAAATCGACGGATTGTGAAATTTTCACCCAAAACTCATTTGTAGTATCGTGCTTATAATTCTGCTTCACCATCAAATTGCTCACAAAGGGCACTTGTATGGCGGCGCCAGTTGTAGAAAGTTCCACGCCGTAAAGTTGCCAATCGTCTTCAACTATATAAACGTAGCCTTGCCAAACCCTGTCATTTGGGCGTTTGGGAATGACTTTTATTTTATTGATAAGTTTGGGGCCTTCGTAAAAAACGCCGTCCAATTTATAGTTGTAATAGCTCAGCGCATTATTGGCAATGGGTGAAACGAGAGCTGCGTTTAATTCAATCGTATTTTCATAAAAAGAAAGATTGGCGCTTTGTGCACTGTTAAAGCTGAAGCCGTTATCGTTCCCGCTTACTTTGCTGGCAATTATTTTTTCAGTGAATTTATCGGGTTTTTGGTAGGCTATTTCTGAGATGGTTTCTGAGAGGTAAATGATGCCCGTACGTGTAGAATCAAGCATTCCGTCAAAATCACCCACTTCCTGCCCCATTATTTTTTCGGGTACGTTCTTTACTTTCCAGAGGCCGCGTGAGTAAAAGTCTGCAGAGTATTCACTTAGCTTTTCTAGGTTTTCTTTGCGTTGTGCGATTGTCTTTCGAATGATACGATAAGCGGGATCTTCTGAAGTGTTAACCACAACTTCATCTAGGCTGGTGGTTTCTTCCTCGAGGGAAACGTTTAGAATAAAAGGAAAAACGTTGGGGGAAATGGTTTTGGTCAAGGTTTTATAACCCAAAAACTGAAAGATGATTTTGTAATCAGTATTTTCAGCTACATTTAGTGAATAATTACCATCGTCATTTGTGGTGGTGCCTATGTAGCTATCTTGAAGATAAATGTTTACGTAGGGCAGGGGCTGACCTTTGGTATCAGTGACTTTCCCGATTATTTGGGCTTGAAGAAAATACGTTGAAAAAAGTAGAAAAACAAGGATTGTTTTTTTCATAAAAAGGAACAATGGGTACTATGGTTTATTCTTCAACCAAAATACCAAAAGCTTGTGTGCCAGTAAAATTTTTATGAATTAATTATTAAAAGCCTTTTTAATCCTGCTTAGCTGTTTTTTAGAGTCGCGTTCTTTAATGGCTTCGCGTTTGTCGTATTCTTTCTTACCGCGGCAAAGGGCAATATCTACCTTGGCCAAACCTTTATCATTGGTGAAGAGTAATAGGGGTATTATCGTAAGTCCGCTGTTTTTTACTTCTTTTTCCAGTTTTTTTAGTTCGCTGCGGTTCAATAGTAGCTTGCGCTCGCTTTTTGGGGAATGGTTGTAATGTGTTGCGTGGCTGTATTCCTGCACGGTCATGTTAATCACAAAAAGCTCCCCATTGCTGAAATCGCAAAAACTTTCGGCAATAGATGCCTTGCCTTCGCGTATGGCTTTAATTTCGGTACCTCGAAGCACAATGCCGGCAGTATAGGTATCGAGAATTTCGTACTCAAACTTAGCTTTTCGGTTTTTTATTTTTACGTTTTTCTGAATTGCCATAGGTGCAAAAGTAGAATGAATAATGAAAAATGTATGATGTTTAATGAATAATTAATATTTCAATATCTACTACTCACTACTCAACAGTAATGGTTTCTACCTTTTTGTCGCTGCCGTTTATGGTTACCTTAAAAAGTGTGGAATTATCATTATCGTCCATATCCTCAAATTTTTCTTCGCCTATTAGCTGGTTTACCAATTGCGGGGTGGTGTTGCTGTGGCCCGCAATAAGCACAGTCTTGCCGTTCGTTTGTTTTAAAAATTCTTCCGAATAAACAGTATTGGGGTCGTAGCGCTTTGGGGAAATCTGTTTTTGCTGTGCTATGAGCGAAATGGTCTGCTTGGTGCGCATGTATTTGGTAATGTAAATTTCATCAATCTTGATGGGTTCAAAATAGGTGGCCCAACGCTTGGCGCGCACCATGCCGTCTATATTTAAGGCAGGATCTGGGTCTTTAGGGTCTGTGCGCACTTTTTCGGCATGGCGTATAAGGTAATAGGTGGCGCTGTAATTACCAGAAATACTTTCCTGGGTTTGGGGAGTCTGTGAGGTTTCTTCTTTATTCTTTTGTTGGCCGCAGAATGTAAAAAATGGCAATATTGTTAACAGTACGATGAAATGTTTCATAAATTTTTTTTTAAATAACATTTTTTAAGACTCATTGGCAAAGTTATAACTAAAACGGCTGAATCTTTAATATTTCATTATTATAAATAGGATGCTAACTGTTGTAATTTTATAAAACGAAAAAGAAAAATTAATTTAACTTAAAACAAAAAAGCTATGAACGAAGATCAGTTTAAAGGAAAATGGAACCAAGTAAAAGGTAAGTTTAAACAAGAATATGCAGACCTTACCGATGATGACCTAAAGTATGCCGAAGGAAAATCTGATGAATTGCTTGGTCGCCTTCAAGAGAAGACAGGTGAGTCTAAAGAAAAATTGAAGGAAAAGATTGACAAGTGGTAGTTTTCACCTAAACTTTAATTACCACTTTATTTGAAGCCGGGCCCCTTAAAATTTCAAGTTATTGAGATTTTAAGGGGTCTTTTTTTTGTTTTCAAATTTTGAAAAAAATTCCGCTTTAGTCTTTCTGTTTTTTTATTACATTTAGCACTCTCCCCAGTTGCGGCTCCTGCCGCTTATAGTATATTGTATAACTTTTTTATTGATTACTTATGGCAAACATAAGCTACAACCAGATCCACGAAACGCTGGACGAGGCCACCTTGGCGCTTATACTTCAAAAAATTCAGGAAATAAGGGAGCTGCTGCCCAAAGGCACTCTCACTGATGCGGAACGCAAACGCTACCGCTCGCTAGACGTGCGCAACCTGGCCTTTGTGGAAGATGTGGTGCGGCTCAAGAACGGCATTGGCGCGGGTATCTTGCCCCCAGTACTGCTCAACGATAACACAGATACAGACCTAAAACTATTTAAACAACTGCAAACCCTGCGCAGCAGCATAAATGGACTAAACTATCTGCTGAAAGACGTGGAGCGCATCGTAGGGCACGAGGCCTACGGCACGGGGCTAGCGCACTATGGAATGTACAAGGTTTCTGCAAAGGCGGGCGTTCCCCACGCACAAAGCGCGATGGGGGAGTTGGCGTGGCGGTTTGAGAAGCAGGGAAAAAGGGAGAAAAAGAAGGGCGGGCCAAAAGAATAATGAATTTTGTTAGCCTTAAACATACAACTGTTAGAGATTGCCTAACACCCGTAAGGCTAAAACATACAGCTGTTAGAAACAATCTAAAACAAGTAAGTCTAAAACATACTTTTGTTATAAAACACCTAATAAATGTAAGGTTAAAACATACTTCTGTTAGAAAATACCTTACACGTGTTAGGCTAAAACATACAGCTGTTGGATTTTATCTTACAAAAAACACTAATTAACTATAAAGACTACTAAAAATGAAAACACAGAAGAAATTAATACCTCCACATTTAGGGAATTTACTGAAAACCTATTATAAAACAAACAGCATTAACAAATCTGGACTTGCGCGGGTAATGAACCGGAGCAGGGCGACCGTTCAAGATTATGAGGAGCGCAAGAGTTTGCAATGCAATGTGCTTTGGGATATATGTGTGGCGGTAGAGCACAATTTTTTTGCAGACCTGGCCGCGCAATTGCCGCAAACCTACACCACAAACGTACCCGAAGACACCACCCAAGCACAACGCATTGCACAACTGGAGGAGGAGAATAGGATACTAAAAACAAAGGTAGATACGCTACTGGCGGTGGTAGGGAAGGGATAAATTAATATATTAGCAGAAACATGGAAAATATACTGCATTTGATATATAATAGTTGTATGCCATTAGAGAGAACCGTGAAATACTTAATAATACTGACTTCAATTTTACTCTTTAGTTGCTCAAATAGTGCGACTGATACGATTACGCTAATTCCTGATGGTTATACTGGACCAGTAAAAATTAGCCTTTGTGACGGAAAAGGAAAAGAAGAAAAATTGGAAAATGGAAAACGGATTTATGAAATTGACACTAACGGACTTTTGATTACAAAGTTTAAGGCGGAGTTCGGTTGGCAGTTTAACAAATATTATTACGTTAAAGACAATAACAGACAAGAAATCCGATTTTTAAATTTCTATGATAAAGACGTGAAATTTGATAAAGATTCGGTTTATGTTTTTGGAGAACAACACTCTGGAACTGGAAGCAAAACGGACAGTACAGGAACATATCAAACCTGTCCAATTATCACATTTTATGTAGGGAAATACAAGAATGTAGAAAAGAAAATGCACGATTTGACTATGTTCTCATTCAAGACAACAGAACTGATAAATGAAAAATAAAAAACGGCATACAACAATAGTAACCGTTGCACAACCCCTTAAATTTTTAAGTCCGAACCAATATAAGCCGTTTTAAGCGGCTTTGTTTTTTTGATTGGACTTGAGAATGAGCCAAATTTGGTGCTTTTAAAAAAAGCCATGCTACATTCTGGAGCACTGTTTTTGGCAAAAAACACAAAAAAAGGCTTTCCGCCCCGCTTCTCGCTATCCGCAACCCTTGGCTGGCCAAGAAAGAAGTGCACTTTTTAAGAATTAATAAATTTAAAAGCTAACATTATTAAATTCAGAATATTAGCTAAATTTAAGCCTTTAAAACAACTACCGATGAAAAAGATACAATACCAAAAAAAGATAAATGCATCGTCTCAAAAGGTCTATGAAACGATGCTTGGCTTAAAAGATAAAGCTACTTATGAGTCGTGGACAGCAGCTTTCAATCCTACCTCCACTTTTGAGGGCAGCTGGAATGAAGGAAGCAAAATACTTTTTGTGGGGCAGGATGAAAATGGCAAAAGAGGGGGCATGGTTGCAGAAATAGTAGAAAATAAGCCTGCAAGTTTTGTTTCAATCAGACACTATGGAATTTTAGATGGCGATACAGAGATAACCTCTGGTGAAATGGTAGAAAAATGGGCAGGTGGACACGAAAACTACAAGTTTAACGAAAACAATGGCGTTACTACTGTAACCGTAGAAGTAGATGTTGTTGATGAATACTTGGATTACTTTGATAAGACCTACCCAAACGCATTAAACAAACTGAAAGAAATCTCAGAAAAGTAAACCACACGCTATTTATAGCTCTGAAACATACAAAAGAACTATTTAAAACCACTTTATTCTGTTTCTTCTACTAAAATAAAAACCCCTAGGCAAACGCCCAGGGGTTTATAGTTTTAATTTATTTATTGCTTACTTTTCATCGATAACGGCATCCTGGTTTCTAAAAACCAGTCCATCATCAAAGCTATCCAGCAAGATAACACTCTCGGTAGTAATTTTTCCGGCAAGTATTTCTTTACTAAGCTGGTTAAGTACTTCGCGCTGTATTACCCTTTTTACCGGCCTTGCGCCAAACTGCGGATCGTACCCTTTTTCTGAAAGGTACTTAATAGCTTCTGGCGTAGCGTCTAGCACAATGTTCTGTTTCAGCAACATTTTGGAAACGCCTTTCAATTGCAGGCCAACAATTTTCTGAATGTCCGTTTTTGAAAGTGGCGTAAACATAATAATGTCGTCAATGCGGTTTAAGAACTCTGGGCGCACGGTTTGTTTCAGTAAGGCAAGTACTTCTACCTTGGCACCTTCCATAGCAGTCTCAGGGTCTTTCACGCTCTCAAAACGCTCTTGGATTATCTGGCTTCCCATATTGCTGGTCATAATAATAATCGTATTCTTGAAATCTGCCAAGCGCCCTTTGTTGTCGGTCAAACGCCCTTCATCCAAAACCTGCAATAGAATATTGAAAGTATCCGGATGGGCTTTTTCAATCTCGTCCAGCAATACTACGCTATACGGTTTGCGGCGTACGGCTTCTGTTAGCTGCCCGCCTTCATCATAACCCACATATCCGGGAGGGGCACCCACCAAGCGGCTCACACTGTGCCGCTCTTGGTATTCACTCATATCGATACGGGTCATTGCGTTTTCATCGTCAAACAGATATTCCGCTAGGGCTTTTGCAAGCTCGGTTTTACCTACACCTGTGGTTCCCAGGAAAAGGAAACTACCTATTGGTTTCTTTTCATCCTGTAATCCTGCTCTGCTACGGCGTATGGCATCACTTACGGCCTGAATGGCTTCGTCTTGGCCCACTACGCGTTTGTGCAAGTGGTCTTCCAACGTTAAAAGTTTTTCTCGGTCGCTCTGCAACATTTTGGTTACCGGGATACCGGTCCATTTTGCAACTACTTCGGCAATATCCTCACGGGTTACTTCTTCTTTAATCATAGAAGAACCATCTTGATTTTCGGCAAGCTGGGTTTCAAGTTTGTTAAGCTCTTCCTGTGCTTCCTTGATTTTACCGTAACGCAATTCGGCTACCTTTCCAAAATCGCCCTCACGTTCAGCACGTTCGGCTTCCAGTTTGTATTCCTCAATTTGGGTTTTAAGGTTTTGTACATTGTCCACCACCTCTTTTTCACTTTGCCATTTTGCGTTGAGTTCGTTGCGTTCTTCTTTTAAATTTGCCAATTCTGAGTGAAGCGATTTCAGTTTGGTTTCATCTTTTTCACGCTTTATGGCTTCAATTTCAATTTCAAGCTGCATAATCTTTCTGTCCAAAACGTCAAGTTCTTCTGGCTTGGAATTGATTTCCATTCTAAGTTTACTGGCTGCTTCGTCCATAAGGTCAATTGCCTTATCGGGAAGAAAACGATTTGTTATGTATCGTTCTGATAGTTCTACAGCGGCAATAATTGCTTCGTCCTTAATGCGCACCTTGTGGTGGGTTTCATATTTCTCCTTAATTCCACGAAGAATTGAAATAGCGCTCTCGGTATCGGGTTCGTCCACAACTACTTTTTGGAAACGGCGTTCCAGGGCTTTATCTTTTTCGAAATATTTTTGATATTCATCCAATGTCGTTGCTCCAATGGCGCGCAATTCGCCACGCGCAAGGGCGGGCTTCAAAATATTCGCGGCGTCCATGGCACCCTGTCCGCCACCGGCGCCAACGAGGGTGTGGATTTCGTCAATGAAAAGCACGATATCTCCCTCACTGGAAGTTACTTCTTTGATTACGGCTTTTAGACGCTCTTCAAATTCTCCTTTGTATTTGGCTCCTGCAATCAGCGCGCCCATATCCAAAGAATAAATCTCTTTTGATTTTAGGTTCTCGGGCACGTCGCCATCAACAATTCTATGCGCCAAACCTTCCGCAATGGCAGTTTTTCCTGTACCGGGCTCGCCCACGAGCATCGGGTTGTTTTTGGTTCTTCGCGAAAGGATTTGAAGAATTCTTCGTATTTCCTCATCACGGCCAATAACGGGATCCAGCTTGCCATCACGGGCAAGTTGGTTGAGGTTTTTGGCGTATTTGTTTAAGGAATTATAAGTTTCCTCGGCACTTTGGGAGGTTACCTTTTCACCACCGCGGAGTTCGTCAATCGCGGCTTTCATTCCCTTTTCGGTTACGCCTTGGTCTTTCAGGCTCTGTGCAATGCTGCTTTTTGAGTTTAGAATCGCCAATAAAAGATGTTCTATGGAAACATATTCATCGCCCATCTTTTTTGCAATATTGCTGGCTTCGATTACCGTTTTGTTTGCTTCACGCGAAAGCATAATATCACCGCCGGAAACCTTTGGAAAGCTTTCCAATTGCTTGTCCAAGATTTGTTTTAGGGTAACAAGGTTTACGTTAAGTTTCTTTAAGATGAAAGGCGCCACGTTTTCATCCACCTCAAAAATAGCTTTGAGGAGGTGTTCGTTTTCAATTTGCTGGTGGCCGTAGCCCTGCGCAATCTGCTGCGCTTGCTGTATGGCCTCTTGGCTTTTTATTGTAAAGTTGTTAAAGTTCATATATAAAAAAGTTTGTTATTTATTGTTTGTGGTTTAGTGTTTTCAAATACAAAGCCACAATAAAATTAAGACATAATGTCCGTAAAAACCACTAGTTTAACAGACATTATGACTGATTTAAAGTTGTGCTTTTTATAATTTCTTTTAGATAATATCATGGCTATAACTTGTAGTTTTGTAAAAAAAGAAAACCATGGGATTATTAGATATATTTAAAACACCGAGAGACATTGCGAAAGAAGAAATAGTAGAAGTGCCGTGGCACGTTTTGGGCACTATGGAACAATTGGATGAACTCGTAGAGGAATCCAAAACCAAACCTATTGCTATTTTTAAACACTCCACCCGTTGCGGAATTAGCCGAGGGGTTTTAAAATTGTTTGAGAAAAACTACAATCTTACTGACAATCAGCTAAAACTTTATTTCTTGGATTTATTGCAAAACCGTGATATATCAAACGAAATAGCGGCTCGTTTTAAAGTGCAGCATGAAAGTCCGCAAATTATTGTTATTAAAAATGGGGCAGTGGTACACCATGATTCGCATCATTCTATTGAGGCTTCGCACTTGGAGCGATATATTTAAGATTTAAAAGGTATTGTCCCTTAAAATTTCTTTAAACCGTTCTTTTATATTTGTTCCGGCATCAAAGACCATTTGTTCGTTGTTCGGAAAAGGTATAAAGTAATTGTTCAGCAGTCTTCGGTCCTCGGGGGTCAGGGCGCGTTCATCGCCTCGATATTTTGCAAAGACATTTTCAAAAACAAATTCCGAGGAAATTGGAAAACTGTTTAATTGCCGCCTTCTGTTCAAATCCATGTAAACCACGGTGCCGCCCACAAATACACTTTTTTGCTGGGTGGTGATGGTAATCTGGGCTGAAACATTAATATACTTATCAATTTTGATTGGGTTGCCCAGACTGTCGCGCACAATATTCCCCTTGCGGTCACGACCATATTCATACCCATCCTTAATGCGCTGTGTTCGGGTATATTGCCTATCTGAAATTCGTTCAGGGGAAATTTGAATGGTCTGAAAATTTAAGTCAACTCCCAGGTCATAATTGATACCGTTCGTCCGTTGGCCGTGATATTCAGTCCAAAAATCATCCAATCCATAGGTGTTGAAATCAAGCAAATCCCGCTCTAACCGAAAAGGAATAAACTGGCCAGTATGATTATTTAAAGTAACAAATACGAAATCTGTTCCGCGAAAGCGGGCATCTTCCCTAAGCTGATGTACGTCGCGATAATTCGGTTGCACTTCATCCAATTCGCAAAAAACATTAAAAGCGCTTCTGTAATCCTTTTTAGTGTTGCGCTGCATGTAAGCAATAGCTTCTTGATATAAAGACTTTATATATGCATCTTTGGCACCTAGTAAATCATTGGTATAATCTGAAAATACAAAGTTTGCCTTTCTGCCCATCTCATTACTGTAGAGTGGAAGGAGGGGACGAATTAAATCTTGGCGGGCCTGCAGATCGAGATAAGTATAGTAAATTTCTTTGGCGCCAGCAGGACTATTTTCCTTTTTCAGAAAATTAATATGTCGAGTGTCATCTTCCTTTGCCTTTAAATAGGCTTCTTCCAAAAGACGAATGTGGGCATCGTATTCTTTCGCGTCTTTATCTTTTTGAAGTTTTTTTACGGCAAGTTCAATGGCTTGATTATAATTTCCTTGAGCAACGAATTTTTGGGTACGCTTCACGCTATTGCAAGAAGCGCTGAAAAGAGCCGTAAATAGAATAATGTAAAAAGCCTTCATACCGAAATTGATTTGGTTATGAAGGCTAAATTACAATAGTAGTGCCAAATATTATTGTTTGATGGCAGGTAAAAGCTTTGTTCTACATTCCCCAAAACCAATCCGCACTTTTTCGTTTTTACAGAAACCTTTTAAGATAACGGTATCATTATCGTTTATAAATTTACGTTCTGACCCATCGGAAAGTTTAATAGGCTTTTCCCCGCGCCAAGTAAGTTCTAGCATAGAGCCATAACTATCTGGCGTTGGACCTGAAATTGTTCCGCTTCCCATCATATCGCCACTGTTCACGTTACAGCCATTAATGGTGTGATGTGCCAACTGCTGGCTCATATTCCAGTACATATATTTAAAGTTTGAAGTAGAAACTTTTGTTTCAGTTCCTTTTTCAGGAGCAATATATACTTCAAGGTTTATGTCGTAGCTTTTCTTTCCTTTATACTGAAGATAGGGTAGTTGCTCCATTTCGGGTTTCGGGCCTTCAACTTTGAAAGGTTGCAGTGCGTCCAAGGTTACAATCCAAGGCGAAATGGACGAAGCAAAATTCTTCGCTAAAAATGGTCCGAGCGGCACATATTCCCACTTTTGAATATCTCGTGCACTCCAATCGTTGAAAAGTACTAATCCGAAGATATATTCTTCTGCCTCATCAACAGGAATTGGCTCTCCCAATACATTTGCATCGGTAGTTATGAATGCCATTTCCAATTCAAAATCTACCAATTTGGAAGGGCCAAACACAGGCTCCGTTGCACCCTCTGGCATAGTTTGTCCCCAAGGTCGTCGGGCATTAATTCCGCTCGGGATTATTGAGGAGCTTCTTCCGTGATAGCCTACGGGTATGTGAAGCCAGTTTGGCATCAACGCGTTCTCTTTTCCGCGGAACATAGTTCCTACATTCGTGGCGTGTTCCTTACTGGAATAAAAATCAGTATAATCGCCAACTTGCACGGGTAGTTGCATTTCTACTTCATCCATCGTAAAAAGGATGTGCTGTCTATGATCTTTGTTATCGCGAAGTTTAGGATTTTCCGCATCAAAAATATCAGCGATTCTATTTCGAACCAAGCGCCACGTTTTTCTTCCATCGCTAATAAAATCATTTAAGGTGTCTTGTAGAAAGATATCATCGGTAAGGTCAATTCCTTTAAAATATCCAAGCTGGTGCAGGGCGCCAAGGTCAATGGCATAATCGCCTATACGGGTTCCTATGGTGATAATATCGTCGCGCGTTAAAAATACGCCGAATGGTATGTTTTGTATTGGAAAATCAGTGTCTGGAGCGGTGTCCAGCCAGGTTTTGCGTGTGGGGTCGTTTGCGGTTATTGGCATTTTTTATATTCTTTTGTAGTTGTAAATAAAACTAGTTAAAAAAAATCAATTTATTAAAAATCAATAAATTAATTCACTTTTCTTTTTTGGTTACAACCTATGTTTTGTTAGTAAAATTCTTCATCAAATATATATATTTCATTATAGTTACCGAATGGATTTGCTATTTTTGATTTTAATTAACTTTTGTGTGAATTTATGCCTTAGGAGTAGCACTCCAAAGCTATAATCGAAAAAAATGAACTCTAAATACAATCTTCAAAACAATAAAATTTTACTATGCAACGTGACGAACAGATTTTTGAATTGATAGAAGCCGAAAAGCAACGCCAATTGAATGGTCTGGAGCTGATTGCTTCAGAGAACTTTGTGAGCGACCAAGTTATGGAAGCCGCAGGTTCTGTTTTAACTAATAAATATGCTGAAGGCTACCCGGGCAAACGCTATTACGGCGGTTGCGAAGTGGTGGACGAGGTTGAACAAATAGCTATTGACCGTGCAAAAGCTTTATTTGGAGCTGAATATGCAAACGTACAACCTCATAGCGGTTCGCAGGCGAACACTGCGGTTTTTGCAGCTTGTTTGAATCCGGGAGATACTTATTTAGGTTTTGATCTTTCCCACGGTGGGCATTTAACGCACGGTTCACCCGTTAACTTTTCTGGAAGACTATACAACCCTGTTTTTTATGGAGTTGACAAAGAAACTGGACGTATTGATTGTGATAAAGTAGAAGAAATTGCCATAAAGGAAAAACCGAAAATGATTATTGCCGGTGCATCGGCGTATTCAAGAGAGATAGATTACAAGCGTTTTCGAGAGATTGCCGATAAGGTTGGCGCGCTGCTTTTTGCAGATATTGCACACCCAGCTGGTTTAATTGCAAAAGGAATTATTGGCGACCCGCTTCCGCATTGCCACGTGGTTACCACAACAACCCATAAAACCCTTCGCGGACCTCGTGGAGGAATGATTTTAATGGGAAAGGATTTTGACAACCCCTTCGGCCACAAGCTTAAAAATGGTAGCCTAAAGAAAATGAGCAGTTTGCTTGACAGTGCTATTTTCCCAGGAAATCAAGGTGGTCCATTGGAACATATTATAGCCGCAAAAGCGATTGCCTTTGGGGAAGCTTTGAAAGATGATTTTCTTCATTATATGGTACAGGTGAAGAAGAACGCAGCCATAATGGCTCAGAAATTTGTTGAAAAAGGGTACGATATTATTTCCGGCGGAACCGATAACCATATGATGCTTATTGATCTTCGCAACAAAAATATTTCAGGTAAAGAAGCTGAGGAAGCCTTGGGCAAAGCCGAAATTACGGTGAACAAAAACATGGTACCATTCGATGACAAATCGCCTTTTGTTACCAGTGGAATTCGTATTGGAACGGCTGCTGTTACTACGCGCGGGTTGGTTGAAAAGGATATGGAAAAAATTGTCGATTTAGTTGATGAAGTAATTATGAATCATTCAGATGAGGCCAGATTAGAAGGCATTGCTGAAAAAGTAAATGAAATGATGGCAGGGTTGCCTTTGTTTAAGAACTAAGTGAAGCATTATCTAAATTTTTAAAACCTTCGGTTAGACACCGAAGGTTTTTTGTTTTAACGCAACTTTTTTAAAAGAAACAGACTATAGGGTAAAGTGTTTTAAATTTCAATTCATTAAAATTTATAGTTATGAAAAAAATATTCTTCTTTTTGGTGCTTTCAGTGACATTATTTAGCTGTTCAAAAGATGCAGACGAAACACAAAATTTTACCGTACACTTAAACGTTGATCGATTTAATAATATTGGAAACAATAATGCAAGTACGCGTGCTTTTCTGAGTGATGAAAATGGAACTATTTTGGACAGTGGCGATTTGAAAAAAGGACAACTCACAACTTTAAGTTTTTCTAAAGATCCTTCTGCGCATTTCGATTTGAGCTATATGCGCTATGACATTGATAATGATCTTGGTATAGAACTATATTCACTTGTTACGTTTACAAATATTGAAGCGGGAACATACTATTTAAGCCAAAGTCTTTTTTGTGAAAATTCGCAAGACGAGATTACCCTAAAACTTAACAATACAGGTTATCCTTTAGAGGTTATATCTACTCCTACTTTAGAAGGAGATGGCGGTCCGCAAAATGGTGGCTATTTTAATTTCAGTTCAAATTTAATAGGTTCACCAACAAGTGATTTCTACGTTTCTTTCAAAAGCCCCAATGATCAGTTTGTTAGATATTACTGGGGAGAATCTATACCTGAAGGCTCTGTTTTTAATATTGATTACAACACGCTGCCGGAAATTACGAACCCAGTAAATACACAAATTCCATCAAACAATTTTTCTTTCTTTTCAGTAGAAGGACTTAAAAATAATGATATAAGTAATATTCATCATTCAATCGCTTATGGAAATTTTGCAGGAGGCAATACATCGCTTTCAACTTCTGCACCGCCTAATGTTTTTGATAATTATATATTTAATGTCTATTACCATAATAATAACATAGAGTATTCTAAACAATTGCTTACAAACAATATTCCAGAAGGAATAAATACTCCCGCATTTGACTTTACAATTAATAACCCGTCTCCACAGAATTTTAACATGAGTACAACAGGAGAAGCAACTATATATAAAGTAGGATTTAAAGCAGAAAATTCTAATGGCAGAGATTTTTTATTCCATAATATTTACGGTGAGGTTACTCCCGAAGTTTCTTTTTCAAAGGAAAACTTGCGGATGAATATTCAACAATCCTATCAGGACTTAACGGGGTTTGAAACATTGTCGTTAGATACGGCTTCTTTAGTTTATTACAATTTAACAAACGCTTATAAAGATATTTTAAAGTTTGAAATAACAGGAAAACGTTACGAAATTCCAGCGGTTAATGGTTTTATTGACAGTTTTTCAAAACGATTTGAATAGTATAGTTTTGTTTGATTTTTGATTGAACCTTCAACTATTAGTTGAAGGTTTTTTTATTTGTGCCGCTTCGCAACAATTCTATTAATTATCTTTGATTCTTCAGAAAATTTTTAAATGTTGATTATAGAAACCGAACGACTTAAATTAAGGGAGTACACTTTACAGGATGCTCCCTTTATTTATAAACTTATGAACAGCGAAGGCTGGCTTAAAAATATTGGGGATAGAAATATTAAAACTATTGAAAACGCCGAAGCTTATATGCAGAAGAATTATTTGAGCAGTTATGAAAAGCATGGTTTTGGGCCTTATTTGGTCTCCTTAAAAGAAGATGGAATGGCATTGGGCTCAGCAGGTTTATATAAGCGGGATAATCTGGAACACCCGGATATAGGTTTTGCTTTTTTGGCTGAATACAGCGGAAAAGGTTATGCTTTTGAAGCTGCGAAAGCCGTTATGCAGTTTGCTTCAGAAACATTAAAACTGAAAACCATAGTTGGTATAACTATTCCGGAAAATATTTCTTCAATAAAACTTTTAAAAAAGCTCGGTCTTTCGGAAGTGGGAAACTATACCTACGAAGATGGAGAGGAACTTTTATTATTTTCAAATTAAAAAAATGATTACAGAAAAAAACAAACAATTTATAAAACGTGCCATCGAACTTTCTGAAAAAGGATTGGATAGTAATGCCGGAGGCCCTTTTGGAGCAGTGATTGTAAAAAATGGAGAAATTATAGCCGAAGGTTTTAACCAGGTTACTTCAAGCAACGATCCTACGGCTCATGCTGAGGTTGTTGCTATCCGGAAAGCGTGTGAAAAATTAGACTCTTTCCAACTCGAGGATTGTATTATTTACACTTCCTGCGAACCTTGCCCAATGTGTTTGGGTGCCATTTATTGGGCGCGGCCAAAAGCGGTTTACTACGCCTGCACTAAAGAGGATGCTGCGGAAATAGGTTTTGACGATGATTTTATTTATGCTGAAATTGATAAAAATATTGAAAACCGAAACATACAATTCATCAATCTGGATAGGGAAGAGGGACGTAAAGTCTTTAAAAAGTGGGAAGCAAAGGAGGGAAGGATTGATTACTAAATTTAAAAATTTGAGAATAAAAATTATTGTTTCAGTTATAATTTTGGCAGTTACATTTTCATGTAATAATGATATGCCATCCAACCCAACAATTACAGGTCTTTGGAAATTGGAAAGTATGAAGGTGCGCGACACCGTCACTAACACTTGGAGTGACTACAAAGGCGGTATGGACGGTTATTTGTTGTATGATAAAAATAAACATGTAGCACTTCATCTATATGAAAAAGGTTACGAAAAAGCAGGAATTGAATTCCCTAATTTCAACGATTCCATTTCTTTGGAAGCCTTGAAACATATCACCAAATCCTACTACTATATGGGTAATTACAAAGTTTCTGAAGCGGATAGTATTGTTTCGCACTTCAAACTTTCACACTCCAACCCTTCTGAATTTGGATTGACTGCCGAACGAAGGTTTTACTTCAGCGGTGATACGTTGGTAATGCAACCCGTGGAGCTTAAAAACTCTAAATTGAAATTGAAATGGTTACAAGTAAAATAATTTTTTTCAAAGATTGATATAAAAAAACCCGTCAGATAAGACGGGTTTTTTATATCAATCTTCGGGGAAGACCGTGGTCTCATATGCCCCGGCATCAGGCGGATTGCTTCTGGAAGTTCCATTTAAATCTGTTAATGGAAGTACGCCGGCTTTCCCTATATTTTCTGCTCCCGAGGTTCCAGTTTCAATATTGAAATTATTCATTTCAGTGTTTTGGAAAACAGGATCTAAATTAAATTTTGTTGCGGTATATAACGCACTGTTGTTAAAATTATATAACGGATCATTGTCAAATTCCCCAGTAGGGTCTTCAAAACGCAGCAAACAATTTTCAAAATTGAAATTGAAAGCGCCCCCTGTAACTTGGAAAAGCGAAAGCTCACGACGTTCGTTACCGTAAATAATACAATTTGTAAAGTCTGCTTTTATCAAATCGGAAACAAGAATTTCGGTGGAAGTTTCCAAGCTGTTGTCCAATGAAACGGCAGGGAAGGAACGAAAACCGTTGGTCCAGTAATTGGCAAATGTGCAGTGTCTAAATTCATAACTTCCGCCCAATTGTATAGCCAAAGAGGATTGGCCACTATTGTTTATTACCATATTTTCAGCGTCGATACTTCCCGTCCTGGAAAGTAAACCAACGTTGGTGCTGTTGTAAATCTGAACATTTTTTAACGTAACCGGGCAGTCTTCCATTAAAATACCAACGGTACTGTTTTTAATTGTTGTATAATTAAATTCATTGTCCACACTTCCAGAGGTTAGCCAAATAGTAAGCCATTGTCCCGGAACATCGGCAAATGCAGGTTCCAGCCTATCACCCTCAAAAATCACCTCGTTTTCCATTTCTTCACGATCTAAACTTGGTAAACCTAGTGATTTCATCGATGCGTTTTGTGCTACGATTATTCCACTTCCATCGTGAAAATGAACACGGGCACCAGCTTCTACCGTAAGTGTTTTATTTCCTGGAACGGCAGCATAACCGTATATTACATACGGCTTTTCATTTGTAAAAGTAAGTTCATCATCTTCGAGAAAGAATCCTTTTACAAGTATATCCTCTCCGTTTTCGTCTTGTCCTAAGTTCAATGTTTCAGTGGTTCCGTCAGCATATTTTTCAGGGAAAAGAAAAACAGCATCCTTTACGAGCGTTACCAATTCTACTTTTTGTTCGTTACCGCCACTATCAAAAAGAAGTTGGTCTGTATAAAGAAAATTCTTTGGATCCGTTGGCAGATTATTGATGTCGAATGTGGTTTCAATAAAAATGAAGATACTGTCCTTAGCCAAAACCTGTACGTTCTCAAACACTTTTCCGGGCATTCCATCAACGTTCAACCGATAGTTGGAAGCTTCTCCCTGAGCCAACCGTAGGGTAGGAATATTAATATCCTCGTCACTTCGGTTATAAACCTTTAAATTATAGGTGCTGCTCCCAATATTGGTGAAAATAGTATCAAGATAAACCGTGTCTTTGGAAAATTCTAAGTTCCCAGTGCTGGCAACGGTTTCAAAATCGTTGCGGCAAGAACTCCATAATACTAGGCAACACAAAATTGCCAAACCGTATAAATACCTCATTCAAATATAATTTTGGTAAAAATATAACTTTTTATGAAGCTAATTATTGTAATACAAAGAACTTTTCAAAAGCCAATTACAACGGGTAATTTGCGCAATTCGGCCAAATGCAATTACTAACCACTACTTATTATTGCGTTTTGCTTTTCGCAATGCCCTTTTTTTGGCAATCTTTATTTTGCGGAACTTCACGGTATTCTTATAAGCTTGTTTTGCTTTTTCATACCAATCCGGATCTTTGTACGACACGTAATCTTCAGAACTTTCCCAAGAAATACCACCCACAACTACTTCACCCAGAAAAAAATCCCCCGCTTCCAGAGATACATCAATATTATTTGAGACATTTGAAACCGTAATTTCCTTAGTTTCAAACCCTACATAGCTAAATACCAAGACATCACCCGGTTTGGTTTCAATACTATAATTACCGTCAAAATCTGTCTGTGTTCCTTTGGAAGTTCCCTTAATAATAACATTTGCTCCTGGAAGCGGTAAGGCTGTATCGTCAGACACCACTCCTTTTGTAATGAATGAAACTTGTTCAGTCTTTTCCTCTATTTGCTGCACGGCAATTCTCCCTAATACCGAAGTGGTAACAGGAGTTTCTGAAATTAAATAAATGTCTTGTCGCTCTGATTTATTGGACAATTTAATATGGTGCTCTATAAAATTCTCCTTTTGAAAGGTTAATTGCTCTCTATCTAAAGTTACTATGCTGTACTCTCCATTTTTATTGGTCCATTCTCTGGCTCCGGTTTCGTTTGAAGAAATTGCAACGTTTTTTAAAGGGTTTCCATTTTCATCCCTGATAGTTCCAGTGGTAACAATTTGAATTCTGTCCAAACTATTGCTGAAACGACCAATTCCTAAAGAAACCATTGGTTTTTCCGAAAGTGAATTATTTTCAGACCCTGGACTGTTTGAAAAGAGCGTCAGTGGAAGTAACATCGAAGCTGCCAGAGGAGCAAAACTTTGTCCGCTTTTACGCTCCATTTTTACTTCGCGGTTTAGTTGTGATTTTTTTACCCTGCCACAGGCATTTTTGCTTTTAATAAGGATTTTAACCAATTCTTCATCTGTTTTTGAAGTGAGATCGAAAACATCTTTGGTGCAAACACTGCAATATTTTCCCTTTTCAGTTGCGGTCATTTTAGCCCAATCTTCGTGGCAAGGCTCTGGAATTCGGATTGTGATGGATTTTTTCATAATGATGGTTTTTGTTGATTCAAAGAAACCAAACATCAAACCATAAAAAAACCGCTTTTGAGTAAAGCGGTCGTTTCATTGAGGGAAATGGGAGATAAAAAAATTGCCACGAATGCACGAATAATTACTTAAAATATTCGTGCATTCGTGGCAGAAAAATCTGCTTCCTTAAATCTGAAATGTTTTATTATTTCAAAAGAATTTCAATTTTAAAAAGCTTATCCCAATTTTTTCCGGTAATGTAAAGTATGTTCGGTTCCCCGTTATATGCAATACCATTAAGCACGTCCAGCTTAGGATGCTGTGTAACTTTGTCCTTTAAATCGGTGAGATCAATAACACCTTCCACGGCACCGTTTGAAGGGTCAATTATAGCGATAGAACCTTGTTGGTACACATTTGCATATATTTTTCCATCAACCCATTCAAGTTCGTTCACACTGCTTATTTTACTGGTGTTTGTAAAAATTTCAATATAATCCTTTTCGGCTAGCGTGTTGGAGTTTAAGGTCCAGATTCTATCGGTACCATCACTTTTATAGATATTCTTTTCGGCATCATGACAAAGTCCCCAACCTTCTTTGCTTTCACCATATACAAAGGTTCCGGTTTGCTCCATTGTTTTCAGATTATAGATAAAACCAGTGTTTTCGCGCCAGGTAAGTTGATATATTTTATTGTTTAATATGGTGAGCCCTTCGCCAAAGTATTGATCGGGAAGACTTACTTTTTGAAGAACTTCTCCGGTTCTGTAATCAGTTTTTCGCAAAGATGATTCCTTATACTGGCCTGTGCTTTCGTATAAGGTATCATTTTCAAACTCAAGTCCTTGGGTATAGGCATTAATATCGTGTGGATACGTTTCCAGTACTTTATAAGTATAAAGTTTTGGTTTTATGGAAGAAAGTATGGTAACTTTCGTAGAAGCTTCATATGTTTCATCATCACTGTATATTTGAGCCCTTAGGGTTTTCTCGCCAAGTTTTTTCCCCGAAAGGGATAAAGTGTTATTTGTTATCGATACACGATCCTTGTTCAAAAAATAGACAACCGAATCTGTTTCAATATTCTTTTTGTTGTTGAGAGAAATAGTAAGCACATCTTCTGTGGTATAAGCTTTCTTTTGGTTCTTAATTTCCAGAGAAAAAGCATCTTTTTTATCTTCAGAATTGCTTCCACAGCTGCCCATCAAAAGCACTAAAAGGGTAGGAACTAAAATGTTATGGATTTTCATTACGAACTATTATTTTTCCGCAAGGTATTTATTAAAATTGAAATGTAAAAATACTTGCAAAAACCTCAAAAAGCCTTATCTTTGCAGCGGCAAGTCCTACACAACCAGCTCCTGTTGAATCCCCCAGGGCGGGAACGCAGCAAGGGTATACGGTCGTAGCGGTGTGATGTAGGTAGCTTGCCATTTTTTGTTCCCTATACCGAAGTTTCGGGACGGGAACAAAAAATGGCAACTTCCAAAAAACAAACTCCAAAATCCAAAAGGCGGAAATCTTTTTTCTCTCTTCTTTTTCACGAAACTATTTGGAAAACACGCCGCAGAAGCGCACCTTTGCTTTTCAACAAGATCTTATGCCAAAAACAGTACTCATTACAGGCGGTTCTTCGGGAATTGGTAAAGCCATTGGCGAATATCTTACCGAAAAAGGCTATCGCGTTTTTGGAACCAGCCGAAATCCCCAGAATATTACTAATTCAGCATTTCCACTTCTGAAAATGAACGTGAATGAAACTGAGTCCATCGAAGCGGTTATTGCTGAAGTTATAGGCAAAGCTCAAAGAATTGATGTTGTTATAAACAACGCTGGGGTAGGCATAACGGGCCCAATTGAAGAAACTCCTGAAAGTGAAATTAAAAAAGCGTTCGACACCAATTTTCACGGCCCTATAAATGTTATAAAAGCTGTGTTGCCACAAATGCGCAAACAAGGTTTTGGGCATATTTTGAATATTACTTCTATCGCGGCATATATGGGACTTCCATATCGAGGTATCTACTCTGCAAGTAAAGCGGCACTTGAAATTACCATTGAAGCTATGCGCATGGAAACCTTGCAGTTTGGTGTAAAAATGACCAACATCGCTCCGGGCGATTTTGCCACCAACATTGCAGCGGGCCGTTACCACGCTCCGGTTTTGGAAAATTCCCCATATAAAAAAGATTACGGTAACACCTTAAAAACCATGAACGAACATGTGGACAATGGCGGTAATCCGTCGGAAATGGCAAAAGTGGTCCATAAAATTATTGAAACCGAAAACCCCCGAATCCACTATAAAGTAGGCTCTTCATTGCAGAAATTTTCTATTGTGCTAAAAAGAATCCTGCCCGATAAGGTCTATGAACGGATGCTTTTGCGGCATTATGGGTTGAAGTAAAAGGGAATATGTTTATGAAATTTTATTTAAAAATTTTATTGACAATATCATATTTAGTGGGATTGGCTTATGCGGTAACATTTTATTATATAGATTTTTTTCTTTGGATAACGAATAATCTAGTTCCTTTTGAATATCAAAACCTTCTAGTTTGCATACTGTATTTACCAGCGTTAGCTTATTTAATTTTTAGAATTTGGAAATTCAAAAACATTGATAAAAACACAAAAGGGAATTGGACTGTATTATTACTATTTGTGAGTATAGTTACTATGCCCATTTATATATGGAGAAAGGACGATATTTTTATTGAGGAAAACGACAATAAAAGGAACTAGATTATCCCCACATTCCTATTTTTATTACCCATATTTCACATTTTACTTTCCGCATTTCATATTTTCCTTTTTTACTTTCACATTTTACCTCCCACCTTTCATATTTCACTTTCGAAATTTCACGTTTTACCATTCACATTTCACATTCTTCTTCCCAC
Organism: Aequorivita sp. CRS11; assembly: GCF_059693805.1. NCBI lineage: Bacteria > Pseudomonadati > Bacteroidota > Flavobacteriia > Flavobacteriales > Flavobacteriaceae > Aequorivita > Aequorivita sp. CRS11. The sequence continues at coordinate 39,498 of NZ_JCATIG010000002.1, forward strand.
ATTTCACATTTTCACTCGAACAATTCACATTTTCCTCCCCGCAATTCACATTTTCCTTCCCGCAACAACAGACAACCTATAACAGAGAATTGAGAACAGACAACTAACTTATAAATCTTTTTCAACAACGCTATTTCATGGAAACATTCTTCGCTATTTTTACATCAATAATACAAATCCACATTTATGAAATTCTTTATCGATACCGCAAACCTAGACCAAATTCGCGAAGCCCAAGATTTGGGCGTACTTGACGGCGTAACTACAAACCCCTCATTGATGGCGAAGGAAGGCATCACCGGCCGAAACAACATCTTAAAACATTATGTGGACATCTGCAATATTGTGGATGGCGACGTGTCTGCAGAGGTAATTGCAACCGATTTTAAAGAAATGGTCAAGGAAGGCGAGGAGCTTGCAGAACTTCATTCCCAAATTGTGGTAAAAATTCCAATGATAAAGGATGGAGTAAAGGCCCTAAAATATTTCACCGACCACGGCATCCGTACAAACTGTACCTTGGTTTTTTCTGCCGGGCAGGCATTGTTGGCCGCAAAAGCTGGAGCAACCTACGTTTCTCCATTTATTGGAAGACTCGATGATATCTCAACCGATGGTCTGGAACTGATTGCAGATATTCGATTAATTTATGACAATTACGGTTTCGAGACCCAGATTCTCGCGGCTTCCGTGCGCCATACCATGCACGTTATTAATTGCGCAAAAATTGGCGCCGATGTTATGACCGGCCCACTTTCTTCAATAGAGGGATTGCTGAAACATCCATTGACCGATAGTGGTTTAAAGCAGTTTTTGGAAGATTATAAAAAGGGGAATTAATTTTTGATTCGGCACTCCGTCGCACGACAAATTTTGGCCATTGATTGGAGGTGAAAATATTATCTATTCAAAAAACCTAAAAGCAGCTCTTCAAAATTTGTATTGAATAGGTTGGTTTTTCCTTCAAGGATTATCCCATCCTTATCAAGGACTATTGCACTGTTTTTATACCTTAAAAGAAGTTTTTTTTCAGCATCGCTCAAATTCTCTATCTGAAATTCCTGCAAGGGATTGTAACCCGATTTTGAAATAGTTTGCCGCCATTTTTTGAAGTGGGTATCCGTGTTTATTCCTAAAAAGTCATACTCAGGATACTTTGATTTCAATTCGGCAGCACGGTTATGAATGTTTTTGTAATGTGCCGGGGATTGTCCTGACCAGAAATATATAACGGTAGGTGCTTTAATTATACTAATCAGATCTTTTACAACATTCTCCGTATTGACCAATGCCACATTGGGTACTGTGTTTCCGGGTGTAAGCTTCACTGTGGTCTCCAGCATTTTGGATACTTCGGCAACATGTTTTTTATTTGTATTCATTTTTGAGAATTCCTCAAAAAACTTTCTTTCTTCCTTGGCATCATTGGCATTTAGTAAATACCAAAGTGCATTATTTCGCAACAAGCTATTTTTAAGAGTGTCTGAAGTCACTAAACTATCAATCAATTGGATTTTCCGATGATTAAAGTCGTATGAGTTGCGATCTACCATTGCTACGTTATCATATTCTGAGTATATAACATTCTCAAAATACCGGTTCATAAAGCGATAATAGGGGTAATAAAACCTGAGTTCATCACGTTCAAAATCTACATCATTTCTGTAATCAAAAAAGTGCTGGTCAAATTTTTCTGGATTGCTTCGGTTGGCCGCTGTGTATTTTTCTTTTTTTATAAAATAATCATAGTTAATGTTTGCCAAAGCTGCGTTTTTGAAACCTTCGGCAACCTCATATCTATTTATAAAATCTTGATATTCCTGAAGCTTTAGTTGCTTCAGTGAATCTATTTTACGGGTAAATTCTTCTGAAGAAAGCGTATACCAATTTGGTAAATTATTATTTTCAGTCTCATTTTTTAAATAGAGATACATCAACAGATTGTTCTGCTCACCACCTCTTCCTGAATAGGCCAGAGATTCGTCAAAATCCATAGTGTTAATGTGCATCAATAAACTATCGCCAGGTTCAATATAGAAAACCTGGGTTTCACTATGCATAAAGTTATAGAGCCCAGCTTTTATTTTGTCTGTTTTGTATAAAAAGAAGTTGTTTGAATCAAGTTTTACTGTATCCAGAATTTCGTTTCCACGGGAAAAAATAATAAAATCCAATGTTGGGTTTACTATCTGTCCGCTTATCCAGGTAGTTTGTACGGCATTTTCTTCCGTGTCTTTACAGGATAGCAATAAAGTAAGTAATAAAAGAGGAAGTATTTTTTTAAACAATCGCACGCACTTAAGGATTAATAAACAAATGTAGACGACCCTTATAATGCAATTTGTTAAATGGTAGTTAAAAGGATTTTTAAAACGTTAATGTTTTCAGCGTTACACTTAAATAGCTACTTTTGCGCAAAATTTAAAAATTTATGCTTTCAGTTTCAAATCTTTCGGTGCAATTTGGTAAAAGAGTATTGTTTGACGAGGTGAGCACACAGTTCACAAGTGGCAATATTTATGGAATTATAGGCGCCAATGGAGCCGGAAAATCCACTTTTCTAAAAATCATTTCAGGCAAGCAGGATCCTACTTCCGGCCATGTTCATTTAGAAAAGGGCAAACGTATGTCTGTACTTGAACAAAACCACAATGCTTATGATGACTTTATGGTGCTGGAAACCGTAGTGCGTGGTAATAAGGAATTGTTTTCCATAAAAACCCAAATAGACAAACTGTACGAAGATTATACGGATGATAATGCCGAAAAAATTGGTGAACTACAGGTGGCTTTTGAAGAAATGAACGGTTGGAACGCCGACAGTGATGCCGCAGCCATGCTTTCAAATCTCGGTATTGACGAAAGCCTGCATTATACAATGATGAAGGATTTGGATGGAAAACAAAAAGTACGTGTGCTTTTGGCCCAAGCGCTTTTTGGAAATCCGGATGTGCTTATTATGGATGAGCCCACCAACGATTTGGATTATGAAACTATCAATTGGCTTGAAAACTTCCTTGCAAATTATGATAACTGCGTGATTGTTGTTTCCCACGACCGTCACTTTCTCGATGCTGTATGCACCCACATCAGCGATATTGATTTTGGCAAAATAAACCACTATAGTGGTAACTATACTTTCTGGTACGAAAGTAGCCAACTTGCAGCACGCCAACGTGCACAGCAAAACAAAAAAGCAGAGGAAAAACGTAAAGAGCTGCAGGAGTTCATCATGCGTTTCAGTGCAAACGTAGCAAAAAGTAAACAGGCAACTTCACGTAAAAAGATGCTCGAAAAACTTAACGTAGAAGAAATAAAACCTTCAAGCCGCCGCTACCCGGCAATTATTTTTGAACGCGATCGTGAAGCGGGGGACCAGATTTTGAATGTTGAAAACCTATCTGCTTCTATCGATGGAGAAGTGCTTTTCAAGAATGTAGATATCAATTTGGCAAAAGGTGATAAGGTTATTATTTATTCGCGCGACTCTCGCGCTGCAACTGCCTTTTATGAAATATTAAACAGCCACGCAAAGGCAGATACTGGTTCTTTTCAATGGGGGATTACCACTAATCAAAGTTACCTTCCATTGGATAATGAAGAATTTTTCAAAAACAACCTTTCATTGGTAGATTGGTTACGCCAATATGCTAAAACAGAGGAGGAGCGTGAAGAAGTTTTCTTACGTGGATTTTTGGGCAAAATGCTTTTCAGTGGTGAAGAGGCCTTGAAGAAAAGCAACGTGCTTTCGGGTGGGGAAAAAGTACGCTGTATGCTAAGCCGAATGATGATGCAGCGTGCCAACGTTCTGATGCTCGACGAACCTACAAATCATTTGGATTTGGAATCAATTACCGCTTTCAACAATTCCTTGAAAAATTTTAAAGGAACCATTTTGTTAACCACCCACGACCATGAATTTGCACAAACGGTGGGTAACCGCATTATAGAACTTACACCAAACGGTGCTATTGATCGCTATATGACTTTTGATGAATATATGGGCGATAAAAAAATAAAGGAGTTACGCGAGAAAATGTATTCCGTAGAGGCTTAAGATTGTTATCGAAATTTCATAAAAAAGGCAGGCTTTATCTGAAAAAATCAAATAGAGCCTGTCTTTTTAATTTAATAAATGATACTGTTTTTCAACAGTTTTCGTGTTACAAAAACCGTCTTCAATAGTAAAGCCATTTATCAAAAATACAGTTGCACTGATTGGCCAAAATATAATGCTGAGAATTTTTAATAGGGTTCGATAAATTCGATTTTTTAATTTTAATTGCTTACCACTAACAGAAATCGTTCTGATTTTCAATACTTCTTTACCAATAGTAACTGAATTTCCAAAAACGTCACATAAAATAAAATACATCAAATAGAATAAAAAGGATAGACTTAATCCCCAAGTTATGTGATGGTTAAATAATAAATATTCACCCAGTTCCCATTCAAATTTAAAAAAGTTTGTTGCTACACTTGCGATAACACCAATTATCGTCAAATCCAACAATAGAGCGAGTATTCTTTTGCTTTTAGTGCTCATTGTTACATTGTATTTTTTAAGGATTTACTATTCCTCAATTTCCTTCAAATAGGCATCCACAATTGGTTGGGCAATGGCAAGTTCATCTTTGCGAACAAATACACGAACTTGATCGTCATATTTACTTCCCGAACCAAACATGACTCCACTTTGTTCATCGTCCCGAAGTATTGGGGTGATATTTGCGTCCTCCAATCTTCCTACTAATCCTGTTGCTATTATATCGGAGCCTGTATATATGCGAACGGTTTCTTCTTTGTTTTCTGACATGATTTTTAAATTATTTGTTATTAAATAATAAGTTAATTTTTTTACTCAATTCTGAAATCAAGCATTGTAATATTTACTTTTCCAAATGGCGCCGTTGAAATTTTTTCCTTTTGAAAAACCGTAAAAAATTACCATTCCGCCCACACCTTTGAAAATGAAAAGGAATAAAAAAAGATATTCCGCAAAAGTTGCGTTCGGGGTGAACCATTGCATGGGCATTAAGACAGTTATGAAAAGACTCAGTAAAGCTACGGTAAACACCAGATTTTCAAAATTTTTATAGGGCCACATCAATAATTTTCTAAACGGATGCAGATCATTGCCCCATTTGTGGATTAAGTAAAAATAATCGTTGCCCATTGGTGCAAATAGCAACGGATCGTCAGCATTTTCAAGTTTAAGAAGTTTTGCGGGAGCAACAATCTTAAAGTTTTTCAAGGCAATGCCGTGTTTGTTTTCAAGATTTCTAATTTCTGAAATTGCCTCTTCGGGAAAATCGCCCTTAAAAAAATGTGATCCCAAAAAGCGTAAACGATAATTTATGCAAAGATTCTTAATGTCATCTATGTGAAAAATGTGTGAACTTTCCAGTAAATCAAAATTAAAATGATTTTCAATTTCTACAGATTCTTTCTCTAGTGTTGCAAATATTGCTTCGCGCTGTTTTTTATTTTCAGAAAAAATTCGGTTTACTTCATCCATAACAGACTGCTCGTCAATTCGTTTTGAACGATATTTCAACAGTTGTTTTTCAATATTGGTCCGAGAAAACATAAGTTGCAATTTTTTGGAAAAATAAATGTACACAGTACATTTGTGCAAAACAAGAATTTAACACAGTTTGAGTGAAATTTTAAATGTTGGAAACGCTTTTTCATTCATAGATAATTTGGCTTCGTATTTGCTATATTTACAATCTAATTTTTTAGGAAATGTTCCGAACTGATTTGAAAATTTTCAGAAGTAACTTTTCGGACATTTCGCTTTTCACTTTATTAAATTTCTTACACAAATGAAGATCAAACATACATTCCTTTTAGTTTTCATAATTTGTTTTACAGCAACCGTATCCGCACAGAAGTACAAGTCAACTAAAAATGCAGAGGTTACCAAAATGTTGGGAGATAGCGAGTTTACTTCAAGTAAAACGTTTTATGAAAATATTGAAGAAGCTCCAGATTTTATGATTTTGGCTAAAATCTTAAAAAATGAACACTTGCGTAAAAAGTTGGAAAATCAAGAGATGGTTACCATTTTTGCAGTAGCGGATGAGGCGTTTTTAAACTTACCGAAGAAAAGCAGGGACTCAATTTTAGGAAATACCCCTTTAGTAAATTCAATGATAAAGTACCTAGCCGTGCCCGGAAGACTTGATAGCAATAGCCTTAAAACTGCAGTGGAGAAAAATAGCGGTAAGGCATACTTGACGACCATTGAGGGACACAGATTAGAAATTATGGAAAATGCGGGACAATTAATGCTAATTGATGAACATAAAAATATTGCCAGAGTTATAGCTCCAGACTATTATCATAAAAATGGCTTTTTTCATATTATTGATGGATTAATTTTTCCACCTTCGGAAGAATAGTTTTATAAAAGTTAAATAAACCCTAAAGTCCGGAAACTGCAAAACCGTAGTTTCCGGACTTTCGTTTATATACACATAAACTTAAAACTAAAAACACATTATTATGAAATCAAGATTTATTACAGCAACATTATTTTCTATTGCCCTTATGGCTGGAACTTCATCAATTTTTGCTCAAGACAAAATGATGAAAGACGAAAAAACAGTTATGGTTGGCGGGGCAGCAATGTATCCCAGCAAAAACATTATTGAAAATGCAGTAAATTCAAAAGACCACACAACACTTGTAGCAGCCATAAAAGCTGCAGATTTGGTGGAAACACTTCAAAGCGATGGTCCGTTTACAGTTTTTGCACCAATAAACGAGGCTTTTGAAAAACTACCAAAAGGAACTGTGGAAACTTTACTGAAAACTGAAAACAAAAAAACATTGCAAACCGTCCTAACCTATCACGTTCTTGCAGGTAGACACAGTGCTGCAGCCATAATGAAGGATATCAAAAAAGGGAATGGCAAAGCTACTTATACAACTGTGAATGGCGGAACTTTAACAGCGATGATGAAAGGCAAAAATGTTATGTTGATGGATGAAAATGGGGGAATGGCAACTGTTACTATTGCTGACGTTAACCAATCGAATGGAGTGATTCACGTAGTTGATAGTGTTGTTTTACCAAAGTAATTTTGACCCAATTCCCAATCAATTAAAATGAAAACAGCGACCTTCTAAAGTCGCTGTTTTTTTGTTTTTATCGAAGTGTTGCTCCAAATTCGTTTTCAAATTTTTGTTGGAGTTTACCCATTATTCTGTCTATCTGTTTATCGGTCAAAGTTTTTTCTTCGTCTTGAATAGTAAAACTAAGCGCATAGCTTTTTTTGCCTTCGGGAAGATTTTTGCCTTTATAAACATCAAAAAGTGTAACAGCTTTTAGGAATTTCTTTTCGGTATTAAAGGCCGCATTTTGCAGATCGCCAAAACGCACTGAATTATCAAGCAACAAAGCAAAGTCGCGTTGCGCTGCTTGGAATTTTGCGATGGGTTTCAACTTAAAATTTTTAGTTGAAATTTGTTTCAGAACCGCATCCCAGTTGAAATCTGCGAAAAATATTTCGGCATCAACATCAAGTTCTTTGGTGACTTTTTGTTTTACAATACCAAATTCAACGATTTTTTCTTTATTTCTTTTTAGGGAAATTCCTTCAGCAAAAATATCGTTATCAGTGGAATCTTCGGTAAAACCTTCAAGCCCTAAGCGTTCCATTAAAGCTGCAACAGTTCCTTTTCCGAAGAAGAAATTACTTTTTGTTTCTGGGGATACCCAATTTCCTTCCGTTTTCAAACCTGTGATGAAAAGAGAAAGGTGTTTTGTCTCTGTTCTTCCACCCGGAAAATTGTGATAGGTCTTTCCGAACTCAAACAATTTTAAATCGCTGTTTTTTCGGTTGCTGTTATATTCAATAGCTTCCAAACCTGAAAATAACATGGACTGGCGCAACACAGAAAGATCTTGGCTCAAGGGGTTGAGCATAGTTACGTTATAGTTTTCTTTGATGGTTTCACTCAGTTCGTTGTATTTTGGTGTGGTAAGCGAATTGTTCAGCATTTCATTAAAACCAAGCCCCGTTAACTGCAAAGCTATTTTATTCTGAACATCATAATCTTCACCGGGCAAAATGGTGGAAATTGAAGCGTTCAGTTTTTGAGTAAACTTTATGTTGTTGTAACCATAAACACGAAGTATTTCCTCAATAACATCAACATCACGGGTAACGTCGTTTCGGTAAGCGGGAATAGTCATCCCGATGCCGGTTTCGGTTACGTTATTCACTTTCATCTCAAGCGAAGTAAGGATGTCTTTAATGGTTTCCTTCGGAATTTCTTCACCAATAAGTTTATTTGCTTTTTCAAAATTCAGAAAAACTTGATGGTCTTCAATTTTCTTAGGATAAACATCTATTAAATCACTAGTTATTTGTCCTCCGGCTACTTTAATAATTAAAATGGCTGCGTAACGAAGCGCGTAATCAGTAATGTTTGGATCAATGCCTCTTTCAAAACGGAAGGAAGCATCTGTGCTCAAACTGTGGCGTTTTGCAGTTTTGCGAATGCTTACAGGATTAAAGTATGCGCTTTCCAAGAAAATACTTGTTGTGCTTTCTGTGACGCCACTATTAATTCCTCCGAAAACTCCTGCGATGCACATGGGTTTTTCAGCATCACAAATCATTAAGTCTTCTTTGTGCAGTTCGCGTTCTATGCCATCGAGGGTTGTAAATTTTGTTCCTGGGGGAAGTGTTTTCACATTCACAATATTCCCAGCAATTTTTGAAGCATCAAAGGCATGCAATGGTTGGCCAAGTTCGTGAAGCACATAGTTGGTAACATCCACAATATTATTTATAGGTGATAGCCCAATGGATTTCAATCTATTTTGAAGCCAAGCAGGTGAAGTTCCAACCTTGAGATTGCTTATTGTAATCCCACAATAACGTGGCGCCAAAGCATTGTCTTTTACATTTACGTCAATCTTAAGGGTGCGATTATCAATTCTGAAACTGCTGGTTGATGGTGTATTTAGTTTTGTAGAAATACCTTGATGGAGCAGTCCAGCTTTTAAATCGCGCGCAACGCCCCAATGGCTCATGGCATCGGCACGGTTTGGGGTCAGGCCAATTTCAAAAACTTTGTCGTTTTCAACCTCCAAAACTTTAGCTAAAGGGGTTCCGGGCTTTAATTTAGCATCCAAAACCATGATTCCGTCGTGCGATTTTCCGAGGCCGAGTTCGTCTTCGGCGCAGATCATTCCTTCGCTAACTTCGCCGCGTATTTTGCCTTTGTTTATCTGCCAAGGCTTTTCCTCAGCATCGTAAAGTGTGGTGCCAACGGTAGCAACGGGTACTTTTTGACCTACCGCAACATTGGGTGCCCCACAAACTATTTGTATGGGTTCGCCCGTGCCAACGTCAACTTTGGTCACTTTTAGTCGGTCAGCGTTTGTGTGTTGGGTGCATTCTAAAACGTGGCCTACCACAACGCCTTCCAATCCTCCTTTTACGGAAGAGAAATCTTCTATTCCTTCTACTTCAAGTCCGAGATCGGTCAATAATTCGCCAGTTTTTTCGGCGTCCCAAGGGAGGTTGATGAATTGTTTTAGCCAGTTGTATGAAATTGTCATAGGTGTAAATTCTTAACAGAGGGCAAAGATAGTATTTACGATTTTAGATTTACGATTTTGGATTTGAGAATTTTTGATGGATGATGGATGCTGGGTGCTTGGTGCTGGGTGACGGGTGACGGATGCTGGGTGCTGGGTGCGGAGTGCGGAGTGTTGTATGAGGGATGGCTTTGAAAATTTAATTAGCGGTTTTTCGGGAGTGTAGGAAATTTTTAGTTAGTTGTTGCAGAAAAATTTCCGACAAAATACAGGATAACCAAAACCGTAGCGATAGCTGTAACGATGAAGGCTACGCTCGCCCCAAAATAAAACCATAGTAGTCCAGCCATTACGCTTGCTGCCATCGCGATGATGCTTTGAAAGGCGGTGTAAGTGCCCACGGCGGTGGCAGTGTTTTCGTCTTTGGAAATGTTCGTGATCCACGCCTTGGAAATACCTTCGGTTGCTGCGGCATAAATTCCGTAGCCGAAGAAGAGAGCGATTATTGCGTATAAATTTGTAGTTAAACCCATTCCGAAGTAAACTAAGCTGAATATGATTAATCCAAAAATGAACATTTTTTTCAAACCAATTTTATCTGCAAAACTTCCCAAGGGGTATGCGGTGAGAGCATAAATTAAATTGTAAAAAATATAAATTCCGATCACCCAGGCGTCGTCCAGTCCTGCTTCTTTCGCTTTTAATAACAAAAAAACATCACTGCTGTTGAAAAGGGCGAAAAAAAGTAAGCCAATCACTACTTTTCGGTATTCCGCAGGGCTTTGTTTCCAATAGTTGATGAAGGAGAAGAAACTTATTTTTTTCTTTTCAGAAGAAATTTCTACTTTTTTATCTTTCAAAAGAAAGGAAGCAATTACAGCCAGCACACCCGGAATAAAGGCGATGTAAAAAAGGTTTATGTAATCTTCGGGATAAAAGTATAAATAGCCCAAGGCAAGGGCAGGACCGAGTACGGCTCCGAAAGTATCCATAGAGCGGTGAAAGCCGAAAACCTTTCCTTTGTTTGCCTTTGTTGTCTCCGCTGAAAGCATGGCGTCTCGGGCGCCGGTACGGATTCCCTTTCCCAATCGGTCTGTAGTTCTAACAAAAAATATCCACAGCGGATAGACGAAGAAAGCCATCATCGGTTTTGAAATGGCGCTCAGCGAGTAACCGAGTTGCACGAAAGGGGCTCGTTTCGCTTTGCTGTCGCTTAATTGCCCAAAATAGCCTTTGCTGAGTCCCGCCACGGCTTCAACCAAACCTTCCAAAACACCAATCAATAAAATTGAAAAGCCGATACTTTTTAAATAGATAGGCATGATTGGATAAAGCATTTCACTTGCCATGTCTGTAAACAGGCTGACTAGTGAGAGAATCCAGACAGTGCGGGTTATAGGTTTCAAGGGCTTGGATAAATTACCTTGAAAGATACTTCAATTTATTTTTTTACCACTTTTTTAGTTTCTGTTTGTCCGTTTTCATCTTTAATTTTCACGAAATAAATTCCTTGGCTTAAAGCTGAAATATCTACCTGATTGTTCTTTTCTGAAACTAAGAGCAATTGGCCAAGATTGTTATAAACGGTTATTTCGGAAAGCGGTGTAGCGGATTTAATGTTTAAAAAACCGTTTGTTGGGTTTGGATAGATGCTTAAATGGTTTTTTGTGTTTTCTTCTATGCCGAGTGGGCCGCGGTTTTCGAACCAGATTATTTCGTCTAAGGAATATGACGATGCTAGTACGTCCATTTTCCCGTCGCCGTTAAAATCATCTGCAAATACACAAGTTGTATTGTCAACTTGGGAGGAGACTATTTGTTCTGAACCAAAATTCCCACTACCAAGATTTTCATGCCAAAAGACCGTATTGCTAGAAAAAGAAGCTGTAAGTACATCCATATCTCCATCTGCATCTAAATCTTTAGCATAGACTTCAAAGGCGCCCTCTGTATTATTATTTATAGCTCTCAATGGGCCAAATGTACCCTGATTATCTAAATTTTCAAACCAAATTGCGGAATGGTCGCCGAATGAGGAAGCAAGGACGTCCTGATCGCCGTCATTATCCATATCTTTTATATCCACGGATAATGAACCACTTATTTCTGTTGAAATTGTTTGTTGTGCTCCAAAGTTACCTCCCCCGTTATTTTTATGCCAAAATAGGACATCATTACACCAGTCTGCTGCAACTAAATCTAAAAGTCCATCACTGTCAATATCTGCAGCTCTAACAGATTCTATACACATACCTGTATTATTAATTAATTGGGTTGGGCCAAAATTTCCTTGGCCATTCGTGTTTTCATACCATAACAACCCAAAATCTCCACCAGAAACAATATCAATATCTCCATCATTATCTACATCCATAGGATAGGTTACGTAAGGAGATGAAATAAGCGGACTAAAAATATGAGCTGTGAAAGAGGTGCCCTGCCCATCCATATTTTCAAACCACGCTACTGTGTTATTATAATATGATTGAGAAACTACATCCATGTCTCCATCGCCATCAATGTCTGCCGCGTCAATAGAGATTGGATAATTCAATTGTAAAGAAATGGTTTTTGGTGAAGAAAAGTTTCCTATACCATCCATATTTTCTAACCAAGATATTTTGTCATCACCACTGGATGCACAAATTACATCCTTATCGCCATCACCATCCATATCAATAGACATAACTGTATATGGTCTGTTGGTACCGTTAATTTCCACCACAACATTTTGAGTACCAAAATTTCCTTGTCCATCAGTATTTATGTAATATGCTATTTTGTCATCTGTAGCAGAGGCGGAAATTAAATCTAAATCGCCATCGCTATCCAAATCTGCCAAGTTGATTTCCCTAAGATATTCTGTTTGGTTTGTTATTTGTTGTTTTGGTCCGAAATTACCAAGGCCATCCAGATTTTTGTACCAATAAATTATTCCTTGGGCATCGGATCCTGATATTACGTCTAAATAGCCATCATTATCCACATCTGCAGAAGTGACCAAAAATTGACCTTGTACATCAGCACTTACAAAACGCTGTGGACCAAAATTGCCCTGTCCGTTTAAATTTTCATACCAAACTAATTTTTGGTCGAATAATAGGGAAGTGGCAAGAACGTCTTTATCTCCATCGCCATCAATATCTGCCGCCGAAACCCCTCTTGGACGTTGCACATTTGTTGAGATAACTTGTATTGGGCCAAAATCTCCTTGGCCATTGATATTCTTGAACCAAGAAACATTATCATTTGTATAGTCTGAGACCAAAATATCCATATCGCCATCGCTATCAAGATCTTCCACATAAATATTATTATAGCTAGCTGAATTGTTTGCGATAATGTGCTCAACAGAAAAAGTACCTTGCCCATCCATATTTTCAAACCATGCAATTGAATTGGTTGAGCTAGAATTTGCAGTTATATCCAAATCGCCGTCGCCGTCCATATCTGCTGCTTGAATTTCTCTGGCTTGTGTATCTGGAGCGCTAACAGTTTGCGGAGTTCCAAAATTTCCTTGACCGTCTACGTTTTCATACCAAAAGATACCATAATAGGTAGCATTAACTAAATCTATATCACTGTCATTATCAATATCTATAGCAATTACTTGGTTGGTTCTAATTGCGTTTTCTGTAATTATTTGTTGTGCTCCGAAACTTCCATTTGTATTTTTATACCAGGCTAATTTAGAGTCGTTTATGGAAGAAGATATTATATCCATATCACCATCACCATCAAGATCTGCAGCATATACCGATGTTGGATTATTAGTTCCGCCAGTGTCATCGACAGTAATATGCGCTTCAAAATCTATTTGGGCATTAATTGAAAAGGAAAAAAGTATGGTTGAAAATAATAGTAGTCTTGTATTCATTTGAAATTTTTAAGAGGTCGCAAAGTAGCTTTTTCCTACATTATATTCAAATGATAAAAATTATTTCTTCAAATTTCGGAACCTTTGCAATAGCGTAGGATGTGAATAATGCGCAAACACATAAAGCGGATGCGGTGTAAGGTTGCTCAGGCTATTTTTAGAAAGCTTTTTTAAACCTGAAATCAGCGGCAATGCCGCAAAAGTATTCTTTGCGTAATTATCTGCTTGGTATTCAAATTTTCTACTTAAATAATTCATCAGTAAACTTGTAATGCCTGAAATTGGGCTATAAAGCACTCCGAAAACGACCAGGCCAATATGAAATGTAGGATGGGAAACATTCAAAGCTTCAGAAAATAAAGGATTACCAATAAACAATGACAAAAGCCAAAGTGTAAATCCCGTAGTGATAATGGCTGCAAAAAGGTTGATGATAATATGATTTCGCTTGTAATGGCCTACTTCATGGGCAAGGACGGCTACTATTTCTTCTTCGTTTAAATCTTTAATTAGAGTGTCATAAAGGGTAACGCGCTTTTCGCTACCAAAACCTGAGAAATAGGCATTGGCCTTTGTGCTGCGCTTGCTCCCGTCTATCACGAAGATTTTATCGAGGGTGAATCCTACTTTTGAAGCATAGGTTTCAATTTGGGAACGAAGCGAGCCTTCTTCCAAAGGGGTTTGTTTGTTGAAAAGTGGAACGATAAAACGCGCGTAAAAAAGATTCATTAAAACTGTAAAAACAGTAATGACGCCCCAAGCGTAAAGCCAAAAGTTTTTACCCGTGCTTTGGTAAAACCAAATAATTGCACTTAGAAGAATTCCCCCAATAACGGCCCCCATTGCCCAACCTTTCAGTTTGTCAAGGAAAAAAGTTTTACGTGTGGTTTTATTAAAACCGTATTTCTCTTCAATAGTAAAAGTGCTGTAATAGCTGAAGGGCGTACTGAGGATATCGCTGGCAATCATAATAATTCCGAAGAAAACCAAGGCGATGATAATTTCATTGTTTGAAACGGAACGGGCTACACTGTCTACAAATGCAAAACCGTCTAAAAAGAAGAAGAGGAGGGTAGCAATGAGGGAAACGGCGGCTGTGATTATTCCGAATTTGTAACGTTCCTTTTTGTAGCGTTGCGATTTCTTGTATTCTTCCTCATCAAAAACATCCTGCAGTTCTGCGGGAAGTGGGTCGTTGAAGTGTTTTGCATTGAGGAAATCTAATATTTGGTCAATAACAAAGCTGATGACTAGGATTGCTATTATTATGTAAAAAAGTGTTTCTGGTTTCAAGTTTCAGGTTTCAAATTACTACTCCAAACTGCGACTGCGACTGAATATTAAAATCCACGCTGACGCTTTGCCTCAAATATAAGGATTCCCGCGGCTACGGAAACGTTCATGCTGTCTATTTCGCCTTGCATCGGGATAATGATGTTTTGGGTGCTGTTTTGTAGCCATTCCTCGGAAAGTCCCGTGGCTTCAGTGCCTACAACTATTGCGGTTGGTTTTTTAAAATCTAGAGTGTCGTAATTTACAGACGCCTGCAAAGCAGCACAATAAATGTTGATTTTGGATTCCTTTAAAAACGATATGATTTCTGAAGTGCTTCCAGTGGCAATCCTGTTTGTAAACAAACAACCCACGCTGCTGCGGATGATGTTGGGGTTGAACATATCGGTCTTCGGGTTGGCAATGATTACACAATCTACATTTGCGGCGTCCGCGGTTCGGAGTATCGCACCTATGTTGCCTGGTTTTTCGGGGGCTTCAGCTACTAAAATTAAAGGGTTTTTGGTTGCAAGTTGAAGATCGGCAAGTTCTAAGGTTTTGGAATATGCTATAGCCAAAACGCCCTCGGTGGAACTTCTGTAGGCTAGCTTTTCATATACTTCAGAAGAAATCTCAATAAACTCAGTTTCGTTATCGCCAGTTTCTTTCAGAATATAAATTTCTTCTTCGGAAACTATTTCGGAACAAAAAAGTACCGTTTTCAAAAGATAGCCACCTTTTATTGCCAATGAAATTTCGCGCAGTCCTTCAATTACAAAAAGTTGTGTTTTGCGACGTTCGCGCGACTTTTCTTGCAATAAAACAATCTGTTTTATCAGCGGATTTTGAAAGCTTGTGATGTTTTTGTACATATTGTGTTTGAAAAATGTCTCGTGAAGATAGTAGTCGCAATTTATTTTTACTGCTAACTGCTACTTAAAACTTTTCCAAAGATACGCTACTGAAATTTATATCCAGTACCCAAATTGATGCGAAGACCAAAACCAATATTAAAATAGTTTACACCTCCAAAAGTGTCTTCTAGCTCTGATGGGACTTCAATATTCATAAAATCATGGCGCAATTCTGGGGCTACATAAATTGAAACATAGTTTGCCAATTTATAGCTTACCTCCGGTCTTAGCCATAGCGCGGTGGCATTGTCTTCAAAACTATCGCCCAAGCCTTTGTTGAAATAGCCCGAATAGCCAACGCCTAAACCAATGGAGAGGTCAAACCGTTCCAATTGTTTTTCATAGCCAATTACACCTCCCAATACTAAATTGGACATTTCATCGTAATTGCCTACAAGGTTTCGATTGGTAACATCAGCAAAAAAGAAACTCATGGCTGGGCCAATATAAAAATCTCCCATAACATTTAGTTTAAGTTGTGCTTGTGCGCCCGTTTTTAAATCCATTCCATCGTTTACAAAGTTTTCTCCAAAAGCAATGGGCAGATAGGCGCCTACAGTAATGCTGCCTACTTTGGTTCCAAGATTAGTTTGTTCTTGGGCTGTTTCATTTTCTATTTCCGTTTCCGTTTGTTGTGCAAAAGTAGCTGCCGTAAAAAGCAGGGAAATGAAAAGTATTCTAATATTCAAAAACATACGTAGTAGGGGGATTTGTTACTGGAATTTCGATAGTTTGTGTGCTTCCGCCATTTACTTTGTACTCAAAAACAGCAACGGAGCCTAAAATACTTTCACCACCTATCGTTCGGTTTTGTGAATTGACTTCCAAAAAGTCCTGAGTGGACTGGTCAAATTCACAAATGTCGTTGTTAAATTCTAAGGGAAGATGACAAACTTTTGAAGTGTATGAAAGTGTGTACTCCACAGTATTATTATCACCTGGAAGGTTTTTTAATAATAGTGAAAAAGAGCCTAAACCACTAAGAGTTACGGTTCCCAAATCTAACAACAACTGCTTGTTGGCGTCTTCAGAAGAATATACTTTACTTGCATAATCGGGGTTTTCGTTTTCGAAATAGAAATTGGACTCAATATTTACCAAAACATACAGTGGATCAGTACTTGCGTTAAGCGATGTAAGCTCAAAGTTTCCATTTGCATCTGTGCTGGTTTTAGCAAGAATGCGGTTTACGGCTTCGGTTTTTATGGAAATATTGGATAATGCATTTCCGTTTTGATCAACTATTATTCCTTTAACCAAGAGTCTTTCGTTATTGGTAATTTCAAGTTTTTCACAGCTTGAAAATGATAGTATGACAGTAAAGAGAATTATTTTGTATAAATAGGATTTCATTTTTTTTTAAGGTATTAATAAAGCAAGATTACTGAAAAAAGATAATGTTGTCAAGTATAAAATGCTGAAGTTAAAAGTTTCTTAACTTTTTGAAATATTTTTATATCTTGCATGGAAAATTATTACTTATGAAGAAATTAGTACTTTTTTTAGTTATGACGTTCTGTATTTCAACGCAGGCGCAGATTATAGTGAATCCTCCCGTTGCGAATTTAGTAGCTTGTGATGACGATAATGATGGGTTTTATCCATTCGATCTCGCAGAACAAGATCTAGTGATAACTATGGGCGACCCTGAATTATCAGTAACTTATCACGGAACGCTTTTGAATGCTGAGGACGGTGTTTTGCCATTGCCTACTCCATATGTGAATGATCAAAGATATTTGGATGTCCCATTTACTGATCCTAATGATCCAAATTATGGAACAGGTGGAGCTTGGGCGCGAGTAGAAAGTAGTACCAGTAGTGAAATAAATATTGTTCCTTTTGGGCTGGAAGTACGTTTTTCTCCCGTTGGAAATACTCCAGCACCTTTGCGTGTATGTGATGATAACAATGATGGCTTTGCATTTTTTGACCTTACTACAGTAGCCACGGAAGTTCTTGGAAGTTTAGATCCGTTGGGTTTTGATCTTTATTATTATGAAAGTTTGGCAGACGCAACAACCGCTGGAGATTTAGCAGCTACAAATCCAGATTTTTCGCAGGCAATTACTAATCCTTCTAACTTTCTTAATTCAAACAATCCACAGACCATCTATATTTTATTGGTGAGCAATGCTAATGGAACTATTCCGCCAAATCCAAATAGTGCTGAAGGTTGTTATGATATTGTTGAACTTACATTACAAGTATTTCCAAACCCAAACATCAATTATAACCCAGACCCACTTGAACTTTGTGATGATGACAATGATGGTATTGTTGGAGAATGGGATTTAACTTTAGCAGATCTTGATATTATTGACGGTGAACCTGATGTTAATATTAGATACTATGAAACGCTTCAAAGCGCACAAAATGGAATACCAGGGACAGAGATTCTTGGACTGTACACAAATACAGTTCCTTTCAATCAAACAGTATACGCAAGAGTAACCAAAAGTGTTCCTCCTGCAATACTTCCGTGTTATTCAATTGCGGAACTCGAACTTATCGTAAACGAAATCCCCCCAATAACCCAACCCAACAACCTTTTTATAAATGAAGGCGACGGCGATGGTTTTGCCGTTTTTGATCTTACTGAAAATATAGCTGTAATGTTGGCTGGCTTAAATCCTTCCGATTATGAAGTATACTTCTATGTTACTGAAGCAGATGCAGAAAACAATACAAATCCTATAGCCGTTCCAACTTCATACATAAACACTTCAAACCCAGAGACTATTTATGTTCGGGTTGAAGATGTGAATACGGGTTGCTTTGTAGTAACTTCCTTTGAAATTCTTACCGATGAAACCACGCCCGATGCAGACGGAGATGGCATTGCCAACGAAGACGAAGATATAAACAACAATGGAAACCTAAACGACGATGATACAGATGGTGATAATATTCCAAATTATTTGGACAGCGATGACGATGGCGATTCAGTACTTACATTAGATGAAACAACCGGAATTGGCGCAGGCGTGGCACCATCGTATATTTACATAGACACCGATGGCGACACCATTGAAAACTACCTCGACAATGACGACGACGGCGACGGTACTTTAACAATAGACGAAGATTACAACAACAACGGAACCCCAATTGACGATGATACAAACACAAATGGCATCCCGGATTTTCTGGATGATGAGGTGTTTCTTTCCGTGAATTATTCTGCTTTTACAGATTTGAGCGTTTTTCCAAATCCAACTTCGGAAAGTTTTACGGTGCAAGCAACAAAACTGGTTTCAGAAACAACTATTTCACTATATGACATTCAAGGAAAATTATTGATTTCTAAAAAAATACTTCCGCAGAATGGCACGTTGACCGTAGATGTTTATTCTTTGGAAAATGGGGTTTATTTTGTGAAGGTTTCTTCGGAAGGAAAATCAGTCGTTAAAAAATTAATTAAGAATTAAATTCCAATAAAGAAGACGCCCACTATCCTCTAAAACTGCAAACTAATAATCATAAACCTTTCTAAAAAGCTTTCCCCAACAAGGGAAGCTTTTTTATTTTTAAACAACTAAAAACCAATCAATATGAAAAAGCTGATTTTTTTTGCTGCACTTATAATGTCTCTTTCTGCCTGTAGGGACGATAAAAAAACTACCGGAGAAGATCCACGGGTTGAGGGCACCGAATTTGATTCAACGGGAGTTGAAGCCCCAGATGGTGATCCAAAGAATGCACAAACAAACATCGAAAAAACATATCCTGCAACATTGCAAACTGTATTTACCGCCCACGGTGGGTTGGATCATTGGAAAAAGATGAATAACCTGTGTTTTGAAATGAAGGGAAAAAACGGTTTGGAAACACATACCGTTTCATTACCAGACCGTAAAACCAAAATAGAAACTAAAGATTGGTCTATTGGGAAAGACGGAAAGGGCGTTTGGTTGTTAAAACACGATTTGGGTTATGAAGGCAATCCGGTATTTTACCACAATTTAATGTTCTATTTCTATGCAATGCCTTTTATTATTTCAGACCCGGGAATAAATTATGAAGCTGTAGCCCCCACCGAACTTGATGGCAAATTGTATAACGGTTTAAAAGTTTCCTATGACAAGGGCATGGGCGATTCGCCTGAGGATGAGTACATCCTATATTTTGAGCCAGATACCAATAAAATGGTTTGGTTGGCGTATACTGTAACCTTTAAAGACCAAAAGGAAAGCGATGATTGGCATTATATAAAATACGACAAATGGCAAGATGTAAATGGTTTGCTATTACCTGAAAAGCTTACGTGGTGGAACGTGGAAAACGGGAAACCCAAAGGGGAAAAGATGGATATAAAATTTGATAAAGTTACTGTAACTGAAACCATGCTTGACACTGAAGTTTTTGCAAAACCTGCAGAGGCGGAATATGTTCAATAACCAGTTAAAGTTGGGAGCTAAAGTTTTTTACCTTCATAATAATTTACCACAAGCGCAACCATATAGTCGTAGCTCATAATGCCGCGGCTTTGGTTGTTTGCTTTTAGGAAGTTGTCCCAAAAAAGCTTTGAGAATGTTTCAAACGGATTTTGATAGCTTTCCCAAAAATCTCGCATCTCTTTATAACTTTCCAAGATACCTGGATTTATTTGCGTTAAAAGCTCTTCATACTTAGCTTCATCGCGTCGCGCCACTTCATTTATCAAATACCGAAGTGTAAAAATATAGCCCGCGTATTGCATAAATGGGTCATCATTATGCAAAGTAGAAAGCGTGGCTATAAAATTGGCTTCATTTTCTGCAGCATAGCCTATTTGGTGGGCTTCTTCGTGACAGGCCACTACCGGAAATTTATAGGTTTTCATCAGATTGTTAACCTGCGCTTCACCCGAAAATGGATTTAGGTAACCGCTATAGCCCATATAGGTAAGCCCCAAACTCCAACCACTTTTTTTGATACTTCGTGGCGAAAAAGCCAACTGCGGAAACTCTTCTTCTAAATTTTTATAACCGTTCAAGGTTTTTTTGAACATTTCCTTTTGAGTGTAGGGTAATTCAACTTTCACGCTATCAGCAAAACCCAGTTCGCGATGCATGGAGTTGCTTTTTTCTATAAAGCGATTGGTGGTTTCCAATAATTGTTCTGTGGTATAATCACTTTCAAGCTGCAGGGATTTGTGCAGTGGAAGTCTATAGTAGTTAAATCCCCATAGCACGTGGAACATAAAATAAACCACTGAAACCGCTCCCAGAATCTCTACGGCGAAACCTACTTGGTCGTTTTTAAGACGTTTCACATTTTTATAAAGCCACCGAATGGCTACAATGGCAATTAGCAGATAAAACAAATCGCCCACGGAAAAAGGAATCCAACCAAAAATGTAACGCGAAATTTTTGAAATCCATGGATATATCCCGAGACTGTAATATTTCTCAACAAATTTTGGGAAAAACTTTAAAACCTGAAGTGCTATTATCTGCACAAACAGGAAAATGGTGAGGAAAGCTGAGGTCCGTTTTACCATATTCCAAACATACGAAGGAAATCTTTCACCACATAATTTTTATAGCGAATGAAAAAAGGTAATTTTGTGGTAGAAACGTTAGCCACTAACTCACAAATGTTTTTATGATAATTATATTTTAAAATTCTTTTAAATAATACTTCACTAAGAAACATAATTATTCGTGCATTCGTGGCGGATTTTTTTCATAACAAAAAATATAAACAATGAATGAAGAGATAAGAAACTTAAACCCCAAAGCACTTTGGAACAAATTTGCCGATCTGAACGCCGTACCGCGCCCTTCAAAAAAGGAGGAACGCGTTATTGCGTTTATGAAAGATTTCGGAAAAAGCCTCGGCTTGGAAACCCTTGAAGATGAAGTGGGCAACGTGATAATCCGCAAACCCGCAACCCAGGGAATGGAAGACCGAAAAATGGTCGTCCTGCAAAGCCACTTAGATATGGTTCACCAAAAAAATAACGATACCAACTTTAATTTTGACACTCAGGGAATCGAGATGTATGTGGATGGTGATTGGGTTCGCGCAAAAGGCACAACCCTTGGAGCCGACAACGGTTTGGGGGTAGCCACGATCATGGCTATTCTTGAAAGTAATGAAATTGAGCATCCCGCAATTGAAGCTCTGTTTACAATAGACGAAGAAACCGGAATGACCGGTGCAAAGGGGTTAAAGGGTGGCTTGCTGAAAGGTGATATTCTTTTGAACTTGGACACTGAAGAAGATGATGAAATAGGCGTGGGCTGCGCCGGCGGAGTAGATGTTACCGCAACAGGCACCTATACTTCAGTTGAAACACCACCAAACTCAGCTACTTTTACTATTAAGGTGAAAGGTTTACAAGGCGGCCACAGCGGTATGGACATTATAAAAGGATTGGGCAACGCCAACAAACTTATGAACCGCTTGCTTTTTGCAACAAAAGATTTTATGCAGGTGGCGAAACTTGAAGGCGGAAGTCTTCGCAATGCAATACCGCGGGAAAGTGTGGCCACGGTTGTGGTGTCTTCCGAAGAAAAGTTTTTGGAGGCTTTTGAAAAGCTGAAGGATAACATTCAGTCAGAATATAAGTCCTTGGAACCCAATCTTTCCATTACTGCTGAAAAAAGTAGCGAGACTTTTTCTCAAGCAATGAGCCAAAATGATCAAAGAATATTTTTGAATGCTTTGAACGCAGCTCACAATGGTGTTTACAGAATGAGCCCTGATATTGACGATTTGGTGGAAACCTCAAACAATATTGCAAAAGTTATGGTTGCTGATGGAAACATTAAAATAGAATGTTTAACACGCAGCTCTGTGGAATCTTCAAAAGATGTTTTGGCAAACGCTCTGAGTTCAACTTTTGAACTTGCTGGGTATAAAGTAAAACTTGCTGGCGATTATCCCGGGTGGGCACCAAATATGGACAGTCCTATTTTAAAGGTTTTGGACAATCTTTATCAAAAGATGAACGGCGAAAAGGCACATGTGGCTGCTTGCCACGCTGGTTTGGAATGTGGTATTTTGGGCCAGAACTATCCCGGGATGGATATGATTTCCTTTGGACCGACCATTAAGGGGGCGCACTCTCCCGATGAGCGCGCGAGTATTTCCTCCGCACAAAAATACTGGGAGTTTGTTCTTGAAATCTTGAAGAATATTCCGAAGAAATAGAGCCAAGAGTAAAGACCGCTTCGCTGAAAGACACAAGACGATTCTATTATAATGAGATAAATGTTATTTAAAAGAATCCTTCTCGATTCTTGGCTCTTGTTTCTTGAATCAAAAAAAGAGGAACCGAATCTCCAGTCATGGTCGGAAGATTTTTTCTTCCGACTATGATTGGCTGTAACAGGCTCCTTTTTTTATTTTGATGAAATTGGTTTTTATGAAATTTTAACGTATCTTTAAGAAATGTAATTTTTAAAACTGATATAATCATGAAAAAATTTACTTCTTACTTCTTACTTCTTACTTCTTACTTCTTACTTCTTTGATCTTTGTGATGTGCGGTAAGGCCCACGCACAGGTTTATTGTGAAATTGATACTCTTGCGGCCGCCAACCAAGAGATATTAATCGAACCATATAGAACACAAAATTATTCAAACTACTCCTTTTGTGTTCGGATATACGTACACGTGATACGAAAGTCAAGCCACATGGGAGGACAGTCTCCATCTGATGTTAGTTTGGCACTGAGTTATTTGGATACCGCCTTTAACCCCCATAACATCTATTTTGTATGGGATCATCAGATTGATTATATTGATGATGATTCAGAATTTTATAGCCCAGGCGCCAGCGTATTCGATATAAATAACCATCCCGATGGTGTGGATATTTATATGTATGATGACTCTGTTGGTTTTTTAGGTTGGGATGGTTATGGAACATCAAGTCAACCTAAAACCGCATTTTTGGTTTCTGGTTTTATGGAAGACCCGGTAACCCTGCAAACCTATCCATTGGTAAAATCGCACATCCTTTCCCACGAAATGGGCCACGTGCTTTCCTTGTGGCACACCCATCACGGAACCGGTGAAAACACACAGCAAGACCCCTATGAATGTCCCGAATTTGCGGATGGTTCCAATTCTGCTATCTGTGGCGATTATATAACTGATACTCCAGCCGATCCTGATATGAATTACAAAGTTGATTTTGCCACTTGCCAATGGTTGGAAAGCGGTTTTGATGGCAATGGAGATCCAGACGACCCCAACGATCCCGGTGATCCCTATGATCCCGATGAACATAATATTATGGGGCACTCGGTTGTTCCGTGCATGTCTTATTTAACACCTAAACAGGGAATAGGATGAAAGTGGCCATGACCATAATACCAGCTTTGACTGCCGTCTCAAATTATACGCTTTCGGGCTATCCCTGTGCCACAGCAGGCTTAAATTTTTATCCAAACGCAATGGATGGAGAACTTAATCTTGACCTTCGGGAAAAACCGGCCAATACCTATCCTTATCAAATATTCGATGCGTATGGGGTAATGGTACTTTCGGGCGAAAGCCAAAATGTGTTAAAGACAATTGACACCTCAGGTCTTGACGAAGGATTGTATTTCCTTCATTTTTACGACAATGGCCAGTTGACCATCAAGCAATTGCTAGTAGAACATTAAAAAATAGGGTTATGAAACGATTTTTGATTTTTATAGCTTTATTGAACTCCTTTTTTTGTTTTGCACAGTTCACGGCCATCCCCGATGCAAATTTTGAAAATTACTTGGAGCAGAACGGCATGGGCGATGGCGTGCCCAATAATGGTTTGGTGCTTACAGCAAATATTGAGAACGTAACGGAGTTAGTAGTATTCTCGAAAGGCATACAGAATCTTGCTGGAATTGAGGATTTTGCCGCAGTGGAGCTTATAAATTGTGCCAATAACAACCTTCCAATACTAGATGTCTCACAGAATATGAATTTATGGGGGCTAAATTGCGCATCCAGCAATATTACAGAACTACTCCTGCCGCCAACTACCACCCTTGAGATAATATATTGTCCTGAAAATTTTTTGACTGCGCTCGATATTAGCCAAAACCCCGGTTTGGAACAATTGTATTGTGATATTAACGGTATAGGGAGCTTGGACCTTACAAACAATCCGGTCATTGATTTAGTTATAGCCACATATAATAATATATCAGGAGTTTTGGATACCTCCCAAAATCCATTGCTCACGTCAATTTCCGTGAGTCATAATAACATATCGAATATTGATTTAACCCAAAACCTAATACTTTTGGGCTTTGACGCAACTAATAACCCACTCGAAAGCCTCGATGTAAGAAACGGCAATAACGAGAATATTGCAACCTTTAATGTTTACGAAACTTCTGACTATCTAGACTGCATCCTCGTGGACGATGCCAGCGCCACCTATCTGGACGATTGGCTAAAAGACCCGGGGACAACCTTTGTAAACAACCAAGCAGAGTGCGATGCGCTGGGCGTGGCAGCGGCAACACTCCAAGATTTTACCATGTACCCCAACCCGACAACCGGCACCGTTGCCATAAACCTCCCCAACCAAGGGTTTGTTGGCTTGGCGGTTACGGTTTCCAACAACTTGGGGCAGGTTTTGGAAAGCAAAGAGCCGTTGGAAAACACAACGGTCATAAAACTGGATGTTTCGGGCTATGCGGCAGGCATCTATTTTGTAACCCTAAAAGCGGGCAATGATAGTACTACCAAAAAGCTGGTGGTGCGGTAACGCTTCAAAATTAAGATCAAATACAAGGAGCTGTAAAAACAGTCATGGTCGGAAGATTTTTTCTTCCGACCATGACTGACCTAATCTCGGTTCCTTTTTTAGTTAAAAGTTTTTTCCAATTACTGCGCTATCTCAACAATTTCTAGGTTGAATATCAATTCAGAATCCGGGGGTATTACCCCTGGAATTCCTCTTTTTCCGTAAGCTAAATGGGCAGGTATAAAAATGGTCACTTTGTCACCAACTTTCATATTCAAAAGACCTTCGCGGAAGCCTGGAATCAACTTCGCCTCTGTGCTATAATCCGTGGGCACTGGTACGTACTGTTGTGCAGCTTTGCGCATCTCGTCTACCATTTCAAATTTTTCGGCGTTCTCAAGAATGTTTGAGTCAAACATATGTCCATCGGCAAGATATCCTGCATAGTTCATCAATATTTTATCTCCTTCCTTTGGCTGTGGCCCTTCACCTTTTTCGTTGAAATAAATTTTAAGCCCTGAAGGAAGCGAGTCTGCTTTAGCTCTTATAGCATTAAGTTCTTCAGCTTGTTTTTCAGCTACTTTATTGATGCGCTCTTCTTTTTCTTTTTTCTCTTTTTCAAGCTTTGCCATTTCTTCAGTGAAATAAGGAACTTTTACATTGCCCTTATTTATAATGTTCACTGTTTCTATAATTACCGGCTCCTTTGGCTTATCACCGGGCTTTTCTGTTTCCATGTTTCCAATGGAATCAACTACTTCCTGACCGATTACTATTTCACCAAAAATTGTGTGACGGCCATTAAGCCAAGGTGTTTCTTTTAAAGTAACGAAAAACTGGCTTCCGTTAGTGTCTGGTCCTGAGTTTGCCATTGCCAAAAGGCCTTTTTTCGAAAACTGAATAGAATCAGTAGGCTCATCTGGAAATGCATAACCAGGATTGCCTGTACCGTCGCCTTTGGGGTCGCCGCCCTGTATCATAAAATCCTTGATAACTCGGTGAAAGGTAAGCCCGTCGTAAAAACGCTTTCCTTTGTAAAGTGAGTCGACCATTCCATTGGTGCCTTCTGCCAAAGCCACAAAGTTAGAAACGGTAAGGGGTGCTGTTTCATTTTTAAGCTCGGCTACAAAAGTTCCTTTGTTTGTAATAAATTCAGCATAAACTCCATCTTTTAGCTCTGGATATTTTTCCTGACAGGAAGCAAATGCAAGGGTTAGAAATAAAAATAAAAATGTTAGTTTTTTCATCTTTTAGAAATTAATTTTAGTTTGATTGTTCAATTGAATGTAGGGTAATTGTGCTCTGCACTGGAATATTGGTGCCGAGTTTTTCTTCGATTCCATAATAGCCGAAAGCCTTATAGGAAGGAAAAAGAAAGGTTACCGTCTCGCCTTCCTTCATGAGTTTTATGCCTTCACGAACCCCAGAAATTAAATCTTGGTTGCTTTGGTCAACTTTATATTGTTGCAGGCCATTCTCTTTTTCTGAAAGAATAAGGTTGCCGTTAAGGTCTTTAATATCATAAGTGAATTTTACAATATCACCCATATCTGGCATTTCGGTACTTGTGGTATCGCGTGTATTGTAGTAGTACCAAAAACCATTCTCGGAAGAAATATAGTTATTGGTGGAGTCTTTGGCCATTAGTTTTTCAATAAAACTTTTCTCCTCGTCGTAGATTTTTTTATTGCGCTCAGCAGATTCTTTAATAAAAGTACCCGAGTGGCTTTGCTCTGGTCGTCTGGCCTCAGGACTTTTACAGCCAATAAGAAATGCAAAAAAAAGTATACTATAAAACAGCTTATAAAGCATCTGTGAGTTCATTTTTATAACGGGGCAAGATACTAATAAATTCAGATATGGTTTTGTTAAGGTCCTGTGAACTTTTCCCGCCGGCAGCATTTATGTGGCCGCCGCCGCTGTAATAATTACGGGCAAAATCATTTACGGAGAAATTCCCTTTGCTTCTAAAGGAAATCTTTACAAGGTTTTCCTGCTTGTTTTCAATAAAAATTACAGCGAAAACAACTCCTTTTACTGAAAGCGCATAGTTTACAAATCCTTCGGTATCGCCTTTTTTAAAGTTATGGTCATCCAGTTCTTTTTGAGTGAGGGTGATATAGGCTGTGTGCATTTCTGGTAAAATCACCAGATTATTTAAAGCCACGCCTAAAAGTTTCATACGCTCTGGGCTGTTAGTGTCGTAAACATTTTGATTGATAATGGCACTTTCGGCACCGGCTTCTATCAATTTGGCAGCCACCCTGTGTGTGGTTGGGCTGGTGGAGGAGAAACGGAATGAGCCGGTATCGGTCATTATTCCTGTGTAGAGATTTATGGCAATTTCCTTTGAGATTTTATCAGCCTGTCCCAATGCATCCATAAAATGATAAACCATTTCGGAAGTAGAGCTCATTTTAACATCACTATAGGTTGCAACAGCATAATCTGCGGGTTGCTGGTGATGGTCGATCATAACAAATTTTGCTGTTGTTTTTTCCAAAACAACTTGTAACTCACCGCCAACTCTATCTAAACTATTAAAGTCCAAAGTGAAAATTAAACCTGC
Organism: Aequorivita sp. CRS11; assembly: GCF_059693805.1. Taxonomy (NCBI): domain Bacteria; kingdom Pseudomonadati; phylum Bacteroidota; class Flavobacteriia; order Flavobacteriales; family Flavobacteriaceae; genus Aequorivita; species Aequorivita sp. CRS11. Next base: position 67,372 of record NZ_JCATIG010000002.1, read on the forward strand.
ATTTTCAAATATTTCATTAGTATTCTGAACTTCTTTTTCATAAATAATGATTTCTTCGCAACCTGGCAGCCATTTTAAAAAATCCGGAAAGTCATTCGGCATAACTACGGTTGCATTATGCCCCAGGCTTTTCAGAAAAAAAGAAAGTCCCAAGCACGAGCCCACCGCGTCGCCATCTGGGTTTTTATGGCCTACAATTACAACTTTTTGTGGGGAAGCCAAGAGTTTTTGAACTGCTTCAGTAGTGTCTTTATTCATAGTTGGCGAAGATACAATAAATACAATTTATGAGTGAAATGCTTCGGGCAAGATATTTCTATCGAAACCTTAAGAAATCATTAAACATTCCGTAAATAGTTGCTTTTCATTTTCAAATAGTTATTTTTGCCGAAATTTTAAAAACACAATGAGAACAGACAGAACATTTACAATGTTAAAGCCAGATGCGGTTGAAAAAGGACACATTGGCGCCATTCTTGAAAAAATTAACGCTTCAGGTTTTAGAATCGTAGCGATGAAACTTACCCACATGACTACGCAAGATGCGCAAGCATTTTACGCAGTACACAGTGAGCGTCCATTTTATGGCGAATTGGTAGAATATATGACGCGCGGCCCAATCGTTGCGGCTATTCTTGAAAAGGAAAATGCAGTAGAGGATTTCCGTACGTTGATTGGCGCTACCAATCCGGCCGATGCGGCTGAGGGTACCATCCGTAAATTATACGCAGCTTCTATCGGCGAAAACGCAGTTCACGGAAGTGATAGCGATGAAAACGCAGCTATTGAAAGTGCTTTCCATTTTGCGGGTCGCGAAATGTTTTAAGCATTTACTAAATATCTTAACTGAAAGCGCCTTCCGTTTGGAAGGCGTTTTTATTTATAGGTGCGGGAATGCCTACCTATTATTGTATTTGTAATTTAACGAAGTATCAACTTATGGTTGCCTACAATATTTCGATTTTTCAAAAGATTAATGAAATAAATGCCTTCGGAAATGTTCGGAAGGGAAATGCTGTTGTTTTTCTTTAATGAAGTTTCTGTAAAAATCCTCTTTCCATTTATATCCAAAATTTCAATTGAAATGCCTTCGAAATCTGAAATATCGATTTGTAAGTTGAATTTACTATTCACAGTTGGGTTTGGGTAAATTGTAAATACGCCGCTCTTATTAAAATCTTCCACACCAGCGGTTTCATAGGGTGTTTTTAAAACACGCGAACCAAGCAAAACATAACCCACATCTTCTGAAGGAAATATAATATCTGCATAACCTACATTGGCGTTGCAATTTGCGGCATTTGTTTCTTCATAGTAGCTATCCGTCCAAGTTACACCGCTATCGATGGTTTTATCGATGTAAACATAACAACAGTCGCAAAGCAAGGCATCTGAGGCAACCATATATCCCAAATCATCATTTAAAAAGTACAAATCGGAGGCACCACTTAAAAAATCATCAATCGGTGAGTGGGCCCAAGTTACATTATTATTGCTTTTATAAATTTCGATTCCGGAAAAGCCATAGTCACTAAAGAATGAATTGGCATAACCAGACAAAAGGTATATAAAATCTCCATTTATAGACAGTGCAGATAAATCATCTGTAGCTGGAATTGCCAACTCCTCCCAATTATTTCCGGCGTTTTCGGTATAAAGTAGCGTGCCATTATCTCCAACAATATAGCCTATGCTTTCATCTTTGAATTTTACGTCATTTAAGTTTTCTATTGTCAGTGTGTTATTTGAAGTCCATGAATTTCCGCCGTCTATAGAATGTAGAACAGTGCCATTATCACCCACAACCCATATGCTATTTTGGGCATTAACAGCTACTGATACAAGTGCTTCAGTAGTTCCAGAGTTAATTGTATTCCAAGTTTCTCCGCCATTTCCGGTTTTCAAAATATTCCCGTTGCCACCAACTGCATAACCATTATTCAGGCCGTCAAAAGCAAGATCGAAAAAGAATTCTTGCGCACTGCTATCAAACTGTGTCCAAGTTTCTCCGCCATTTTCGGTTTTATAAAATACGCCATCATCTGAAACTACGTGTACTATATTTTCGTCTATTGTGTAAATAGCGCCATGATAATTGTTTGTAATTTCAATAGGCAGATAATTCCAATTTTCTTGGGAAAATACAAATGTTGAAATGAGCAGAATTGTAAAATGTAATAATTTTTTCATGTCATTTCTTTTAAAAAGTTATTTTAAAATTGATTATTATCATTGACAAAGCAGAAATCATCGCAAAACCAATTTCTTAATCAAATCCTTTCCCAATTCCTCATTCAGCAATTTGATGATTTTTTCCTTTCCGTAACTTAACTCTTCCCTCAGAACGGATGATGAAAGCTGTACATAAAGTGTGTCACGATCCAATTTTATATCTGTCGTGTATTTCGAGATAGCCACGCCCATTACCGAATCCCAAGCTTCTTTGGCGTTTACTTTGTCCAAACCTTTCTCCAGGCGGTTTGCATCGATAAACTCTTTTAAAGCATCTCCAATTGAAATATTTTCTGCGTGTCTTTTTGCCATTTTTCTGTTTTGGGTTATCAGTTATCAGTTGTCGGTATTCCGAAATCAAACTTTTTAAATTTTGAATAAGTATAAATTTTAGTATCCCTATTTATAACTGTAAGTGTGCTATCCTTTGCTTCAATAACGGTTTCTTTCCATTCGTCAAAAGGAGTTTTGTAATACATCCGCAGGCTATCTTCTTCAATTTTTAAAGTGAAATTTTCCGCAACGCCGTTTGTCCTAAAAGTACCATCAAACTTTGGGGAAACCTTGGTTCGTGAGCCGCTGTCGCCCTTCACTTCAATATAGTCAATTACAGTGTTTATTTCAAATTCTTTCTTTTCACCATCGGGCATTTTCACGGTTTTTATTTCCCAATAACCGCTGAGGTTTTGTTTTTGAGCCTCGGGATTTGGTTTTTCGCAAGAAACAAAAAGTAAGGTAATTAGTAGAAATGTGATTTTATAAATCATTTTTTTTCAAATTTTCTTCGCGCCTTTGCGCCTTTGCGTGCATTTTTTTCTCACAAAAACACAAAGATCCGTTATTTCCAATTAACCAATAACACTTAACACCTAACACTTAACTCCTAAAGCGGAAACATCTTATAAGTCTGATGTACTTTTTTTATAACTTCTTCAGTCCTTTCCGCGTGGGTATCGCTAATAAATAGCTGTCCAAAATTTTCATTGTCAACCAAAGTAATTAAATGCTCCACCCGTGTTTCGTCAAGTTTATCAAAAATATCATCCAATAACAAAATAGGATTCGTTTTTGAATGGTTTTTTATGAAATCGAACTGAGCCAATTTTAAAGCTATAAGATACGATTTTTGTTGCCCCTGCGACCCGAATTTCTTGATTGGGTGTCCGTCAATCTCAAAAACCAAATCGTCTTTGTGTATCCCAAAGTTGGTGTATTGTGTAATTTTATCTTTCGTAATATTTTTCTGAAGCAGCGTCAACAGGTCGTTTTCCTGCAATTGACTTTCATAAACCAAATTTATGCTTTCCGCGCCACTGCTGATGGATTTGTAGCGATTTAAAAATATCGGTAGAAATTCTTCCAAAAAAGCAGTCCGCTTTCCAAAAATAGAAGTCCCGAAATTGTGAAGCTGTTCGTTGTAAATATCAATGGTGTCTTGACTAAAAGTGTTGTTTGCCGCAAAATATTTCAAAAGCGAATTGCGCTGTGCCAGCACTTTGTTGTATTTAATGAGCGTATTCAGATAATCGGAATCGCGTTGCGAAATAACACCATCAATAAATTTTCTACGGGTGTCGCTTCCTTCAATTATCAAATCCCTGTCAGCTGGTGAAATGATGACTAAAGGCAGAAACCCTATGTGCTCGCTAAATTTGTCATAAGCTTTCCCATTTCGTTTTATAATTTTTTTCTGTCCTTTTTTTGCGCTTACCACAATTTTTTCGGGCGTTTCCTTTCGTTCGTAAAAACCTTCCACCACAAAAAAATCCTCTCCGTGTTTCATGTTTTGGGTCGTAATGGGGTTAAAGTAACTTTTTCCGAAGGAAAGGTGATAGATTGCATCCAGCGCATTGGTCTTTCCCACGCCATTATTTCCCACAAAACAATTTATTTTTGGGTCAAATTCGAAGGTTTCGGCTTCAAAATTTTTATAGTTGAGCAAAGAGAGCTTTTGTAAAATCATATAAAAATGACATAAGACTTTTAGACGTAGGATGTAAGACTAAAAAAATGAAAGTTAATTTTAAAAAAACGTTTTAAAGGTTGTAAAAATAAGAGGTTTGGAATGATTTAGTCCTACGTCTTATGTCCTTTTGTCTTAGGTCAATTATGAAAATTTTCAATTCTCCACAAATTTTTTCAGTAATGACGGCTTGTCGAAGACAAAAGGCTGCTTTGCAAATTATTAAAAAATAAGAAATATTTATCCTTTCAAATTCCATTTAAAATTTTATTTTTGCGCCACTATAACCTAAAACTATGGCAACGTACAAGAAACGCGGAGGCAAACCAACTACAAAAGCTGAAAAAGAAACGCAGCTTGAAGAAAACAGCACAACGGCAGAAGTATTTAATACGCTTGACGAAGGCGCATCAAAAACGGAAGCTTGGGTTGAAAAGAACCAAAAAGGAATTTTGGGCTTTATCATTGTTGTGGCAGTTCTGGTGTTGGGATACTTTGCTTACGATCAATATATTAAAACCCCGAAAGAGGCAGAGGCAATGAACGAGATGTTCCAAGCCCAGAGCTATTGGGAACAGGCGTTGACCGCACCTGCAAAAGATTCACTTTACAACCTTTCCTTACAAGGTGGTGAAGGCAAGTATGGTTTCTTGGAGATTATTGAGAACTACAGCGGTACAAATGCAGCCAACCTTGCGCATTATTATGCTGGAATGGCTTATTTGAATACAAATAAATATCAAGATGCTATTGCGCATTTAGACAAATTCAGCAGTGATGACGATGTTTTGGCACCTTTGGCAAAAGGGGCAATTGGTGATGCTTTTGTACAATTGGGTCAAAATGAGGATGCCTTGAAATATTACGAGGAAGCAGCATCAATGCGTACCAACGATTTTACAACGCCGCGTTTTCTTTTGAAAGCAGGTATTGCCGCCATGTCTTTGAGCCAAAATGATAAGGCATTGGCGCATTTCAAAAAAATAGCAGACGAGTACCCAAAATCTACCGAAGCTACTAAGGCTGAAATCTATACCGGCCGAGCGGAAGCAATGAATAAATAAATGGCTACAGCAAATACAAATTTATCGGCTTACGATAAAACAACAATCCCAAACGCGAAGGACTTTCGGTTTGGGATTGTTGTTTCAGAATGGAACCACGATATTACAGAAGGAATGTTTCAGGGCGCTTTTGATGCTTTAAAGGATTGCGGTGCCATCAATGAAAACATTGTCCGCTGGAATGTTCCCGGCAGTTTTGAACTTATCTTCGGGTGTAAACAAATTACGCAAAGCTATGATATGCTTGATGCCGTAATTGCAATTGGAAGCGTAATTCAAGGCGAAACAAAACACTTTGACTATGTCTGCGAAGCCGTTGCCCAAGGCATAAAAGATTTGAACGTCCACGGTAATATTCCCGTCATTTTCTGCGTGCTTACCGATAACAATATGCAACAGGCCATAGACCGCAGCGGCGGCAAACACGGTAACAAAGGTACTGAGGCCGCAATTGCTGCGATAAAAATGGCACAGCTGAGGAAGGAATCAAAATTTTAGTCCCACCCTAAATCCCTCCCCGAGGGAGGGACGTTTTAAATTTTCATAAAATCTTGGGTTTGCTCCCCTCCTTTGGAGGGGCTGGGGGAGGACTTCGGCATGGTAATTGTTCAAAAAACAATTAAATTCTGAATTCATAATTCTGAATTCCTAATTGAATTAAGTAACTTTGAAGCACGACAATTATGGGACTAATAGGTAAGAGAAAAAACAAAAAGTACAGCTACAAACCGCGTCATTACGAATTTGACGGAGACGGCAGCCCATTTTCAATGGGCCATAAATTTGATGAATTCCGAACTACAGTTGGAGACAACAAAGGTTTGAAAGGAAAATTCAAAACCGCTTGGGCAGATTTACGGCAATCTTCCGACAGAAAAGCAAACCGAAGACTGATTGTAATCATTGCCATTCTCGTGCTACTTTTCCTTTTTATTATTGAATTTGATTTATCTATTTTCTACGCATAAATTTTAATGGCAGACATTATTCAGTTATTACCGGATCACGTTGCAAACCAGATTGCAGCTGGCGAAGTTGTGCAACGCCCCGCCTCGGTAGTGAAGGAATTATTGGAAAACGCCATTGACGCAAAGGCAACTTCAATCACACTGGTAATTAAAGATGCGGGAAAAACCCTCGTGCAGGTTACCGACAACGGTATCGGGATGAGCGTTACCGACGCTAGGCTCAGTTTTGAGCGCCACGCCACTTCAAAAATCAAATCGGCTGAAGATCTTTTTAATTTGCATACCAAAGGTTTCCGTGGGGAAGCTTTGGCATCTATTGCCGCCATTGCGCACGTTGAGCTAAAAACCAAAACCGAAGATTCTGAAATAGGAACACACCTCACCATTGAAGGCAGCAAAGTAATTTCGCAGGACCCGGCGGTGGTTCCAAAGGGCACGACCATTTCAGTAAAAAATCTTTTCTACAACATTCCCGCGCGGCGGAACTTTTTAAAAAGCAATCCCGTGGAAACGCGGCACATTATTGACGAATTCCATCGTGTTGCGCTTGCGCACCCAACTGTTGCTTTCCAAATGCTTCACAATGGGAGCGATGTTTTTAACCTTCCATCGTCAAATTCCCGCCAACGTATTGTAAATATCTTCGGAAGCAAAACCAATGAAAAATTGGTTCCCGTAAGCGAGGAAACCGAAATCTTAAAAATTGAAGGCTTTGTATTGAAGCCCGAATTCGGAAAGAAAAGTAGGGGAGAGCAGTTCTTTTTTGTGAATGATCGTTTTATTAAAAGTCCATATCTGCACCACGCGGTTTCGTCGGCCTTTGAAGGTTTGATGAAAAATGATGTGCATCCGGGCTATTTTCTCTTTTTGGAAGTAGATCCGCATTCCATCGATATCAACATCCATCCCACAAAAACCGAAATAAAATTTGACGACGAGCATTCCATTTATGCCATGCTCCGCGCAACGGTTAAACACAGCTTAGGGCAATTCAATATTGCGCCAGTACTCGATTTTGAAAGGGACAAAGGTTTTGATACACCGTACGATTATAACAAAAAACAACCAACAGCGCCTTCCATAGAAGTGGATAGAGAGTTTAATCCTTTTAAGGAAAAACCCAAACAGGGCAATATCAATTTTCCTTTTAAAAGAGAACAGTCTGCTGCGTGGGAATCACTTTATGTAGGGTTAAAAGATGAAACTGCAACAGTTTCAAACCTGGAAGATATTGAATTTGAAAGCGAGGAAGTAACCGGGAGTCTTTTTGAAAATTCCGAAGCAGAATCGGGACAGATAACCTTCCAGATTCAGAATAAATACATCGTAAGTCCTTTAAAAAACGGGATGATGGTAATTCACCAAAACCTAGCGCACCAACGGATTCTTTACGAGGAATTGCTGAAAAACATCACTGTAAAAGAAGCGGTGAGTCAGCAATTATTGTTTCCGCTGCAATTGCATTTTTCAAGGCCAGATCTCGAAATTATTGAAAAAGTACGCGAACAATTGGAGCATACGGGCTTTATCTTTTCAGAAATAAAAGATGAAACCATTGAGATTAGCGGAATTCCCGTGCTGATATTGGAAAGCCATGTTGTAAATTTGCTCAGCCAATTGGTGTACGATATAAAGGAAGAAGTACCCGATAGCGGTTTTAGCCAAAACGATATGCTTGCAAAGTCAATGGCGGCAAGTATGGCAATAAAAACCGGTATTTCTTTGAACAGGGAGGAACGGGAACATTTGATCAATCAACTTTTTGCGTGCAAAGAACCTTCTGTTTCCCCAAGGAATAAATTGGTTTTTACAACAATGGACGTGAGCGATCTCGATAAAAAATTTATGTAAATGGGAAGAATAACCGATACTGTAAAATTTCTATTAATAATTAACGTGATCTTTTATATAGGGTCATTTATTATTGGGGAGCTCTCTATAAAATTGTTCGCGCTTTACTATTTTGAAAACCCAAATTTTCAATATTGGCAGCCTATTACGCATATGTTTATGCACGACCCTTCGTCTATTTTTCACATACTTTTTAATATGTATGCGCTCTGGGCTTTTGGTTCGCCTTTGGAAATGCGCTGGGGGCAAAAAAAGTTTCTATTCTTTTACTTTTCTGCGGGACTTGGTGCAGCGGCAATTCATACTTTGGTGAATTATTTTCAAATCCACAGTGTGATGGATTCTTTAATAGCCGGTGGCTGGAGCGAAACGGAAGTAATGAATTACCTTTCTGGCCGCGATGGTGGAAGCAGAGCTGTGCTAGACACAGTTTCTATGGAGAATATACAAGCTATGGCGCAATCTTATAATGGGGTCGCTTTAGGGGCCTCGGGTGCTGTTTATGGAATTTTGGTGGCCTTCGGAATTATGTTTCCAAATATAGAATTGATGCTTATTTTCCTTCCAATTCCCATAAAAGCAAAATATTTTATTCCCGGAATTATTTTATTGGATTTGGTTTTCGGTATTACCGGAACGGCCACGGGTATTGCGCATTGGGCACACATAGGTGGAGCGCTCTTCGGTTTTATTATGGCCTGGTACTGGAAGAAGAATAGTTTTGATAACCATCGCTGGAATTAACTATGGCTGCTACTAGTCTTTCATATAAATATAAAACCGCCAATATTTTGGTTAAGCTGATTGTGATCAACGTTGCAGCCTTTTTGGTGGTTAGATTGGGAGCTTTCTTTTTAAGCGTTAGTCCACAATACTTTGCGCGTTGGTTTGTACTTAGTGATGATTTCGATACACTTTTATTTCATCCTTGGTCAATAGTTACATACGGATTTCTGCATTTTGGATTTTTTCACATTTTGTTCAATATGCTATGGTTGTATTGGTTTGGGCAGTTTGTATTAAATCTTTTCACTGGAAAAAGACTGCTTACCATTTATTTATTGGGTGCCGCAGCGGGTGGATTGTTATTTATGCTGTCCTATAATTTCTTTCCTGTTTTTGAAATGCACCGTGGGTTTCTTATTGGCGCCTCAGGTGCGGTAACGGCTATTATGGTTTTTATCGCAACTTACACGCCAAATACTGAGGTGCGGCTTTTCACATTTACCATTAAACTCTGGCACATTGCGCTGTTTCTTTTCCTTTTTGATTTGGTACGCATTCCCTCATCGGGCAATGCCGGAGGATTGATGGCACACGTGGGCGGAGCACTCTTTGGATATATTTATGCAATTCAGCTTGCCAAGGGAAACGACATTGGTAAATGGTTTGAAAATTTTATGGATTGGGTCGCTAACCTTTTTAAACCTCGTACAAAAAAGCCCTTCAAAAAGGTACATCGCACAACACAACCCGCTCCACGACGTTCTACATCCAAAGCCGAAAAATCTGAAAACCAAAAAAAGGTAGACAGTATTCTTGATAAAATAGGAAAAAGCGGTTACGAAAGTCTTACAAAAGAAGAAAAAGACTTTTTGTTCAAAGCCGGAAAAGAAGACTAACCAATGCGGAAATCTCTCAACAAATTTATATACTGGGGCAACCTGCTCGCAGCATTTTTATTGTTGATTTCCTTCATACTGCCTTATTTACCGCCCAGATCATTTCCTACACTTTCATTGTTAAGTTTGGTAGTTTCACTGCTTATAATTGTAAATATCATTTTTGCAATTTATTGGGCTATACAATTCAGGCGCAGATTTTTTGTCTCATTTACCGTGCTTTTGATTTCCTATTTTTACTTCAACGTATTTTATGAAGTTTCTTCGGAACGCGACGCTTCTCAATATAAAAATACGCTCAGTGTACTATCTTATAATGTGCGTCTTTTCAACGCTTATGAAAAAAACCCAAAAGCCGATGCCCCGCAAATAATTTCTGAAATGCTTTTTGAAGAATCCCCAGATGTGGTTTGTGTGCAGGAATATTACAAGCCCAATACAATTGATTTTTCAATGTATCCGCATCAATATATTCACTTTAAATCTGAAAAGGCAAAATTGGGCCACGCCATCTTTTCAAAATATCCTTTAATTAATACAGGAGCTTTTGATTTTGAAGAAACCTATAATAACACCCTGTACGCCGATGTTGTAAAAGACACCGATACCATTCGCATTTACAGTCTACATTTACAATCGCTCGGCATTATCCCGCGGGTAAGCTTTTTGCAGGAAAGCGATAATGAAAAACTTCGTAAAAGGGTGTCGCGCGCGTTTGAAATGCAACAAAACCAGGTAGAGGCAATTCTAGAACACAAATCGAAAACCAAACATCCCGTTATCCTTTCCGGAGATTTCAACAACACGCCTTTTTCATACAGTTATAGAAAATTAAAGGATGGAATGCAGGACGCCTTCCGTGAACGGGGCAATGGGCTGGGTACAACCTTTAAGTTTGAAAAATACCCTATGCGTATAGATTATATTTTTGCTTCCGAAGGCCTTGAAATACTATTGTTTGATACCCTGAAAAAAACCTTTTCCGACCATTACGCAGTTCGGGCAACGGTGGGGTGGTAAATTCAATTAACAATTAACAATTAACAATTAACAATTAACAATTAACAATTAACAATTAACTATTAGCAATAACCAATTTCATTCTAAAATATTTAATCATAAACTAACTGTTGCCTTTCCAAATAACTTAAGGCATTCGGCCCTTCATTAAAAAGTAAATCCAAAACTGAAAGGTTGGGCAGAAAGGGATGGTTTGCTTCATGCACTTGTGTGTAGGGTTCAGGCTGGAAAGCTGACTTTCTTTTTGCATCAATCAAAATACGCAAATCGGTTATTACAGATTTTTTTTCAAAAGAAGTAGTTTTTGATACTTCTACATCAATTCCCAACAGTTCGCAAAGCACTTCAAAAATTTTTAGATTATGGGCCATCAAACCTTCTACGGGTTTGGTGAAAAAATCTTCTAAATCATCTTCGTAATACTCGAAAAATGGCGAGGTTCTATAAGCGCTCTGCAAGCTTCTCCAATGATGTTCCTGCCACGGAAAATCATTCTCCACAATTACATCTTTCGTTTTTTTGCGCTTTCCGGTTTTATTGTGTTTTATCGGAATGTTCAAAAGGAGCTTCCCGTTACTATGTGCTATAAACGTACGGTTGCGATAGGTCTGCTTTTGGTAATTATCCTCAACTTCAAAAACAACACTTTCGGCCTGCGCCACAGCAGCCATCTGCTCAATGGATGGAAAATAGGAGGGATGTAGGAGAATTGTTTTCATTCAAAATTTTAAGACTTCAAAAATAGGGAAGAAATCGAAAATGAAACCGAATTCAAAAACAAAATCGCTCCCCCTTTGAAGGGGGCTGGAGGGATGTGTAAAACTTGAAACCTGAAACTTGAAACCTGCAACCCTTTTCCCTACCTTTGTGAAAACGAAAAAATATGCTCATTATTGGCATCGCCGGAGGCACCGGTAGCGGAAAAACAACAGTTGTAGATCAAATTGTGGAAGAGCTTCCCGTTGATGAAGTTTGCGTTATTTCACAAGATTCCTATTATCACGATACAAGCCATCTTTCTTTCGAAGAGCGCACAAAAATAAACTTCGACCACCCAAAGGCAATCGATTTTGATTTGTTGGTAAGCCACTTAAAAGAGCTTCGGAAGGGAAATTCTTTTGAACAACCCGTCTATTCCTTCGTGGAGCATAATAGAACTGGCGAAACAATTACTACCTTCCCAAAAAAGGTTATTATTGTGGAAGGAATTTTAATTTTGGCGCATCCCGACATTCGGGAAATGTTCGATATTAAAATTTTCGTGCACGCCGATAGCGACGAACGTTTGATTCGCCGTTTAAAGCGCGATATCGCCACCCGTGGTCGCGACCTGGAAGAAGTTCTCAACCGATACCAAAACACCCTAAAACCGATGCACCAGCAATTCATAGAGCCTACCAAAGAATTTGCAGACATCATTATTCCCACAAATAGATACAATACCGTCGCGGTAAACGTTATAAGAAGCATCATCCATCAAAAACTAAGCTATACCGAATCGTGAAATTCAAGGAACTTAAAAAGAACAAGTGGATCAGGTTTATAAGCAATAAATACGTGCTTATACTGATACTTTTTATTGTTTGGATGCTTTTTTTTGACACCAATTCCTATCTTATCCATAACGAGTTGGATAGTGATATCAATGCCTTGGAAGAGAACGCAGAGTTTTATCAAAACGAAATAGACCACGATAAAACCTTCATCAAAAAGATGGAGGACAGTAACGAGATGGAGAAGTTCGCTCGTGAAAAATATTATTTGAAAAAGGAAAACGAGGATATTTATATAATTGAACACGAAGACAGCATCAAAAAAGAAGAAAAACGATGAGTAAATTTCTATTTGAAGATTTTGATGAAGTTTCCGCAAAACAGTGGAAACAGCAAATACAATACGATTTAAAAGGCGCCGACTATAATGAAACCTTGGTTTGGCAAAGTCCCGAAGGCATTAACGTAAAACCCTTTTACCACGAAGATGATTTCAAGGAAGATTTTCAGCCCATTCCCGGCCAGCCCCAATCGTGGAAAATTGCCCAAGAAATATTTATCGATGATGAAAATATAGCGAATGATATCGCTTTGGATGCCTTGCAAAGAGGGGCAGAGGCCATTATCTTTTCAGCGGAAAGGGAATTTGGAATTGAGACCATTTTTAAGGATTTTCCTTTTGACAAGAGTTCAATCTACTTCAACCTAAAATTTCTTTCCGAAGCATTTTACGGCAAACTCATCAGCTTCTTTTCAGAAAAAAAAGCAACGGTTTATTACAACATAGATTTAATAGGAAACCTTGCCCGCACCGGAAACTGGTTCCACAACTTAAAAAAGGACCACGAGATTTTGGACAGTATTTTTCAGAATCATTCTTCTGAAAACTTACTTTCCGTTGATGCAACCTTATACCAAAACGCAGGTGCCAACATAATTCAGCAATTGGCATACGCATTGGCCCACGCAAATGAATATTTAAACCATTTTTCTGTCACCTCGAGCGCAGTCGAGAGGTCATTGCTTACTTTCAAAATCGCCACAGGTCCTAACTACTTCTTCGAAATTGCAAAAATTAGAGCCCTGCGTAAGCTATACGCAACATTGGCAAAAGAATATGGCGCAAATGAAACTTGCCACATCATTGCCACCCCTTCAAAACGCAACAAAACCCTTTACGATTACAACGTAAACCTACTTCGCAGCACCACCGAATGTATGAGTGCAATTTTAGGTGGGGCAGATACAATCTGCAATATGCCGTACGATGCACCCTATCACAAAAACAACGAATTTGGCGAGCGTATTTCCCGAAACCAATTACTTATTTTAAAGCACGAAAGTTATTTTGATGCAGTAAGCAATCCCGCCGACGGTACCTATTACATCGAGAGCCTAACGGATGAACTTGCGGAAAAAGCCTTACAACTATTCAAGGAAATAGAAAAGGGAGGCGGCTTTCTTCAGCAATTAAAGAAAGGAACCATTCAAAAGAAAACAAAGGAAAGCGCCGAAAAGGAACAGCAACTTTTTGACAATGGCGAACTGAAACTTTTGGGAACCAATTATCACCCCAACAAAAACGATAGGATGAAAGACGATTTGGAGCTTTTCCCTTTCGTTAAGCACAATCCGGTAAAAACGCTTATCGCCCCAATTATTGAAAGGCGCTTGGCAGAAAAAATTGAACAGGAAAGATTGAGCAAAGAGTAGAAAAGATGTACAGCATATTGAATTGAAGCGGGATGCCGGAAGCAAACAGCAACCTGCAACTTGAAACCTGAAACCAGTTTCTTGCGATAGCCTCAATGATGATTGGCTTCGCAATTTATTTGGAAACAAGTATATTATAGCATTATGATCAAAAGATTAACCTTCTATTTATTTACGGTATTGATAGCAACAACGCTATTTTCTTGTTTCGAGGTGGGTAAACAGGTAGTTGACTGGATGGAACTAAAGGATGACAATACAGAAGTGGAACTTAAAGGTGAATATCATTTTTTGGAAGAAAATGGCGTGCGTATATTTCTTCCGCTCAGCTTTAAGCGCTATTCTATGGCAGAGTATCAGCAGACACTAAAAACAAAACTTCCCGAAGAGGAGGCTAATGCACAGATAAAGAACATCAACCATAAAGCAAATCTGGACGGAGAGCTGTATATTTATTTTGATGAAGAATCAGGTTCCACCTGTTTGGTATTCGGAATGCCTTATATGGAAATTTCAAAAAGGGATGCCCAGTTATTTTTGGGAATGATGCGCACCCAAACTGAAAACCTTTTGGATTCCAGTTCTTCCTATGAAAAAATTACCGCAAAATATGTGGGTTATCCTAAGAACTGTATCTTCAAAAGCGTCTATAAAATTTCTTCCGAGGCAAAGAACTTTGAGTATTACAATGCCCTATACTTTATTAGCCGCAATAGTAAAACCATAGCCTATCAGCTCATCACGCCAGTAGGGGTTTACTTTGACCCTTTCATTGAAAAATTGGAAATATAATGGCCAGAAAAAATTTACAACATTTAGAATTAAAGACGGAAGACGGAAGACCTGAGAAGGGTGTTTCTGCAGGTCAACCAAAAACCAAAAACCAGAAACCAGAAACCACTCAAACCGCCGAGGAAATCGAAATCAAGAACCAATACACTGGGGAAGACATAAAAAATCTTCAACACCTAAACTTCGTAGCCGGAATTGCGCCAAACCTTCGCGGGCCTTATTCCACAATGTACGTGCGTCGTCCGTGGACCATCCGCCAATACGCAGGGTTTTCAACGGCTGAGGACAGCAACGCTTTTTACAGACGTAACCTCGCCGCAGGTCAAAAAGGGCTTTCGGTAGCTTTTGATCTTGCAACGCACAGAGGCTACGATAGTGACCATGAAAGAGTAGAGGGCGATGTGGGCAAGGCGGGCGTAGCCATAGACAGCGTTGAGGATATGAAAATCCTTTTCGACCAAATTCCGCTGGACAAGATGAGCGTCTCCATGACGATGAACGGCGCCGTGCTTCCCATTATGGCTTTTTATATTGTCGCTGCGGAAGAGCAGGGCGTTTCGCCTAAAGATTTGACGGGAACCATCCAAAACGATATTCTAAAGGAATTCATGGTGCGGAATACTTACATTTATCCGCCTACACCATCCATGAAAATTATCAGTGATATTTTTGAGTTTGCTTCCAAGAATATGCCCAAGTTCAATAGCATTTCCATCTCCGGTTACCATATGCAGGAAGCGGGAGCTACTGCAGACATTGAGCTTGCTTACACTTTAGCAGATGGTTTAGAGTACATCCGCACTGGAATAAAAGCGGGTATGGATATAGACACTTTTGCGCCTCGGCTCTCTTTCTTTTGGGCCATCGGGATGAACCATTTTATGGAAATCGCTAAAATGCGCGCCGCGCGTATGCTTTGGGCAAAGATTGTAAAACAGTTCAATCCAAAGGACGAAAAATCACTTGCTTTAAGAACCCACTGCCAAACCAGCGGTTGGAGCCTAACAGAACAAGACCCATTTAACAACGTGGCTCGAACCGCCATTGAAGCCGCAGCAGCAGTTTTCGGCGGAACGCAATCTTTGCATACAAACGCTTTGGATGAAGCCATTGCGCTGCCAACAGATTTCTCTGCACGAATTGCACGTAACACCCAGATTTTCCTTCAAACTGAAACACAAATCACCAAAACGGTGGATCCTTGGGCGGGAAGTTATTATGTAGAAAACCTTACCAACGATATCGCCAACAAAGCTTGGGCGTTAATAGAAGAAGTAGAAGAACTCGGCGGCATGACCAAAGCCATAGAGGCCGGCATCCCCAAACTGCGCATAGAGGAAGCCTCTGCCCGTAAGCAGGCGCGTATTGATAGCGGACAGGACATAATAGTAGGCGTAAACAAATACCGTCTTGAAAAGGAAGACCCGTTGCAAATCCTCGATGTGGACAACCAAAAAGTCCGCACCTCGCAGATTGAACGCCTAAACCGCATAAAAGCCACCCGCGACACCAAAAAGGTAGAAAATGCCCTGGCAGATATTACCGAATGTGCAAAGACAGGTGAAGGAAATTTATTAGCTTTAGCCGTAGAAGCCGCCCGCCACAGGGCAACGCTTGGCGAAATCTCCACCGCAATGGAAAAGGAATTCGGCAGGTATAAGGCACAGATACGCTCCTTTAGCGGTGTATATAGCAAAGAGATGAAAAAGGACCCAAGTTTTGATAAGGCAAGGCAAATGGCAGACAAGTTCGCCGAACTTGAAGGCCGCCGCCCCCGTATTATGATTGCCAAAATGGGGCAGGACGGTCACGACCGCGGCGCCAAGGTAGTAGCCACAGGCTATGCCGATGTAGGTTTTGACGTGGACATAGGCCCACTCTTCCAAACCCCAGCCGAAGCAGCCAAACAGGCCGTGGAAAACGATGTACACATCCTGGGCGTTTCCTCCCTTGCCGCAGGCCACAAAACTCTTGTACCGCAGGTTATAGAAGCCCTAAAAAAGTACGGCCGCGAAGATATTATGGTTATCGTGGGCGGCGTAATACCCGCGCAGGACTACCAATATCTTTTTGATGCCGGCGCAGTAGCGGTCTACGGCCCCGGTACCCGCATTAGCGATGCCGCTATTGAGATGTTGGGGGTTTTGATTGAGGGAGTGGAGTGAGTTTTTAGTAGATTATTAACAAGATTATAGTTATGAATTATGACAACCCGAGAATTTAGGGAGATTATTAAAAAATCTTCTAATCCTGAAAATTTTGAGTCTATTCAATTAAATTTAAAGTATCCGCATTTAAATTTATTCATAGAGCTTAAAGGAGTTACTTCTATTCATAAATTTTTAGAAAATCAAATTTTAGGTTATGAAAAAGCTAAAGATGAACTTCCCAAAGAATTCAATAATTCATTAAAGCATTTTGAACATCTTCTAAAACGTCTAGAGATATTTGTAAAAAGTAATTTAAATACAGACAAAAATAATTTAGATCGTGGATGGCGAAATGAAGAAGCAACTTTTCGGCAATACAAAGGTATTTTTACCTTTGACAGTCCTGAAACGTCTTTTCTAAGTAAAATTTATAATAAAAATCCAAACTATTTCCACGGTGCATATAATTATGTAATGGGCAATATTGAATTTAATTCGAAAGATAATTTTATTGGAAGTATTTTGGCATATGAATATCAATTAAAGGATCATACAGAGATTACAAAAAGGAGAGAGGCTGAAAAACGTTCGATAAGTTCTTTAAAATCTGAGTTCCAAAACTACATTTCTGAAACTGAATCGCACCTAAATGAACACCTTATAAAATCTAAGAATAGTTATGCGGAACATCTAAAAGAAATTGAAGAGTTTAAAGACGAAAAAAAGAAATTATTTGATAAATGGTTTTTAAACTCAAAAGAAACCTTTAATAATTTTGATAATTCTTCTACCACCAAAATATTAGAATTAGAAAAACTTTATCAAGAAAAGCTAAAACTAGAGGCGCCAGCTAAATACTGGCAAATAAAATCCCAAAAATATTTTAGAGATGGAAATAAGGCCAGAACCATATTAATATGGATTATTGCAATTACAGGAATATTTCTTGCTATTATTTTAATAACAGCTCCAGATTGGATATTCTTGCATGTTTTTGATCAAAATGTTTCCGTTATTGTAAGATGGACATTAGTTTTTATTGCACTTCTTTCTCTTATTGCATATACAATAAGAGCTATTACTAAGGTTATGTTTAGTTCTTATCATCTCGCTCGTGATGCTGAAGAAAGACATACATTAACCTTTTTCTATTTGGCATTATTAAAGGATTCAGCTGTAGATGATGAAGATAAAAAACTGATAATGCAATCTTTATTTAGTAGAACAGATACTGGACTTTTAAAAGAAGATTCTGGGCCTACTATGCCAAATGATATTTCCAAATTCATTGGTAAATAACCCCCCTAGCGCGCTTTTGTAAAGCGTGCTCATTTAAAAGCCTCGGCTTGTCACCCTTGAATAAAATAGTATGGATAAAAAACATATAAACACGCTCCCCAAAATAACAATAGGTGCTGGGCTGGTGTGTGTTTTATTTTTTTTGGGCTGCAAAAATAAGGAAGAAGAAAAAGCCAATACAAATGAAAGAACCTATGAAGTTTTTAAAGGAGAGGATGATACAGATTTACATATTTTGAGTGGCGATTATACTTTTAAAAATGAAGAAGCGCGCAGGCTAAATTCAAAAGGAATTGAGCTGGTGAAAATAAATGAGCTTCACAAGGCCGATGGTTACTTTACTAAAGCTCTAGAGCTAGAGCCTGAAAATCCTGTGGTTTTATGTAATATAGGAAATCTCTACCTTGACTGGGGAAAAGACAAACTTGCCTTAGATTATTATCAGGAAGCGTGGACTAAATCAGATTCATCCTACTTTGCCGCTGCCCAAAATTTAGGAATTGCGTATTGTAATTTACAAGAGTACAACAAAAGTGAGGAGGTTTTAAACTATCTACTCTTGCATTCGGAAAACGATGATGAAAAAACGTTTGCTTCTTATGTTTTGGTACGCGTGTACTTAAGTGAAGAAAAATGTTCCCGGGCAAACCAATTATATTCCAAAATCAAGCCACAATTGAATAAATTTCCTGAGCTTAAAGAGAATCAAAAAGTATTGGAGGACCGTTTACAAACGTGTATTTAATTCCCACCACCCTTTTACAAAGCGTCCCCCGTTACTACTAATACTACTCACTACTCACTTCTCACTACTCACTTCTCACTACTCAAACTCCCCCCAAAAATACGTGCAAACACGTATTTCCATAAAAGTCCGATTTCATAATTTTAGTTTAATATTAATCTAAAACCATAAAAATCATGGCAAAACAAAATGAAACCGGCCACGTAATAAACGTGGACAACTTTTACGAACTCATGCAGTTTCCCATCTCCTACGGCACGCAGTACGCCCCGCCCATGGCTGCATTACAAATTCCACAGCTAAATGTCAAGTACACCGCATCGCAAAACATTATCCTCCCTGGCGCGCTTTTGCAAAGCGTGCCCAGCTACTTTGAGCATTTGCAATGCGACCCATCCAACCCCGTTACGGCAAGCTTCCTGCCCGTGACCTCAAAAAAATCATTTCCCCCGAATCAACCTCTCCAACCGAGTCATCATTTCATCCTTCTCTTTCAGCATGCGCTCATAAAGAGCAATTTTCTCGTCGTGGAGTTTGATTAATTGTTCTATGGGGTGAAAAGTAGGATTATTGTTTATAACCGCAGCATTGTCATTAAAAGTATTAGAAATTACATTTACAGCCTTTTCCTCATCAAAATTCTTAAAAGCTTCAACCGGAATATGGAGCACTTCAGAAATTTCTTTCAATAAATCAGTTTCAATGCTTTCTTTCTGCTCCAACAGTGAAATTTTCTTCTGGTTCCATTCCTCGCCAAGCTCATAGGCAAGTGCCTCTTGCTTCATACCAAGCATTTCGCGAAAACGTTTTACATTCCGCCCTTCGTGTACCTTTTGTTCCATATTAGATATAATTCAATAATAAAGCTAATAACTATTGCCAACTCCAGTGAATTTGAAGAAGTATATCGGCTTCAAATTTTTATTGTGACCACCAAAGTTAACTTTTATTTTAATAAATCCCCGTGTAAGTAAATACTAAAATAGCTATTATTTAGGATAATTTATCCCTAACGTCCTAGTGTATTTATGTTTCAAACTTACTTAACAATTAAACAGATAACCCATAAACAATTAAAAAAAACTTGCAAACCACCCCTTCAATGTTGTATATTTATAACCCTGTTCTATATCCGCTCCCGGATTATACATTATGAGCAACATTTTCTCTCCCATAAGCCGACTCCATGCCGACCGTAAGCCGACTCCATGCCGACTGCAAGCCGACTCCATGCCGATTATACCCCATAGATACTCCCTAGATACTTCTAAAATACCTTATATTAACGCAATAATTTCTCTATTCCCACTAGCACCAGCCCTGTGTAGTGAATCCAAAAATTTTCTATATTTAAATGATAGCCAAAAACAACATTAACTGCCTGTAACGACCAGTACAACAAATCCCTCGAAATGGGCAAAAAGGCCAAATGCAAAGGCGAAGCCGCAAAGACAAAATTAGATCAGGATCCAAACAATGCCCAAGCACAGTTGGATTTAGAACAAGCAACCAATTTTATAAAATTCCACCGCGAACAATCCGGCGATGAGGAAAAATTACGAAACGATTTGGCAGACTATACCTGTCCGTAACATAAACGCTCCCACAGGGGCGTTTTCCTTTTTATACCAATTAAGCAATTCACTATCTTTACATTCAACATTCAACAATCAACAATCTTTTATGAACGAATCCCACCGCATACAAAGCCTTTTCACAGACCTATACCACGGCCATCCCTGGCTGGACGTTACCATACAGGACACACTTTCACAAATAACTCCACAACAGGCCGCCCAACGCCCAATAAAAAACGGCAACACTATTTGGGAAATTGTAAACCACATAATTGCTTGGCGTGAAAACGTATTGAAGAGAGTACAGGGCGAAGTGATCCAAACCCCGTCAAACAATTATATAGAAAAGATAAAAGATACTTCCGTAGAAGCGTGGCAACAAACCCTCGAAACTTTGGAAAGAACCCAAAAGGAATGGCTCTATTTCCTTAGCACCTTTAATGAGGCAGATTTCATCAATAAATATCCGGTAAATAAACTCACCTATTATCAGCACATCCACGGCATTCTCCAGCACGATGCCTATCATTTGGGGCAGATAGTACTGTTGGCAAAAATAACCAATCCCTAACCTGATCTGATGCTACAAACGCTGGTACACTATACGTTGCATCTTTTGGTTCCCGGCCTTATAGCTTATGTTTTTTTCAGAAGTCAATGGAAAAAAGCCTGGCTCATTATGCTTGCGACTATGCTAGTAGATTTAGATCACCTCCTCGCCACCCCAATTTTCGATCCCGGACGTTGCAGCATCAACTTCCACCCGTTGCACACCTATTGGGCGATGGCAGGATATGTGGTATTGTTATTCTTTAGGAAAACTAGGATCATAGCTGTGGGATTATTATTCCACATGTTTACGGACTATATAGATTGCCAATGGAATTGAAATCCCAAATCCCAAATTCCAAATTCCAAACTTGCCTGTTGTGCCTCTGGCAGGCAGGTCCTGAATAAACAAATCCCTACCGATGGTGGTACGGCTCATTCCGAAGGATAGTAAACCCGCGATACAGCTGCTCAATAAAGAAAAGCCGAACCATTTGGTGCGAAAAGGTCATTGCGGATAGCGAAACTTTTCCGTTGGCACGTTCATAAACGGCATCGCTAAACCCATACGGACCACCAATAACGAAGATGAGGTTCTTTAACCCGCTATTCATTTTCTTTTGAAGAAACTGTGCAAACCCTTCCGAAGAATAGGTTTTTCCCTTTTCGTCAAGCAGAATCAAAACATCGGCAGTAGTGGTGCGCTTCAGAATTTCATCGCCTTCTGCTTGTTTTTGAAGCGCTTCGGAAAGATTCTTCGCATTCTTCACATCTGGAATCACTTCCATTTCAAAAGCAATATAAAACCCAAGGCGCTTGGTGTAGTCATCCATCAGGCTTTG
Source organism: Aequorivita sp. CRS11 (assembly GCF_059693805.1). Taxonomy (NCBI): domain Bacteria; kingdom Pseudomonadati; phylum Bacteroidota; class Flavobacteriia; order Flavobacteriales; family Flavobacteriaceae; genus Aequorivita; species Aequorivita sp. CRS11. The sequence goes on from NZ_JCATIG010000002.1 coordinate 89,252, forward strand.
CAGTTGTTTGTTGTCGGTCTTGCCTATGGCGAGCAGTGTTATTTTCATATTTCAAAAGTAATGGATTTTAAAGGTTTTTGCATAACTGCCTACTGAAACTGAATACTGCCAACTCTTTTTGTTATTTTAGCTGAAATTTCCTTGCTATGATTTCAGAAAAACAATTCAACAAAGAAATAGACATCATCATCGCCAACGCCATCCGCGAGGATGTGGGCGATGGCGACCACAGTTCGCTGGCCTGTATTTCGGAAGATGCGCTGGGCTCCGCCAAACTTTTGGTAAAGGACGAGGGCATCATTGCCGGCGTTGAATTTGCCCGGCAGGTTTTTGAATATGTAGATCCGGGACTTGAGCTCGATATTAAAATAAAGGACGGAAGCCCCGTAAACTATGGCGATGTGGCATTTTACGTTTCGGGCCTTTCGCAATCTATCTTAAAGTCGGAAAGATTGGTCTTGAACGCCATGCAGCGTATGAGCGCCATTGCCACTAAAACGAATAAATACGTAAAACTGCTTGAGGGCACAAACACAAAAATCCTCGACACCCGAAAGACCACGCCCGGAATCCGAGCCTTGGAAAAGTGGGCCGTAAAAATTGGCGGCGGGGAGAACCACCGCTTTGCACTTTATGATATGGTAATGCTGAAGGACAATCACATAGATTTCTGTGGCGGAATAACCAAGGCTATTGAAAAGACAAAAAAATATTTAAAGGAAAACCAGCTCGGGCTTAAAATTATAGTTGAAGCCCGAAACCTGGACGAGATTGGAGAAATATTACAATCCGAGGGCGTGTATAGAATTTTGATAGATAATTTCAATTATGAAGATACCCGCAAAGCGGTAAAACTCATAGACGGGAAATGCCTAACCGAGTCCAGTGGAGGCATCACGCTGCAGACCGCCAGAAAATATGCCGAATGTGGGGTAGATTATATTTCCAGTGGCGCTTTAACACACTCTGTGCACAATATGGACCTGAGTTTAAAAGCCGTTAAATGAGCGAAGATTCTGAAAAGGATATAAGCATTCCGGTAATCCGAGATGTGGTGCGTTTCAGTAAAAAGATAAAACTTCCCGGCATGGGTGGGTTTTCTCTATATAATTTACTTGATGTTTACGGCACCGGAATCTTAAACGGCACATTTTCCTTTAGGGCTAGTTCCATTGCCTACAGTTTTTTTCTTGCGTTATTTCCTTTTCTATTATTTCTCTTAAACTTAATTCCCTATATTCCCATAGATGGTTTCCAAACCCGCTTTTTGATTTTTATGGAAGCCTTGTTGCCTGCCCAAACCACTGAATTCTTTTATCCCATAATTGCAGATATTGCGGTAAATCCTCGCGCAGGATTAATATCGTTTGTATTCTTTTTATCTATCTTTTTATCTGCCAATGGCGTTAATACCATCTTTAGTGCTTTTGAGCATTCATTTCATGTAACCATAAACCGCAGTTTTTTTAGGCAATACCTGGTTGCAATAATCGTTTCTATTTTCTTGGCATTGTTGTTGTTAACTTCGGTAGGGGTTATTTTATATGGTGAATACATTATAAATGACCTTCAGTCCAGAGCCTATATAGACAATGATGTTTTCTGGATTTCGTTCTTTCAATTTGTTGTGTTTGTAATAATGATCTACGGGGTTATTGCTACTTTGTATTATTTTGGAACCAAAGAAGGTAAGGAATCCCGCTTTTTTTCAGTGGGAGCCATTACTACAACGGTCCTTTTCATTGTCACAACGTACCTTTTTGGAGTTTACATCAATAACTTTTCAAATTATAACGAGTTATACGGTTCCATTGGTGCACTTTTAATTTTGATGTTCTATATTTGGATAAACGCAAACCTATTGCTGCTAGGGTTTGAATTGAATGTTTCTATAAGGCGGCTAAAAGATAAACTTTAACTATAAACCTAAATTTTTAAACAGATGAAAAAAATACTTTTAACTTGCTCCCTAATTGTCTTAACAATATTAACTGCCACGGCGCAGGATGTAACCGGAAAATGGAAAACCATCGACGATGAAACCGGCGAAGCCAAATCCATTGTAGAAATCTATAAGCAAAACGGAAAGGTTTACGGAAAAATCGTAGAAATCCTCAATCCCGCTAAAAAAAATGTAAAATGCGATAAATGCCCTGGAGAAGATAAGGACAAACCGGTACTGGGTCTTGTAATAATCAAAGGACTTGAAAAAGACGGCGATGAATACAATGACGGTACCATCATGGATCCCAACAATGGAAAAGTGTATAAGTGCTACATAGAACTTGATGGCCCAAACAAATTGGATGTTCGCGGTTACATAGGTTTTTCTCTTTTGGGAAGAACACAAACCTGGACGCGCGTCAATTAATAAAACTTTAAAAGCACTATCTTTAAGCCGCCAATTTTGGCGGTTTTTTTATTTCCAATAACCCAATAACCCCAATAATCAATAACTCTTGTATTTCATAGACGTAATCCTTCCCATTCCATTAAAGCAAGCCTTCACCTATGGTGTGAATAAAGATGAAGCTGCTTTTTTAAAGCAGGGTATGCGCGTGGCCGTACCTTTTGGAAAGTCAAAGGTTTACACGGGCATCGTTTATCAGGTACACGACCAACCACCCGTAGGTTACGAAACAAAATCCATAGACCATATTTTGGATGAGGAACCCATTATCACCCAACTTCAATTGAAACATTGGGAATGGCTGGCCGCATATTATATGTGTTCTTTAGGAGAAGTAATTAAAGCGGCCCTGCCCAGTGCATTTCTTTTAGAGAGTGAAACCATTATCAAACTTTCATCTCGAAATTTCCAGGATGAGGAATCGTTGACCGATGACGAGTTCGTTTTATACGAAGCCTTGCAGCACCAATCATCGCTTCATATAAATGATGCACGTTCCATTTTGGATAGGAAGAATATTGTTTCAGTTATCCAAAATTTACTAGATAAAAATATTATCGAGGTCGAAGAAACGGTTTATGAGCAATACGTCCCCAAGATGAAGCGCTACATAAAACTTGCCCCTAAATATACTTCCGAAGAAAAATTGCGCGAGCTTTTAGACTCACTCACCCGTGCGCACAAACAGCGGCAGGTGCTTATGCATCTTTTTATGCTGAATACGCAAGTCAAAAAACCAATCAGCAGTGTAGCGCTACAAAAGAAGAGTGAAGCATCCGCCGCTACACTAAAGGCTTTGATAGATAAAGGTATCTTGGAGGAATATTATATTCAGCACGATCGTGTGGAATTTTCCGGCGAAGCTTCTTCTGAAATAAAGTTGTTGAGTGAGCAACAAACAAAGGCATATCAAGAAATTAAAACAGCGTTCAAAACAAATGATGTAGTATTGCTTCATGGCGTTACCTCAAGTGGAAAAACGGAAATCTATGTGCGCCTTATCGAAGAGGTTATAGCCGCCGGAAAGCAAGTGCTTTATATGCTCCCCGAAATTGCTTTAACTACACAACTTATTACACGACTTCAAAAATATTTTGGTGAAAAGATTTCAGTATTCCATTCTAAATTTTCAGTGAATGAAAGGGTTGAGGTTTGGAACAATGTGCTTTCAGCAAAACAAAAAGCGCAAGTTGTTATTGGCGCGCGCTCTTCCTTATTTCTTCCTTTTAAAAATTTGGGGCTTGTTATTGTGGATGAGGAACACGAACCTTCTTTCAAACAATACAGCCCTGCACCGCGCTACAATGCCCGCGACAGTGCAATTGTCTTGGCTAATCTTCAAAAAGCCCAACTTTTGATGGGTTCCGCCACGCCCTCTTTGGAAAGTTACCACAACGCAAAATCTGGAAAATTTGGATTGGTGACTTTAAAAAAACGCTTCGGAAATGTGTTGATGCCGGATATTGAGTTGGTCGATATCAAGGAAAAAACCCGTAAGAAACAAATGACGGGCCATTTCAGTGACCGGCTTTTGGAAGAAATGCGCGAGGTTTTAAAAAATGGCGAGCAGGTCATTCTTTTTCAAAACAGAAGAGGGTTTTCGCCCGTTGTGGAATGTACCACCTGCGGAATCTCACCACAATGTCCCAATTGTGATGTGAGCCTAACATTTCACCAGTATAAAAACCAGTTACGTTGCCATTACTGCGGCTATCATATGGCGATGATGAAAAGCTGCATTGCCTGCGGTAGCGAAACACTGGACACTAAAGGTTTTGGAACCGAACAGATTGAAGCCGAATTAAAAACACTGTTTCCTAACCATAAAGTGGCGCGGATGGACCAGGACACAACCAAGGGAAAGCATGCCTATTCCAAATTGATTGAAGCTTTGGAAAACGAGGAAATTGATATTTTGGTAGGCACACAAATGCTTGCCAAGGGCTTGGATTTTAGAAACATAAGTTTGGTAGGGGTAATGAATGCAGATAATCTTTTGAACTTTCCAGATTTTCGTGCGCACGAACGCAGTTTTCAGTTGCTACAACAAGTTTCGGGCAGGGCAGGGCGTACCCAAAAACGCGGCAAGGTTTTGATACAAACATATAATCCGTACCATCAAATATTAAAACAAGTAAGCGTTAACGATTATGAAGCGATGTACAAGGAGCAGCTGGAAGAACGCTACAATTATAAATACCCTCCTTTTTACCGAACCATTAAAATAGTTTTTAAGGATAAGAACTTAGCGCGTGTACAGAAAGCGTCACTATGGTTTGGCCAAGCTTTGGAATTGCAGTTTAAAGAAAATATACTGGGGCCAGAGCCACCGCCAGTGGGAAGAATAAAGAATAAGTATATCATGAATATACTTGTGAAAATTCCTAAAAACCAATCTTTGGAAAAGACGAAAAAATATATTGATAACGTACAGCGAAGCTTTAATTCTATTAAAGAATTTTCAAGCGTTCGCGTAAATATAGATGTGGATAATTATTAAGCGTTCTGGGTTGCTGCCAGTGCCTCTACAAGATCAGATTTTCTATTTCGGCTCAACGGCAATTGGTCTTTCTCCAGTTCAATTGTTTTGCTGTTGTAACGTTGCACCTTGTCTAAATTCACAATATAAGACTTATGTATTCTTAAGAAGCGTTCTTTAGGAAGAAGCGCCTGAAAAGCCTTCATTGTTGAAAGAACCACAAGTGATTCGTGCTCGGTTACAAGCTTCACATAATCACCTAAAGCCTCAATATAACGTAATTCATTAAGAAAAACTTTTCGCTTTTTTAGGTTGCTTTTTACAAAGATGAAATCTTCATCATCAAAGCCTTCCTCATGCTTAAGTTTATAATTGGTAATTGCTTTGTGAACGGCATTTAAAAATCTGTCCTTGGCAATAGGCTTCCGAAGATAATCAACGGCATCATAGTCAAATGCTTTAAAAGCATACTTGGTTTTTCCTGTAACAAAAATGACTTGGGGTTTTCTCTGGATATCATCTAAAAGATCAAACCCAGAAAGAATGGGCATTTCTATATCTAGAAAGATGAGGTCAATTTCATTGGAAGCGAGACCCATTTTGGCCTCAATTGCATTTTTATACTCCCCAACAAGCTCAAGTGAGGGGTGCATTTGGATAAGCTTTACAATGGAAAGCCGCTGCAGTGTAGAATCATCTACAATTGCGCATTTAAGTATTGTTTTCTCCACAATAGTAGGTTTTGCGTAAGGCAATAATATGCAAATAATCGATGAAATGCAACTTTTTTTGATTTTAATCGAAAAAATTGCGCACTTCGTCTAAAATTGATTTTTCTGAAGACATTTCAAAATAAGGTTTGATTATACCAAATAAAGTATTATTTTTGCACCCTCTTTGGCAGAAAGCCAAGGTTTTAAACATTAATTTTAATAGATTTTTTATGAATCATTACGAAACTGTTTTCATCTTAAATCCCGTTTTATCTGAAGACCAGATAAAGGAAACAGTAAAGAAATACGAAGATCTTCTTGTTTCTAAAGGTGCTGAGATGATATCCAAAGAAAATTGGGGCTTGAAAAAACTTGCTTACCCAATCCAGAACAAAAAAAGTGGGTTTTATCACCTTTTTGAATTCACCGTTGACGGTGAAGTAGTTCACGAACTTGAAACTGAATTTAAAAGAGACGAACGTTTTATGCGTTACCTTACAGTGAGCCTTGACAAGCACGCAATTGCTTGGGCAGAAAAAAGAAGAAACCGCAATAAAAAATCAGCTTAAATTATGGCTACATTACAACAACAAGCAAAAGGAAAAAAAGACGGAGAGATAAGATATCTTACCCCGCTTAACATAGAGACCAACAAAACTAAAAAATACTGTCGTTTCAAAAGATCGGGTATTAAGTATGTTGACTATAAAGATCCAGATTTCTTATTGAAATTTGTGAACGAACAAGGTAAAATCCTTCCAAGAAGACTTACCGGAACTTCATTAAAGTATCAGCGCAAAGTGGCAGTTGCCGTAAAAAGAGCGCGCCATTTGGCACTTATGCCTTACGTAGCCGATTTATTAAAATAAAAAACCAGAGAACATTATGGAACTTATATTAAAAAAAGACGTAGAAAATCTGGGATTTACAGATGATGTGGTAACCGTAAAGAACGGTTACGGAAGAAACTTTTTGATTCCACAGGGGCACGCAGTACTTGCTACTCCTTCGGCTAAAAAAGTATTGGCTGAAACTTTGAAACAACGCGCTTTTAAAGAAAAGAAAGTGGTTGACGAAGCTAAAACCCAGGCAGAGAAACTTAACGGTCTTGAAATTAAAATTACCGCCAAAACTGGCGAGGGCGATAAGTTGTTTGGTTCTGTTACAAATGCAGATCTTGCAGATGCTCTTGAAAAAGAAGGTGTGTCTATTGATAAAAAGTACATCACTATTGCTGGTGGCGCCATTAAGCGTACCGGTCCTTACGATGCTACTATCCGTTTTCATAGAGATGTGATAAGCAACTTCACTTTTGAAGTGATTGCTGAAGCTAAACCGGCAACAAAATCAAAACCAGAAGCTAAGCCTAAGGCAGAAGCTAAAGCTGAAGAGACTACCTCTGAAGAAGCAAATTCGGAAGAAGTAAACTAAATAACACGATTAATTGTTTTAAGACCTTTCCCGTTTTCGGGGAAGGTTTTATTTTTTTACAAACTTATGAAGTACACCAGATTAACAAAAGAACAATTTGAGGAACTGCACCAGGAATTCATTAATTTTTTGGCCACACAGTCCATTACCGCTGATGAATGGAAAACACTTAAAACTGAAAAACCCGAAGTTGCCGAACAGGAGCTCGATATATTCAGTGATCTAATTTGGGAAGGAGTATTAAATAAGGTGAAGTATTTGGAACACATTTCACCAACACAATTAATGCTTTTTCATATTTCTGAAGCATTTATGGAACTGATAGCCATAAAGATTGATGATGAAAATATAGATATTACAACAGATTATGGTTACAAGTGGCTGCAACAAAATCTTCATGATGATTCGGTAAATCTATATACTTCCACAAAAGCAATCACTGATGATCGCAACAAAGATATTTTTGTTTTGATAAAACAAGGTTCGGTAATAACCAAAGGAGAGCTTTATACGTATTTCAGCGACTTGTTAAGCGAATAATTAAAAGCACCGGTTAAAATTTCTCAAATCCAAAATTGAATATGATTGGGATTTGGAATTGTTAGTTGTAATTTTCTCTATTATTCATAACGCAAACTTTCAATAGGATCCAACCGCGCCGCTTTTGAAGCAGGATAGGAACCGGCAATTATTGCAACAATAAAAGTGATGATGGTTGCCCAGATGATCGCGGCCCAGGGTAGCGTAAAGTCAAACTTAAAGATTTTGGCAAACGCAAAGCCGGTTAAAATTCCCAGGATAATCCCCAAAACACTTCCGAATTGTCCAATAACTATGGTCTCCATAAAAAATTGGGTAGAGATTGTGGAGCGTTTCGCGCCCATTGCTTTTCGCACACCAATCTCCCGTGTACGTTCGGTTACCGAAACCAGCATAATATTCATAAGCGCTATGGAAGAGCCCAAAATGGTAATGATACTGATTATCCACGCTGCGGCTTCCAAATAACCCGTAATCATTGCGATGCGGTTTATTAAATCGTCACTGCGTTCAATACCGAAATTGTTTTCTTCCACAGGATTTAAGCCTCTAATATTTCTAAAAGTAATGATAGCTTCGTCCTGTGCGGCTTCCATCATTTGTTTGTCATCCACTTTTACACTTAAATTGTAATTAATATTGGGTTGTGTAAAAATGCCACGAGCAACCTGAACAGGGATCAAAACCTTTAAATCCTGATTGTTCCCAAAAGTGGATCCCTTGGATTCCAACAAACCAATAACCTTAAATTTCACCCCGCGAATACTGATGGTTTTATTGATTGGGTCTTCATCTTCAAAAAGATTTTTTACAAAATCAGAGCCTATTAAACACACCTTGTTGTTATTCTGTACATCAAAAATGGTGAAATTTCTTCCTTTATCAATTTCGGTTCCCGTGTTTTCCAAATAGTTTTCATTCACGCCATAAACCTGTACTTCCGGATCGGTTTTTTCAGAACCGTATTTTACTTCGGCGGTGGATGTGCCCTGAAATGAAAGGGACGTTTGTGTGTACGGAAATTCATATTTATCAATAAATTCACGTACATTATTGTAGCTAATTATTGGATTGACTTTCTCTCTTTCTCCACTTCTATTTGACTGTACGGTAAATTCGTATTGCTGAATATTAAAAGTATTGGCGCCCATTGAGGCAAAATTGCCCGAAATAGTGTTTTCCAGCGCCGTCACAGCGCTCAATATGCCAACGAGTGCCCATATGCCAATTCCAATAATAACAATGGTAAGAATGGTCCTTAGGAGTTGGCTTTTAATGGAATCCAGCGCAATTCGAACATTTTCCCGGAAAAGTGAAAACATATTTTTAGTTTGTGTTAACCGTTAGACTGTAAAGGGGCAATAAAGTTACAGAATAACAGTGAGGCAAATAATTTTTTCCGCCAATCTTATTGTGGCAAACTTCATTATTATTTAGGATATTTGCCAAGCAGAATATAAAAAATCAAAAGCTCACAGATTTTGTCAAAAAAACCATCCATCCCAAAAGGAACGCGCGATTTCAACCCAGAGGAAGTTACGCGCCGCAATTATATTTTCAATGTAATCAAAGAAACCTTTTCGCTCTATGGTTTTCAACCTATTGAAACGCCCTCTTTTGAAAACAGCGAGACTTTGATGGGGAAATATGGCGAAGAGGGCGATCGGTTGATTTTTAAGATTTTGAACAGTGGCGATTTTCTTTCAAAAGTAGACGAGGATTTATATTCCGAAAAAGACAGTAATAAAATAACTTCAAAAATTTCTGAAAAAGCACTCCGGTACGATCTTACAGTTCCCTTTGCACGTTACGTTGTGCAACACCAAAACGAAATCACCTTCCCTTTTAAACGTTATCAAATACAACCCGTATGGCGTGCCGACCGACCGCAAAAAGGCCGTTTCCGTGAGTTTTTTCAGTGTGATGCAGATGTTGTGGGCTCTACTTCGCTTTGGCAGGAAGTAGAATTTGTGCAATTGTACGATGCCGTTTTTAGCAAACTCGGTTTAAAGGGCGTAACCATAAAAATCAACAACCGAAAAATATTGAGCGGCATCGCCGAAACCATCGGCGCCGAAGATAAATTGATTGACTTTACGGTTGCTTTGGATAAACTCGATAAAATAGGGGAGGAAGGCGTAAAAAAGGAAATGCGCGAAAAAGGTATTTCAGATGAAGCACTCCAAAAGCTGCAACCACTGTTCTCCTTTAAAGGCAGCAATGTAGAAAAATTGAATTCCCTAAAAGGTTTGCTCGATGGCTCTCAATTAGGGATGAAAGGCGTAACAGAGTTGGAGTTTATTACAGAAAATATTGAAACACTCGGTTTACAAACAACCTCGCTGGATATTGACGTTACGCTTGCACGTGGCTTAAATTATTACACGGGTGCTATTTTTGAAGTCGCGGCTCCTGCCGAAGTAAGTATGGGCAGCATTGGCGGTGGCGGAAGGTACGATGACCTAACGGGAATTTTTGGAATGCCGAATATTAGCGGTGTTGGTATTTCTTTCGGATTGGACCGTATTTATTTGGTTCTTGAGGAACTGAATCTTTTCCCCAAAACGGTTTCAGAAAACAGTAAGGCGCTTTTTATAAATTTTGGAGATAAGGAAGCGCTGTATGCAATGGAAGCGATAACAAATTTGCGCAACGCAGGGATAAAGGCTGAATTGTATCCCGATGATACTAAGATGGGCAAGCAAATGGGCTATGCGGACAAACGGAATATTCCTTTTACGGTATTGGCAGGCGAAAAGGAAATGGAAGCACAACAATACACACTTAAGGACATGAAAAGTGGTGCGCAATCATCCGTGAGCTATTCAGAATTGGAAAAAATGCTGGCCCAATAAAGTTTCAATTATTTTCAAACAAAATTTATTCGAGCTTCATTTTCTGAATACTCCTGTTTGCGTTTTTCCATTATTTTTTGCTCAGCTTCCCGTTGGGCCGCTTCAGAAAGCATACCGGAAATACGCAGTTTAGTAAGGTTGGTCATTGTTTGTTTCATTCATCCCCAATTTCGTTAATAATCTTTTCATAGGAAATAACATAGTCAATCTGTTTTTCCTCTGAAACGTGTTTGCGGGGAGTTTCAAGAATTATAAAGTCGAAAAGTTTTGATATTATTTTTTTGAGGCGTTGTTCTGTAGTAAATATAGCCCGGTGTAAAAAATGAGCGGCAAAAGTAAGGGCAACTGAAAGTATAAATAGAGAGATAAAATATATAGAGGTGGAAAAATCTGTTAATGGAACCAAGGTGTAAATTATAAAAAATATTCCAACGAAAAGAAATGAATGGCTTATAAAAATTAAAAACATTCTAAATTCCAAAACTTGTTGAGCGACAAATTTTAAAAGTAATCCAGAACAGATTGCCATAAGTGGAAGGCTCAAAGAATACATAAAAGAGGACATGTATGAAAATCCAAATATGCCCTCTCTATCATTAAAAATATAAAAGATGTGTAAGAACGGTGATAGCACCGCTACAATTGCAAGAAAAATTAAGTAAAAACTTATTTTAGTCTTCTTGATTATCAGGAATCCCGTTACAGTTTCGGTCTCCTGGCGGACATATTTTGACTTTGTCGATTTGTTGCTCATCGCTAATTTGGTTTTCTGGGGTACAGCTAAAAGCTAGACCTGCTAGCATTACTAATGCAAATAAATAATTTTTCATAATAATAGGTTTTAAAAGTTCAAGAGTAAAATTAAACGTTTAATCTACCTATATAAAGCTGTTGCTCAATTATTTATTAACTAGATTTTAACAAATGTAAGAATAATGGGCATATACCCAAGAAATTTTCGACCAACGGAAGATTTTTTCGTTTTCGAAAGACATTTCTTACAGAAGTAGCATTGATTATTTTTCCAGTATAAAGGTATCAAACAAAAAAATCCCCTTGGAATTATCCTTGGGGATTTTAGTAGCGAGAGCGAGACTTGAACTCGCGACCTCCGGGTTATGAATCCGACGCTCTAACCAGCTGAGCTACCTCGCCATATTTTTTTGCTGCAAACTTTATGTCTAAGCGGCTGCAAAGATAGAAACAAAATAATCTGTCGCAAATATTAGGTTCTGTTTTTATTGAAATTATTTCCTCTTTTTAGCAAATTCATTTGAATGAAAAATTTTCAATCTTTCATTTGAGGTTAAAATTAATATATATATATTGGGCATCAACTAACAAAGAGCTATGGAAGATAAAATAAAATATGAAATGGAATTCCCCATCCAGGTTTCCCCTTCACTTTTATATCAATATATTTCAACGCCTTCGGGCCTTTCCGAATGGTATGCAGACAACGTAAATTCACGTGGTGAGTTTTATACATTTATTTGGTCTGAAAGTGAAGAGCGCGCAAAACTGCTCAGTAAAAAAAGCCCTGAACGCATCAAATTTAGGTGGGTAGAAGATGAGGGTGAAGATTTTTACTTTGAACTTCGCATTCAGGTTGATGAAATTACAAAAGATGTTTCGCTAATGGTAACGGATTTTGCCGAAGAAGATGAAGTAGAAGAAGGAAAAATGCTTTGGGAAAATATGATTTCCAACCTAAAGTCAATTTTGGGATCAGTCTAAAATCCTTTTAAATTATAATATCTTTGCGCCGTTCACTTAAAAGTGGGCGGTTTTTTTATGATAAACTTAAACGGAACCTTGCTGGAAAATTCCAAAGCAATAATTGCTTTGGACAATAGAGGCCTTAATTATGGCGATGCTGTTTTTGAAACACTTCGGTTTTCAGGAGGAAAAATATACTTTTGGGAAGACCATTATTTTCGATTGATGGCATCTATGCGAATTCTACGAATGGAAATTCCGATGAATTTTACAATGGAATTTTTAGAGGAAGAAATTTTGCGAACAATCAATTCTTCTGAAAAAAAATGTGCCGCTGTTCGTGTGAAAATTATTGTGTGGCGTAAAACAGGAGGGAAATATACGCCGACAACGAATGAAGTTGACTATGCCATTTCTTTTGAAAAATTAGAGGAGCCTTTTTATACATTAGCAGAAACGGATTGCGAAATTGAACTTTTCAAGGACCATTTTATAAACTCTGGCTTGCTTTCAACATTAAAAACAACCAATAGAATTGTAAATATTCTGGGAAGTATTTATGCAAAAGAAAATAATTATGATAATTGCCTATTGCTGAATGAAAACAAGCAAGTAGTGGAAGCACTTAACGGAAATATTTTTTTGATTTCAGGAAATATTGTTAAAACCCCGCCACTTTTGGATGGTTGTTTAAACGGAATTTTGCGCAAACAGCTTATTTCTATTATAAATACAACACCAGAACTTGGGTTGCGGGAAGCCTCTATTTCTCCATTCGAACTTCAAAAAGCGGACGAAATCTTTATAACAAACACCATTCAAGGGATTGTTTCCGTTACAAAATACAGAAAAAAGGAATTTGTGAATTCTACAGCTAAGATATTGCTGCCAAAGTTGAACCTAAAAGCTAGAATGGATTAATTGAAGCTTGGATTTTCTGGGGCATTGGACCATAAAATATAGTCGCCCCCAAACTCAATCATTTTTTCTTTCCAAAAATTAATATTTGTCTTGCCAATAATCGAATTGTTGTAGTTATTTGGGACTACCACCCAGCTATTTACTTCCAGTTCCTGCTCTAATTGCTCACTCTCCCAACCAGAATAGCCCAGAAAAAAACGTATTTGGTTCTTATTTAACTTGTCGTCTTTTAATAAATCGATTATTGCACTAAAATCCCCACCCCAATAAATACCGTTGGAAATTTCAATACTGTCTGGAATAATTTCTGGGATGCAATGAATAAAATAAAGATTGTCCTGTTCAACCGGCCCTCCGTTAAATACGGGGAGTTTTGAATTTATTTCAGGAACGAAGTCGCGAAGCTTGTATTGAAGGGGCTTGTTAAGAATAAACCCCACAGATCCACTTTCATTATACTCGGCCAAAAGCACGACAGATCGGTTGAAGGATACATCCCCAATAATAGAGGGTTCTGCGACCAATAATAGTCCCTTGGCTGGTTTTAAAGTGGTCATATAGTTTTTTTGGTAATTTAAATCTAAGGAATAATTTTAGAAATACCAAAAATTCACTGAGATGGTTGTTTGATTGATTTATTATTAGTTAAATATAATTTTTTATTGAAAATTCGTAATTAACTATGGTTCAGATAAATAAAAAAGCCCTTCCTTTCATTTAAATGAAAAGAAGGGCTAACAATGTTGTAAAATATTTTACAATTTAGTTTACACTGTTTTGTAAATCTGAACCAGCTTTGAATTTAACTACTTTTTTAGCAGCAATTTTAATGGTTTTACCTGTTTGAGGGTTTCTTCCTTCTCTAGCAGCTCTTTTTGATACTGACCAAGATCCGAATCCTACAAGTGATACTCTGTTACCTTTTTTAAGGGACTTTTGAACGTTGCCCAAGAAAGACTCTAAAGATTTCTTAGCAGCAGCTTTTGTAATTCCGGCATCAGCTGCCATTGCATCGATTAAATCTGATTTGTTCATAATTTTTTTAAATTAAATTGTTGGTTAAACTTCGATTAATTGCCCTACAAATTTAACAGGAATATCCGTTCAGGCAAGTAACCACGCAGGAAATCGTTATTTTTGTTGATAACTTGGGGTGTTTGTTAATAAACTTGATGCTTTTTTATGTGTTTTTAATAGTATCAGTACTGACAAGGGTTCACGATAGTTTGGAATCTTCATCAAATGAATAACCATTTAAAAGCGAAGAAACGTCCATTTTGCGTTTACCGGGAAGTTGTATTTCTTTTATAATAATGAATCCATCTGCACAGGCTACTTTTAGTTCTTTTTTGGAAATTTGAATACTTCCAGGTTTTAAAATTTGCTCACTTCTCTCAAAGCTTGCGCTATAAATCTTTGTCTTCAATTCCTCATTATTATTATGAAGAATAGTCCATGCTACTGGATAGGGTGAAAGCCCGCGAATAAAAGAAGCAATTTCCTTTCCTGGCTTTGTCCAGTCTATACGCGTGTTTTCTGATGTGAGTTTTGGAGCTTCTTTTAAATTGCTTGTCTTGGGCTGTGGTTTTGGGTTTGCTTTTCTCTTCTCAATCAATTCAAGTGTTTCCAAAACCAGTTTGCTCCCTTCATCCATCAGTTTATCGTGAAGTGTTTCCGCCGTTTCATTCTCTTCTATAACTACTTCCTTGTTGGCAATAATTGAACCAGTGTCAATTTTTTCATCAATAAAGAAAGTGGTAACGCCCGATTTTTCTTCACTATTAATTATTGCCCAATTTATAGGAGCCGCACCTCTATATTGTGGAAGAAGTGAAGCGTGTAGGTTGAAAGTTCCCAACTCGGGCATTTGCCAAACCGCTTTTGGAAGCATTCTAAAAGCCACGACTACTTGAAGATTGGCATTCAGATTTTTTAAGTCTTCAAGAAATGATTCATCTTTTAAATTTGTGGGTTGCAATACTTTTAAATTTTGTGAAACCGCATATTTCTTCACCGCTGATCCCAGCAGCTTTCTGCCCCGGCCCGCTGGCCTGTCAGGTGCCGTAATTACGCCCACAATATTTTTGCCTGCTTCCACCATTTCTTTTAAAACCCCCACAGCAAAGTCGGGCGTTCCCATAAATACTATTCTTAAATCGTTTTGCATTTTTTCAGTTTAAATAATATTGTTTTTTTGGATTGGCACTTATTTTCTCGGCATCCATAAGCAAACGGAGTACTTTCAGGATATCAGTTTCGGCAAAAGTAAGTTTTTCTGAAATCTCCCGCGAAGTTAATTCCGATTCTTCAAGTAGTGCCAAAATCTGTCCTGCCAGTTGTTGCATATCGGTTTTTGAAAATTTTGAAGTTAGCGCTTTGCAAACCGAACAAATGCCACATTTTGAAGCAGTAGTTTCACCAAAATAGGAAACCAGCTGCACGCTTCGGCAAGTTTTGGTATTTTCAATATAATTGAGAACGGAATTTACCTGCGCCTTTTTCTTTCGGTTTAGTGCTTCCACCTCGCGTGAAATTACGTTTATAGTTTTGTCATCTTCCCTTGGAACCAAAAACGTAAGTGTGGCATCGGTTATCTGCAGCGTCATTTCCACGACCTGGTCGCGCTCCATTTTTTTTAATATTGAAATTACGGTTTCAATGGGCTGCCCCGTTTTATTCACAATCAAATCCAGATTGATGGCCGTGGGCATTTCAAAAATACCGCCATAAATACGAAGAATTGTTTTTCCAATGACAGAAACCGTTATGTCCTTTTCAAAATAGTGCAACACTTTTTGAGAGGAAATTAAAAAATGCACAATGGATTTTCGTCCAAACTCCTGCGAAAGTTGAATAATCCCCAAACGGTCCAAACTGTTGAGTGCATTGTACGCTAAAAGGGTATTCAGGCTGTAAGTTCTGCAAAATTCTGAAAAACCAAAATTGTGTTTTGTGAATTCTCCTTCACCATAGGGAATCTGAAAATAATTGCTCAGTGTTCTGTAAATAGTTTTCAAATCTGAAGTTGTGGGCAACGATTCCACAAATTGTTGCTTCACATATATTTTGTCGTACTCATTATATAGTAGTATCGCGGAAGCATATTCGCCATCGCGTCCCGCGCGTCCGGCCTCTTGAAAATAACTCTCCAAACTTTCGGGTATTTGAAGATGAATCACAAAGCGAACGTTTGGGTGGTCAATGCCCATCCCAAAAGCGTTGGTTGCAATCATAGTAGAGACAACCCCGTTGCGCCACGCTTGCAGTTTTTGTGCTTTTTCCTTTGCTGAAATTCCCCCGTGATAAAAAGTGGCAGAAATGCCTAAACTATTTAGTTGTTCGCTGATCTCAATGGTACCTTTTCTATTTCGCACGTACACAATTGCAGAGCCTTTGTTTGTTTTAAGCAGTTGTTCGGTTTTGTAAAGTTTGTCTTCCACTTTAAAAACTTGATATGAAAGGTTTTCGCGAACGAAGGAATTTTTGAAGATCGCAGGAAATTCCATTTTCAATTCTGAAATGGTATCTTCCAAAACCTCGGGCGTTGCCGTAGCTGTAAGTGCGATGATGGGTGCCAGCGGATGTATTTCGCGAAGCACTATAATGTTTTTATAGGCAGGCCTGAAATCATTTCCCCATTGCGAAATACAGTGTGCTTCATCAACCGCGATTAAATTCACGTTCATCTGCTTGATGTAGTTTTGGACTATTTCCTGCTGAAGCCGTTCGGGCGATAGATAAAGAAATTTATAATTTCCGTAAAGGGCGTTATCCAAAAGTGTGGTTAGTTCATCAAAAGAAATTCCGCCAGTTAGCTTTAGCGCTTTTATCCCGCGCTCCTTTAGAACATTCACTTGATCGCCCATTAATGCTACCAAAGGTGAAACTACAATACAAGTACCCTCTAGTGCTAAAGCAGGAGCCTGAAAACAGAGTGACTTTCCGCCGCCTGTGGGTAAAAGTGCCACAGTATCCTTCCCGTCCATTACGGATGCGATTATTTCTTCCTGCAAAGGTTTGAAGGAAGTATAACCCCAATATTTGGTCAGGATGTCGCGGACATTCGTCAAGGTGTATTTTTAAGGTGATTCAGAATATTTTCGACTCTATCTTTAATAGTGCCCACGGGTACTTCATGAATTTTATATCCATAATTTTGATAACCATTTTTAAGGAAATGAAATATTTTCTCGGCCTGTTCAAAAGATTCGTAGCGCTCGTTGTCCTGTTCGTAAATTTCTTCCCAGGGGGGGAGCACAAATATTTCATCATATCGGTATTCATTGCACGTTTCACAAAAATTTTCAGGATAATGGGTAGCAACAAAGTCCATATAAGCAGTAACGTCTGGCATCCCGCGGTCATAAAAAAGTACGGGGGCTGCGCAATTTTTTCCTTCGTGAAACTGCTTCAATCTGCCTTCCAATAATTTTTCACTGAATAAAATAGGATTCTCCAAAAACAATTGTTCAATCCCTTCTTTTTGTGCTTCAAGAATTACATCTCTTGAAATTTCGTGCATGACGGGATAGCCTTCTTTTTCCAGATAATTAATTAGTGCCGTTTTTCCTGAGCCGGGCCCACCGGTAATTACAATTCTTCTCGTGTCCAAAAGTTACAATTTTCTACAAAGTAAGTAAATAAATATTTGTGGTGAAAGTGTATCTTTGTTGCTCACAGAGCAAAATTATTTGATGGATCAAGGAAAAAACACCACAGAATTTTACGACCGATTAAAAAAACAACTTGAAGAAGATACCACGTGGCCTTCACCTTATCTGTTCAAGTTTATAGTACCCGCCAGCTTAGAAAAAATAGCAGAAATAGAAGCTATTTTTGACGGTACCGATGCCGAAATAGCAACACGTGATTCATCAAAAGGAACCTATTCCAGCATTTCAATAAAAGTTACGATGGAATCTCCCGATGATGTAGTGAAAAAATATCTTGAAGTTTCCAACGTTGAAGGTGTAATTTCACTTTAATTTTTAGTATTTTGCGAGAGAAATGATTTTCAATCTTTCCGAATACACAAATATTCTTCCCTTAATTAAAACATTTTGATACAAGAAGTAGCACAAATAGAATATAATACAGAGCGCCCAAAATTGATTATTCCGGAATACGGCCGCCATATACAAAAGATGGTGGACCACGCCATTGCCACCGAGGACAAAGAAGAGCGTAATAAAATTGCCAAAAGCATCATCGCGGTTATGGGAAACCTGAACCCGCACCTTCGCGATGTGCCAGATTTTCAGCCCATGCTTTGGGACCAGCTTTTTATAATCTCCGATTTTAAACTTGATGTGGATTCTCCTTTCCCAATTCCTTCCCGTGAAGAATTAATGGAAAGGCCGGAACCCTTGAACTATCCACAAAACCATCCCAAATACCGTTTTTATGGTAACAACATAAAGCGAATGATTGATGTTGCAAACAGTTGGGAAGAAGGCGATAAAAAAGAGGGACTTATCCTTACCATTGCCAATCACATGAAAAAATGTTTTCTAAACTGGAACAAGGATACTGTGGAGGACGAAGTTATCTTTGAACATCTTTTTGAACTTTCCGGCGGAAAAATAAACCTAAAGAATAGCGATGAAGATTTGAGTAACGCTTCTGATTTGATGAAAAACAAAAAGCGTTTCAATACCAACTCTTCCAACAAGAAAAATTACAAATCAAATAACCGCAACCGCAAGCGTTATTAAAATTTCAACCATTATCTATGGGAACTTTCCAAATAGAGGGCGGGCATAAATTAAAGGGCGAAATAACGCCTCAGGGTGCCAAAAACGAAGCCTTACAAATTCTTTGCGCAGTATTGTTAACTCCTGAAAAGGTAATCATTGAAAATATTCCGGACATTCTGGACGTGAATAAACTGATAAAAATTCTAGAGAACCTTGGGGTGAAAATCCAAAAACTGGCAAAAGGTAAATATGCTTTTATTGCTGATGAAATTAATCTGGAATATCTAGAATCAGAACTTTTTAAGCAGGAGGGAAGCTCCCTTCGTGGCTCTATTATGATTGTAGGTCCGTTGTTGGCTAGATTTGGCAAAGGTTATATTCCGCGACCAGGAGGTGACAAAATTGGCAGAAGAAGGCTCGATACTCACTTTGAAGGTTTTATAAACCTTGGAGCGAAGTTCCGTTACAATAAGGAGGAACGATTTTATGGAGTTGAAGCTCCAAAAGGGTTGAAGGGTACTTATATGCTTTTAGACCAAGCTTCGGTTACTGGAACTGCAAACATTGTAATGGCGGCCGTTTTGGCTAAGGGAACAACCACTATTTACAACGCTGCTTGCGAACCTTATATCCAACAACTTTGCAAAATGCTAAATGCCATGGGCGCAAATATTTCAGGAGTTGGCTCAAATTTATTGGTTATTGAAGGTGTAAAAAATCTAGGTGGCTGTACACATCGTATTCTGCCAGATATGATAGAAATTGGTAGCTGGATTGGCCTTGCGGCAATGACCCAAAGTGAAATCACCATTAAAAATGTGAGTTGGGAAAATTTGGGGTTAATTCCCGAAACCTTTAGAAAACTTGGAATAAAGCTGAATAAAAAAGGAGATGATATTCACATTCCATCCCAAAAGGAATACGAAATACAAGGTTATATTGACGGTTCCATACTAACGGTGGCAGATGCACCCTGGCCTGGCTTTACCCCAGATTTGCTGAGTATTGTGCTAGTAGTTTGTACCCAAGCAAAAGGAAGCGTGCTCATTCACCAAAAAATGTTTGAAAGCCGCCTGTTCTTTGTGGATAAATTGATAGATATGGGTGCCAAAATCATTCTTTGCGATCCGCATAGGGCAACGGTAATTGGCCATAACTTTCAATCAAATCTGAAAGCTACAACTATGGTTTCACCAGATATTCGGGCGGGAATTTCACTTTTGATTGCAGCGCTCTCGGCACACGGCACAAGCACTATCCACAATATTGAACAGATAGATAGGGGTTACGAAAACATAGATGAAAGACTTCGCGCCATTGGTGCAAAAATTACACGTACAGAACCTTAAATATTAAGCTTTCCGGTTTTTGTTGATCTCGTCCTGAAGTTTTCTGCGCAACTTTTGCTCGCGTTCCAAACTGTTTCTGCGGTAATCTTCCAGTTCAATTTCCATCTCTGCCATTTTCAGTTGGGCAGCGTTTGTAATTTTGTGGCTGTTCAAAAACCTGTAGAATAAGAAGCCGCTAATCAATAATAAAATAAGGATAATGCTCCACATAATAGCATTATAAGTGGCTTTTGAAGTGAGAATGCCAAAAATTTCGATCCCATCTTCTTTTTCTTTGGCAGAAGCCAAGTTTTGTTTGGTGTTTTGAAGATTTTGACGAAGCGAATCAATTTCGTTTTTCTGAAGACTTAATTCACTTTCCTGAGTATTTATTTTCTTCTCTAATGAAGAAACGGAATCTAAAATATTTCGCTTTAAAGTAGCAAGCTGGGTCTTCTTGATTACTTTGTATTCTTGATAACTATTGCTTTTATCAAAAGCATTGGTCATCTGTTCGTTAAGGGTGTTTTTTCGAACTTGGATTGAGTCTTGCGCAACTGATTGTAGCGTAAATAGAAATAGGGGGAGGGCTAGTACTAAAATCTTCTTCATGTTTTCAGGTTTGTTTGCAATGCTTTATTTAACAGTGCAAGAGTAGAAAAATTGTGCACAACCACCCAAATTTTCTCTCAAATTACAAAATCTTTAACAAACTGCTTTGGTCTTATTTTGGTACAACTTAAAGCTCCGGAAGGGCATTTTTTAACTTGTGAAATTATTTTCTTGGTACTGGCACCATCTAAATCAATCCACGGAATTACAGAAGTTTTAAAAACTTCGGATAGGCCCTTGGCGCAAGCCTCGGCGTGAATGCAACGACTTGGTTCATATGTTACGATCACTTCACCATTACTGTAAACATTTTTGTAGGTTTCCATACTTTACAATTTGGGGTTTGTAAAATTAAATGTGAAAATATCGATAAAACTACACATTTTATCGATATAATACACAAAATAGGAATAATCGTACAGAAATTAACAGTTTTTAAGAAACTGCAGCTTTATAAACTTTTAAGCATCTTTCACGGGCATCTTTGTGATCTACCATTTTTTCAGGATACTCTTCAGTCCCAAATTCGGACACGTATTTTTTGATGTATTTATAGTCCTTATCAAACTTATCAATCTGTGTTGTGGGGTTGAAAATTCTGAAATATGGCGCTGCATCTACGCCGCAGCCTGCCGCCCATTGCCAGTTGCCCACATTATTGGACATTTCATAATCTAATAGTTTTTCAGCAAAATAAGCTTCACCCCAACGCCAATCTATTAAAAGGTGTTTGCACAAAAAGCTGGCAACGACCATCCGCACGCGGTTGTGCATATAGCCAGTTTCGTTCAATTGCCGCATTCCTGCATCAACCAAGGGGTAGCCGGTTTTTCCATCTTTCCACTTTTTGAATTCGGCATCATTATTTCGCCATTCAATACGATCATATTTCTTTTTAAAAGCATTTTCAACCGTTTCTGGAAAATGCCAAAGGATTTGCATAAAGAATTCCCTCCAAATAAGTTCTTGCCAAAAAACCTCATTTTTTTCGGCAGTGGCCTTTTTCATCATTTTCCGTATGCTTACGGTTCCAAAACGAAGATGTGGCCCAAGATGGGAAGTAGCATCTGCAGCAGGGAAATTTCTTCGTTTTTCATACTCTTGAATGGTCGTGGGTGTTACATCGTAAGCCGGAACTTTTATTTTTGACTTTTTAAAACCGAGATTACTTAACGAAAGATTCGGCATTCGTGAGTTTTGGTATAGATTCTTTAAAAATTCATTTGTATTATAAATCTTTTCATCATACACCTTTTTGAACTTATTTTTCCAGATTTTCATATAGGGTGTAAAAACAATATAGGGATCGCCGTCATCTTTCACTACTTCATCCTTTTCAAAAATCACCTGATCTTTATAGGTGTAAAAACCAATTCCTTTACCATCGAGAAATTTTTTAATGGATTCATCTCGTTGCTTTGCATAGGGTTCGTAATCGTGATTGGTTATTACGTTTTGCACTTCAAATTCCGAAATCACTTTTTTGAAAATAGCTTCCGGTTTTCCGTGGTAAAGCGCAATGCTGCTACCGTGGTTCTGTAATTCATCCCGCATTTTTTGAAGCGTTTCAAAAATAAAAGTAACACGCACATCGTCTTTGGGTAGCTCATTCAATATTTCAGGATCAAAAATAAAAATGGGCAAGACCGGGAATTTTCCGTGCAGGGCCTTGTAAAATCCAACGTTATCATCCAACCGCAGATCTCTTCGAAACCAAAATATATTTACTTTTTCAGCCAAAATTTAGTTGATGTTTAAAGTTGAAAGTCCGCCGTCTACCCCTAAAACCTGTCCGGTAATCCATTGTGAACCATCAGTTAGCAGGAATGACGCCATAGCGGCAATGTCTTCTATAGTGCCCACTTTTTTCAAGGGGTGACGCTCCGCCATTTTATCCTTTTTGGATTCGCTATTTAAAAGTTTTGAAGCCAAAGGCGAATCGGTAAGCGAGGGCGCAATTACATTTATCCTAAAATTTGGGGCATATTCCGCAGCGAGTGCTTTTGCAAAACCTTCAATAGCACCTTTTGCTGCAGCCACACTAGTATGGAACGGCATCCCTACCTTCACGGCAACGGTACTGAAAAACACAAGACTAGCCTGTTCTGCATTTTTTAGGTTGGGTAATAAGCCGTGAACCACGCGAACCAGAGAATGGAAATTTAGTTCCATATCTTCTTTAAATGTCTCGGAACTCATCATTTTGAAAGGTTTTAGGTTTATGCTGCCCGGACAATAAACCAATCCGTGGATTTTGGGGGGTACATCTAAGTCTGAAATGTTATCATTTAACGCATCAAAGGTGTGGTGTGTTATGCCTTCGGGAATATTTTCTTTGGTACGGGAAGCGATGATTACTTGGTGATTTCTCTTCAGTTTTTCGGCAATGGAGGCTCCGATTCCGTAGGAACCGCCTATTAAAAGTATGTTTTTTTGCATAATTCGTTTTTATGAGGTTAGATGGTGCCAAAAAGTTCTACCAACTTATTTTTTCGGTATTCAAAAATTTTGTCGAGTTTCGGCTTTACCAAAAAAGGATGTGCCCATTGGCCCAAAAAACCAAAAGGTAATTTGTAGTGAAGCAAATCTTCCATTTCTACCCCGCCGTCAATTTCTTTTATAAAATGTTTATGGTGCCAAAAGGCGTAAGGCCCGAAGCGTTGCTCGTCCACAAAATATTTTTTATCCACAACGTGTGTGATTTCCGTAACCCATTTGGTTTTGATGCCTAAAATAGGTGTGACAATATATTCCACAATTTGTCCCGCAAACATAGACCTGTCAGCACCCGATTGAATGTGGAACCCCATAAAATCTGGAGTAATAACTTTTAGGTTTTTAGGGTCTGATAAAAACTGCCATGCCTCCTCTATAGATATGGGCAGGTTCTGTTTTGCGTGTAGTGTGTAAATTTTCATTCACTACCTATTTTCCTTGCCTGAACGAAAGATTGCGGTTCATGCGCAAAAGCCTATAGGTTTTGGTTTCCACGGAACTGTTTTGCAAGCGAATTTTAAGTATTCTTTTTAAAAACTTCAACATAGCTTAAATTTTTTCTTAAAAATAGTTTGTTTTATTATATCAAAAAAAGTTTAAACAAAATATTAACAATTCTGCTGTGTTTAAACTATAATCGAAGATTACGTGTTTTCTTTTCATTGCAAAAATCTAAGATTTTAGGTTTTCCTTAACTATTAAAAAATTTCCAAACAGTAACTTCGTGAAAATTATAATCACCTTAAAACCATTACGATGAAAAAAATTATTTTACTTTTTTCTGCCCTTATGTTAACCTTTGGCATACAGGCACAAATAGAAACACCACAACCAAGTCCGTTTCAAAAAATTGAACAAAAAGTAGGCCTGACAGATGTTACTTTGGAATACTCTCGACCTTCCATGAAAGGAAGAACCATTTTTGGTGGTTTGGTACCTTATGACGCTATGTGGCGTACTGGTGCAAATGCAAATACCAAAATTACTTTTAATAGTGATGTAGAAATAGGCGGTAAAACATTAAAAGCTGGTTCATATGCTATTTATACCAAGCCAGGAGCATCAAACTGGGAAGTATACTTTTATGATGACACCAACAATTGGGGCATGCCAGAGAAGTGGGATGATAGCAAGGTTGCAGCACAGGTATCTGCACAGGCATATCCAATGCCTATGAATATAGAAACTTTTACAATGAGTTTTGACGAGTTGAAAAATGATTCTGCTATGCTGGGAATGCTTTGGGAAAAAACTTATGTGGGTGTACCAATTAAGTTTAATACTGATAAAACTGTAACTGCAAGCATTCAGAGAGTTATGAACGGCCCTTCTGCAAATGATTATTACTCTGCTGCGGTTTATTATTTGGAAGCCGGTAAAGACATCAATCAAGCTAAAACCTGGATTGATAAGTCTATTGAAATGAACAAGGATCCAAAATTCTGGCAATTACGCCAAAAATCATTGATCTACGCAAAAGCAGGTGATAAAAAAGGCGCTATTGAAGCTGCTAAAAAATCATTGGAAATGGCGAAAGCCGCTGGTAATAGTGATTATGTGGCCTTGAATGAAAAATCTTTAAAAGAATGGGGAGCTATGTAATTCAAAATGCCTTATTAAATAAAAAAAGCCCCGAATTTATCGGGGCTTTTTTTATTTCGGGCCTTTCGGGCCTTTTTCACCTTTATCACCCTTGCTATTTCTATACCTATCTAACAGTTCCCGCTTAAAATCGTCTTCCGCTTTTTTTAGTGAAATGATTTTCTTTGGGGAAATCACTTTTCGCAATTCTGCTGTCATTTGCTTGCGCAATTCAAGCTCACTGGATTCGATGGAAAGATTTTTGTCTATCAATTCATTGGCTTCTGCATCTGTAAGATTTTCCAGTCCGTCACGTAGCTTTTTAAAAATTTCAGTTCGCTCTTTTTTTCTAAGCTCGTGAAATTTTTCGTCAAACTTATTATAAATGGGCCAGAATTTTTCTGCTTCAGAGGAAGTGAGCGAAAGTTTTTCTGTAATGTAAGCTGTTTTCCAAGCCTTTATTTTTTCATGTTTTCCGTCTTGTGCCTGCACGATTGTGGTCAATAGGAAAAGGAGAATAACTAATTTATTCATTGCTCATTAATTAAGGTTTCTGTGTCTATATTTTCCAAAAGATATTCTTTTAGTGAATTATCGGTAGCATACTTGGTGTCCAAATTTATATTGACAATGTCTTCATTTTCTATATATGAAGTCACGTCGTAAAGATCTAAGTTTAAATTGCCTTCTTCAATATATGTGTCAATAGCAGCCAATTGAAGTGAGTCAAGACTGATAGTATTGCTTTTGGTATTAAAAACTGTAAAGCCAATAACAAGAGAAGCGGCAATTGCGGAAGCATATCCAAAATATTTCCGAGAAAAGAGCGATATTACTTTTCCTGTTCTTTCTGAAGCTGCAACTTCTTTTAAAATTTTTGAATCCAGATTTTCAAAATACTGCTTAGGTATCTTAAATCCTGCAGTTTTGGGGAAGCTTTCTTCAGCTATTTTGCTAAAAAGGCGCACCTCAAAATCCTCAAAATAATTTTCGGGAGTTTTAAAGTTTGGTATGTTTTTATATTTTTCCATTACTTAACTCTGACTTTAAAAATTTCAAAGAGTTTCATCTTGATTTTTAATAAATTCCGTGATCTTCTTTACGGCAATGTGATAGCTGCTTTTTAATCCGCCTACTGAGGTTTCCAGTATTTCCGAAAGTTCCTCAAAGGTGTGGTCTTCAAAATATTTCATTGTAAAAATCAATCGCTGTCTATCGGGCAATGTTGCAATGGCCTTTTGAAACTGAAGTTGCAGCTCGTCGCCTTCAAAATATACGTCTGTTTCCAACTTGCGAACCGCATTGTTTTTTACATTGTCTATTGAAACATTGTTGCGTTTTGCCTTTTTATTTAAAAATGTGATAGATTCATTAGCGGCAATGCGGTACATCCACGTATGAAGCTTACTTTCTCCCTTAAATGAATTAATATTTCTGAAAATCTTGATAAATGTATTTTGTAGCACATCATCGGCATCATCGTGGTCTAAAACCATATTCCGTATTTGCCAGTAAAGCCGTTCCTTGTATTGCGTTACTAGCTCCCGAAAAGCAGATTCTTTCTCCGCTTCGGTCTGCAATGCCGTTACCAGTTCTCGTTCTTCAACCATTATTTGAGTGCGCAACTTATTTATAGGACTAAGTTACAGAACAATGGTTTAATTTAGGCTATTGAATTAAGCAAGAGATTGCATTTCCACCAAGCTGTAGTACACGCCTTTTTTCTCCAAAAGCTCTTGGTGCTTGCCCTGTTCCACAATTTTTCCTTTGGAAAGAACCACAATATTATCTGCATTTTGAATAGTGGAAAGACGGTGGGCAATAACGATGGAAGTTCGGTTTTTCATCATTTTTTCCAAAGCATCCTGTACCAAACGTTCGCTTTCGGTATCTAAAGCCGAAGTTGCCTCGTCTAAAATCATTATCGGCGGGTTTTTAAGAACGGCACGAGCAATGCTCAACCGTTGTTTTTGGCCGCCGCTTATTTTACCGCCTCCATCGCCAATATTGGTGTCAAAACCATCGGGGAGATTTTTTATAAATTCGTAGGAATTGCTAATTTCCGAAGCTTCCATTAATTCAGCTTCGGTAGCATTAGGTTTTCCAAGTTTTATATTGTTTCCCACCGAATCATTAAAAAGAATAGAGTCCTGCGAAACGATACTCATTAAACCACGCAAAGACCTTTTCGAAATGTTTTTTATATCTACGCCATCAATTTCAATGCTTCCTTGGTTCACATCATAAAAACGGGTGAGTAAATTTGCAATTGTACTTTTTCCGCTCCCAGATTGGCCCACGAGCGCAACGGTTTTTCCCTTCGGAATTTCAAGTGAAAAATCCTTTAAAACGTATTGGTCTTCATATTTAAATGAAATATTCTTAATAGAAATCACCCCGTCAAAACCTTCCTTTTGCACAGGATTTTCAATATCGGTAATGGTATTTTCAGCTTCCAATAATTCCAAGATTCGGTGTGCGGAACCATCGGCACGCTTAAGCGAATAACTGGCTTTGGCGATAGCTTTGGCAGGCGTAAGAATATTGTAGGCCAGCATAATATAACCAATAAAGAAACTGGCCTCCAGTGTGCGGTCCACAAAAACCAAATAACCGCCATACACCAACAGCACTCCAATGGTAATGATGCCCAAGAGCTCACTCAGCGGCGATGCAAGATTTTGACGGTTAAGTACTGCATTTGAATGTTTATAAAAGCGTTCGTTACTGTCCTCAAATTTTTTCTGAAAAAGATTTTCGGCGTGAAAGGCTTTAATTATGCGCAGGCCACCCATAGTTTCTTCCAAAATAGAAAGAAAAACGCCCTGTTCCTGTTGTACTTTTAGCGAACCTCTTTTTAACGATTTCCCTACTTTTGAAATTAAAAAACCAGAAATAGGAAGAAAGAGAAACACAAAAAGTGTAAGTTTTGCACTGATGAAAAGCATGGTAACCAAAGAAAAAATGATGGTCAACGGTTCGCGGACAATCATTTCCAAAACGGAAAGCACCGAGTTTTTTACTTCATCCACATCGCCGCTAAGCCTGGAAATGGTATCGCCTTTCCGCTTTTCGGAATAGAATGCCAATGGAAACTGTATCACCTTTCCGTAAAGGTCGTTTCGAAGATCTTTTAATACGCCATTACGAAGAAATGTGGAGTAGAACATCGCCAAATAATTGCTTAAATTTTTCAACAAAAACAAAGCGATTATAATGCCAACCATATACATTAAAATCTTAAACTCCCCGTATTTGTTGATGTTTTCAATGATGAAGTAATTGAGGTATTCCTGCGAAAAATCCTTAATACCTGAAAAACCTTCATAAACCGGGCGTGGCCCGAGCGTACGCTGATCGCTGAAAATAATCTCTAAAACAGGTATTAGCGCAACAAATGAAAGCGTGCTGAATAAAGCGTACAGCACATTAAAGAATATATTTAAAAAAGCAAACTTTTTATAGGGGTAGGCGTAGCGCAGTATTTTTTTGAAATAATTCATTAACTCACGTTTAGTTGTGCGGCAATAGCGTCAATTTTTTTCTGAAGTATTTCTTCAAAATTATTCTTTTCGGAAGTATTCACGCTAATGTAAAACTTTATTTTGGGTTCGGTGCCGCTGGGTCGTGCTGCAATTTTGCTGCCATCTTCGGTGTAATATATTAATACATTGCTTTTTGGCAGGGTTAGTGACAAAGTTTCCTGTTTTGTGAAATCTGTGGTTTCACTTCTTAAAATATCGTCCATCCGAACCACTTTACTGTCAGCAATTTCTGTAAAAGGATTTTCGCGAAGCGTTTTCATCATTGCTGAAATTTTCTCGGCGCCCTGTTTTCCTTTTTTTGTGATTGAAATTAAATGCTCACGATAGTTGCCGTACGTATTATAAATTTCATTCAAATATTGAAACATACTGCTGCCAGCGTATTTTTTCTGTGCGGCAATCTCGCAGGCCAGTAGGGTAGAGGTAACCGCGTCTTTATCGCGCACAAAATCGCCCACCAAATACCCGAAACTTTCTTCGCCGCCACCAATAAATTCGAGCTCGGGAAAGTCATTTATCATTTTGGCAATCCACTTAAAACCCGTGAGCCCTTCCAAATATTTTACGTTGAAATGCTCCGCCACTTTTTCGACCATTGGCGTTGAAACGATTGTAGAAGCCACAAATTGATTGCCGTTCAGTTTGCCAGCTTTTTTCCAATGATCCAAAAGAAAGTGCGTCATTAAAACCATTGTTTGGTTTCCGTTCAGCAAAACCATTTCATTATTATTGTTTCTAACAGCAACTCCCAAACGGTCGCAATCTGGATCGGTGCCAATTACAATGTCTGCATTTTCTTTTTCGGCAAGCTCCAAAGCCATTTTTAAAGCGGCTGGTTCTTCTGGATTGGGCGATTTTACCGTTGGGAAATCTCCGTTGGGCTCTGCTTGTTCTTCAACTATGGAAACATTTTTATAGCCAGCTTGTTCCAAAACCTTTGGAATCATTGTAATTGACGTACCGTGAAGGGAAGTAAAAACAATTTTTAAATTGTCTTTTGCTTCTTTTGAAGTATTAAAAGTTCCGTTTTCAATTGAAGCCATTGCGAAAGCTTTATCTACTTCGGTATCTATATATTGAATTAAATTCTCGTTTGCTTCAAATTTTATGTCTTCGTATTTAAGCGAATTTATTTCGGCAATAATTTCACCATCCTGCGGCGGCACCAACTGTCCGCCATCTTCCCAATATACTTTATAGCCGTTGTATTCGGGTGGATTGTGCGATGCCGTTAAAACAATTCCGGCTTGGCAATCCAAATGTTTTACGGCAAAGGAAAGTTCTGGGGTGGGGCGCAATTCTGAAAAAAGACATACTTTTATTCCGTTTGCTGAAAATACATCGGCCACTACTTTTGCAAATTCCTGGCTGTTGTGGCGACAATCATAAGCGATTGCGACTTTAATTTCTTTATTGGGAAATTGCTTCTTTAAATAATTTGAGAGCCCCTGGGTATTTTTTCCCAAGGTGTATTTATTTATTCGGTTGTCGCCAAGGCCCATAATGCCTCGCATTCCACCGGTACCGAATTCTAGGTTTTTATAAAAACTATCTTCCAATCCCTCGGGATCGTAAGCAATCATTTCTTTAATGTCGTGCTGGGTTTTTTTGTCGAAAAAGGGGGTGAGCCATTGGTTTACCCGGGCTAGAATTTTCGGATCTACGTAAATCATTCGCTTAATTTAAAGTGCAAAAATAACGAATCTGAATGGTTAATCTTGGAAGTTTCGCTGTTCTTTAATGATGTAGTTTCGGGAATCCTTTTTACTTCGAAGGATCAATTCGCCCAAAAATCCGGCAAGAAAAAGCTGGGTACCCAAAATCATTGCAGTCAGCGCAATATAAAATTGTGGTCGCTCGGTGATAAGTCTTCCGAAGGGATTTAAGAACAGTTTGTCAATTCCCAAATACAGCGCCAAAAGGAAACCTATAATGAGCATTAATGCGCCCCAAGCCCCAAAGAGATGCATAGGTCGCTTGCCAAATCTTGACAAAAACCAGATAGTAATTAAATCTAAAAAACCACGAATAAAGCGTTCTGCGCCAAATTTTGTGGTTCCATATTTTCTGGCTTGGTGCAGAACGGGCTTTTCGGTAATATTCCCAAAACCAGCGTTTTTCGCCAAAACGGGGATGTAACGGTGCATTTCGCCGGTTACCTCTATGGTTTTTACGACGTCCTTTTTATAGGCTTTTAATCCACAATTAAAGTCATGCAATTTTACACCCGAAGTTCTCCGGGCTGCATAATTGAACAATTTGGAAGGCATGTTTTTGCTGAGCACTGAATCGTAACGTTTCTTTTTCCAACCGGAAACTAGATCGAAACCATCCTCGGTAATCATTTTGTACAGTTCTGGTATTTCTTCAGGATTGTCCTGCAAATCGGCATCCATCGTAATAATTACATCGCCTTTGGCCATTGCAAAACCTGCATGCAATGCTTGTGATTTTCCATAATTCTTCTGAAAACGGATTCCTTTTACTACTGGATTTTCTTCAGAGATTTTTTCAATAATCTTCCAGGAATCGTCCGTACTTCCGTCGTCAATAAAGATGAGCTCGTATAAAAAACCATTGGATTGCATAACATCTGCAATCCAACGGTACAATTCATTTAGCGATTCTTCTTCGTTGAGAAGAGGTATGACGATGGAGATATTCATTCAGCTAATTAAAGATGTTGAGGTGGGTTTTTCTTCATTACCAATCCAGCGAAAAGCGAAATAATAAATCCAAAAAACAAAGTTGCAATTATTGCGAAAGCAGACATTATCATTGGTGACATAAATTTCGCAGACATGTTCATTGCCATATCGATTTGTTCCTGTGTCATCTCTGGGTTTTTCACCAACATTTGTTCTCGTGAGAAATCCAAGGTTTTTTGAACAAAATCTGGGTCAATATAATTCATAAAAATATAGTTAAAAACTACTGCAATAATTCCAGCTACAAGGCTAATTGCCAAACCGGTTTTTAGTGCTTGCCCCAGTGTAAGGTAATTTTCGTTTGAAATTTTAAATGCTTTTATACCATAAACAATAACGCCTACGGAAATAATTAACTGAAGAACAGTTAGCCACCATGGCCGATCAATATGAACGTCAAGTACGTAAGAAATAACTTGTAAAACAATTGAAAGTAATGCCAATAGAACCCCATAATTGAGTGCTATTTTTTTTAATGAAGTAGTTTGAGTTTCCATTTTTTATTGGTTTTTTGGCCTACCAAAAAAGTGGCAGACAGGTTCGGTTTGTTAGTAAACAAATATAGTAAAACGTTACATTTGCGGGCGATTTTGCGGTGAATAAAAAAAGTGTATTATTTTGTTGCTAATTTCCAATTAATACTTAAATTTGCAAACTCAATTCCGAAAGGTCGGAAGAGCGCATTTTTAAATTATAATATTAGAGAGATGAAAAAAGGTATCCACCCAGAAAATTATAGATTAGTTGCTTTTAAGGATATGAGCAATGAAGATGTATTCCTTACAAAATCAACTGCAGATACTAAAGAAACTATCGAAGTGGATGGTGTTGAATATCCTTTGGTAAAGATGGAGATTTCACGTTCTTCACACCCTTTTTATACTGGTAAAGCAAAACTTATTGATACTGCGGGACGTATTGACAAATTTAAAAACAAATACGACAAGTTTAAAAAACCTGTAGCAAAAGAAGCTAAAACAGAAGAGTAGTCTTCACTTTTTAGTAAAAAAATATAAGCCTTCGAGAAATCGGGGGCTTTTTGATTTTAGATTGCTGATTAACGATTGGTGATTGCTGAATTTTGAGTAATATTGGATTATGAAATCGAAAATGTCACCCTGAGCGCAGTCGAAGGGTTAAACTGAAACTTGAAACCAAATGAACTATATCCTCTTTGACGGCAACGTCCGCAACCAGCTTTTGCCTTTCACCTTTACCCGTCCGGTGGCGGATATTCGCGTAGGTATTTTAACCATTCGTGAAAAATGGGAACATCTTTTGGGTTTTACCACCACGACGGTAACAGAAGATTATCTTTCGGAAAAGTATCCGTTCGTGGAGCTCGAGAAGAATATTTTCATAAATGCGTCTTTTCTGCCTTCGGAAAATTTGGTGAACATCATTAAAGGTTTGGAGGAAAATAAGGCTGTATTCTTTGATGATGAACCGATTGCTTTTTTCACAACAGAAGGGCAGGAAGTAGATTTTGAAACCTTTGATATAATTCAATATGCCCACGATGATGTTTTAAGAATTGAGAACACCTGGGATATTTTTTCAAAAAATGGCGAAGCGATAAAACGCGATTTTTCAATGCTTACCAAAGGTCGTAAATCGCAATCCATTCCCGAAGCCGTTTGGGCGAGCAATCCCGAAAACATTTTTATTGAAGAAGGTGCAAAATTGCCACTTTGTTCCTTAAACGCTTCCGAAGGACCAATATATATTGGCAAGGATGCTGAAATTATGGAAGCGTGTTCCGTTCGCGGTCCGTTTGCGCTTTGCGAACATTCAACATTAAAAATGGGAGCCAAAATTTACAGCAATACCACTATTGGTCCGCATAGCAAAGTTGGAGGAGAAGTGAATAATTGCGTAATTTTTGGGTATTCAAATAAAGGGCACGACGGTTTTTTAGGGAATTCCGTTTTGGGCGAATGGTGCAATTTGGGCGCAGATACCAACAATAGTAACTTAAAAAACAACTATGCCGAAGTGCGCCTTTGGAATTACGAAACTGAAGGTTTTGCACGCACCGGTCTGCAATTCTGCGGATTGATGATGGGCGATCACAGTAAATGTGGCATCAACACTATGTTTAATACAGGAACGGTTGTGGGCGTGAGCACCAATATATTCGGAAGCGGTTTTCCCCGAAACTTTGTCCCAAGCTTTAGTTGGGGCGGAAGTGGCGGTTTTACAACCTATAAAACCGACAAGGCCATTGAAGTGGCAAAAGTGGTTATGAACCGAAGAAATATCGAGTTTTCAGAGATGGACGCCAAGATTTTGGAACATGTTTTTGAGGAAACTTCAAAGTGGCGAAAAGCTTAATAAAAAAATAAAAGGTAGATTAGGACTCCAACAATTACTATCATAACGCTTCCAAAAACTAGGGTTAGCCGTTTTTGTCGCTCTATTTCATTTTGACGCAGTTTTTGTTTGAATGCTTCAAACTGCTCGGGCGACATTTTTTTATGGTCTATGATTTTTCCGTAGCTACTATTGGAAGGGGTAATGTCCTTTTCGAAATATTTATCACGTTTTACAAGTTGCTTTGCATTGTTGCGAAGCGTTTGTGCCATTGCCAGAGCAGAACCTCCAAATCCCATAGTTTACTTTTATGAAGTTTAAAAAAGTAAGTTACAAATTATTTTGTTTTTTTGACATGCTTCAAAACCAAAAAATTCTGTGGATTTATGCCGAGGCCCGAAACATTTTTATTTACAAACCGCACGGCCATATCATAAAACAAAGGGACAACGGGCGCTTCTTCGACAATAATGGAATCCATTTTGGTGTAATTCAATTTTCGTTCTTCAATATTTGAAATCTTCAGTGACTTTTCATAAATACTATCAAAAGTCTGATTTTTAAAGTGCATATAGTTTGGCCCATCGGGAGCAAAGTTGGGACTGTAAAAAAGCGAAAGATAATTTTCGGCATCGGGATAATCGGCAATCCAACTGGCGCGAAAAATATCGAGCTCACCGCTGCTTTTCATCTGTCGAAGTGTGGAAGGAGGCATTACATCTATAGTCACGGCAATTCCAAGTTTTTCAAGTTCGCGTTGCACATATTCGCATAAATCCAAATACTGACTGTTGGTACCGATTGTAATTTCAGGTTTAGAATCACCAGTTTCCTTTTTGTACTGTTCAATCAATTCTTTTGCTTTTTCCGGCTGATAGATATAACCGTCAATTTCAGCATAACCGGGCAAACCTTTGGGAATAAAACCGTGAATGGCGGGAATGCCCATTCCGTTGCGTAAATATGTTACCATTTTTTGGCGATCGAAACCGTAATTAATTGCCTGTCGCAATGTTTTGCTTTGTATTTCTGGGGTGTTTGTTCCCAGGAAATAACCCAGATATTCCGTGTTTAAATAGGGCCCTGTAACCATATAATACAAATCTTCGTACTTGGGTTGAAGTTCTCCGCGGGTAGTCAATAATTCATCTTTGTAACTACCATCCAAACCTGAAATAAAATCTAGTTTCCCCTGTGCGAATTGCAAAAACTCACTTTGCTTATCGGGCAAAAAAGTAATTGAAACGGCCTCCAAGTATGGAAGTCTTTCTCCGTTCTCATCTCTTTCGAAGTAAAGCGGGTTTTTTCGGAATACGAGCTTTACGTTTTCTTCCCACATTTTAAACTGAAAAGGTCCCGTGCCTACCGGGTTTCTTCGGAATTCATTGCCATAATATTCCACCGCTTCCTTCGGAACCACGGAACAATACCGCATGGTAAGCAATCCCAAAAATGCAGGAAAGGGCTGTTTTAGTTGAATTACAAAAGTGCTGTCATTTTCGGCCCAATATTTTTGAACATAATTCATCACCCAGCTTCCCGAGGAGGCAACCTTTTCATCGGTCAAACGGTCAAAACTGTAAACAAAATCCTGTGCCACAACTTTTCTCGTGTATCGAGGTGGCCCCGCGGAATCCATTTTTGCAAAAGCAATATTTTGATGAAAATAAACATCATTCCGCAGGGTAAATGTATAGATGTAAGTTGAATCATTAATAACCCAGCTTTTCGCAATATCAGGTTCAATATTTAAGGAATCATCCAGTTGCACCAAACCATTATAAAGTTGGTTATCCGGCCAGATAGCTTGCGGATTTCTTGCAAAAGCAGGATCGAGCGTAGGGATGTTTCCGTGTTCGTTGTAGCGGAAGACGAGATGGTCATTTTCGGTTTCTTCATTATTTCCACAGGAAATTAAAAAGAAGAGCACGCAATATTTTGAAATTCTTAAAATTTGATTTTTCAACGGCGCTATCATGTTTTTTCGGGAACCGATTTAAGTTTGTATTTTTGTGCCCTCATTTGCCAAAAATACAATAATGAACGCATCAAAAAAAGTCGCTTTTTATACATTGGGCTGTAAACTCAACTTCAGCGAAACTTCTACAATTGCAAGAAGTTTTGAGGGGGAGGGATTTGACCGTGTTGATTTTTCTGAAAAAGCTGATATTTATGTAATAAATACGTGCAGCGTCACAGAAAATGCCGATAAGCGCTTTAAAACAATTGTAAAGCAAGCACAGAAGGCCAATCCCAAAGCTTTTGTTGCCGCTGTAGGTTGTTATGCACAATTAAAACCACAGGAATTGGCAGATGTAGATGGGGTTGATTTGGTATTGGGCGCTACCGAAAAATTTAAGATTACCGATTACTTAAATGATCTTTCCAAAAACGATTTTGGCGAAGTACATTCCTGTGAAATTGAGGATGCCGATTTTTACGTTGGTTCGTATTCCATTGGCGATAGAACCCGTGCGTTCTTAAAGGTGCAGGATGGCTGTGATTATAAATGTACCTATTGCACCATTCCATTGGCGCGCGGTATTTCACGAAGTGATACTTTGGAAAATGTTTTACAGAACGCTGGGGATATTTCGGCACAGGGAATTAAGGAAATTGTTTTAACTGGCGTAAATATTGGGGATTACGGAAAAGGAGAGTTTGGCAACAAAAAGCACGAGCATACTTTTCTGGAATTGGTAAAAGCTTTAGATGAAGTGCAGGGCATTGAAAGGCTTCGTATATCTTCAATTGAACCTAATCTTTTGAAAAATGAAACCATAGATTTTGTTTCAAAATCGCGCACTTTTGTGCCGCATTTTCACATTCCATTACAAAGTGGAAGCAATGAAATTTTAAAATTGATGCGGCGTCGTTATATGCGTGAACTTTATGTGGAAAGAGTTGCGAAAATTCGTGAAGTAATGCCACACGCCTGTATTGGAGTCGACGT
This sequence comes from Aequorivita sp. CRS11, assembly GCF_059693805.1. Lineage (NCBI taxonomy): Bacteria > Pseudomonadati > Bacteroidota > Flavobacteriia > Flavobacteriales > Flavobacteriaceae > Aequorivita > Aequorivita sp. CRS11. Next base: position 125,552 of record NZ_JCATIG010000002.1, read on the forward strand.
TATTGTTGGTTTTCCGGGCGAAACGGATGATCGTTTTTTGGAAACCTATCATTTTTTAAACGAATTGGATATTTCATATTTGCACGTTTTCACCTATTCCGAAAGGGACAACACGCCTGCGGCTGAAATGGAGGGTGTTGTGCCGATGAAGGTGCGAAACAAGCGCAGTAAAATGTTGCGCGGTCTTTCGGCGAAAAAGCGAAGGGCTTTTTATGAAAGTCAGCTTGGCACAACCCGAACAGTTCTTTTTGAGGGCGAAAACAAGGAAGGCTATATTCACGGTTTTACAGAAAATTACGTAAAGGTAAAAGCCCCGTGGAATCCGGAATTGGTAAATACCTTACAGCAAATTAAACTTACTGAAATTGATGAGGATGGATTGGTGCGGTTTGAGGTAGCTGAAACCGTTTTGGCTTAAATATTAATTCCCACTGGCAATAAATCTTTATACTTTCTGCGGTTTTTTCGCATAAATCCTGCAATTTCAGGGCTGGTGGGCACCAAGCTTATGCCACGGTTTTTTACTTCTTCAAAAACGGCTTTTATAAATATCTCCCTAAAACCTTGTTCTTCGAGATCTTCGGGCATTTCATATTTGGTGAGAAAAATTTTTCGGTCCTGCAAAGCATATTCTATGCGGGCCATATTGTCGCCAATTTCGAGTTCGAACTGTCTCAAAAATTCGTTGTCGGTAATTTCTACATCTTCAATCATTGGGAGTTATTTTAATTTGAAAAAGGGTATTTAGAATGCAGTGATATGGAATGTTTATTTTAAGATACGGAATATGGTAACTTAAAGTGTTATTATATACGCTACTTTTTGATGTTTGGTTTGTGTTCAAAGCAAATTATGACTGAAGTTATTCAGTTGTAAAGAAACAGTTTTATAATTCTATCTTTGTATCCGTAAATTTACGAATAATCTTTGGGCTTTGCCATTTTCTTCACAAAAGACTTATGAATTCTGAAAAAACACATATTTACTTTGTTCCAGGCATGGCTGCCGGAAGTGAAATTTTCCGGAATATTAAATTTCCCGAGAATTATGAAGTACATATTTTGGAATGGTTGATTCCAGAAAAAAATGAAAGTTTGGAAGCTTACGCCAAAAGAATGGCAAGCCGAGTAAAGGAGAAAGACGCTATCTTGATTGGAGTTTCTTTCGGTGGCGTAGTGGTGCAGGAAATGAGCCAGTTTTTAAAGTTGAGAAAGCTTATAATTATTTCTAGTGTGAAATCTCGCAATGAGCTTCCGCGGCGCATGAAACTAGCAAGTTTGACCAAAGCCTACAAACTCATCCCAACAAGCTTAGTTTTAAGTGCAGACGATTTGACGAAATATTCCATTGGACCAAAAACAAAAAAGCGACTGTCACTGTATCAGCAATATCTGCACGTTCGGGACAAGCAATATTTGGATTGGGCGCTTGAGAAAATGGTAAATTGGAGCCGAAGGGAAAAGATAAATAATGTGCTACATATTCACGGTGATAAAGATATGGTGTTCCCTTCAAAATATATTAGCGACTATGAAGTTATAAAGGGCGGAACACATATTATGATTTTGAATAAAGGGAGGGAAATTTCGCAAAAGCTTCTGGAAATTTTTGAAGAATAATTTGTTCTTTGATCAATAAAAATTGATGAATTAAGTATCTTTATTGAAAATATGATTATATGAAAATGATAGGTAAGATAGGGTTGGGCGTAATTATTGTTGCGGTTAGTGCCCTTAGCATTCATGCAGTGCAGGATGCCCCAACAGATGCAAATCTTGAAAAAAAATTGGTTAATGATTACAATGTATACGCTTTGCCACTGCCCGAAAAAATGGACTTCGCTGGTGAATCTGTGCCGCTTCACAATCCAGATATCCGCGAAAGGATGGATAGGGAGTTATTGGTAAACACTTACTGGCAATCCAACGGATTGCTGCTTTTTAAGCGAGCCAACAAATATTTTCCACAGATAGAGCCACTATTGAAAAAATACGGACTTCCGGACGATTTCAAATACCTTGCCGTAGCGGAAAGTGGTTTGGAGTACCAAAGTTCTCCTGCCGGAGCTTCTGGAATTTGGCATTTTATGAAGGGAACGGGATTGGAATATGGCCTTGAAATCAATGATTACGTAGACGAGCGTTACAACTTGGAAAAAGCTACAATGGTCGCTGCGGAATATTTAAAAAAATCAAAAGAGAAATTTGGAAGTTGGACTATGGCCGCTGCATCATATAATGCGGGTGTTGGGGGGATGAACAAACAGATAAACCGACAGAAAGAGACCAGCTATTACGACTTATTGTTAAATACCGAAACTAGCAGATATGTTTTTAGAATCTTGGCCTTGAAAGAAATTATGAGCAACCCCCAAAAATATGGTTTCAACTTTAGGGAAAAGGATCTTTACACAAATATCCCTACCTACACTGTAAAAGTGGATACACCCGTTGAGGATTGGTCGGAATGGGTAAAGCCTTACGGAATAAATTACAAAATTTTAAAACTTCACAATCCATGGTTGCGGGATACCTATTTGAAGAATGCTTCGGGTAAGGAATATTTTATTGAAATTCCCGAAAAAGGATATTATCAATAAAAATTATCTTAATGTAATATTTGAAACCCATAAAAGCGTAACGCTTTTATGGGTTTTGTTTTGAAGCAAAGTGCTCTTTGTCTTCGTATCCTAAGTTTTTCAGAAGCGAAATACCATTTAAAAACGAATTGTAGTTAAGCTCAAATGAAATTTCATACTTTTCATTATATGGGTGCAATACGCCACGCCTAACATCTACAATGCGTTTGTTTTCATCAATAAAGAAGGATGTGGGGAAGCCAAGACTGTGTTTCATTATCTCAACAATGTGGTCATTGGTGTTTTCTTTTTCATCCACGTATATTATATTGATCCTCTTGGAATAGTCGCGGGTAGATTTTCGCACATTTTCTTTTGAATCCCAAAAAAGCACCACAAAATCAATGTCTTTATAATATTTTTCAGCTATTTCGTTCAAGGCTGGAATTTCACCCACACCGGGCGTACACCAAGAAGCATATGTCATCAGGAAAATTGGCTTTTCAAACTTGTATAGCTCAATCTTTCTGCCGGAAAGTTTTCGAACTTTAAAATTGTCCAAATAACTCCCGTTAATTACATTATTTATAAGCGAATCAAATAGAAACTCTGCACGTTCAAAATCCTCTTCAGCGTAAGCTTTTTGTGAATTTTTCGTGTATTTTCTAATGTTTTTTCCAATCGCTTCAGAGAAATAATCGCCTTGCCCAATCTGTGATTGTGCTGAGAAGGAAACCCATAAAAAGAGATAAAGTAGTTTTCTACCCATAAGCAAAAGCTTTGGGCAAAGGTAGTCTATTTACTTGATTTACAGTAGTGTATTCGATAAACAGCCATTAAAAATCGATTAAATGCAATAGATAGAGATAAATACTATTAAAAAGAAAATAACTTAAAACCTTCTTCCTCCGCGGCTGCCTTTGCCAAATTGCTGTCTGGGCTGTCCCATCTTTTTCATTTGCTGTTTCATCATTTTTATTTGATCGTCCAGCATATTGTGCTTATCCAGTTTTTTCGCTTCAGTCATAAGCTGTTCAGCTTCGCGTTTTCGGTTTTTGGTCATTGCAATTCCGGCAAGGTTTAATTTTGTCATCGCCATATCTGCAGACATATTCAAACCTAGTTTTTCAGCTTTTTTAAAGTACTTTTCAGCTTCAACCATATTGGTTTGCGAAATCATCAGACCGTTTAGGTAATTGTAGTAACCTTCCTGTTTGGGTACCAAGGCCGCGTTTGGGTTCTTAATTTTATCCAACCATTTTTTGGCTCCAGGAAAATCTTGTTTCCGCAAGCGGAGAAATGCAAGCAGGATAATTTCATTTTTAAAATACAAGAGCACAAACATTAAGGAGAGCAAAATGAGCATAATACCATTGCCAATATTTGTTTCGGTGAATTGCCAAACAGCCGCGCCGATTACCAAAGCGGCCAAAACTAATTTTATATTTTTATTGAACATGAGTCGTCTTTAAAATGGGTGCAAAGGTATAAAATCTAAATGCTTTTTTGAATATTTTCTATATAGGATAGAAAATTATTTTTAGTAAAAGATGAGTAAAAGCCTTCTGAAACCTGAGGTATTTTATATTATATTTAGGAAGTAAAAAAAATACAGATATTTTCATAAAAAGGTTTGCCTAACTAAAAACTTGTTGTATTTTTGCACCCGACTTTTGAGGGAGTACTCCAAAAGTTTTTGAAAAAAGAAATTACAGAAGTTAAAGAATACTAAAATGAGCAAAAGAACATTTCAGCCATCAAAAAGAAAAAGAAGAAACAAACACGGTTTTAGAGAGCGTATGGCTTCTGTAAACGGAAGAAAGGTTTTAGCTGCCCGCAGAGCGAAAGGCAGAAAAAGACTATCTGTATCTTCTGAAGCCCGTCACAAAAAGTAATGTTGATAAATTATATATAAAAGGTGTTGTTTAACTAAGCAACACCTTTTTTTTATACCCTAATGCACCGTAAATTTGCGATACAAAAAAAGTAAAGAAAATGCCAAAAAATCCTTCTATTAAATCTGTTCTTATAATTGGCTCTGGACCTATAGTTATTGGTCAAGCTTGTGAGTTTGACTATTCCGGTTCTCAATCTCTTCGGTCTTTGCGCGAAGATGGAATAGAAACCGTTTTGATAAATAGCAACCCGGCGACCATTATGACGGATCCGTCTATGGCCGATCATATTTACCTACTTCCGCTTACCACAAAATCAATTGTAAAAATTTTAAAAGAGCACCCACAGATTGACGCGGTACTTCCAACGATGGGCGGACAAACAGCACTCAATTTGTGTATTGAAGCGGACGAAAAAGGAATTTGGAAAGACTTTGGGGTAAAGTTGATAGGTGTTGATATCAACGCAATTAATATTACCGAGGACAGAGAGGAATTTAGAGAGTTAATGGAGAAAATAGGGGTGAAAATGGCACCTCAGGCAACAGCCAACTCATATCTGCAAGGAAAGGAAATAGCTCAAGAATTTGGCTTTCCTTTGGTTATTAGGGCATCTTTTACGTTAGGAGGCGCAGGCGCTTCAATAGTTTATAAAGAAGAAGATTTTGATGAATTGCTATCGCACGGATTGGAAATTTCTCCTATTCACGAAGTAATGATTGATAAGGCGATGATGGGATGGAAGGAGTATGAACTTGAATTGCTTCGCGATAAAAATGATAACGTTGTAATTATCTGTACTATTGAAAATATGGATCCGATGGGCATCCACACCGGAGATTCCATAACTGTGGCACCGGCAATGACACTCAACGACCGCACCTTCCAAAGAATGCGAGATATGGCCATCCATATGATGCGTAGTATTGGTGATTTTGCGGGAGGTTGTAATGTTCAGTTTGCCGTTAGCCCTGATGATGATGAAGAAATTATAGCCATTGAGATTAACCCTAGGGTTTCACGTTCTTCGGCATTGGCTTCAAAAGCCACTGGATATCCTATTGCAAAAATTGCTACCAAGCTTGCAATTGGTTATACATTAGACGAGCTAAAAAACCAGATTACCAAGTCAACTTCTGCATTGTTTGAACCAACTTTAGACTACGTAATTGTAAAAATTCCACGTTGGAATTTTGATAAGTTTGAAGGCTCAGATCGTACCTTGGGACTTCAAATGAAGTCCGTTGGAGAAGTGATGGGCATAGGTCGTTCTTTTCAGGAGGCGCTCCACAAAGCTACACAGTCGCTAGAAATTAAAAGAAATGGAATCGGCGCCGACGGAAAAAGTTATACCAATTACGAGCAAATTCTCGATAAACTCAAAAACGCAAGTTGGGACCGCGTGTTCGTAATTTATGATGCAATCCAGATTGGTATTCCGCTGAGCAGAATTCACGAAATCACAAAAATTGATATGTGGTTCCTTCGCCAGTACGAAGAACTGTTTTTATTGGAAAAGGAAATTTCAAAATATACTTTGGAAACACTTCCGAGGGAATTATTATTGGAAGCTAAGCAAAAAGGTTACGGGGATCGTCAGATTGCACATATGCTGAAATGTCTTGAGAGTCAAGTCTACAAAAAACGTGAGGAAATGAACATTCAGCGCGTTTATAAATTGGTTGACACCTGTGCTGCAGAATTTAAAGCGGAAACACCCTATTATTATTCCACCTTTGAAAACGAAATGCAGCTTGAAGACCAAAAGCCTTATTCAGAAAACGATAGTATAGTAACCGAAAAGAAAAAAATCATCGTTCTCGGTTCGGGCCCAAATAGAATAGGGCAGGGCATCGAGTTTGATTATTGCTGTGTTCACGGTGTATTGGCGGCAGCCGAATGTGGTTATGAAACTATAATGATAAACTGCAATCCCGAAACGGTTTCCACAGACTTTGACGTTGCAGATAAACTGTATTTTGAACCAGTTTTCTGGGAACATATCTACGACATTATTCGTCACGAAAAACCCGAAGGCGTAATTGTTCAGTTGGGTGGTCAAACGGCTTTAAAACTTGCCGAAAAGCTTGACCGTTATGGAATCAATATTATCGGAACAACTTATAAATCTTTGGATTTGGCCGAAGACCGAGGAAGTTTCTCAACACTTTTAAAAGAAAACAACATTCCTTACCCAGAATTTGGAACGGCAGAAACTACTGAAGAAGCCCTTGCACTTGCAGACCAGCTTGATTTTCCGTTATTGATTCGTCCTTCCTATGTTTTGGGTGGACAAGGGATGAAAATTGTAATCAACAAAAAGGAATTGGAAGAACACGTGGTGGATTTACTACGTAAAATTCCGAATAACAAGTTATTGCTTGACCATTATTTGGATGGTGCCATTGAAGCCGAGGCAGATGCAATTTGCGATGGTGAAAATGTATATATTATTGGAATAATGGAGCATATTGAGCCTTGCGGAATCCATTCCGGAGACTCAAACGCAACTTTGCCACCTTTTAACATTGGTGAATTTGTTATGCAGCAAATAAAAGATCACACCCATAAGATTGCGAAAGCATTAAATACTGTTGGGTTGATAAATATCCAGTTTGCAATAAAAGATGATAAAGTGTACATTATTGAAGCCAATCCACGCGCCTCGCGTACGGTTCCTTTTATTGCGAAAGCTTATGGAGAGCCTTATGTAAATTATGCCACAAAGGTAATGCTGGGACATAACAAAGTAACCGATTTTGATTTTAATCCGAAACTGGAAGGTTTTGCTATAAAGCAACCGGTCTTTAGTTTCAACAAATTCCCGAATGTAAATAAACAATTGGGGCCCGAGATGAAGAGTACGGGCGAGAGCATACTTTTTATCGATAGTTTAAAGGATGATGCCTTTTATGATCTCTATGCAAGGAGAAAAATGTATCTGAGTAAATAATCAGATTTGTGTTTTTTTTTGTAAATTAGATAACTAACCTTTTGAGATATTCATTTATGAAAAAAATTACTTTGTTCTTATTTTTTATTGCAACGAATATTCTGATGGGTCAGAATGTTGTTGAAATTGCTTGGGGACAAGGTATCAATGAATCTGTGGCAAGCCCTACAATAGAGGTTGGAGATACTGTTCTGTGGATTTGGAATGATGGTTCACAAAAAAGTGTAACGGCTCTTCCCAATGGCACCGAAACCTTTAGCAGTGGCACACTTGATGGTTTAAATACTGAATTTTCACACACTTTTCAAAAACGAGGAGTAACGGAATATCAAAATGAATCAAATCCTTTGATGCGCGGAAAAGTTACCGTGGTTGGAAAACTTTCCGTAGAGGATAAATTCGTGAAAAACTTAAATTTTTATCCCAATCCCGTAAGAAATGAATTGATCATTTCTTCTATATTCAAAGTAGATAGTTATCAAATTTATAATGTACTTGGTACACTTGTTTCAGAAGGAAAGGGGTCGGGCATTTTGACTCAGGTAGATATGAGCCGACTGAACAGCGGTTTGTATTTTGTAAAAGTAACTTCAAATAACCTGCAGACTACGCTGAAAATTGCTAAAAAGTAATTTTTAAAATCTATTGACGATTAAAGTGTGGTGATTGTTCCTTTACCACATCATTAATGAAATATTTTGTGTCGCCCCAAAAGAAGAAGGTAGTAAAGCGTTCTACATAGCTTACTTTTACATAGCTGCCTTGATACTCCTTTTATCTATTACATCCTTCTCCTGATCTAAAACTGAAAAGGAAAAAATCTGTGCGCCGCTAATACCTTGACTGATTTCTCCTTCCCAGGTTTTTACAACTACGCCTTTATGGCTAAATTTAATAAGTTCTCCCGCTCTGGTCCCTTCACTATAGGGTACAAAATACACAAAAGCGAAGTAAAGCAAATAAAGCGCCAATAGGCTTCCCAGGATAATGATGAGTATTTTTTTCATAATTTCTTAATTTGAATCTTGTTCATCGTCGTTATTAACATTTGCCTTTTTTAACCACGAAGCCTTCATTTTATCCTTTGGTGAAATGCCCAATTCCTCAAGTTTGTTGATGTCCTTGATTAAATTTTGGTTACCTGTTAATTTTTTCATCGCTCCATCGTATGCGCTCTTTGTGGAAGCTATTCTATTTCCAACCGTTTCCAAATCGTCCAATAGAATTTTGAATTTGTGGTAAAGGCTACTTGCATGGTTGGCAATTTCCAACGCATTTTGTTGTTGCTTTTCGTTGCTCCACAGCGCGTCTATGGTCCGCAATGTTGAAAGAAGTGTGGTTGGACTCACCAACAATATATTTTTCTGAAAAGCAGTGTAAAAAAAAGAATTATCAAAATTTTGGGCCAAATATAGGGCTGGCTCAATGGGAATAAACATCAAAACGAAATCGGGAGATTGGATTCCGTGTAAATCCTCATATTTTTTTGAGCTTAATTGGGTAATATGATTTTTTAAGGATTGAACGTGGTCCTTTAAAAATCTTTCCTTTAAACCTTCGTTTTCTTCGTTTACGTATTTTTCATAAGCTGTCAAAGATACTTTTGAATCTATTATCATTCTTTTGTCATTGGGCAAATGGATAACAACATCAGGCAGCACTTTGTTCCCATCGACATCGGTATAGGATTTTTGGACAAAATACTCCCGATCTTTGACCAAATTCGATTTTTCCAATACGCGTTCCAAAATAAGTTCGCCCCAGTTTCCTTGGGTCTTGCTTTCTCCTTTCAGTGCCTTTGTAAGATTGTTTGCCTCTTCACTTATTTTCACATTCTGTTCGTTTAGGAATTGAAGCTGTTTCCCGAGTTCTGCGTGTCCTTTGATGAAATCTTCGTTGCTTTTCCCAACTTTTTCCTCAAATTCCTTGATTTTTTGATTCAAGGGTTTTAGTATTCCTTCAATATTTTCCTTGTTCAATTCCGTGAATTTGTGGGTTTTATCCAACAAGATTTTATTAGCAAGATTTTCAAACTTGTCATTGAAATCTTTTTCGAAATTTTTGAAGCGTTCCTTTTCCTTTTCAAGTTCGGAATACAAGGCTTCATATTCCGCGCTTTGGCGTGAGAGCTGCATGTTTGCCTGTTCTTTCTCTTTTTGTAAAGATTCCTTTTCCGAGACTAAAAGCCCCAAACGTTCGTTAAGTTTACCTTCTTGCAGTTGTGCGTTCTCAAGGCGTTCTTCAAGTTTACTTGTTTCGGTTTTACTTTTTAAACGAGCAAAGTAATGACCTAAAAATGCACCGATTAACAAGCAAATAGCAGCAAGTAAGAGAAATAGAAAAGTTTCGTTCATTGCAATAAATTTTAAAGTAAAGATACTTATTTCCTAATGGTAAAACGTCCGGTTTTTCCATCAAAATCTATGGTTTCTTTCGGAAAAAGTGAATCAAATCTTCCAGCTTCAATCAGTTTGCAGGGGTCGTCAAAATATGTTTCTCCTTTTGCCATCACGAGCATTTTGTCAGTAAGCTGAATGGCCAAATCTATTTCGTGGGTTGAAAAAAGAATTGTTTTTTTTGTTTCCGAGGCTAACTTCTTCAATAGTTTCAGGATATAGGCACGGTGATAAATATCCAAATGTGTTGTGGGTTCATCCAATATAATTAGTGGGGTGTCCTGCGCCAATGCTCTCGCTATCGCCACTCGTTGCATTTGTCCGTCGCTCAGTTCAAAACATTTTCTATTGGCCAAGGCTTCAGTTTCTGTTGCTTCCAGTGCAGATTGAATTGTTTTTTTATCTTCTTCGGAAAGCGAGCCAACCCAGTTTGTGTAGGGTTGTCTTCCCAAGGAAACCATTTCAATAACCGAGAGGTTTTTTGAGGTGGGTGCTTCGGTCAAAACAACGCTTAATTGTGTCGCCAATTGGAATGAGGAATATTCTTTTAAATTTTTTTCATTTAAAAATACCTCACCATTTAAAGAATTTTGCATTCCAGTCAAGGTTCGTAAAAGGGTAGATTTTCCAATACCGTTCGCTCCAACCAAACCAACCAATTCTCCTTTTTCAATTGAAAAATTGACTGTATCGGCAATTATCAGATTTCCTGTTTTTTTCACATAACCCACGGTAAGGTTTCGTGATTCCAAAATGATATTTTTTTTCTTTGAATCCATTTAGAAGAAAAGTTTTCGTTTTCGTACTAAAAGCCAAATAACCATGGGAGCGCCAACCAATGAGGTGATGGCGTTTATGGGTAATGTAAATTCACTGAACGGCAATTGAGCCAGGGTATCGCAGACCAGCATAAGCAATGCGCCACAAAGCAGAACGGCAGGCATTAAGACTAAATGGTTCGAAGATTTATAAAACTGGCGCACCAAGTGTGGCACCGCAAGCCCAACAAAGGCAATGGGTCCCACAAAGGCCGTAATGCTTCCAGCTAGAATGCTCGTAGCCAGTATTATTATAAATGTGGTTTTTTTGATGTGAAGCCCCATGCTTTTCGCATAATTTTCACCTAAAAGTAATGCGTTTAATGATTTGCTGCTAAAAATACTTAAAAGCAAACCTGCCAAAAAACAAATTACTAAAATAAAGACGCCTTGCCACGATTGGTTACCCAAACTTCCGAAGGACCAAAAAATGTATTGTTGAAGTTGTTCCGCATTACTGAAATATGACAAAACCGAAACTACGGCTGTTGTCACACTGCCAAACATCAACCCGATGATCAAAATGGCCATCGTGTCTTTTATTCTGAAAGTTACGGCTAGTACGGCAAGTAGTACCAAAAAACTCCCTAATGCGGAGGCGATTACCAAGCTCCACTGGCTTAATAATAGTGTTCCAAAAAATCCTCCAAATGCACTTGCACCCAAAATTAAAATGGCAACGCCTAAACTTGCGCCACTGCTAAGCCCTAAAACAAAAGGACCTGCCAAAGGATTTCTGAATAAGGTTTGCATCAACAATCCAGAAATTGCCAATCCGCCACCGGCGAGCATTGCCGTAATTGCTTTTGGTAAACGGTAATCCATTAAAATATAACGCCAAGTTTCTTTTGAAGCACCATTTCCTATAAAAACCGAAAATATTTCATCTAAAGGAATGGAGACTGAGCCCATACTTAAATTCACCAAAAAAACTGCAATGAGCACTAAAAACAGAACCAAAAAGTGAAACCGGTATGTTTGAGAAGTTTGCATTATTGAAGTTGATCAAAAAAGAAAATATTGTAGTCGGGCAGTAATTGAGGATGGAAAATTTTAATAAGATCTTTGAGGACTAAATCTGGTCGGTTAGGCGCCAATTCATAATAAACAACTCCACCCGTTTCCCCTTTTTTCAGGCTGTATGAATACACTTTCCCAGATTTGTAGGCATTAAATTGTGAATAGGCCTGACTTGCGTTTTTCATTTCCTCCAAACTTGTGAATTGTCCTGGGCCAATCCAAATATCGGCCTTATGACCTTTTTCAATAACAGATTCCAAATTTAGGGATAAACTTCCAGTACCCCCAGAATGTTTCCAAAGATAATCGCCATTTGCATCGGCAATAAACTGTGCTCCCCAACTATCGCCCTGCGGCATATACCAAACGTCTTTATACATTGCACCACTGATCACAGTTGGGGTTTCTTTGGCGTCGGAAGCTATTTTTTTAGCAGATAGATACTCGGTCTCTATATTTTTAAAAATACTGTCGGCTTCTTTTTCTTTATTGAAAAAGGCTCCGAAAAACTTAATCCACTCGGCTTTTCCCAAAGGTGACGTTTCGGTCCAATCTGAATTGTAGAGCACTGGAATCCCCATTTGTTGAAGGGTTGAGTATGCAGAATTATTTCCGTCCACGGCAAAACCAATAACCGCATCTGGACTCAGATCTATCAAAATCTCTGTATTCAAGTCTTCGTTTTTGCCGATCTCAGAAATTTTTCCTTCGGAAATTTTCTTTCGTGTTTCTTCTGAGGAAATATAATCCAGATTTGGAAAACCGATTAGAGCTTCCAATTCATTCAGCATTTCCAATGAAGGAATGTGGGTAGTGGAGGTGACCACAATTTGTCTCACGGGAACTTCAACCACAGCGTCATAATTTTCAGGATTTTTTATAGGAGTGTTTTTTTTAACTAAAGCATATTTAAACGTTTTGTCAGTTCCCGGCCAGGGCTTTTTTAAAGTGATAACCTTAAAATTTCCCAGCTCCTCAATTTCAAAACCCTCCGCATAGGTAACTGATACCATTTTTTGGGGTTGATTTTCAGTTTTTATTGGTTCGGAAGTATCGCCATTGTTTTTACAGGCAGTAAAAAAAATAAGGATGTTTATGAGGAAAACAATTTTTTGCATCCCCAAAAATAATGGTTTTGTTTGGGCGAACTAATATTTAAAACCTATTTTTGCCATGAATTTTGGTGAGCAGTTTTCCGTATCGTAAAACGCTCTTAAAAGGGAATTCGGTTAAAATCCGAAGCTGTTCCCGCAACTGTAAGTCGTCCCGAAGTATTTTCGGGCGTGCATGCTTCAAAAACCACTGTTCGCATATGGCGGATGGGAAGGTTGCACAAAAAGACAAGCCAGGAGACCTGCCTTATTCATAACATAAAACGTCAAACTTTCGGGATAAAGGTTGAATTATGAAGCAAATAGGTTTCCATATTATTTATATTATTTTTCTGGCCTCGGTTTCAGCGAATGCACAATTGGACAGTATCCAGCGGTTGCCCGAAGTAATGCTGACCGATTCAAAATTCATACACTTTTCAAAAGGATTTAAACTTGAAAAACTCGAAGATTCCATTGTGGAAAGAAATGCTGGCTCGCTAACGGAAACGCTCCGGTACAATTCAACAATTTATTTTAAGGAGAACGGATTTGGGATGGTATCTTCGCCTTCCTTTCGGGGTACAAATGCGGCCCAGACTGCCGTAGTTTGGAACGGAATCAATATAAACTCGGTATTTACCGGCCAAACCGATTTCAATGTAATTTCTCCTTTAAATTATGACGAAATTTCAATAAGAAGTGGCGGCGGTGGTGTACAATATGGTAGTGGCGCCGTGGGCGGGAGTATTCATCTGAATAATTCCTTTTCTTTTGAAAAAATGGATATTACGAAATTTGGGCTACGCTATGGTAGTTTTGCCACGTTGGGAGGTAATGCCAATACAACACAAACTTGGGGCAATCATTATTTAAATGTCGGTGTGGATTTTATCAGTTCAGAAAATGATTATGATTATGTGGGAAGGAATCAAAAAAATAATCACGGAGAATTTTTACGTTTTTCGGCAAAAATAAATGAAGCGCGTAAGCTGGAAAATGGTGTGGCAACCTGGAATTCGGAATATACGTATAACGACCGGAATTTTTCGGGAAGCTTAAATACTGTTGGCAAAGATGCCTATAAAGATATTGCTACGAGAAATCTTTGGCAAGTGCAACAAAAACTGGGTGCTTTTCAAACCAAGTTGGCAGCGGCACATCTTTTTGAGCAGTACCGTTATTTTCCGGATAGTAACAAACCGTTTTATGACGAAGGAAAAGCCAATACATTTATCAGCTTCCTTCAAGCAGAGATTTTTCTTCTTAAAAAGTTACGCTTAAACGGAAAGTTAGAGTACAATTATGTAACTGCCGAAGGTAGCAATGTGGGGAAAAATGACCGAAGAACAATGGCTGCAGTGCTTTTGTTGAATCATAAAGTTTCAAAAAAATTCACTTATGGATTTAACATCCGAAAAGAATTTTTGAATGATTTTGAAAATCCTTGGCTTTTTTCGGCCGATGCAAAATGGATAGTTTCAAAACAATACGCCTTTCGTGTGAACGGCTCAAAAAACTATCGAGTTCCTACGTTCAATGATTTATATTGGTACGCCGGTGGCAATGTTGAATTGCAGCCAGAAACTTCGTATCAAACGGAATTGGGGCAGGAATTTTCTTTCGGAAATCTTAAGGCCGATATAGCGGTTTATTATATTTCTTCAGAAAATTTAATAAAATGGATTCCCGGAAATGGCGGAATTTGGGAACCGATGAATATCCAAAAAGCCAGAAATTATGGTCTTGAGGTAGCCGTTGGTTATTTCATAAAATTAAAAAACCAACAAACATTGGATTTTAATGCAAACTTTTCCTATACGAAGGCAGAAGATTTGGAAAAGAAAAAACAGCTTATCTACGTTCCCATCCATAAGGCCAGCGGAACTTTGCAATACAATCTTAGAAAATTTGCTATTTACGCCCAGGGTTTGTTTAATGGTAAAGCCTATACCACCACCGACAATAGTGAAAGTGTTGCTGGTTATACGATTTTCAACTTTGGTGCTGAATATCACTTACCTTTTGATCCAAACATTACTTTTGGGGGAAGGCTTAAAAATGCTTTTAATACCTATTATGAAAATGTAGCGTTTAGGCCCATGCCCTCAAGAAATATTGAAATATTTTTAAACTTTAAATTATAATTAAAATGAAAATGATGAATAAAGTACTTTTTGCAGCAATTACAGCTCTATTTTTTATGTCGTGTAGCAATGACGATGATACTCCACCAGAATATGTGCCCGCAGCTTTTGAAAAGGGAATTTTAGTGACCAACGAAGGCCTCTTTGGAAATGGTAGTGGAAACATTACGTTTATCTCTGAAGATTTCAGTACAGTTACCCAAAATATTTATAGAACTGTAAACGGCACCGAACTGGGCAATATCGTACAGTCTATGGGGTTTCAAGATGACAATGCCTATATAGTTGTAAACAATTCAAACAAAATCATGATTGCCAACAGGTATTCCTTTGAAGCCGTTGATTCTATTAAAGCAGGAGTTAATAATCCACGCTACTTTATGGGGGCCGATGGAAGTAAAGGATACGTAACAAACTGGGGTGATCCCAACGATACCGCTGATGATTTTGTGGCAGTGTTAGATTTGCGTAACAATACAGTTTCATCAACTATTCCTGTTTCTTTTGGACCGGAAAGAATGGTTTCGTACAATAATAAAATCTATGTAGCCCACCAAGGTGGCTTTGGGCAGAATAACTTAATCTCCGTAATTTCAGGAAATACGCTTGAAAGTACAATTACGGTTGGCGATGCTCCAAACTCAATGGTAATTGCGGGCAATTCCCTATTTGTATTGTGTGGAGGTAATCCTAATTATACTGGAAATGAAACTGCGGGCTCCCTTGTGGAAATAAATCTTTCAAATAATGAAATTTCAAACACCTACACCTTCGGTACCGTTGAACACCCATCGAGCTTAACAATGGATGGAAGCAATCTTTTCTACTCTTTGGATGGAAAGGTTTACAGTTTAAACGTGGCTTCTATATCATTACCCGGTAATGATATTGTAGATGGCTTTTTCTATGCTTTGGAGGCAAAGGATGGAATGTTGTACGCTACAGATGCAGACGATTTTGCGAGTAGAGGTTCACTACTTATATATGATCTTTCAACAAACCAACAAGTCCAAAATTTCCAAACGGGGATAGTGCCCGGAGGCATTTATTTCAACGAATAATCTAACTTCAAAACATAAAAAACTCCGTTGAATCTTCAAAATTCAACGGAGTTTCTTTTTTTTAAAATCATTAATGTTAGTTACCAATCATTTTTCCGTAAATAGGAGAATCAGCATTACTGTCTGAAAATTCTTTTAAATACTGAACTCCTTTATTGGATGGCATAGGTCTGCCTGCAATTTCAAAAAGCGCAGCGGCAAGCAAGGGTTCATTTTCATCACCCAATTGTCCCAGGTTGAAATAATTTTCCTGTAATGGAATCTGCGGAAACAAACCTTCTGTAAAATCTGTGTTTCCAGCAGCATTAGCTGTTTTAAACACCAAAGGAAGCATGGCATAAGTATGGTTCGGATTTGCCTCACTTCTGCTAAACTGTGGTGCGGGAGCATCGTATAACAAAAACGAAGCTTGAAATTTTCCTGTGGTTGTATCACCTACTTGAACAGCATCTATATAGGGTTTTAGTCCGTTCAAAACCAATTCGCTGGCCGAAGCACTTCTTCTGGTGGTAATAATATAAACTTGTGAAAGATTTAAGCTGCTGATGGAACTTCCATTACTGATCGTATTGTCAAAAACACCATTTTCCGCATATTCAGGTTGTCTGTCTGCATTCCAAAATTCCTTATAAAAAACTTGACCGTTAAATTGTCCCGTAATCATACTAGCAAGATCGGTTGCCGTTTCTACAGAACCACCGCCATTGTATCTAAGATCGAGAACCAAGCTGCTCACTCCATCAGCTTTAAACTGAGCAAAGGCATTGTTAAGTTCGGTATCATAATCTTTTATGAAACCGTTATACATTAAATAGCCTATTTTGTTTCCGTTGACGGTTAGTGTTTCAGCTTTATATACAGGGTTTTCATTGTACTGTGTTTTGTTCAAAAGCGCAGTTTCTCCCGTAAGGGTAAAATCAGTCCCATCATAATTAGCGAACCCAATGGTATAACTGTTTGGCGCAAGCAAATCGTTGTAATTGTTTTCATTCAACTGTTGACCGTCTATTGTTGTAAAAATATCACCCCGTACCAAACCTTGTGATTGGGCATCGGTATTGGGAAGCACGTAGCGCACGTAGCCAAAAACATTCCCGCTGTTGTCTGGATAATAAACCAAGCCAAACTCCATACCGTTGCTTAGGGTTATACCACTAAGTGCATTCTCAATAAGTGTATAGTCGCTATAAAGATTGCTGAAACGATCTTGGGATGACAACAAATAGTCAAACAGAGTTTCTGGAGTTTGATAATTATTTAAAAAGTTATTTAGCTCATCCTGGTTGGCAAAAGCATCGTTGGCCAGTTCTGGACTGTCCGCTTTATATAGATAGAAATAATTAAGACCGCGGTAAATAAAATTCTGAATGTCTATGGTAGATGCAGGCTGAAGGTTGTCATCAGCATCTTCAAAACACGAAACAAAAAGTACCGAAACGATTAAAAGGGAAATGAAAATTCTTTTCTTCATAAATGGGTTTATTAAGGTATTCTTTTTAAACAGGTAAATTAGGGATTATATTGTAACGGTAAAAATATGCTTTTTTAGTCGAAATTATTTAGGGACTTTATACAGTCTAAAATTTTGTCGAAAATTCACGGATAAAATTTCAATGTAACAAAAACAGAACCTATTCGTCATTTAAATAGACGGCACCATAACCAACAACCAACCAAAATGGAAAAGACCGAGTTTATTACTTTAATAATGCCTTTTAAGGATAAGCTATACCGTTTGGCGAAACGAATTTTGGTCTCAAAGGATGAAGCTGAGGATGCAGTACAGGAAGTGTTTTTGAAATTGTGGAAAGGAAAGCAAAATATTGAGAATTATAAAAACCCCGAAGCATTTGCAATTACAATGACTAAGAATTATTGCTTGGACCGTTTAAAATCAAAACAGGCATCAAATTTGAAAATTGTACATAACAACTTTCAAACCTCAGAAAATATTGAAAAGAAAATTGAAGCGAATGACGGTGTTGAAATTGTTTTTAAAATAATGGAAACCTTGCCAGAGCAACAACGAATCGTTCTCCAACTACGCGATGTAGAAGAATTTGAGTTTTCAGAAATAGCGCAGATGCTTGATAGTAACGAAACCGCAATACGAGTGGCACTTTCCCGAGCCCGCAAAACAGTTAGGGACGCAATGATAAAAAATTATAATTATGGAGTCAGTTAAGATAAAAAAATTGCTTGAGGCCTATTTTGAAGGCACAACCACCCTTGCAGAAGAAAAATTGTTACAGGACTATTTTAACAATGAAAGGGTAGCTGATGATTTAATTCAGTACCAGCCAATTTTTGCAGGTCTAAAAGTAGCAAAAGCAGAACGCTCCACCAGAACGTTTGCCTTGCCTGAATCAAAACCACAAAGTAATAAAGTCTGGTGGTATTCCATAGCCGCAATGCTTGTTGTAGCGTTTGGGGTGGGTAGTTTTTATCTCTCACAACCCAATTACTCTCAAGAGGAAAAAGAAGCTCTGGCGGCGTTTGAAAAAAGCAAACAAGCAATGATGCTGCTCTCTGAAAACCTAAATAAAGGAGCGGAACAGCTTACCGTTGTGGGCCAATTTGGAAAAACAAAAAATAAAATTTTTGAATAATAAGTTTTAAAAATAAACAATAACTTAATAACACTTATAAACGATGAAAAAAATAGCAATAGTAATAGCACTGGCAATAGCGCCTATGGTTTCGTGGACTCAAAACGCTTTTGATTCCTTTGAAAACGAAAAAGATGTAACCTCTGTAGTGGTTACCAAAAATATGTTCAAACTTTTGAGCAAAATGGATCTTAATTCCACCGATCCGGAAGCGCAGGCATATCTGAAAATGGTAAACGATCTAGACAACATTAAAATTTTTACCACCGGTAATCCAGCCGTTTCACAAAAAATGGATGCCGCTGTGGCAAAATATGTTTCTACCTCTAAAAATTTAGGGGAATTGATGCGCGTAAAAGAAGATGGCAGAAATATAAAATTCTACAGCAAAGAAGGCAAAAATGAAAACTTTGTAAGTGAACTGTTGATGCATATGGATGGAATTGTGGACGGAAAACCCACAACCGTTATTATGAGCATCACCGGAAATATAGATTTAAAGCAAATCTCAAAATTGACTGAAGATCTAAAAGTTCCCGGTAGCGAAGAACTTAAGAATATTGACACCAAGAAAAAACAATAACGATGGCATCATTACTGAAATATTTTATGGCTTTAATATTGGGTGCACTAGCATTGGTCTCTTGTAGTGACAAGTCCTTGCAAAAGTATCTGGTTGAAAAGCAAGACGATGACAAATTTGTAAAAATGGACATAGCAGCTAGTTTGCTCCAGGGAAACACCGGCAATTTTACACAAGAAGAGAAAGACATTCTTAATACTATTAAAAAAGTGAATGTTGTTGCTTATCCTATTGTTGAAGGTGATACAGCCAATTATGAGATGGAACGCCAAAAGTTAAAAAACATATTAGACCAAGAGCAATACAAAGAGCTTACCCGCATTAAAAGCAATGACTGGAATGCAACTCTAAAGTATACAGGTGAAGAAGATGCTATTGATGAGGTGATTGTTTTTGCGAGTGATGATAATCGTGGTTTTGCGGTTTTCAGATTGTTGGGTGAAAATATGCGCCCGGACCAAATGTTGAAACTAATGAAATCTGCTGAACGAGGCGATCTGGACGTCTCTAAACTCGAAGGTTTTGGAAAAATATTTAAAGATTAAATTAGTTGATTAATAGTCGAAAAAGGCTTCTTCCTTCTCTTTGGTTGAAGCCTTTTTTATAGGTCTATTTTTTAAATGCCGGTGTAGTTTCCGGGCGTTATGTTTCTCATTTCCTGTTTAACGCTTTCAGGCACTTCCAGCGTTTCTATGAAATTTGCAATTGAAGTTTGGTTAATCCTTTCGTTGGTGCGCGTTAATCCTTTTAAAGCTTCATAAGGGTTTGGATAGCCTTCTCTTCTTAAAATGGTTTGGATTGCTTCGGCTACTACAGCCCAGTTATTCTCAAGGTCCTCTGCAAACTTCGATTCGTTCAACAATAATTTGTTCAAGCCTTTTAAGGTGGATTGAAAAGCAATAAGTGTATGCCCAATGGGAACACCAATATTTCTTAAAACGGTACTATCAGTAAGATCACGTTGTAATCTACTTATAGGAAGTTTTGCGGAAAGGTGTTCAAAAAGCGCATTTGCAATTCCCAAATTACCTTCACTGTTTTCAAAGTCTATAGGGTTTACCTTGTGTGGCATGGCGCTGGAACCAACTTCCCCTTTTTTAATTTTTTGTTTGAAATAATCCATGGAAACGTAGGTCCAAATATCCCTGTCCAAATCAATTAAAATATTGTTTATTCTTTTCAAACAATCAAAAAGAGCAGCCATATGATCGTAATGCTCAATCTGTGTGGTAGGGAAGGAGTGGTGCAACCCTAACTTATTTTGTACGAACTTTTTTCCAAACGCTCTCCAATCAATATCTGGATAAGCTACTTTGTGTGCGTTAAAGTTACCTGTTGCACCGCCAAATTTTGCAGCACTTTTTATATCGTTCATTAAATCAAACTGTTCCTCAATTCGCACTACAAAAACTTCTATTTCCTTTCCCAAACGGGTTGGAGAAGCAGGTTGTCCATGCGTCCGCGCAAGCATGGAAACTTCGGCCCAATCTTCAGAAAGTGCTTTCAGTTTATTTTTCACTTCCATCAAGAGCGGTACGTAAACGTTGTTGATGGCATCTTTCAGCGAAAGTGGAATTGCAGTATTGTTGATGTCTTGTGAGGTCAGTCCAAAGTGGATGAATTCTTTGTATTTCTGAAGATTTAAAGCGTCAAATTTTTCTTTTATAAAATATTCAACAGCTTTTACATCGTGATTGGTCACTTTTTCGGTTTCCTTGATTTTTATGGCATCCTGCACAGTAAATTCAAGGTACAAGTCTCTTAATTTTGAAAAGTTTTTTTGTTGAAAATCATTTAATTGGGGAAGTTCCAGTTCCACCAAGGCAATAAAATATTCAATTTCCACTTGCACGCGATAACGGATGAGCGCTTCTTCAGAAAAATAAGGAATAAGGCTGGATGTTTTTGATGCGTATCTGCCGTCTATTGGCGAAATGGCTTGTAATGCGTTGGTGTACATGGTTCAAAATTTAAAAGCGCAAAGATACGAAACACCAACGAGTTATAAAGAAAGGGTCTGGGTATAAAATTTTCCATTTCATTTTGATCTTCAGACTTAACGAAATGTCAACAAAATGCTTTTTTAAGATAATGGTTAGTTAAAAAAATAAATCGTTTTGCAATTTTATGATTTTGTTGGCTTTCAAAAGTTTGATATGAAGTTAACTTTAATTGTGAAAAGAAAAATGATTTATTATTTTAATCAAATTGCTATGAGTACACAAAATCAGAATCAGCAATGGAATCCTCAAAATGAACAACAAAATCAACAGAGGAATCCTCAAAACAGACCACAAAACCAGCGTCATCCAGTAGAAGAGGAAGAATAATGGTTGTTTTGAAATTGAGTATCCGTTTTAAGGATACGGCGAAACCCCTTAATCAACACAATGAGAAAGGGGTTTCTATTGTGGGGATAAAAAGGAAAGAGTGGATTGGTAAATATATTGAAAAATAATCGTTTTGTGGTAGTTTACAGACGATATATGTTAATTTAAAAGAATATTAATTAATAATTAAGCAAGATTGCAACAAATATTTTAGATCATGAGCAATAAAGGAAATCCAAAACATAGTGTAGGTAAAGGTGCCCAAAGTGAACATCATAACGAGCCAGATGAAAAAAGCTACGTTAAAGATAATACCGAGTCCGACAATACTGAAAATGAAAAGGATGGCAATGATTATTTAGAACAGAAGTGGAAAAAGATAGCTTCAGACTTTAATAAAAACTACAATTTAGATATAAACGTCTCTGAATTTAAAGATGAATCCTTTTCAGAAACTTTAAAAAAGCTTGAAAATAAAACCGGAAAATCTAGAGCCCAACTGGAAAAAGAAATAAAAAACTGGAAATAGCAGTTGTACCTACATAACGCAACTGTAAAACCCTTCCAACGTCGCTGCACGGAAGGGTTTTCTTTTTTTTAATAAAAATAATAATTTAAAAAAAGATTTTGGGTTAATGATTTGTCTTTTTGAGTTAAAAAAATATCGCTAACTAAGCTATTTTAGCAACAGTAAAGAATTGCTATGAAGAAGAGGAAACTCCAGTCGGAATTTATTTTGACTGGGGTTTTTTATTTATCCTGGTGCTTTTTGCGAAATTCGGAAGGTGATATACTATACTTTTCCTTAAATATTTTCGAAAAGTAGCTTTTACTGCTTAACCCAATTGCATTTACAATTTCAGAAATACTAAGATCTGTTTTGGTCAAAAGATTGTAAGCTGCATCAAGCCTTGTTTTCTGTACATAATTATTTACAGTAGTGCCATATAGTTTTTTGAAACCTTCTTGCAGCTTGTTTATATTCAGTCCCGCTTCACGTGCTAAGTTCTCCACTGTGGGTACATCTGAAATATTGCTTTCTATAAGACTGGAAATATGGTTTATTTGTTTCAATTCAGTAGAGCGGATTAGCGTACGGTTTCCTTCGTCTTTTTTATCATCTTGATATTGAAGGATCTGATGCGTTAAAATTTGATAGGCCATGCCTTCCAAAAACAGTTTGCGAGTAAAATTTTCATCAGTAAAATCAACCATTTGTGTCAAGATATCGGCAATGTTAAGACTGTAATTTCCACTGTGATAAAATGCTCCGTTGGCTTTAATATCCTTAAATAATTGCTCTAGTTCGTCATCAAGACTTTTTATGTCGCATTCCATTTTGGCCTGAAATTTTTCACGTTCTATTTCTAAGCTGTTCACTGTTATGCGTTGGTTGGCTTCAAACAGTAATACATGGCCATTGTGCTTACTGCTGGCTACAATGGCGTTTTGGTATTGCTTAATCTCATGCAAGTCTTCTTCATTCTCAAAACGGTGCTGTAAGGTGCCGCTTACTGTATAAAGAAATTTTAACGGATGTATGTGGTTTACTACAAAATGTATTTCCAAATCTTCCTTGAAAAGACAATTGTATTGGATAAGGCCTAGCCCGCCTTCAAAATTAATCCCGCGAATAGTACCCTCGCCAACAGATTCGGGCAACTGCAATAAATATTCGCCGCAATTTTCGGAATAGGAAATGTTGAAAACTTCTGCTATATCCCTTATAACATCCTTTAGGGGAAGTGAGTTAACTTGAATGGAATTCATGTGGAGGTTTTTTGTTAAGCCAAAATACTACTTACAATTGAAATGCAATGTTCTATATCCGTACATTGTTTAACTTAAATGCAATTATAACATATAATATGTTGTTTAACAAAGGGTTATAAAAAATATTTTTTAATAAAAAAACCGCTATAGTAAGTGAGCGGCCTTTTTTAAAAAATTATTCTAAAACTATTCATAATATCTTTTGCGTTTTTTTCGCTTCTGCATGAATACGGAAATAAGCAAACAAGCTCCCAAAACATAGAATGCGGTTTTGGCGGGTTCAATTGGGCCAAATCCCAATCCTAAAAAACCAAGGACGGCGGCCACCACGGTTAAAAATAAAAAAAGGATGGTCCAAAGCATGACGAGGAGTTTAGAGGTTTATAAATTATTAACTGTCAGTGTTATAAAGATATTCAATTGTTGATTTTTCAACTAATTTATTTCCACTTTTTTTTAACTCATTTAAATAATTACAGCCATATTAGTTTAAATGTGTTTTCAATTTATTGCTAAAACTCCTTTTTGAAAATTTTGGATATAAAAGAATGAATTATCATTTAAAGGGCCCCCTCCATAATCTCTTGTACCACCTCTGGGTTCAACAAGGTAGAAATATCGCCTAGATTGGCAGTGTCCTTCTCTGCAATCTTTCTGAGTATTCGTCGCATGATTTTGCCACTTCGGGTTTTGGGCAAACCTGTAGTAAACTGTATTTTATCAAGTTTTGCAATCGGACCAATATGTTCGGTAATAATCTGGTTTATTTCTTTGCGTAAATTTTCGTGCAGACGGCTTTCACCGATTTCTTTTAAAATAATAAATCCATACAGCGCATTACCTTTCACGTCGTGTGGGAAGCCTACAATTGCACTTTCCGCCACGGCTGGATGTTCGTTTACTGCGTCTTCAATAGGCGCAGTGCCCAGATTATGGCCAGAAACAATTATAACATCATCCACACGGCCTGTGATACGATAATAGCCTGTACTGTCGCGCAATGCTCCGTCACCGGTGAAATATTTGTTTTCAAAAGCCGAAAAATATGTTTCACGATACCGTTCGTGATTGCCCCAAATGGTTCGGGCCATTCCAGGCCAAGGATATTTTAAACACAAACGCCCACTAACGAGGTTGCCTTTTAGTTCATCACCATTCTCATCCATCAGCGCGGGTTGTATGCCGGGCAATGGTAGTGTGGCATAAGTGGGAATAGTGGGTGTAGAATAAGGAATTGGCGAAATCATTATCCCGCCAGTCTCGGTTTGCCACCAAGTATCTACAATGGGGCATTTTCGTTTCCCGATGTTTTCATCATACCAATGCCAAGCTTCCTCGTTTATGGGTTCACCCACACTGCCTAAGATTTTTAAGGAAGAAAGATCATAGTTTTCAGAAAAATCCAACCGTTCCTTTGCTAACGCCCTAATTGCTGTGGGAGCAGTATAAAACTGACTAACCTTATGTTTTTCCACAACCTGCCAAAACCTGCCAAAATCAGGGTAGGAGGGAACACCCTCAAACATTAGGGTCGTGGCGCCATTTGCCAACGGTCCGTAAACTATATAACTGTGGCCCGTAATCCAGCCAATGTCTGCTGTACACCAATACACATCATCTTCCCTATATTGAAATACGTTTTTAAAAGTATATGCGGTATAGACCATATAGCCAGCTGTGGTATGTACCATTCCCTTGGGTCTTCCCGTACTGCCTGAAGTATATAGAATAAACAATGGGTCTTCAGCGTCCATAATTTCAGGTACGCAATCGTGATAAGCCTCGTCCAGTAGTGGTTGTAACCATTTGTCGCGATTTTTTTTCATTGTTATTTCAGTATGAGTACGCTTGGCTACCAACACGGTTTTTATACTTGGGCAGGATTCCAATGCCTCGTCCACAATTCCCTTTAAATCAATAGTTTTATTGCCGCGATAGGAGCCATCACTGGTAATAACAATTTTGCATTCTGAATCGTTGATTCGGGTAGAAAGTGCTGTGGAGGAAAAACCAGCAAAAACCACTGAATGTATAGCGCCGATCCGGGCGCAGGCCAATAACGAAACCGCTAATTCAGGAATCATAGGGAGATAAATACAAACTCTATCTCCTTTTTTTATCCCCTGTTCCAACAGTACATTTGAAAACCTGCAGACACGTTCATGTAACTCTTTGTAAGTTATATGCTGCGCTTCTTCAACGGGATCGTTCGGTTCAAAAATTATCGCTGTTTTGTCGCCTCGGGTGTAGATATGTCGGTCTATGCAGTTCTCTGTAATGTTCAGTTTAGCACCTTTGTACCAAGAAACCTCAGGTTTAACTAGATCATACTCCAACACTTTATTCCATCGATGGCGCCAAAGAAAGTTTTCTTCTGCAATTTCCTCCCAAAAGTTTTCCGGATCACGGACCGATTTTCTGTAAACCTGAAAATATTCTTCTAAGTTCTTGATGTGGTAGTTGCTCATTGTTTTAAGATTTTGCGCAGTAATTCTGAAATAATTGAAAAGGATTCAGAAATATATTTAATTATGGTGAGTCTTAAAAATGAAAGAGGTAATTTATTTTAGAAAATTAGCTGTGCTATCTTTTACTTATTTTGTTTCCTGAAATTGCTTTTTGCCGTGAGCATTTAAACCTATTGATTTCTGGATTTCTTTTTTTGAGATGTTTTTTACTAACACCACTGTTAACGCGTTTACGCCAAAGTTTGAAGCTGCTATTTCTTAAATAGCTACGCATTATTTTGATCACATTTTTTTCTGAAAGACCAAACTGAAATTCAATGGCTTCAAAAGGAGTTCGGTCTTCCCAAGCCATTTCAAATATTCTATCTAATTCTCTTTCGGTCATTATGAACATTTTGGTTTAGTGCAACTTCTCAAGCTTTTTCAACACTTCTTCAGCTTCAAATGCTTTTTGGTCAATCAATTTTCGGTTCACGCTCGAGAGCTTGAAAGATTCTTTCTGAAGTTTTTGATACTCTTTCTCTAATTTTTCTTTTTCGGTTTTCCTTTTGAATAGTCCAAGCATATTATTGTTTTTGATAGAATAGTTAACTCGATTTACGAATAGGTGAAATTACAAAACGTTTAAGTAATTTATCTGTTTATTAAACAAAAAGTTGCACTAATGTTACTTGCAATTTAAGAGGAAAGAAAGTCTTCTAGATTAAAAAAAGCCCGTAAACGTAGTGTTTACGGGCTTTTAGCGGAGAAAGAGGGATTCTCCTATTCAAACATTCTAACTTCTAACAGATTGATTTTGAATTATGTGCAAACAAATTAAAAATGATTATTACTAAATTCTGTGTACGATTCTGTGCACTATTATTTTTTTCCGAAAAGCTTGTCAACCCTTCTTTTGGTTAACCATGTTGAGATTCCTAAAATATCAGCATTTTCATCCACTGAGTGAGCAAAAGCTACATTAGTAACACCTATGGCCTTTACAAATCTTACCCATAGATAGCCTTCGTCCAATTTAATCATGATATCTTCCTCCGGAGGATTGTCCCAATTAGATGTAATCAGTTCATATAGATCATTGAAGGATTGTTCATTCTTTAAGGTAAATGATTTATAATCGGTTAATTGTTGAAACTTCACATCTTGATATGTAAACACATACTGTTCTCCATATCTTTCGCATTCAATAGCTAATTGACCCAGGTTGGTGACCTTTCCAATTTCAACCGGTTTTTCAGTTTTCACTATTTCCAATTGCGCATTGCAATTGATACCGATGATCAAGAGTATTGCCAGTGTAATTTTCTTCATATCTGTCTTTTTAAAATGTTATACAATTGATGGACTTCGTCCAAGTTGATTTCGAAATCTGAATATTCAGGAGATTCGTTAATGCTATGGCATATAACGGTTCCTTTTTCAACATCATGATCAATAATCTGCTTGCAAATAATGGAATCCTGATGCACAATGATCCAATAGGGATGCTGTTTAAATCTAATCTTTGATTTCCAGTGCTGCCGTCCCAGTTCACGACCCAATACATATGCTCCTTGTGGAATGGCATTTTCAATGGTGCCGTCATTCATGGAATCATTCTTTATTTCAAATGCACGATAACTGCCCTTACCGACCTGATCAACGATAAAAGTTACGTGGGTGAGGTCTGATACATAATCGGCATCTGAATAGTGGCTTATGTAGGATGCTTCAGCCTTAATTGGAACCAATGGCACGGTAATTTTAAATTTCCCGCTAGGCAGTTCTTCATATATTGAACCCGCTTTTGTTTTAAAAACCTCCAAAGGATCATTAATATCATAGTCCTTAATTAGACCTTTCTTTTCCAACTCTTCATAGACCCCTCCGAAAACATATGCAGAAGTTACGTCATAATGTTGCGCAATTTTTTCTAAATTTTTATAAGGTACATCAACACTTCCTGCTTCATAGTTTTGAATTGTTCTCAAACTAACACCTATAGCATTTGCAAGGTCTGACTGGCTTTCTCCTTTCTTATTTCGAAGATCTTTAATTCGGTTCATTATGAAATATTTTGACGCAACACGTAAAATAATTTCATATAAAGTTGCGTATATGAAATAATCTTGCGTATATTTGTAATCAAGTTACAACAAAGTAACGCAAAAACCACAATACAACAATAGTATCAAACCAAAATTAAGGCATTTACCCTATGGAATTATCAAATCAAGAATATCGAGTTGCCGAACTTCTGACTTTGGGAAATACTGAAAAGGAAATTGCTAGCAAATTGTTCGTGAGCCCAAAAACAGTAAATGCACACACATATAATATTCGTAAAAAGTGGGATTGTAGGAATGCGGTTGATATAGCACGCAAATTCATACTTCGGATTGACAATCCCCGCCAATATTTCACAGCCCTGGTTTGTCTGCTGATCCAATTCCATATCATAGTCAATATCGAGACTATGGAGTTGAGAAGGCCAGCCAGAACCAGTGGGGCAAGAGTTACCCGTACAGTTAAATCGGGTCGTAAAAACAAAGATTAATGGAAACACAAGAAAAAATCACTGTTGAAAAAATCCTTAAGGATGAACAGTTTGGAAATCCGATCAGCGAGAAGCTGTCGAACTATTTGCGCCAATATACCGACAAGGACGATCGGGCAGATGTGTCAATTCAAACAGGTGTGGGAACATCTACGATCCGTAACGTGGTATTTAGGTCGAATACCCTTACCGAGGACAATTCACGGGCTATCGTGGCACTGGTTGAAATAGCAATGGCAAGCTGCCGTGATATAATGTTAAAGGCGTCTGAGGCAATTGATGAGCTTCAGGAGACTCTATTGATTAAGTAAGACAATAATTCAAATTTTAAAACTATGAGCACAGTAGAACAAATTGATAAAACGCCACTAACAAAGATCATCACTGGATTGAAGCCCACACGAGTTTCAATGGATTGGGATGGCGATCGTGGGTTCGCAAAAACTGAAGAAAGGTTGGTATACGAAGGCGAGAAGTTGGCGGTACAATATTCTGCCGATGTCCATGCACTAGGGATGACAGAAAAAAGCACTCATGATTATCCCGGGAGCTTTGAGATCATCGATACTGAAATCTACACAACAGGCATATGGGTAAGAGATGAAGACGGAGTGGAAATTCCAATGACCGATGCGGAATACGATATGCTCGAGAGCAAAATAAAGGAATCCATAATTGTAGAGTGATGGGAAATTTAAGAAAAATAACTGTTGGAAACCCATTGGCAAACTTCCATTTATGGGATGATATAGAGAGATATGAAGCTATCCAAACTGATGAAGAAATTGCCAATTTCTATCAGGAAATGTTGAGCAAATATGAACACAGGAAGATGGTGATCCGATTCATTTGGGATATGATACACTACTCTTGCAATGGAGAAATTGAAATTATTAACGAGACTATCAACGACGATGAACACGAATGAATTTTATAGAGTGACCTTCCATATGGGCCGATTGCTCGTAGATGGAAAGAGATGGGAAGACCTCAATTGGGACCAAAAGCAGATACTCGAGCAATTTATCCATTGGCACCGTATAGAAGTAGCCGAAAAGGAGGAAATAACGTAACACAAAACCCTAAACCCTAAACCCAAATCAAGATGATACAAACCTACCTACATATTGCTACGCTGGCGATTGGATACCTCACAGCGGTTTATGTAATAACTGAAAAAATATGGCAGAAAAAATAGAAATACCACTTGAAGAATATAGATGTCTGCGGAGGCATCTTTCTGAGGCACTTGAAATATTTCAGGGTCTGGAGGTTCGGGAGATCTCCTCAATTAAAACTCCCGAACCTTCACCTCAGGAAAAAAGGATTCAGCGATATGGAAAAATCTTGGTGACGGGTCAAAGAGGAAAAAAACCCGCACACCTTAAAAAGAAAAACCGCCCATAAAAGGACGGCTATTCAAATTTTAAAACACCCTTGCGGGGTTGAGCAAAGCAAAAATACAACAAATAATTATTAATCATTCAAATTTCAAAACATGAGCAAAAATGAAATTTTACAGACCCTTCAGCAGACGCCCCCGATGCAGATCGCATCACTGGATTTTGTAAGGGAAAAGTTCGTTGAGAACTACAACAAATGCAATGCCAGCGATAGTGGCGAACTTATGTACCATAGACAATTGGTACACTTCAATCAACAGATTGCCAGCAACGATGCGCTGAAAAAAGCAGACCCATTCAGTCTTTATGCCTGTTTTGTAACTGCTGCAGTGAACGGATACAGTCTGGATCCCGAGGACAATGAGGTTTATCTACTTCCTATTAAAGGTAAAGCCCATTTATGGAGACAGGCAGGAGCGCACGTGAGACGTCTCCAAAGAACCCGACAAGTAAAGTTTGCCGAACAGACAAGGATCGTTTACCAGGGCGATTTATTCGAGGTGGAAAATGGTAGGGTTACAAAGCATATCGAAAAATTTGCTTCCGAGACTATGATTGCGGCATATGTGCGGTTCGTAGTTGATGATAAGGGTACAGATCGCTTTTTCATCTACAGAAAATCCGATTGGGAGGCCTGGAGAAAGAAATCACCTATGGCCAATGGTGAGAATTGGAACGAGAATGGTCAGCCAAATGCGGCCTTCCTTCGTACTAAGGTCATCAAGCACGCCGCCAAGGAAAAATGTTGGGCTACCGGAAGCATTCCTGCAGAGATTGAAACCTTTACCGAAATAGAGATCGATGCGGATCCGGATGAAGTAGAAAATCTACAGGCATCAACCTCCAAACCAGAAGACAACTACTCCGATTTTGAGGAGGTCCCAGAAAATCAATCCGCTACTTCATCAGTCGATGACGATGCATTTTAATCATTAAACATCTATTATGTCAGAATTAATCACAACATCACAGATACAGGATATCGCCCAGAATGGTGCTGAAGTCCTAAACATAAATAAAGAACGTTCCGAAAAGGCCTTGACTGTTGGAAGAAATATTCTCCAGGCAATCAATGAAGCCGGGGGACTCAATCCTGAACTTGATACGCGCTGCAATAAATATTTAGTGAATTGCCGGAACGCAAAAAAGGAGATGGAAGAAGCCCGCAAACCGATAACACAGCTTTTCGACCAGATTAAAAAGGAGTTCACAGCAACCGAGAATGAACTTGATATCCGAAAGGATGGTACCGTACCATTTGTTATCCAAAATCACAGGAACCAATACGTGAAGCAGATTGAGGCCGAAAAGGAAAAGAAAAGATTGGAGCAGGAACTGAAACTCAATCAGGAAAAGGAGCGGGTAGATGTTAAAACCTCAATCGAAACACAGCTTTCAGCCTACGTTCAAAAGCACATTGAGAGCCGAAAGGACGCACTTCAGAAAACCTTCAATGAGATAACGTTGGAGAACTTTGAAGCAAAAGCTAAAGCGCTGAAAGAATTACAGCCTGTTTACCATAAGGCACACTTTATTGATTTCAAACCATCTATCGAGACCAAATTCATAGTCGTTGCAGAAGTGGCGAAATTATTTGATCAAGTAATGGCTACCAAAGATTTTGAATTAATTGCAGCGGTGGTTGAAGGTGAACTAACTGCTTACATAAAGGAATTGATCGAGAAACTTCCCAGCCTCAAAAATGAACTGCAGCGTATAGCAGCGGCCAATGCCGAGGAAAAGAAAGCATTGGAAGAAGCACGGAAGAATCGTGAGGCTGAGGAAAAAGCAAAGCGTGAAGCTGAAGCAAACGAAGCACAACGCAAACGGGAGGAGGAACTTAAACTTCAAGCAGAGGGAGAGAAGGCAGACGCAATAATGGATAATTTGGAGCTCTTCGATGATAAAGGACCAGAAACTCGTTCCGGATACAAAATTAACATCCTGCACCAGGCAGGAGCTGTGGAGATCTTCCAGTTCTGGTTCGAACGTGAGGGGGCAAAATCAACTATTGAGGAAATCGAAAAGAAATCAATTGGGCAGATGAAGTCCTTTTGCGAACGTGCGGCCCACAAGGATGGCGAGATGATCTCTTCCAAGTACTTGAAGTACGAAGCAGTGTATAAAGCCGTAAACCGCAAGTAATGAACTATAATTCTGATCCATACTTTGATCGCGCTGAGGTTTCAAATTCTGACCTCAGCTGGATCAAGGAATTTTATCAACCCGAGCGCCTGCAGGTAGACAAGGAGAAGGCTTACAAGTTTGGGACTTTGGTCGATGCTATAATCACAGAACCACACAAGGTGGATTTTTATCAGTACACTGTAGATGGTATCCCATACGATTCAGATGATTTCGAGGTAGCTCAGGCGATGAAAAAATCATTTTTGAAAGATGAACTCTCAGCTAGTATGCTAAAGGTTTCCGACTGTCAGACCGTAATGACCAAAAGGCAAAGCTTCCATTTCGAAGGAGTGGATTTTGAACTGGATACTCGGTGCAAGTGGGATCTGTGGTCTGGTCGAATGGGATACGGTGGAGACATCAAAAGCACAACGGCCACAACCCAGAAACAATTTGAGGAGGCTGTGAGATTTTTCGATTATGATCGTCAGCGCGCGTGGTACATGAACATTGCCGGCAGTAACAAGGATGTAGTAATCGGGATAAGCAAAAAGAACTTTAAAGTTTTCAAGGTTCCGGTTAGGCGTGGTGATGAATTATTTGAACAGGGAGTAAAGAAATACAGTGAACTGGCCTTTAAATGGTGGTCGCTTTTCGTAACAAATTGATATGACAATTATAGCAACATACGAGCAAATCAAAGAAGAATTAAAAACAATCCAATCCGATCTCGAGGTCGAGATGTCCGAGGATGCCAACGAAGCACAGTACCGGGGAAACCAATTGGCTGTGCATATGGCCCGGACTGGAAAATTATTGGCTGATGCCAAAATACACAGGGACAGAAAACTATCCAGTGAGGTAGTCGATAACCTGAAAAAAGTGACACAGCTCCCCGCATCCACCGCGAATAAGTTTGTGGATGCGCTGTGTTACGATGAGAACTATTTGGTCAATTGGGCCGACAGAGTAAACAGATCCTGCACTCATCAATTGGATTGGTGCAGAACCGTGATCAGCAAAGCAAAGGCAGAAATGTCAGCATTTAATTCAAATTCCTGATGAGATACACTCCGGAAGAAAGAGAAAAATTAAAAAAAGTGATGCTCTTCCTGGTTCACAAGAAGGATCAGGTTAGTGGTGGCCATTGTGGTTTCCATCCTGTGGAGCTTCTCGAACTTTTTGAGGAGTTGGCAAACGAGGGAAAGATAATTCGCAGGGATACCCTGCATACCATTCGATATTTCTTAGTAAAAAACAAACCTAAAAAATGATAGCAGTACAAGGCACTATCGAAAAAATTACAACAGAGAACAATAACGGCCGAGAAAAAAAGGTCGTAACCCTGCAAATGGGAAGACACAACAGATTATTTGTAGAATTCCAAGGCAAACTCACAGAAGCTATTGATGGATTTCAGGAAGGCCAAAGAGCTGAAATAAAGATTCGCTTCAATGGTAAGACGAGCCAGCTCGGAAGGAACTATAACAACATAATCGCAAAATCAATTAAATCAGTTTAAGATGAAAAGAAAGCACACACTGGCAAAAAAAGCTAGAAGAAAAAATCAGGGAGGTTTTGGAATACGAACACCCAAAAGCTGGCAAAGTCCTGTAGCTTTTACCGTAGCTACCAATCTTCTTAAGATTTTAAAAACTCAACGTACAACCAATAAATAATAATTATGCAAATAGTAATCAAAAAAGCCGCAATCAAGGGAAGTCTATTCCTTTCATACGAGTTCGAACAGACCGATGTTGATGTAAAAAATCTCATCAAAACATCAAGTGATGCACCCATCCATGAGGATCTGAGACAATGCTTCAGAAAGCTTATTCCACATTTCTGTTTCATCTCGGAGGAGATCACAAATCCTGATGTAATCGAAATGGCAATTCAGGATCCTGACACACACTTGATGGATGAGGAACTATCACCAAACCCTACATTTTTTAAGTACCGTGTTTTTCAGTTTTCTGTTGTAGAGAAAGATGGGGATGAGATTGTTTATCTGCAGGGCGCTAAGAGGCTGGAGACTTATAAAGAAATTTCATTTTCCACACCAGGAACTTCTCTATTTGATGACGAATACAAATTTGTCACAGAATTAAAAGAAGCAATTTAGGAACTTAAATCCGAAGTGCTGCAGTATATGCAGGGCAAGTCTGCCCCTAAGGCACAACTGGAGATGTTCGGCGAGGAAAATGAGGAGGAAATCGAAACCGAGGCATTATGAAAACTTCAGTAATAACATGCAAGAAACGCGAGGATTGCCAGCGAGCAATTACGGAATGGATGAAGTACGACTTTGCGATCGTGAACATATCGTTCTTCTTTGACCAGTTTGACGAGACACACAAGGCTGTAATATCCTATTACGAATAATTCAAAATTTTAAATTATGAGAATTAATATATATGCGAAGTACGGCACTACTGAAAAAGCGTTAGTGCCATTTCCTGAAGGCAGTTCATCAAGAGATGTTCAGATAATGCTAATGCAAAAATTTGGAGGAAACTGGCTATTAGTTGACAATCTTAAAAGTGGTGAAATACTTTCATTTTCTGACAATACAGAGTATAGAGGCTACAGTCCTGATTTTGCAAGATATTCAGATGCAATAATAAAAATTCAATAGCGAGCAATGCAGATAGTTGAGCACCCCACAGAATTCCACGTGACAATAGATTTCGGAAGGTTCCGGAACTACCAGTCCAATCTCATAAAAAAACTGGACGGCTCACGTTTTGATTGGACCCGAAAGATCTATGTGGTACCAGGAAGGTATAAAGATGATCTAAAGGAGATAAAGCAGAAATGCAGGGCTGAGTGGACAGTTTTCCAGCCACAGGCACCACAGCAATTTGGTACGCCTTCACCGATGAAGGACCTGGATTTCGAGATCGATATTGTAAACCGAGAGAACGGTTACAAACCACGTCCATATCAGCTGCAGGGAATAGCTCAAGGTCTCCATTTCAAAAGGTTCATTAACGGTGATGAGCAGGGTCTTGGTAAAACACTCCAGAGCCTAGCCACCCTCTACGTGGCCAGCAAATACCTTCAGGAGGATGTTTGGCCCTGTTTGGTTATATGCCCTGCGTCAACGAAGATAAACTGGGCTAGGGAGTGGGAAATGTGGACGGGTAAAAAAGCAATGGTCCTGGACACAAAAACCAAGACGACATGGCACAGGTTCCACGAGCTCGGAATGAATGATATCTTCATCACCAATTATGAGTCTTTGAAAAAATATTTTGTGAAGCGTATGCCCCCAAAGGGACAGCTTAACAAAAGCACGGACATTGAAATGGATCCCCGAATCGATTTATTTAAATCCGTGATCATTGATGAGATCCATAGATGCAAATCGCCATCAACCCAACAAGCAAAGATTACATTGCGCATTTGTCAGGGAAAGAAATGGAGGATCGGGTTGACTGGTACGCCGGTGATCAATAAACCGATTGACCTATTGCCGCAACTTGGTATCATAGGAACACTGAAGAGCGCCAAGATTTTTAAGGAAAGATATTGTGCAGGTGGTTCCGGTGCCTCAAATCTACGTGAGCTCAACTTCAAGCTTCAGGAGAACTGTTTCTTCCGGAGGGAAAAAAAGGAAGTGGCCAAAGATCTTCCAGAAAAGCAAAGGCAGACTATTCTGTGCGATATCACTACACGAAAAGAATACAACAAGGCCAAGAATGATTTTGTGGCATTCCTTGAGGAAAAGGGCTGTACCGATATGGAGATCGCTCGTAAGATGCGTGGTGAGATAATGGTTAAGATGGGTGAGCTCAAGAGAATATCTGCCCTGGGTAAGCTTAATGAAGTGAAGGAATTCGTGCAGGAGGTGATCGAGTCCGGAGAGAAGTTGATTGTCTTTTGCTCACTTCACGCTATCGTCGATGAAATGCTAAAGGAATTTCCCCAGGCGGTAACGGTTACGGGGCGTGATTCCACTGAACTCAAGCAGAAAAATATTGATGCATTCCAGAAAAATCCTAATGTGAAATTGATCGTCTGCAACATAAAAGCTGCAGGGGTAGGAATCACGCTCACAGCTTCATCGCGTGTCGCATTTATTGAATATCCCTGGACGTATGCAGATTGTGTGCAGGCAGAGGATCGGGCCCATCGTATTGGTCAAAAGAACAATGTGATGTGTACATATTTCTTAGGCGATAAAACAATTGACGAAGATCTATATAAAATGATTCAGGAGAAACGGCATGTGGGTAATACCATAACTGGAGCTACTGACCAAATGGAAATGAGTTTTGTCGATAATGTGGTCAGCCTTTTTACGAAAAAATAGGTTTATTAAGATGGAAGAAAAGAGAGATAGCATGGTTTTTTATCGAAGCTTTTATGAAGCTATAAAAGAGCTCGATCCAAAAATTCAAGGGGAGGTTTACTCTGCAATTTTCGAGTATTCGCTAAACTTTAATGAGGTTGCTCTGGAAGGACTGCCAAAGGCAATATTTACGCTGATTAAACCTCAACTGGACGCTAACAATAAGCGTTATGAAAACGGTAAAAAAGGGGGTAGAAAAAAAGTTGTAAAAAAACCAAAAGCGAACCAAAACAAAACCAAAAGCGAACCTAATGTAAATGATAATGATAATGTAAATGATAATGATAATGTTCCCTCTACCGAGGGAGAAAAAAATGGGCGGGCTTTAAGTTTTTTAAAAAATAAATCTCCTTCAAAATTTGAAGCTTTTTTGATGCAGAACAAAAAAGAAATAAAAAACTGGGCCGATTTTGAAAACAGCTTCAACGATAAAATGGATTTGGAGATAGCGCAGGGTAAAATAGAATTTGATGAGGCCCAACTTTTACCTCGGCTACGATCCTACACAAGGATTTGGATAGAGAAAAGAAACGAAAAGTTAATCAACAATGGAAAATCAGATCACAACAAAAACGGAAATGGTTTCGCTCAGGGGTATAAACCTGCAAAGGTCAATACCGAGAAGCTCGTTCGAGAGCTTACCGACGATATTGAGAATGGAAATATCCCAGGAGAGTATTGAAAAATGCTCAGCGGATAAAAAAATGAAGATGGCCGATGATCTTTTTCGTTTGTTGCAAGTCCGTGAAAAGAACAACGAGATGGCCAAGGACTGGCTTTTGTTTATAAGCACTTCCAGATTCAATAGACTCAGACCCGGTGAAGTTTATTTGGCTTTCAAAATGGCCATGAGCCGTGAGTTATTGGATGAGAAAGGCAATGGCATAAACATTCTTCCGGAATTGAGTAATAATACCACTGGGATTGTATTATCCGCATACCTGAGATGGAAGCGCAGCAATAACAAATACCAGCTGGCCAAAGAGGGACTAAAATCCCTTCCGGAACGAAATGTCTCGGAGAATGAAAAAAAAGAAACCCACGAGATTTTCTTAAAAATGGTTTACGATGAATTGGTTATGGAGCGTTATTCGGATTCTGCCTGGCTTCTTTACGATGAAATAAAACCGAAGTTATCAATTCGGAAGGAGGTTTTGATAAGGTTGTTCAGAATACAAACCGTTAAGCTTCAAAAGAAAAAAAACACGAACCGGTTCAATGTTTCTTCGGTGGTTGGTTCCGTAGAGAATACTTGCCGTAGCATCGTGGCCTGTAATTATCTCAAGAAGTATTTAATCGATTTTGAAACATTTAAAAAAGCAATAAAATGAACAAAGCCGCTATCGTACTTACAAAATCAGGAAAAAAGGGATATGTGTATTGGCATGAACAGGATCGCAATCCCAAATTAAAAGTTCGCGTAATTGATCAGAATTTCAAAGAGACTGGAGCATTGTTATTGTGCTCAGCTGACACGGTTAAGACCATAGGTTATAAAGACTAATATTTCGCCCGAGTGGCACCCGATACCACGGTAAAATGGTAAAATGGAAAAAAGGTGATGTAGAACGCATCACTGGTACAAAATTACCACCGCAGAAAAAAGCGGTGAAGATACCGAGCTCGGACCCGAAAGGTCTGCAGTTCATCAAGAACCATCTCAAGCTTATTGGCATAGGGTATGTTAACGAGCACAGGTTTCACGAGGTCCGTATGTTTAGGTTTGATGTGGCCATACCGAGCATCAAACTGGCTATAGAATATGAAGGACTCAACAGCTCCAAGTCCGGACATACCACTTTGGTTGGTTACACGAAGGATTGTGAAAAATACAATCTTGCCCAGCTGGATGGTTGGACCGTCCTTCGATATACGGCCAAGAATTTTACCGACTTCACAAAAGATTTTAGAACCATAAAAAACAGATTATGAAAGTAACCATTGAGAGCACCAAAAAGATCATTGAGTTCAACGGCATCCCCTGCAGGGTATGGGAGGGAAAAACACAGAGCGGAATAAAGATCCACTGTTACATAACTCGTGTGGCCATCTCAGCTGATGAGACAAGAACCGAGGAGTTTGAAGAAGAGCTCCAGCAACAAAAACCACCGTCTGCAGAGATACAGGCGATACCATTGAGAATGAAATTATAAAAATTAATCAATAATCAAATTTTAAAACTATGAGCAAACAAGAATTGAAAGTGGTGCAACTGAAAGAAATCATTGCATCAACTACGAACCCAAGAAAAACCTTTGATGAGCAATCCCTTAAGGAGCTATCCAATAGCGTAAAAGAAAAAGGAGTGCTGCAACCCATTCTCATTCGACCCCTTGAGAATGGGGAGAATGGGCCAAAACAGGCAAAGTATGAACTTGTATGCGGTGAGCGTAGGTACAGGGCGTCGTTGATGGCAGGAATTAAAGATATTCCCGCCAATATTCGAGATCTATCAGATGATGAGGCATTTGAAATGCAGATCATCGAGAACCTGGAGAGGAAGGATGTACATCCATTAGAGGAGGCAGATGCATTCAAGAAAATGCTTGACAGCGGAAAATACCAAATAGCTGACATCGCCGCCAAATTTGCAAAGCCCGAGACGTTCATTGCGCAGCGCCTAAAGTTTGTGGACCTTATCGACGAAATTAAAAAGGATTTCTATGAGGGGAAGCTTGGAATTGGGCATGCTATTCATATTGCACGATTGGGTCAGAAGGATCAAAAAGATATTTATGAAAGCAGCTTGAATGGTTGGAATCCTGGATATGGAACTGTGAATGAATTGAGAGATCAAATTGAAAATGATACTTATGATCTTGATGAAGCTCCGTTTGATACCAGGGATGAAAACCTTCTAAAGTGTGCCACTGCCTGTGAAGTCTGCCCCAAACGTGCAGGCGCGAATCCTACACTCTTTGCCGATATTGAAGAGACTAACCGTTGTTTCGATACGGGATGCTACGACCAGAAAATGGAGGCGCACATCACCAAGACCATTGCCCGTATAATTGAAAACGGTGAGGATGTTTTGTTTGGACGTGGCTATAATGCACCCGAAGGATTTATTAAAGATTTGATCGGTCAATATAAGCTCACAGTGCTGAGGCAATATGACGATTTTCGAGAAACCTCTGGAGAGCTTGGAAAGATTACAGGCCAAAAGCTATTCTATGTTTCAGGAAGTAGTGCTGGTAAAATGGTAAACGTGAATCTCTATGACAGGAAAGGAGGGAATGCAATGGCCAGTGAACCAACTGTCCAAGATCAAATAAAGAAAATCGAAGAGCGGGCAAAACGCGCACTCGAGCTCGACAATGTGAAAGTTTTTCAGGCTATCAAAGAGGACAAAAAGCTTTACGATGAATATCCCTTGAGTGATGAACCGCTTACGGAACTTGAATCGAAAGCCCTTTGGTATCTTTTTAAAAAGGAAGTTCCCGATTACTCTTCCGTTCGAGAATATAATAAGCTGGTAAACTCTCCGGATTCCTACAATGACACCAAGGAATTTGAATTCTACAAGAATGCCAATTTCGAAGATCTTAAAATAAACAGACTTGTAAGGATGGCAATTAAAGATAAGCTCACCTCGATGCATGAGCCCAACTTTGAAAAATGCACCAAATCCAGATTCTATTTTGAGATAATTAGTGCACAGATGCCCCAATCTGTGAAAGCAATTGTAGATGCCCAGACCGCGATTGCTGAAAAACGTATTGCCCGAACCAATGCCAAGCTGAAGGAACTAAGGGGAGAGGGT
Source organism: Aequorivita sp. CRS11 (assembly GCF_059693805.1). Taxonomy (NCBI): domain Bacteria; kingdom Pseudomonadati; phylum Bacteroidota; class Flavobacteriia; order Flavobacteriales; family Flavobacteriaceae; genus Aequorivita; species Aequorivita sp. CRS11. The sequence goes on from NZ_JCATIG010000002.1 coordinate 165,460, forward strand.
GATCGTGAGGATAACTTGGAGACAAGGTTGGAGAAATTTGTCGAGCTCGGGTTCGAGATCGATGATAGGGTGAAGGAAATAAAAAGAGGTGGGATTACAATGAGGTTAGCAGATATTGAGAAAATGTCTCCGGATGAATTTAAAAAATCTTTTGAATATATAGAGGCAAAGATCAATCAAAAGCCCGCTGCCAAAAAAGCCAAAAAAGATGCCTAAAAAAGTAATTACAGACGAGCTCACCGAATATGTTAAGGATAATTATCTTTCAATGTCAGGAACCAAAATTGCTGAGAATTTCGGCGTAAGTAAATCGGTCGTATACCGCATTATGAGAATTAATGGACTTGAGGTTCCTAAATCAGTTTGGCACAAATGGAAGGCTGAAAAATTGAAAGGGCGATCCATAATGACCCCAGAGCAGGATGAGATGCTGAAAGAACATCTTTTGGATATTCCCGTCAAACCACTGGCAAAAAAGATTGGTGTATCGCAAACGGTTCTCCGGACCAGGATAAGACAGCTCCAGCTAAAGATCCCGAGGGAGATAATTGAGCAGAGGAAACTGGACAGTCAATTAAAAAAGGGAAGTATACCCCCTAACAAGGGAAAGAAAATGGATGCGGCCACTCGTGAAAAAGTAAAACATACCTGGTTCCAAAAGGGCCATCTCCCGGCAAACACCCTGAGTGATGGTGATATTACCATAAGACACGAACATTCTGACAGAAATGGAGGAAAACCTTATAAATATATAAGAATTTCCAAAGGGGAATGGGTCCAGCTGCACAGACATCTTTGGGAAGAGGCCAACGGTCCTATTCCCGAGGGAATGAACATTGTCTTCAAGGATGGTGACACATTGAACTGCGAGCTCAATAATCTTGAGATGATCGACAATGCCGAGAATATGAGACGCAACTCGATCCATAACTACCCTGAAGAATTGAAAACCAATATTAGATTAACAAAAAAACTTGAACGAAAAATAAGAGACCATGAGCAACATAATGGAACTAAATAAAAAGCTTTTTGAGGCACTGGATGATCTCGAAAACGATAAGATTGATATAAAAAAGCACAGGCGATGGCCAACATAAGTGCGGAGATCAACAAGAATGCAAAATTGATGTTTCAGGTAGCAAAACATTCAAAGAACGAAAATTTCGGCAACCTTCTACTGGGAGAGGAAGCTGTAGAGAAAACCAAACCAAAGGATCTGTATCAAAAAAAATTGGAATTTGCTCAGTTGAACGGTTTCAAGGATGTGGCCGCTGCAATTCAGAAACTAGGTAAGGCGGAATTTGAACAGCAATTTAAAGACGAACAGGATGGTGAGGCATTCTAAAATACTCAGAAATATGAAAGCACCATTGGAATTTTTAAAGAAAAAAGGTCTTGTCTCTCCGGATTCAAACGATCTTTTTATCAGAACAAAAAACGGAGGAATTTACTCTCTCTGTACCTTGTTATATGAGTACAAGGAAGAAGGAAGGAAAACAAAATGAATTTCCAACAGCACTTAATGGAACAGGTTGGCGTGATAGATCTGCTATTGCGCTACCTCCCATTTTGTGAAAACCAAGAGGAATTCGACAAGGTAATGGGGGAGGTCCGGAAGCTTAGGAAAGAAGCTGTCGAGATTGAAGAGATGACGAAGACCGAGAGGCAGAAGGAAGTTAAAATTAAATTGATGACGATTGAAAGTGATCTGAATTTTTAAATTCTAATCCGAAAAAAATATCTGTGTATTTTGCTTTTCTCGAGTCATAATCATATTTTTTTTATCAATTTCGACTTTATATAAATCAATTGGATAATCCAATGTTTTAATTATCATCTTAATAATAATTAGTTCATTTCTTTTTAATTCAGAGGTATATAGAATTTCTTTAATTGCTTTACGTATAGGGTATTCAAACCCCTTTTCTCTAATACTAATGTTTCCATATCTACCTAATATACCGAACCTCCATTCATCTTCATAGCTCCAATGTTCTGTTTTTACAGTCAATAGATCTTCAGTATTTTGATTGTTTATAAATAAATCTTTTTTATATCTCATAGGTTTTAGAAAACTATTTGTGATTACTGCATTGTTTTCTGGTTTCATATGATCCATTGCCTTTTCAAGAACGGATTTATCATAACCTAAACAAATACCCTTATAGTTGTCCGCATAGTGTGACCACATTGTTGGATTGTCCCATTTTGTACTGAAGCAAACCACACTCCAAATTTCTATTAAGTGAAGAGGCTCTATTAATTTAGGGTGTGTTAAAATCCTATTATATTTCGGAGCATATGAAAGACCATCAAATGGATCATTTAATATCTCAGCTCTTGCAAAATACATTTGACCAAGAATTTCGCTTAAGGTATTTGCCCAAGAATTTCCTAAAGAACGATATCTATATAATATTTCTGGGTTTTTAATTTTATTATTTTCCATATGTGTAATTTGTAGAATAAAACAATATAGAATTAATTTTCTTTATATTTGCCAAACCAGAATAATTCTTCAAGTCCCACTTTCGGGCACAATATTTCCAAAGCGCATAACGTCGCTTTCTTCCAAATACTTCCTATAAATGCAAAAGGACACTGTTTCGTCCAGGGTGCTGCATACCAAACCTGTGAAATGGCAGGAGCTAACTTTCATCCAAGAGGAGAACTTTAAAGAATGGTTTCCATCGGGTGAGAATAAATTGATGGAGTCCATCCTGAAGTACCAATTCATCGATCCTTTCAAGGGTTGGAGGGATGGTAAAAAACTTTATTGTCTCGATGGCAAGCACAGATATCTGGACCTGATGTTCATCAAGAACCAGGGAGTGGATATTCCCGATGAGCTGCCCGGGACTTTCATTGACTGTAAGGATCTAAAGGAAGCCGCGGAGCTGGTACTGGTATATTCATCGCAATATGCAAAGATTACACAGCAGGGTCTATTTGATTTCGTGAGCAAGTTCGATATCCAGCTGCCCGACCTGAGGGATACCATCCACATACCAGAGTTCTCGATGGAACGCTATGATCAGAAGTTCAATACATACGATACCGACAGCGCCGAGGAACCGCACGTTTATCCAAATGAGGAAAATATAATTGTTAAACCGGGAGATCTGTTCGAGATCAATGGACACCGATTGGTATGCGCTTCATTTCAGAATGTCGAAGCTGTAGCTCAACTGATGCAAGATGATAAAGCCCGAGTGATCAATTGTGACCCACCATATAATCTTCCAGCAGATTTCTTTATCAAGGACAACAAGAAAAAGCACAACCACAAGGATTTTGCCGAAGGGGCAGGGGAGATGAACGATGAGGAATTTATGAAGTTCCTTTCTATGATCATGCAAACCTCTGTTGACAATAGCGTGCCCGGGGCAATCCATTACATCTTTATGGACTTCAGGCACTCTTGGCATATGACCGAAGCCGCGCGCCAGGTATATGGCAATCCACAGCCTAAACAGGTTTGCGTGTGGGCCAAGGATATGATGGCCAATGGTTCTTTCTACCGTGCCCAGCAGGAGCTGTGCTTCATTTTTTCAGATGAGAGGGCAAAAGCATTGTGGAACAAAGATTTAGTCGATGAGGGTGGTGAGTTCTACAAGGATGGTAACGAGTGGTGCTTCATCTTCAAGAACGGCAATGCCGCAAAGCATCTTTCACATCTCGAGCTGAAGGACAGGATCCGCTCCAACGTATGGAGGTATCCATCTGCTATGTCGATGGCCAATCCAGACCGATATGAGTTAAAGAACCATCCAACGCCTAAGCCGGTATCTATGATTGCGGATGCAATTCTCGACACCACAAATGCCGGTGATGTTGTTATAGATTGGTTTCTGGGGTCTGGTACTTGCCTGATCGCGTGTGAGCATACTAAACGAAAGGGAAGGTTCACCGATATTGAGCCATTGTATATTCAGTCTGCAATTATCCGATATATCAACTATTGCAACAAACGAGGTTTAAGTGTTAACTTTAGGCACTTGAACGGAAGTTTGACACTACAAGATTTCGCCCATGAGCAACTACAAGCAACTACTTCAGATAAGGGACCAGATAATTGAATATTTGGAAAAGGAAAAAAGCATCAACGAGGATGCGCTTAAGGCATATGAGCCACAGGCCATTCAGGACGAAGATGCCGAGATCAGAAGGATGAGGGAGCGCGAACGAATCAAACTCAACGATCGGGTCTATGAGCTGAAGCGCCACATCGAGGTGATAAAGCGAATGTACCCAAATGGCCAAAGCCAGTAAATTAGAAGCGGAGAAAAGGGTCTTCACTATTCAGGGCTGGATCATTGATGGTGTCCAGGACTACCTGATTTTGAAACAGGCCACCACACAATGGGGTATCACCCTCAGGCAGGCACGTACCTATCTGAACCGTGCCTATACAAATTGGAAACAGGACACCGATGTCACTATCGACTTGAGAAGACAGGCAAAGATTGCTGAGCTCAAGCAGACCAAAAGAAGCTTGAAGGAAGAGTTCAAGGGCACACCTGCAGGTATCAATGCAATCACAAGAGTTGAGAAACTGATAATCAAGCTTGAGGATCTCGAGCCCGCCAAAAAGCATCAGGTCGATGCCACCGTTGTGCATACCGAAATGACCCGGGAGGAACGTGATGCTTACATAAAGAAAATGCAGGAAAAACTGATAAAGAATGCTAACGTATGAAGAGGCCAAGAAGCTTGAGGAATGTCTTTACCTCAATGATGTGGAGGATTCAAGGGAGCATCTCTTAAAGTTCACGGAGACCACGTTCAGGAAGTTCAAGCCAGCGTGGTTCCATACAAAGTTCTATGACATTTTGGACCGCTTTGCAAATGCGGAGATAAAGAACCTCATTGCATCGATGCCACCACAGCACGGAAAGTCTGAGGGAAGTTCACGGAGGTTACCTGCCTACATTGCAGGAAAACGAATGGATGATAAAATGGCCCTGGTGAGCTATTCCGCTACCAAGTCCGAGAAGTTCGGGCGTGAGATTATGACCATAATGCGCGAACGGGAGTACAAAGATATTTTTCCAGAGGTCAAATATCCCGAGCGTGGGTACACGGGTACCAAGGCGAACACGAACCAGAGCCGTGAATCCATCAACAGTGATGGTTCGATGAGGTTTGTTGGTGTCGGTGGACCGTTGACAGGGGAACCCGTGGACGTGCTGATATTGGATGACCTTTACAAGGACTGGCAGGAGGGTAATTCACCCCTTCAGCAAAAAAAGGTCTGGGAATGGTACCTATCGGTTGCGGATACCCGACTCCACAATGATAGCCAGCAGCTGATCGTCTTCACACGTTGGAGCGAGAACGACCTTATCGCCAAACTCGAGGATGATGGCAAGGTAGTGGAGTGGAACGGCGAGGATGATCTGGATGAAATTATTCGAAAACTGAGGCACGACCAGTTCCTGAAGATTAATTTTCCAGCGATCAAAGAGGATGCACCCAGTTCATTTGACCCACGGGAACCTGGTGAGGCACTTTGGCCAGCTAGGCATTCCATCGAGAAACTGGAATCCTCCAGGGCCATGGATCCCGATATGTTCGACTGTCTCCATCAGGGGAATCCTGTCAACAAGGAAGGCCTTTTGTACCAGAACCCATTCAAAACATATACGCAGTTACCAGCGTACAGGATGCTCAAGAATTATACGGATACGGCAGACACGGGAACGGATTATCTGTGCAGCATCAATTATCTGGTACCCTTGGCAAACACAGATGAGCATTACTACGTCACAGATGTGGTATATACCCAGAAGCCAATGGAGTACACGGAGCCGAAGGTCTCGGAGATGTTGATCAACGGCAAGATCAAAAAAGCAAAGATCGAGAGCAATAATGGGGGAAGGGGCTTTGCACGTAATGTGGACAGGCTTGTTAAAAAAGTTGACCGTACTATAACTGTGGATTGGTTCCATCAAGGTTCGAATAAGGAGGCGAGGATCTTCTCCAACTCAGCAAGTGTTAATCGGCTCATTGTCTTTCCGGATGATTGGCACATTCGATGGCCGGAATTCTATAAGGCGGTCACAAAACATAAAAAGATTTTTGCATCCAACAAGGTTGATGATGCTCCAGATGCGCTCACTGGAATCATAGAGCAGGAAACAAAATCGAGCAATTCAGGATGGGGTTCAAGCCGTACCGCTTAATAAGGGAATGGTTCCTTAAAAAAAACGTAAGGATCCGTGATTATGAATCACTGGGAACTGAGGATAGGGAGTTTGTGGATTACACAATAAAGAACAGTTTAAGGCCCAACCCCCGCCTGAGGATAGGTCGAAAAAAAGTAAGGCCAAAACAGTTTGACCTCTGGGCCATCAGCTGGAGCGATCTCATATTGACAAGGAAATATCTCGGTGATAATGAGATAAAAGAATTGCTGAAGCTGCATTATGGACTCAAGGAAAAAGAGTTTTTGTCACTCAATATGTTCAATGCCTTTGCGGTCTATAAATGGATTGCCGCACGGGTAAAAGAGATCAATGATGTTGAAAAGGCCGAGCTCGATGATGAGCCGACCGATGATGAAAAAGAGGCGGGTGTCCAGGAACTGGAAAGATATGATTATGCCGTGGCACTGGACTCTCTGTCCAAGGGTCAGGTATGGAAGGAGGAGGAACTTTTACAGATGCCTTACTCCGTGATATTTCGGAAGCTTTGTCTAAACAGGGACAAAGCGGAAATCCAAAGAAAATACCAAGAGATTGTTAGTAGAAAAGCTAAAAGAGGCGTGCCAGGATATTAACTGGAACTTCAACTACGGCCGTGGCCATTGGCAGAACCTGAATGATTTTCCAGATGACGGAGAGAAACCATTTGCGCAGCGGGCAAAGTATTTTCTTTTGCTCTGGAAGGACCGGGATTTCATCATCAATGATTTTGGTGCAGTGGTCGGCTACACGTTCGAAGCTGAGGCGGTGCTATGCGTACGGTCAAAGATATCGGATGCTGACTATAACTTCAAGTATGAGGAGCATATAAAGGATCTGGAGACTGAGGTCGAAAAGCTCTTTGAGGAGTTCACCAGCTGTGAGGAAGTTAGCATCAAGCGCTGGAAGGAGATGGAGGTCGAGAATGAATATGATACCAATCTGGACGGCCTCAAGGTGAGGTTTACTGTGGACTTTACAATTGTTTAGATGAAGGTTGAAAGCATTATAGTTCCGATCTACCAAGTGAAATTTCATTTGAAAATCTATGAATATGAGGCAGAGGTATATGTGAACTCCAGAGAATATCCTTTCAAAAATAGAATAGGATGTGTTTATAGGAATGATGACAACGAGCCGGTCATCGTTCTAAATTGGTTTTTTGATCTAACTCCTGCCGAGGTGGCTCATGAAGCTAAACATTTGGTCAATGAAATATTTATTGACATATCAGCTCAATTGGATTTAAATAATGATGAATTTGAATGCTACCTCCTGCAATGGGTTATGGAGGAGATTTATAAAATTAAAGATAAAGTTTATGAAAAATAAATGGCAGGATCGCCTAACGTACGGCATCACATTCGCAACGATAGTCCTATTGATCTTTAAATGGATTGGCTTCATCGAGGCATCTTACTGGGCAGTGTTCGCCCCAATCCTGATTTTGATTGCGGGATTTATAGTGATTCTAATCTTTAGTATAATCGTTGGCTCGATTGCATATGCATTCAGGAGCCATAAGACCAAAAATGACCAAGGAGCAAAAGGAAATATATAACCGTTACCTAGAAAGGTTGAGACTGAAGTTCATCAAGAAATACGACGAGCTCGGCCTTCGTGCGTCCGGGGAATTCGAACGCTCACTGGAACCCGAGGTAACTGATGCCGCCATGACGATGTGGGGCGCTCCTCATTCGTACTATATGGAACACGGTCGCGGACCGGGAGGATGGCCACCTCGAAAAAACATTGAAGAATGGATCGAGGTGAAAAAAGGATTGCCGGCAATTTTCAGAGAGAAGAAAAAACAGTACGCATTCCTGATTGCCCGTAAGATAGCCAAGGAAGGGATCAAGGTTCCCAATGAGCACAACCCGGGCTATGTTATTGATTCTGTGGTAAAGGATTTTCTCGCAAACGATATTTATGAAATGCTCAACGAACTGGGCGAAATATTTCTTACCCGTATCCGTGCCGATGTGGTCGGAATCCTTCGGGACAGTTATACACGTGCAGCATAATGATACAATTCCAGAAGTCCATCCCAACCGATAAGATCTTATGGGCATTTAACAACAATGTAATCAAGTACCGTGATACGGCGGTGGCTAATGCTACCCACAGTATTCTCTCCACGGCCCATTTCTCCGTTACCTTATACCCAGACCCGGACGGTTATTTTACCTTTAATTTTAAAGAATATCTCAAAGCAATTGTAGCGCAGGACAAATTTGTTGATAATCTCGAATTGTCAATAAGCAACAATATCTCCTCCCTGGTTTACGATGCCACGAGCCTTGAATATTGGAATCTGGAAGCAACTTTGAGTGTTCATTCCCAAGTTACTGATGGTGAAGAAATGATAAAGAACTATAAGTTCCTCAGGGGGGTCATTCAAATCGAGGACTATAAGCGAAGGGAAACATATCAGGAGGGATTTTTTATACTTGCCAATCCAAATAAAGGTACCAATAATAACTATAAATTGAATTATTGGCCCGGTTATCCGATGGATGTCTCCTTTCTTTCTTCCTCTGGGGTCATGACGGTCAACAACATAACGAATGCTATTTCCATGAACGTGACAATTCCGACGAATAAGAAGGTAACACGTCTTGCATTCTGTGATGGGAGCCACGATGAAACAATCGAGGACTTTCTTCCTTTGAGTTTTGGGCATAATAGATTACGATTGTCAAAACATCAATTGCCATCAGTTGATCCTATCTTCGTTAATGTTGAAAAGCACACACCGCGATGTGGTATCTATGTAAAATATCGTACCCAGTTAGGAGGGTGGGGCTATTGGTTGTTCCATCAGAATCACAACCGTGCCCGTAATGTTAAGGACGGTGATGAACTGGAGAATGACTGGAACAATTTGGACGAAACATTTGCCCCAACAATTCAGACCGGGGCAGAATCCTCACAGGATACGATCAAGGCACTGGCACATCGTCTCACTTTGGAAGATGTGCGCGCACTCGAATATATCATTGAAAGCCCTAAGGTCTATCTCTATGTTGCGGAACGATTTTCACAGGGCTCACAACTTTCCGTTGATCAGGTTCCATTGGCAAAGAGATGGATTGAAGTCAAGTGCATGACACGAAAGCTTGATATCCATCAGCCCAAAAAACATAAATATTCATTCCTGATGGAGTTCGCCCTACCGGCACGTTATCGAGTGTCGTTAACATGATAAGACTCATCATCAACGGAATGGAGATGGATACCGATGCAAGCACGGACATCGCCCAGACCAAACAGACCAACGATATCACCAATATCGAAACCAAGCAAACGAATTATACCAATTCCTTCAATCTGCCCAAGACGCCTACAAATGTCGCGAATATGGAATATTTATCATTGGTTGGAAATACCTCTGAGGTTCCGTACAAAAAAAATGAGTGCTATCTCTACGATCGTGAGACCGGGGAATGTTTCGTTTGGAAGGGTTGGGCAATCATCAAGGAAACTACGGACTATTACAGGACCTATGTCTATGATGGTAACCTTGATCTTTTCAAGACTATTGAGAACTTCATATTAAAGGATCTCGATCTGAGTGACCTTGAACATGCGAAAGATCTGGCCACCGTGATGGCCAGTTGGTCAAATGAAATTTATCGATACATCATCGCGGACTATGGAGGAAAGACAGCTTTTGGGGGACCAGAGAAAATCAACATTGATTATCTGACGCCCTCGGTTCGGGTGAATTGGCTTTGGGACAAGTTGTTCGAACATTTTGGTATAACGTACTCTGGTTCGGTTTTCCAGACCGAGGACTTTATCAATTTTTGGATGACCTATCCCAAGGGTCTCGAAACAAGTGGAGGAGATGTTTTGGTATTGGAGACATCAGACTATGATTATGAGATCCAGGTAGTGAGAGCTGGTCCAACTTTTCCAATTGAAGCTGCCTATTACGCCAAGGCATTGACATGGGATGAGGGACCGGCCTATTTTGGTTTTCCAAGTCGTATACATATGATGGTCGGAGAAGCTGGTACGTATCGAGTTGATATATCGGGCACAATTGTAACGCAATTGTCAGGTGAGGACAATGCAGTTGTTCTTGTCGGTAAAAACACGGTAGGAATCCTCCCAAACAATGTGACCCCAATTGGCGCAAACTTGTCTTTTGTTCTCATTGGTGAGGAGTTCAGTACCTCCTTCATCTTTGATCTTAATGTCTATGATACTGTCAGCATCGTAATCAAGGGATATCCGAACGGGATTTTTTTATTGGATGAAGACGAGACAGATTTTAATGTGGTTTTTACAAAGGTGAATCCTGTTGTCATTGATTTTGGAGAAGCTTTCATCGATTTTTCCGCCACAGATTTCGTTAAGGAGGTGATGGCTGAATTCGGCCTTTCACTATTCAAGGACAAATACAGAAACCATTACCAGTTCCTCACAATGGACGAGCGTTTGCAGTCGGCCGATGTTGTTGACTGGTCCGAAAAGTACCAGGGAAAGATAGGAGAAAATTACATCTATGGTAGCTACGCCCAACAAAATCTTCTCAAGCATAAATACAATGAGGAGAATGCAAACTATAATGATGGAGCCATTGTAATTGATAACGTAAACCTAGAGGATTCCAAGCCGTTGTTCCAGTCGAAGGTCTATACTCCAGAACGTTTGCCCGTTGACTATTTTGGAAGGCCCACCCTGGTATACAAGACATTTGACAAGCAGATCAAGAATGATGGCTCGGTAACTTACAAGTCACTCGATAAACGATTTTATTTTATGAAGAGCGTACCGTACATCTTTGGGGCAGGATTGAAGATAGGTTCTGAGCAGCTCGGTACCGAAGCGACTTTAACAGGGGCAGTAGCTGTAGAGGGTTATGGTCGAATCGCGTTCAAGGACATTATATCAAATCGCTACAGTTCAATTTTGAATGTACTGAATCGATCCCTTTTGGTAAAGGCCGTGATGAACCTAAATGTGAAAGATGTCGCAAACGTAGACTTCAGAAAAAAATATTTCATTGAACAGCTGGCCAGTAATTTCATGTTGAACAAGATAAGCAGCTTTAGAAAGGGTCAGAAAACAAGTGTAGAACTTGTGCGCATCGTTGACAACCTTAATATTCCTAGACCGATTATAACTTTCGGGTCAGGATTTACCGAATGGACCCTCGCTCTGGGTGAGTCAGTAGATGTTTGGTTGAACAATATTTACAACACGGATTATGTGATTCTTACCATTGAGCATCCTGATGCAGTGAAAATTTCAGATTACCAATGGAGGATCACACCATCCTCTTTGGGAGAGCAATATATAACCTTGACGGTTAACAACAACGGCGCTGAAAGCGCAAGTAATACACTTACCCTCACCGTAACTGGAGGTGAGGTCTAGATTTCGGGAACCATTCCCATCGCCAATATATTTAGAATGGCATCGGAAAGAATAAAACTATTTGAAGCGGATATCGATGTTGATGGTATCATCAAGAAATCGGTGGAGCTTAAGCAGGCAATATTGGATGCAAAGGATGCACAGGTCGTGGCGAAGATTCAGTATGGAGAGGCTTCAAAGGAATATATCAAGGCTGAAGCTGCTGTTAAGAAACTTTCAACTGAGTACCGTGTTAACCAGCAACAGGTCTCAAACCTTACAAGTGCTTCTGGCCAAATGTTAACCGTTACCCAAAAGCTCGATGCAGCACTGGCTAAACAGATTGTTACAGAAAATGGGGCCATTGAGAACAACAAGGAGCTCAGGCGCTTGAAAAAAGATGTCAATGCCACTACTGAGGAAGGTAAAAAGGTAATCGATGAAATCAATAAGAAAATTGATGAGAATACTGAATTCCTGAAGGAGAATGCGGATGCCTATGTAACCCAAAAAATGGAGATCGGTAACTATAAGAACCAAATTATGGAGGCTTATCAGGAACTCAATATCTTCAATGGAGGTTTTATCGGTTTTATTTCCAGGGCACAGCAGGCAGGAGGCGTTGTTCCAATGGTTACAAAATCTCTAAAGGCTATGACAAGTGCCATAGGTGGAATCACCAAGGCATCATTGGCTTTCATTGCAACTCCCATCGGAGCCGTGGTGGCCGCAATTGGGATAGTACTTGGATTGGTAATAAACTATCTGAAAAATACACAAGCTGGTATCGATGCCGTGACAGCTGTCACACGTCCTCTGTCGGCAATATTCCAGACACTAATTGGCATATTACAGCAAGTAGGTGAGTTTCTATTCAAGGCGTTCTCCAACCCAAAGAAGACCATTACCGAGGTTTACGATTTCGTAAAGGATAAGGTTATCAAGGTATTTGAGGGCTACTGGAAGATTCTGTCCGGAATTGCTACTCTTGATTTCACCAAAGCAAAGGAGGGACTGTCCGATATCAACGATGTGGCCGTGGAAGGTATCAATTCAATAAAGAATGCCGCAGGCGCGATTGGCGATACATTTGCCGAGGCATACAAGAAGGGCCAGCGGATCGATGAGCTCCAAAAGCAATTCGAGCGCAGGGAAATTGACATCATCGCGTGGAGGGCCGAGCAGGAGATCCAGCTGAAGAAATTGGAGAACATCCAAAAAAACCAGTTGCTTTCAGCTGAGCAAAGAAATGCTGCAATTGAGGAGGGCGAAAAGATTGCCAAGGAAATGGTGGCCCGGGAGAATGAGATACTCGACCTTCAGATTGAGCAATTGAAAATAAAGCAATCCCTCAATGACACTTCCCGGGAAGAGGAAAAGCAACTTCAGGAACTTGTTGCGCAGCGAATCAAAAATGAATCGATCATACTTGACGTGGAGAAGAAAGCGCTGGGCGATAAAAAGCAACTAGCAACTGAAGCAGCCAACGCGGCAAAACAGGCCCAAGCTGAACGTGAGGCAGCTGCCCAAAAGGCATTTGACGAGTCCATTAAAAAACAGCAGTTAGATCTTCAGATTTATCTTGAGAGCCAAGGTATCAAAAAGCGTACGATGGCCGAAGAGCTCAAACTAGCGGAGGAGAATTCCGCCAAGCTCATTGAGATCGAACGGCAAAAACTCCTGAAGAAAAAAATCACTGAAGAGGAATTCAGGCTCTTTGTCCTGCAGTCGGAAAATGAACTGGCCAGACAGCGTTCAGAGATTGCCGTGGACAATCTGGACCGCGAGCTCCAGGCATTCAAAAAGGCTCATGAGGAAAAACTGGTAGAGGGTAAATTCTATTCTGAAGAGGTCTATGCCCGTGAACAGGAACGGCTTGCATTATTGCTTGAGCAGGAGAGTGAATACTTGGCCAAAAAACTTGAGCTTGGTGTTATCAATCAGGTTGAATACAATGATGCCATTAATTCAATCAATGAGGCGAACCAACTCGCATTGGATGAAGCAAAGAAGGCGAGGGAAGAGGCTGAAAAGGAAAAGCAGGCCGTTGACCTGGAAAACAAACGAGCAGCCCAACTTGAAAATTTAGAATATGATCTGGAGTTCCAGTTGATGGAACTTGACCGAAAACGTCAACAGGAAATTGAGGCCGCAGAGAAGACTGGGGCAGATCTCGCATTGATTGAGGCAAAGTATGCCAAACAACGAGAGGCTATTGAACGAGCGGTTCAGGACAATAAGCTAAGCCTTGCTGAACAGACAGCAGGAAGTCTGGCTACTATCGTTGGAAAGGAAACTGCCTTGGGTAAAGCAGCTGCGATAGCCCAGACTACTATCGAGACCTATAAAGCTGCAGTATCTGCTTATTCCGCGATGTCCGCAATTCCTGTAGTTGGTCCGGTACTCGGGGCAATTGCTGCAGGTGCGGCTATAGCCTTAGGTATATCCAACGTTAAAAAAATAGTTTCCACCAAAACGCCAAAAGCGGAAAGAGGAGCTGTATTCAATATCGGCGGTAGAAGGCACAGCCAAGGTGGAACCAAATTCTACGGCGAGGATGGTACCGCATTTGAAGCGGAGAAGGACGAGAAAATGTTCATCCTGAACCGTCAGGCATCCGCAGCGATTGGGCCATTGCTTTCGGATATCAACCAGCAATACGGAGGTGTATCTCTTTCACGAGCTTCAAGTTATTTAGCTTCGGGAGGACAGGTTCTTCGTGCAGCATCGACATCACAACAGCCTGAGTTCGATTTCGATCTTATGGCAGAGATTGTTGGTGAAGGTGTGAGACAGGGAAGCCGTGAAGGATCCTTGGAAGGTTCGAGCCGTGGAACCTATTCGGGTATAGTGGATAAAGAAACTAACGAAGCAATCGCCGCGGGCGCAAATTTCTGATGGGAAAGGTTAGTGACATAATCGATGGATGGAAAAACTATTTCCAGGGAAGCGATCCAGTGAATCTCGAAACGGCAAAGGAGAGGGCCGGTATTTGTATCGAATGCCCGGCAATTAAAAAAGGGTTGCACGCTGCAATTCTTCCGGATAAACAGATTTCCCAAATCAAAGGTTTCTATTGTGGCGAATGTGGATGTCCATTGTCCACGGCCGTAAGGAGTTCGGGCTATGAGTGCCCGCGAAAAAAATGGTAGATGCTTTATACCAAACTGAAAAGAAGAATTAAATCAATAAAGGAATTGCAGGACCTTGGAGTTGTTTCACCAACGGTACTTCGGAATATTGAAATCTTTGAGGAGTTCCACAGGCATCCAGAGCTCTGCGTTGTGTGTAGATATGATGCACTTGCGGAAGCTTATGGATTGAAGGATGGTAGCAGTATCAGGAAAATTATTGCTGAACTTTCAAAATAACTCTAACCTCTACCTAACTATTTTTTACTCCTAAGGAATAAACCACCACAAATATCCATGATATGGCTTATAAACATATAATGATTAAATGTTGATTCAAACTCAACGTCTCCCACCTTTAATATCAACTCTTCATCAGGATTCATTTCTCTTCGTAAAATACTTTTATAAATAGTTGGGTCAATATCATTTTTTAATTTTTCAAAAAGTTTTTTATCATAATGAAGATTATGGGATATACTATTTCTTAATTTATTTAATAAAGAAATTTTATCCTCAAGAGAAAATTTATCTTTGAATAAACCTAACACTTTTGCAATTAATAACTTATCCGAAAATCTTAATTTCAATTTGTTAAAGTCAAGTTTCTCTATAGCTAATTCATTTATTGCATTTTCTAAATAAAATTCCGTTAAAATGTGGCCTTTTAATATTAGGTTGTCAATATCTTTACATGAAGTTAATTGTTTCAGAAGTTCATCTTTAAACATACGTTCGTCCTTTGAATTTGCTTCAGAAACTAACATTTTAAAATAATTTTTTAATTTTATTTTCAGCCCGAACATCTTCCGGCATTTTTATTTTATCTACTGGCACTCCTTCGCCTTCCTTTTCAAGCCAATCGAGATATTCCTCATAGTTCTGATCATTTTTATTTTTGAACTTGTGATAACGGATGTAGGGGTTTTCATCTCGGAGTGCTTTCCGCTTTTTATTAATGGAGAATACCCGTAACATCTGCTTCGCGGTTTGTTGGATTAGAATCGCAACAACAGCTATAAACAGCAATATGAATATCAATTTCCACATCTAATATTCATCTACTGATTCTAGTTTCCATTCATCTTCTAATGATTCGCGATGAAATGTAAATTTCCATCCATTTGGAGAATGGGTTGGGACTTTACCTGTATGGTTGATTAACACATTCATTCTGTGGTCTACCGGAAAGATGACATGTCCTTTTCTATCCGTTAGCTCTTTTCGAACGTGATTAAATGCAATCACCTCTGCTTGAGGATAATTGTCAGCTGGATTTAATTCTTTCATAATGTAAATATAATCAATTAGGAATTTCCTTTCCTAACTACCTGCCAAAAATCAACCTTAGTTTTGAAACAAATTAGAGAAAGCTCGAAATGCACTTCAAAACAACTCCAGTATTTTCCAAATCCAAAAATATTAATGTCGACCGTGAGAACGGTGTCGTTAAAAATGTGGTTATACTGAAGGAAGGCGCCAACAAAAATGGCACCCACTTCGGACTGAAATATCTTGAAGCTTTGGCCCAAGGGGCTAATGAGCAAAAGCAAGGTGTAAAATCCCGTTTCGGGCATCCCAATATGTGCAGCACCTCACTGGGTAGTTTTATTGGGAGATATAAAAATTTCCGATTCGAAAAGAACAAAGTTTTTGCCGATCTCCATTTAGATCCAATTTCTAAAAAGACCGATGTTGACGGAAAGGGAATATCAATGTTCGAATATGTGATGGATATGGCGGAGACCAATCCTGACATGTTCGGTAATTCAATCCACATTCCGATTCCAGAATATGAAAATGAGCCGGTCGAAATCGAGGGTAAGAAGTTCAGCTCGCACATCTATAATGGAATTGTTGCTTCCGATGTGGTCGATGATCCAGCTGCGACCGATAGCCTCTTCTCTAACTCCAATGACCTGGGAATAATCGTTACCGATTTCTTGGATAACAACCCAACAATCTTTGACGTGATTCAGAAGGATCCATCCATAGTGGAGGATTTTTTTGACCGCTATATTAATTACCTAAACCTATTTAAAAACAATGAAAAGATGAGTTTCTTAGACAAACTAAAAAAGAAATTCAGTGCGAACGAGACGTTCGATGTCGAGGAAACAACCGCGGCGGGAGACATAATCACGATCGTTACTGAAGACGAAAACCCAAAGGTTGGCGACCAAGTCAACGATTCTGAGGGTAAGCCGCTCCCTGATGGTGATGTGGTTTTGAAGGATGGCTCGACACTGGTGATTGCCGGTGGTAAGATTGCCGAGATAAAGGATGCCGAGGCTGATCCTCCACCTCCCGATGAAGAGCCTACAATGGCAGAGATGATGCAGAGCTTTAATGCAATGCGAAAATCTTTTGACAAGTTCCAGACGACCTACAAAAAGGATCTGAAGGAAAGCCAAGAAGGCATGGAACTTATTGCCGACCAGGTACAGAAGTTCGATGGCCGTTTGACTACGTTGGCCAAATCGGTCACTTCCAAAAAAACCACATATGAGGCCGAGCCTCCAGCAGGTGGAAAGAAAAAGAATAATGCCAGTGGCTACGATCCCGACAAGGTTCGTGAAGCTCGCGAAAACCGTAAAAAGAAGTAAGCCATGGAATTAAAATCAGCTTTTCAACTTTTGGCCACGGATGAAAGATTCATCCAGGACACACGAGAGATCATCGTAAATGATCTGTTTCACCAACCGACAAACGAATTCTTTACTATCGTTCCCGGGATCAAGGGAGGCCAGCAAGTGGCAGCGAGGAAAGGATTTGAGTACGTTACCACAAAATCCGCAGGTTGCGGTGGAAATGGAATCTCACCATCGTTTCCTGCATTTAGCCAGTTCTGGAATCCTACACTCCAGGAGGTAAAACTGAACTATTGCTATGATGATTTTATGGGACAGTTCACCCAGTGGGCATTGGCCAATGGACATGACATCAAGAACCTGGAGGGTACTGAATTAGGAATGTTCATTCAGGACCACGTTACCAAGGCAATGGAGCTTGATCTTTTGAGAATCATTCTCTTGGGTGATAAGGATATCGCTGCTCAGGACATCCTGACCGATGAGGCGACTTTCGCGAAGTTTTACAATACCATTGACAAGGGACTTATCCCAACGCTTCAGTATTTGTCAACGCTTCCGGAGTTTGCCGATGCGTTCATCGATCTTCCTCAGAACGATGCCGCTTCAATCGCACTTCAGAACACGTTTGCAAGTGAGGATGCATTGAACATCTATGAAGAAGTTTTGGACCAGTACGATTTCGATAGTGACATTTTATTGACCTCGAACCGTCTCTTCAAATCCTATAAAAAGTGGGTAAAACGTGCCAATGGGTACGGTCTCCAGTCCAATGTGGACTTGACAATGAAAGGAATAAAAGACCTTTCAATTGATGGAGAGGCTTTGAAGCCGATCGTTAACTATGACCGTTGGAAGCAAAAGGATTTCATTGTTGACAATGATCCAGATCCTGACACTATCCACCTTCCTCACTTTGCTTTGAATACCCGAAAGGAGTACCTTCAGGTAGGTGTGGATAGCGAGGCAGCTTTATCTGATCTTCGTCTGGAGTACATCGGTGGCGCAGATGAGACATTCTGGATCAAAGCAAATTATATGCTTGATTTCAAGATGGTGAACCCTTATGCGTTAAAAGCCGCATTATAAAAATTTTGTCTAACTAAGGGGGCCTAGCGCCCCCTTTCAACAATATTAATTATGCCAGAATCATGTGATGCAAAATTGTCCGGACTGTTCGCAAAGAAGTGCGGGCATAAGCCAAAACAAGGGGTCAGTAAAAAATGGTATTTCAATACCGATGACATTGATCGGGGCGCGACATTGACCGCCAACCGTGGAACTAAGGTTACGGCCCTGGTATTAAAAGCGGGAGCAAAAATTTATCCAGCTGAAGGAAGCTCTAAAACTAAGAAAACCAAGCACGCCTTGGCAGTTGGAGATTTTGCCAATGGGTACATCCATACGGATGAATTCATTGTCACTTACCGAGGTGAGGAAGAATCCGAAAGAATTCAGGAACTCGTTGACGGAGCCCGAGTGGGGACCATCAACAAAATGGTTGATACAGGATTGAACGGTGAGATTTCTTATCGTATCGCCGGACTTGAGTCGGGAATGGACATCTTGAATGACGATTTCGATTCTACTGCCAACTCTGGTGCAACTACTTTGATAGTCGCTACCAAGGAGGGTGAGGAAGAGGGAACCGGATTAAAGATTTTCCTGATGGCCGAAGGCGATGGAACCACAGGTCTCGAGGAAACTGAAACCTGGATTGCTGACAATGAGTACGTCGCTCCTTAATGAACGTGTACGGTTCATCAGCGAGACCCCAGCTGATGAATTAGTAAGAAAGCACCTGACCGAGGTATTCGATCTCTATCAGGAACTATTCGGGGAAGTTTGTACCGGCTGTCCAACCAAGATAGCCGGCTACATTAACAGAATCAAAAAACTTAAAAAATATAAGGTCATGAAAGACGATCGAAATTTTAAACTTAAAACTGGGAGTATTCTTCCAGTTCCTGGATCCAGCAAGGTCTACACAAATGAGAATCTCACTGATGAGATTGCACTTAAATTTATCAAAAAGAACCCGAACCGCAAACAGTTGTTTGCCGTTCTGCCCAAAAACCTTGACGAGCTTTTGTCGGGTAAAGAAAAAGCTTCAGAGGCTACACATGTTGTAGTTGGTGAGAACAATTACACCGTGGAGGAAGGTACGTCCATCCTTGCGCAGATCGGTGTCAATACCAGCGCCAAGACTATTGAGGGCGTTCAGAAACGCTTCGATGGTCTGAAGGCAGCTGATCGCAAAAAGCTTGACGAGCTTTTGGCGGTGGCCAATACCATCAAAAATGAAGGGGATGAAGGAAAGAAAGAGCCGGTAGAGCCTGCTTCCGAACCAGGCAAAAAAGCCGAGGAAATCGAGGTGAACAATCCAGAAATGCCGGACGAAGAAGAATAATCCGCTATGAAGTCAACGATTCCTAAAGCCTTCAAGGAGGAGAGAAAGGATATTTTCAACAAACGATTTGGGGTTATTTTCCACGGGGACGATAACCTCAAGTCGCTTATAAACGAGAATGTCATTGATCTTTCCCCAACTGCCTCACAATGTGCGTGGACTTATCAGACGTTCATTGCCGGGGGCGGTTTCAATGTTGATATGTCCAATGTCAATCTAAGCGATGTGTTTTGGGAGGACACTACACCAGATGATCTTCTTCAGGAAGTTGCTGAATCGGGATCAAAGCATCAAGGCGCTTTCATCAGGGTGGGGTATAATGCCAATTATGAAAAGGATTCATATGCGGTAATCCCATTTACATTGTGCAAGGTAGGACAGAAGGACAGTGATGATTACTATGGTAAGATTGTCGTAAGCCCAAAAGGGTGGGGCAGGAACCTTAAAAAGGAAGACGTCGATGTATACGATGTGTACAACCCACGTCCAGAGATTATTCAGGCCCAGGTAGATCGTGCCGGCGGATGGGAAAACTATAAAGGACAGATAATGTTCTTCAAGTTTGAAAGAAAACATACCTATCCATTATCCCTGGTCGAAAAGGCGATGAATTTTGCCGAGGTTGAGTATCATATGGGACTTTATTACAAGGGCACGGTACAAAGGAGCTTTGAGGACATCCAGTACATCCGGCATCGTGAGTTTCCCAACGTTGAGGATGAGCGTAATTTTTACAAAAACATAGATGAAATCTCTGGGCTTGAGAATGCAAGCCGTAAACTGATCATTAAGGATGACTGGGACGATGAACGTGAAAAGTCCGGGAACTTTAAGTTCGATGTCATTAAGAATGAGGTCAAGGCAGAGAAGTATGCCCACTTTGAGGAGAGCTCCAGTAATTTCATCCGAAAGGCATACAAGAACATACCACCACAGCTCATTGATTTCATTCAAGGAAAACTTGGTAACACTTCTGGAGAGGATCTAATCAAGGCCCAATCCATTTACAACGCTCTGACCGCCCTGGACCGCCAAAAATTGGAGCGGCTTTTCAAGGAACTGTTCTGGAACTATAAGGATCCTATCAATCCGACTAATGACTGGAGCATAAAACAATTTAAACTGCTTGATGATGGTACTGTTAATCAATAAGGCAAAAGTTTCGGAAATCCTTCAGGTGGCCATCGGCTACAATGAGGACGAGTTCAACGTTTTTATACGTGAAGCACAGGATTTCGATTTGAAACCGCTTCTATGCGAGGATTTTTACTTTGAGCTGCTTGAAAAAAAAGAGGATGCCGAGTGGAAATTGCTCATTGATGGGGGAGAGTATCAATATAACGGAAAAAATTACTCCTTCAGGGGAATCGGAGACGTACTGGCATACTTTACCTATGCCAGGTTCTACAGAAAATCGGGAAATGTCAGCACGAGCCATGGTCTGGTCAATAAGACCACCCCTCATTCAACTCCTTTGACTACTGAAGAAAAGAATAATATGTACTATAAGTACAAGAAAGACGCAAATTTCATCTTTGAGGACTTCAAAAAGTTCATCGAGCGCAATATTTCGACATACCAGAGCTGGAACAGCTGCTATGAAGGTTGTGGACGGACACGATCAACATCTGGTTTCCAAACGCGGGTGATCTAATGACCAATATAACAAATCTAAATAGCCAGAGGTTTACACTCAATGGCATTCCATATTATAAGAATTTCCTTTCCCAGATCATTGGTGATCCCGTGTCCGGGAACTTGGTCAGGATTGTCAATGCATACGATAGTAAAATGGAACTTTTACGTCCGACACGAATCGATGAGATATCTGTTAACGGTCTAACCTATCCAACTGCCCAGGCTCTTCAGAACGTTTTGCTTCCAATCCTTTATTCCAGGGGAACGCTCGGTGATGGAAATGCTAATGAAAATGGTATTATTCAGATGGGGCCTATTGAGCTGATCCCTGATCCAATAATCGCTAATCTTCTGACTGTTAAGATACCTATACTGCCAGTCGTGCCCATTTGGAGAATTGGAGGAGTGGATTATTCAAAAGACACAGAGACTCTCATTCCCATTCCAGCAGCGGCTGAGGATAAATATAGGATTGATACAATCGTGGCCAATACTGCAAATGGTTTTGAACGAATTGCCGGAGAGGAGAGGAGTGATGTTGGTGTACCTCCGCAACTTCCCTATAATGTAATTGTAATTACACAGGTGAATGTTTTTGGTGAGGATATTGACGACCCGTCAGATCCTTTACCTCCAGGGAATCAGTTTGTGACAAAAAGTTCTAAGAGATATAGGTCGAATTCTGCTCCAAATCCTCAACTACTTTTTTTATCCCAGGAATATACGACCCATTTATTAAAGCCTTCATCTGTAGGACAAATCCTTAAGGGATTTTTCATGGTTACAGATTTACCAGGAGGGGTTGCTTATGACGGTATGGATATATTTCTGAAAAACTCTGAAGTTGAATCTGTTTCACTAAAGCATAACGACGGTACAGCGACTGTTCCATTTTGGTTTGCTGAGGAGACTGATCTGGAAATCAAACAGAATGATATTCTACATTTCAAATATAACGCTGTACAGAATAGGGTTGAGCTTTTAAAATTATCAAATGTTGCTCCTTCATTAGAAGCCACCGTAACTGCAGATACTGGCACAACGGTCAATTTATCTAATCCAGTCGGGAACAGTTGCAATATGTTGTCGGCAAATGGGAATTCTGCATTTACCACAACAGGTGCAATAGCTGGTGGTGAAGCAACAATCTTAATTAACAGAGCCACGGAACCAACAGTTACAGGAGCTACAAAAATACCCGGACACACTTTTCAGGCAAATACAGATATGCACCTGAAAGTGAAGTGCCGCCAAACAGGAATTGTTCAATATTACTTTTTAAAACTTACGTAATGGCAGGTGATTTTGATGAAATGAGAAGATTTATTGGTCAGGATATCCTTTTAAACACTTTCATAGGTGGCGTTGGGGCTTCATATATAACAAGTGCTGCTTCATTTGCGTCAAAAACGGCAGGACTTTTGGAAACCGATATTCAAAACTTTTCAATTGACGCTTTCAACAATGTTTCGATGTACATCACAAAACCTTATTCAACGATTTTAAATACATTCAATGTAACATCGGTAACATATTTTATTGACCTTGATGGACTTATTTTTGGATTGGCGCAAAGTTTCGTAGGAGCGACAAATTTGAAATATTTTTACGCCCCTAATGCAGATTTAGAAGGCGCAGGGAATTCCATTGAAAATGTGAATAAGTTGCTCAAAATTAACGTGAAGCCTATTTATTTGCAAAACAGATTCTTGTTAAGGAACGCGAATAAGCTAAAAAAATTATATTTCCCAAATACAACCCTAATTGGAAATTCAAATTATCAATTCCCTGTTTTAAGAGATTTAGCCTCGTTAGAAAGACTTTATTTAAAAAATTTAACATCCGCAAATTCTACATTTAATGATGGTGGCAGAACTCCAACCGAAGCCCACGATTTAACCAATATAAAAACAGGATGCAAAATTTATATAGGAGATTATTGTAAGGTAAAAGATAGACAGGCTTTTAATTGGTTACGACTTCCTTCAGGTTCCATAGATGTTGGAGATAAATTTTATATAAATGGGTTAACATATACGTGTGTAAGTGGAACACCTACCGTAGATGGCGAATTTCAATGGTCTTCTTTTGGAGGAACAACAGGAATAAACCTTGGAAATGCTATAAATGCAGATACCAGAACAGGAACTTATTCAACAGTAAGAAATGTGAGGTTTGGTTCAACATTGGGTTTGTATGTATTAGCACCGGGTGTTGGGGGTAATGCGGTAACGTTGTCGAAGGACCCGTCCAATACAGGTAGTGGTGTTACCATTGGTCCTGCAAACTTTTATGGAGGACACGATTTACACCCAATTATGATTTATGCTAGAGATACGAGAGGGTGTACTATTATAGAATGTGGAAGTGTGATTTTTGTTGATGCTCCAACTTTATTGAGTTATTCAAACTTAACATCAAATTCAGTTGATTTAAACTTCACGCCACCAACGCCAAATGCTAATGGAACGGATGCTTATGAAGTTTGGGTTGATGATGGTACTTTATGGAGAAAACTTTTTGAACATAGTGAAATAACATCTTCGGGTGATACAGTTGATTTAAGCGATGTGATTTCAGATGTGGGAAGTTTGACAGGGGTAAAAATAAAAATTAGAACCATTGACGGGCAAATGAATTTCAGTGACTTTAGTAACGAAATAACACTTTAATGATAAAATTCAATTCAAAAATAGAAAACTACAAAAGCCCACGGGCAAACCGCGGCTTTTTTCCATCGCCTTATGTTATTGCACGTTCGGCAGAGCCTATTCCAGATAAGCCTATGCTCATTGCAAAGTTTCAGTTTGCGTATGAGCTGGAGGGCAATGTGATAGAAATTGAAAGCTACCGAAAGGTATTTGACCAAACTTATATTCCAACAACTATTTTAAATGAAAACGATGAAGAGGAAGAAATTCTTGCTTTCCTAACACGTGGCGGCACCTATGATGAAGAAAGAATACAAGAATGGGGACAGCCAGACTACCAAGGTGCTATTCAATATTTTAATCTTGAAAGTATCTGGACTGGATTGACATTGGCAGATACGCCATTTAAGCAATTAGCAATAGACTGGATAAAGAATGTAATTACCTGCGAGGGCTTGCCTCTTAAAGTGAATTTTGAATTTGAAGAATAATAATAATGATTGACAAGATCACCCACTCACCTGCGACAATGTTCGAGATTGTAAAAAAGGCATTTTGCTTTGAGCATTTCGGGTTGTTTCCACATTCTTTTGGATTGGCCTTTATCTTCTCAGATTTGGCAGATAAATATATTAAACCCCGGGTTCAAGTAGTGGATGTGCTCGTTGACATCTTTAGCGCTGATGTTATTAGGGGATTGATTCTAACATTTTTTGTGTTCATCGCAGGCCTAGGAATGTACATTGTCATTTTTACTTTTGATTTTATAACTGGATTAAAGGCTTCCAGAAAAGAGCATTTGATATCTGCAGGAACAACCAAGGGTTATGTAAGCTCCCAAAAACTTTGGAGTAGTGTTTGGAAATTTTTTGCTGTGATAGTTATCAGTTCCATTCTAACCATTTTTTCCTGTGCTCTGGTATTTATTGATCAGGACACACTCCACCAGGGCGGTATGTTGATTACCCTTTTTTTCTTCTTTATGGTAATCTCATTTGATGTGCATTCAATAGGGGAAAACCAGGAACGAATGTTTGGGAAAAAGCCTGAATTCTACAAAAAAATGGACTGGTTCTTCAGGAAGATGGGTGACCTAGTGATGTTGAGAATAAAAAGTTTCTTTTTCGGAAGATCCTATGATAGTTATCAATTTGATGAAAACCAAAACAAAAATGAAAACGATGAAGACCTCGGAAATTTTAAACGGGAATAAGCTTCGCGCTTCCGTACTGAAATGTGACCCACAGGCATTTGTGAACAAAGTTGTGGAAGTTTCGCTGAAGCTTCAGATAAATCCGCATTGGTTGATGTTGGTAATGGATCTTGAGACCGCTGGAACGTTTGACCCTGCGATAACCAATAAATTGGGATATACAGGATTGATTCAGTTTGGGGATGCGGCCGCAAAATCTTTAGGTATTACAACTGCGGAACTTAGACAGATGGATGGCGTGGAACAATTGAATTTTGTATTTCTTTATCTCAAGCCCTATAAGTCCAGGATGCAAAGAATGACCGATGTTTACTTGGCAGTTTTCTTTCCTGCTGCAATTGGTCGTCCAGATGGATGGGTGCTGCACACGTCAAGACTCTCTCCAGAGCGAATCGCAAAATGGAATCCATTATTTGATGTGAATAAGGACAGAAAGATTCAGGTCTGGGAAATCAAGCAGAAACTATTGGCAAGAGTGCCGTCTAACTTTATTCACATATTATGAGCTTAAAGACTTATAAATATATTTTATTAGCTTTTGTACTAATAACCTTGATGGGATGCAAAAGTACCCGGAACAGGCAAAAGCAAAGCAAGGTATATCTTGAGCAGGTTTCCACAAAGGAAATGAAAAATCTGATTCTCAACAACCAGCGTGAAAGCCAGGAAGCTTTAAAGTCTATAAAGACTGTAGAGGCCACTTCTGAATTAGGGAAATTCTCCGGTACGGTAGCAGACCCTAAGCTTCCCGCAACGGTCGAGGAGGAAAAAAAAGAAGGCAAGACCATTAGAACTTATACCAATTGGATCAATGTGATTACGGAAGATGAACTTAAAAAACAAAATACCATAGACAGTCTTACGATCGTCAATAATGAAAAGGAATCTACCATCACCGAACTGAACCAAAAGATTGATACGCTGCAAAAGAAACTCGAAGAAAGTAAAAATCTAAAAGTGGAACGCACATCAGAAATTATACCTTGGTGGCTGTGGATAATCTTGGCTTTATTGGGCGCGGGATACATTTGGTACTCACGGACTAAAAAAACCTATATGCCCTGGAAATGGTTTTCCAAAAAGTTTCCATAAACTTTCCATTTTTACTCCATCGAATTCGAGGTAATTATTTTATCTGCCACGCAAATATATATTCTTCAGGACCAAGAGAATCAATCAATAACTCAAACCCCCTCTCAGGGCTCCAGGTTGCACGACTTATACGCACACCTTCTTTACCTCCGTTTATTTTTACCTGGTAATCACCATTTTCTTTTGGGTGGTCGACCTCTAAATCTATATAGTCCATATCATTAATTTTGTTTACTAATTTCGGCAATTTAAATTTTACCAATATTCCTTTTCGCGATTTCTTTGTTGATATAATCGTTGGACTCGTAATAGCGAATAAGTTCATCAGCTTTATTCAGTTCATCTTTAAGCTCTTCAATTGATTTTTTTAAATGGAAGGCTTTTTCATTATCGGGTTTGATAGATTCGAGAGGATCTGGAGCAAATATCTCTTTTATCGGTTGAGGCTTTTCCAGAACATTTACATCATAGGGTGGATTCGGGGTGGTTGCGGAAAAGTATATGGAAATTATTAATGTGAGGATGGCTATACCAATAGCGATAGTTGAAGATTGTTGCGCTTTTTTCGCGTGCTGGCGCGAATCTTTTAATTCTAAATAATCTAAATATTGCTTTACCAATTCGCCCTTCATGTAGAATCTTTGAGTCATTACTTCTGCATAAGCCCGTTCATTATATTTTTCACCCTTGAGAATATAGTATTTAAGTTTATATAATGTGTCCGGGAGAGCATCAGCGGAATCTATTGATTGAAAATTTTTTAGAAACCATGAGACAAAAGTATATTCTCTACTCTTTGAAAAAGTAAAATCCAAATCTCTTTCTAAGAATGTTTTCATTTGAGAATATAAGAGACCATTATCATGATTATATCCAATTTCCATGGCTCTGATGTAAATATTTTTTTTCTTCATTATATAAAAAAAGGAATTAGATAGACTAAATTAATCAAAAATTGGGTGAACGCTCCATAATTTCTTTACGGTAGATCTCTTTTACCACCTTAGCATATCTCATCGTCATAAGTTTCGAAGTATGGCCATAAAGTTCGCGAAGAACATCCAGCTCCATACCGGCAATTATCTTCTGATTGGCCCCATAATGTTTATAACTATAAAGATTTACATTGATACCCATCCCATCTTTAACGATTTTTTTCCA
The DNA here is from genome assembly GCF_059693805.1 of Aequorivita sp. CRS11. Classification (NCBI taxonomy): domain Bacteria; kingdom Pseudomonadati; phylum Bacteroidota; class Flavobacteriia; order Flavobacteriales; family Flavobacteriaceae; genus Aequorivita; species Aequorivita sp. CRS11. The sequence goes on from NZ_JCATIG010000002.1 coordinate 192,899, forward strand.
CCTTTTTGTGGCCGTATCCCTTTTCAATTGTGTGGGACCAGGGATGAAGTCACTTTTTGGACCACAGTTTCCTCTCCCTGGAATTCTAAAGCTTCCGAATAGAAAATAATTGTTGGGAACCTCATCTGCACCTATAGTAAGAAATAACTCCATTAGGAATCTATTGATAGGCACTGTGCGCTCTTTTCTAGTTTTGGTTATATGGGCAGGCAAATGAATTTCGGAGGCCTTAAAATCGATATATTCTATTTTGATCTGCAGAATTTCCCAAGGTCTCATTCCCGTATGGAAGATCGTGGCCACGAATACAAAAAAATTGAAGTGTTCAGATTCGAGTTTTTCTTTAATAAGAACATGCTGATCCAAAGTAGCTGGAACATTTGCTTCAGTTTCCTGGACTGGAAGATTCTTTATGTTATGGGCTGGATTATTTTCTATGATATCCCAGTGGATCAACTCGGACAATAATGCCTTCAAATGATTGAGATGCTTATTTCGGGCCTTGTTGGACCATTTCCTCTGTTTTGCTGCTATATCCATCAATTTTCTGATGTGAGCTCGTCTAACCTCATCCATTGAAAGCAAATTGAAGCCGATGGAGTCGATTGCGGTGTTCAAAAATTTGACAGTGCCTTTATATCCAGAATAAGATTTAGCAGAGAGGTTTTCTTTTTTCTTTTGAAGACAAAATTTAAGTGCTGCAGGAAGTGACATCTCGACATCCAATTCGGGAAGTTCAGGGACCAAAGGGTTCCATCCCTTTTTGAGTTTTCTAGAGAGAGCTTTTCTCAAGGCATTTGCCTCACGTTCCCTTTCTTGAAGGTTCTTGATGTAATTGATGCCAAGCTTGTAACGTTTCAATGTTCCATTGTATCGGAACCAAACGTACCATCCTTTTTCGGATCGACAAATTTTGGGTTTGGTGTAGATTGATTTTTTCATTTTAATTTGTTTAGAATTAAAATGTCTGCGGAGGTATCAATCTGTGCACGAATTGTGCTTTTGTTTTGAACTTTATTCCAGAACCCCTGTTTTTACAGGGGATTCGGAATTTCAGCGGAGAAAGAGGGATTCGAACCCCCGGAGGTGTTACCCTCAACAGTTTTCAAGACTGCCGCAATCGACCACTCTGCCATTTCTCCAATGCGGGTGCAAATATAGAAAGCTTTTTTTGATTTTTTAAAGCTTTTTTTAAACTTTTTATTGAACACCACAAGTTACCTTTCTCTGCTTTCCCGTTTCCCATAATATTTTTAGTAACTTTAATTCACAAACCAACTAGCAATGAAACTCTTAAAGTTAATTTTTTCATTATTGATTTTCTGTGACGGGTTTTCACAAAACAATAAACAAGTTGCGTTTCGTGAACTTACCGTGGAGCAGGGGCTGTCACAAAATAGCGTTGTGAGTATAGCTCAGGACACTACTGGGTTTATGTGGTTTGCAACCCAAGATGGACTCAACAAATATGATGGCCGAAATTTTACACATTTTGATATTCAATTTGAAGACGTTACCCGGCCCACATTTAGTAAGCTTGGTAAAATTTATGTAGCGAAAAGTGGAGAATTGTGGATTGTCTCCAATTCGGGGATACTTCAAAAATACAATGTAGAAGGCGATACTTTTAATTTTGTAAATAGTGTCAATAACGTAAGTACACTTATTCAAAGCGAGAAGTTAGATTATTTTTTGGGTACGTATGGAAATGGAATTTACAGAATAAACCATCAAACCAAGGACACAATTCAATTTTTAAAACCAAAAGATTCCAAACGCACCGTTTATAATTTTTTCGAAATGAAAGATAAAACCATCTTAGCTGTTACAAACAACGGTTTTTTCGAAATAAAGAATGATCATTATATTTTTAGGGAAATTTTATCGGGAACAAATTTTAGTGCAGCTTCGCAGGCTATTGACAATAGTCTTTACCTAGGGAGCTCTGGAAAGGGACTTTTCATTAAAAAAGAAAACCAATTACATTTTCAACAGTTCAAAGGATTTGAAAATGCAATACTTCCTGAAAATTTAATAATTCAAGATCTTCTTGTTGATAAACGCAACGACTTGTGGATTGCAACCTATGGCAAGGGGGTCTATTTGGTGAATTTTGATAAAAAAACCATTCAGAATTTTACCGAGGATAAAAATAACCCCTATGCACTGCATTATAATGACGTTCTAAGTTTGTTTGAAGACAATACCGGCACCATTTGGTTAGGTACTGACGGTACTGGCCTCAGCTATTATGATGAGTATCTAGTTAAATTCAACGTACTTACAAACGATCAAGTTCCACTAAATGTGGATGTTGATGTAATTAGGGCAATTGCTAAAGATTCCGAAAACAATATTTGGGTAGGAACCTCCGGAAAAGGGCTCACGCGCTTAAATATTGATAAACAAAATTTTTACACTTATACAGCTCAAAACTCAGATTTATTGGGAGATCGCATTATGAGTTTGTTAGCAGATGAGGACAAACTATGGATCGGCCATCAAACTCACGGGTTGCAAGTGAGGGATGCAAGCGGTACAATTACTTCCTTTAATAAAACCGCCTCTTTTACCATTTGGAAAATTTATAACGATAAGGACAATACAATATGGCTTTGTACCCGGGACCATGGACTCATTCAGTTTGATAGAGACCGTGGAATTATTCAGGAATACACAACCGAAAATTCAAATCTAAGCACCAATAATATCAGAACTATTGAACAGGGAAATGCATTTGAACTTTGGATTGGAACGGAGACTGACGGCCTTTTTAAACTAAACACTCAAAATAATACTATCGATAAAATAGAGGCGGTAAACAGCAATGTAAAGTCATTATACTTTGATGGTTCGGTTTTATTAATAGGAACAAATGGGGATGGATTGCAAGTTTTTAATCCAAAAGAAAAGACAGTACAAAAGTTTACCACAGCGGAAGGTTTGCCAAATAATGTAATCTACGGAATTCTTCCTGATGAGGAAGGATACTTATGGGTGAGCAGCAACAAGGGCATTTCAAAATTAAAATTTCAAGATAATACTATTTCAGTAATTGAAAATTATAGTAATTATGACGGACTGCAAGCTTTTGAATTCAATACAGGCGCATATTTTAGAGATCAAAATGGCGTGCTGTATTTTGGTGGTTTGGAAGGCTTAAACTGGTTTAATCCAAACCAGTTATCGTTTAATCCCATAAAACCAAAAACGGTTATTTCGGGCTTTGAAATCTTTAACCAAGATCGAAAACTCGTGCCAGGTCAACAGCTTCAGCATAATGAAAATACAGTTACGTTCACTTTTTCCTCCCTTCATTTTTCGCAACCGGAACGCAATCAATACAGGTATAAACTGTTAAACAATGATTCCGATTGGATTGATGCGGGAAATAACAACACTGCACATTACACAAACCTACCGCCAGATGATTATGTATTTCAGGTTATCTCCAGCAATTATGATGGCGTTTGGAATACAGAACCGACAACCTATTCATTTACAATTTTAAAACCTTGGTATGCTACCAATTTGGCAAAGGGTATGTATGCATTATTGTTTTTATTGTTTGGATTTTATCTCTACAGATATTTAAAATGGCGCTGGGAAATAAAAACCCAGTTGCGGTTGGAACACGAAGAAACCGAACGCCTGAAAAAACTGGATGAGTTTAAAACCAAACTATATACAAATATTTCACACGAGTTCCGGACGCCACTTACACTAATATCTGGACCGATTGAAAATCAATTGGCAAAAGCTAAACTTTCAAAAGATGATAAAAAGGAATTATCACTGGTTAAGCACAATGCAGACAGATTAGTGGGCTTGGTAGATCAAATGCTCGATTTGTCAATGATAGATTCCGGCCAGCGTAAATTGGCCATTAAACAAGGAAACCTGACAATTTTGCTCAAGCAGCTTATCAGTGCCTTTCAATACAAAGCTGATAAAAAAAACATTGCGATCTCAAGCAGGAGTAAAGGCCTAAAAAATGTGTGGTATGATACAGATATAATTGAAAAGGTTATTTCAAATCTATTATCTAATGCAATAAAATACTCTCCGGAAAACAGCACCATTGTTTTTGAAGCGAGTAATCAGGATGGGGTAGCGGTGCTTTCAATAATCAATCAAACTGATTATGTGGGCAAAAAGGATTTAAGTAAATTATTTCAACGATTTTATCAGGATAATAGACTTTCCGAAGGTGTGGGAGTGGGCCTTGCCCTGGTAAGAGAATTGGTTTCACTTTCAAAGGGAACAATAATCGCAAACAATATTGATGATAATAAAATTCAATTTACTGTTTCCGTTCCAGTTGAGTATACAGCCTTTGAAAAGGATGCTTTGGTTTTTGATGACAAAATAGAAAGCACAGAACCACCAACCAATCCACAGACTGAAAACGTTGAAAAAGAAAATCCACTTCTATTGATAGTCGAGGATGAAGCCGATATCCGGGCTTTTATCATTTCAATATTTAAGAATAATTATCAAATACTTGAAGCAGAGAATGGGGAAATAGGCATTGCGAAAGCATTGGAAAAAATGCCAGACCTGATAATAAGCGATATTATGATGCCCGAGATAGATGGTATCCAATTGTGTAACACGCTTAAAACAAATGAGCTTACTAGCCACATTCCAATAATTCTCCTAACCGCAAAAGTAGGGGAGGAGAACGAAATTGAAGGGATAAAAACCGGCGCCGATGCTTATGTAACCAAACCTTTTAAAAGTGAAAAGTTGAAAATTAGAGTTGAAAAACTCATCGAAACCAGAAGGCAGCTGCAAAGGCATTTCAGCAAAACCTTAAGCATCAATCCTGAATTGTCATTAACTTCAACAGAAAGTGATTTTTTAAAACGTTTGCAAAATGTTCTGGACGAACACATTACTGAACCAGATTTTACAAGTGAACGTTTTGGAAAGCTTATGCATATGAGTCGCACACAACTTCACCGTAAACTTAAAGCGATCTCAGGAATGTCTGCAAGTGAATTTATACGCTCACAACGATTAAAGTTAGCTATTCGTTTGCTAAAGGAAACTGACGCTTCCATTTCAGAAATTGCTTATCAAGTTGGCTTTAATACACCTTCCTATTTTAGTAAATGCTTTAAGGAAGTTTATAATTGTACGCCCAACGAATATCTTTCAAACAACACGTAACCCTTGATAAACATTCTAATTATAAGTGCTGAAACATATCTTCTATGTTTTGGAACATTTCTGTTAAGCCCAATTTATATATCTATTTAATTTTGGTGTAGGCAAAATGGCTTCATAAATGAAAAACTCCCTAGATTCAAAAAAAAAGGACGATGTCATCTATATGAGCATCGACCATTTGAAAGAGGGCAATTATGAATTGAAGATTCTATTAAATAATAAAGTGGTGAAATCTGTAAAAATTCAAAAAAAATGAAATATTCTTTTAAAATTAAATTGATTCTTAGTTGTCTTTTATTATTAAGTTATTTCTCCGGTTGTGGCATTGATGAGTTGGGGCCAAGTGATTGTTATACAAATAGTATCGAGCTCTACCGGGAATGGAATGAAGATTATAATGATGACATGACCAATATCGTGGACTCTGAGGGAAATGGGCAATCTCTTGAGGCTTGCCTGATGAGGCGCGAAAGAACAATTAATTATCAAAGCATGTTGATTGAGTACGAACTATTGATTCTTCAAAATGCTCAAAATGAAGGGTGTTCACAAGAAGAAATCAATAAATTGGGGGAAGAGATTGGTAACAGAATAGACGATTTACGAGAAGATATAGAAGTTATTTGGGAGAATTGCGAAGAAGTATATGGGAGTGGAGGTTAATTTTTAATTGTTTAATTAGTAGCAAAAGGATAGCGATAAAAGTTCAAAATTTTTATCGCTATTTTTGTGCTGAATACTAATTCACATTTTTAAATGACTTCAAATACAATTGAAAAACTTCACTGGCGTTATGCCACCAAAAGGTTTGACTCCACAAAAACTCTCTCCGAAGAGAAGCTGAATATTTTAAAAGAAACCTTTAACCTTACGGCAACTTCCTATGGTTTACAACCTTTAAAATTGGTTGTGGTTAGCAATGCTGAATTGAAATCCCAGTTGATGCCACTTACCTACAATCAGCCGCAGGTTCGCGATGCTTCACACGTTTTAGTATTATGTGTTGAAAAGAAAATCAATGAGAATTTTATTTATGAACATTTCAAAAGAGTAGAAGCACAGCGAAAAACACCGCGTGCCATTCTAGAGCCTTTTGAGCAAAACCTGCTAGCTTCCTTTACTGAAAAAAATAGTGAAGAAATAAAGGATTGGATGGTTAACCAGCTCTATCTAACCCTTGGCGCCCTTTTGACCGTATGCGCTGTTGAGAACATTGATGCCTGCCCCATAGAGGGTTTTGAACCAAAAAAATATGATGAACTGCTTGGATTGAATAAGAAAGGCTTGGAGTCCGTAATTGTACTTCCGGTAGGTTATCGTGACGAATCCGACTTTTTTATTAACCTCAAAAAAGTGCGTCGCGGTATTGACGAACTTATAATTGAAGTAAATTGATGTTTAAAAATCCCATTTCACAACACAACCATTACCTTTGAAGCACATCTATTATTCATTCTACATTAAACCTTAATCATTAAAAAATGCCCGGATTTGAATTTTTTGGCGCCGAAGAGCGCAAACAAGTACACGATGTATTGGAAACTGGCGTATTAATGCGATACGGTTTTGACGGAATGCGCAATAACCATTGGAAAGCAAAAGAGTTTGAAAAAGCATTTGCCGAAAGAATAGGTTCAGACTACTGCCAATTGGTTTCCAGTGGTACGGCTGCTCTTACGGTTGCTTTAGCTTCTGCTGGCATTGGCGCGGGCGATGAGGTAATTATACCAACGTTTACTTTTGTGGCAAGTTTTGAATCTATTTTGGCCTTGGGAGCGGTTCCTATTTTGGTGGATATTGATGATACTTTAACCTTAAACCCTAAAGCTGTTGAAGCTGCAATTACCTCAAAAACAAAATGCGTAATGCCGGTACATATGTGTGGCTCCATGGCAGATTTGAAGGCATTGAAATCGATTTGTGAAAAGCACAGGTTAATTCTTTTGGAAGACGCCTGTCAGGCACTTGGGGGAACATACGAAGGAAAACCCTTGGGAAGTTACGGTGATCTGGGTTGCTTTTCATTTGATTATGTAAAAACCATTACCTGTGGCGAAGGTGGGGCGGTTATTACAAATAATGAAAAGTATGCATTGCACGCAGACCACTATCAGGACCATGGCCACGACCATATAGGGAAAGATCGTGGGGCGGAAACGCATCCTTTTTTAGGCTATAATTTCAGAATTTCTGAATTGAATGCCGCCGTGGGAATTGCGCAATTGAATAAACTGGATGATATTTTAAAGACTCAAAAGGAAAACTATACTATTCTTCGTGAAACTATAGAAACTATTGAAGGTGTTACTTTCAGACGGGTTCCCGAAGGTGGCGAGGAAAATTATTCGTTTTTGAACTTTTTTCTTCCCACAGCAGAATTAACCCAAAAAGCACATAAGGCACTTGCTAAAGCTGGCGTAGATGCCTGTTTTTATTGGTTCACCAATAATTGGCACTATATAAACGGCTGGGAACATTTACGAAACTTGAAATCGCTTGGTAAACTTTCTGCTGAAGTTAGAAGCCAAATGCAAGATTTAAACAATACCGATTTCTCAAAAAGTGATGCTATTATGGGCCGTACAATTTCATCACTCATAAAAATTGGCTGGACGCCAAAGCAAGTGAAGGAGCGGGCAGAGGCTATGAAAAGCGCAATATTGTCGACTCTTTAATAATTCACATATTCCGTAATTTCCAAACCATATCCAATCATCCCTACACGTTTGGTTTGCTCGCTATTTGAAACCAAACGAATTTTATGAATTCCCAAATCGTGAAGAATTTGGGCTCCAATTCCAAAATCTTTGCTGTCCATTTCAATACGGGGTGCTTTTGCGATTTCGTTGGGTTTCTGTGCTTCTTTAAGTTCTTTTAAACGGTTTAAAAGATTAAGCGATTGACTTTGTTGGTTAATAAAAACAATGGCGCCTTTTCCTTCGCTGTTTATAACGTTGAACATATCATCCAACTTCTGTTCGGCATTGTTGGTAAGCGTTCCCAAAATATCACCATTTACCAAAGTTGCATTAACACGAACCAGAACAGGTTCATTGTCGTTCCACGTTCCTTTTGTAAGTGCTATATGGATTTGATCGTTTGTGGTTTGTTTATAGGCGCGAAGTCTAAAATCTCCAAACTTCGTATTTATTTTGAAGTCCTCCTTTTTTTCAATCAAGGAATCGTGCTCCATTCTGTATTTCACCAAATCCTCGATGGATATCAATTTCAAATCAAACTTTTTCGCAACTTTCATCAACTGCGGAAGTCGCGCCATCGTGCCATCTTCGTTTAATATTTCAACCAAAATCCCAGCGGCCTTTAATCCTGCCAATCGTGCCAAATCAATTGCAGCTTCGGTATGGCCAGTTCTCCTTAAAACCCCACCCTGCTTCGCGCGGAGCGGAAAAATATGGCCAGGTCTTCCCAAATCGCTAGCTTTTGTATTTTCATCAACGAGTGCTTTAATGGTTTTTGCACGATCGTGAACGGAAATTCCGGTAGTGCAACCATGGCCGATCAAATCTACCGAAACGGTAAACTGAGTGTGGTGCAGCACGGTGTTATTTTCCACCATCATATTTAAATCGAGGGTGTTACATCTATCCTCTGTTAATGGCGCACATATGAGCCCCCTTCCGTGGGTTGCCATAAAATTGATCATTTCTGGAGTAGCCATTTCGGCAGCGGCAATAAAATCCCCTTCATTTTCTCGGTTTTCATCGTCAACTACAATGATTATTTTTCCATTGCGAATATCCTCAATGGCTTCTTCAATAGTGTTGAGTTTAACGGAATTTTCTTTTTCTGTAGAAATCATAGCTTCAAATATGTTGTGCAAAGATATAAAATGTACGGCTGTAAATAGTTAAAAGAAGCTTAGGATTGCTGTATGTTATTCGGAAGATTTTTTCCTTTTTATCCCGAACAATCGCCCAATGCGTTGCATAAATGAATCAAAGTCGAAAATCCCTTGATCTGTAGTGGCGCGATAGGTAAGCCAAACACTCAGAGGTAGCATAATGGCTGTACTTAACCAAGTTGCAATAAAGGGATGCATAGTTCCATCCTCCGCGCTGTTTTTGGCAAAGATTCCGATAAAGTGATAGGTTAAAAATAGCAGGATAGCGACCACCATTGGCAAACCCATTCCACCTTTTCGAATAATGGCTCCAAGCGGTGCCCCCACAAAAAACAAAATAATACAAGCAATGCCCAAAGCATATTTTTCATGCAATGCTATTTCGGTTTTGTTCAGTCTTTTGGTTTTATTTTTAAATTCTACCTTTTTCGCATCCACGGTTTGTAGGGTTCCTTTGGCATTGTTTAATGCAAGTTTTACAATTTGCAATTGATGGGCTGGATTATAAATTTCAAGAATGGAGCTTATTGCTGGAGGTTTTGCAGAATCACTAATTTTATTTTCTTTAAATTTTTCTGCCCCACTACGGTAGTACATGTTTTTGGTATATGACTGAATATCTGCGGAATAACTGTCAGAAAGTGAGTCGATCTCAACACGCAATTCACTGATATTGTACATGTTTTGGTTGTTAACGTTATTCTCTTTATCAACATCTTTATTATTCAGTTCGGTAAGATCGATGTTGATAGAATATTCGTCAAAATAGCTTTTTGCAAAGGGCTCGCCTTGTTGTTTCGCAGGATTTTTGGGCTGGATTTCTTCGTAATAATTTCCTTCCTTTAAAATTAGCGATAGCGTATTGCTGCCCTCTTCACTTGCAAGCTCGCCATTATTTGCAATTATAACAGTATAGTTCCCGTTTGGTTTGGCTTCATTTTTTTTATGAATTACCACGTCTTCCAAAAACTGGTCCCGATCGCCGGTTTTCTTTTCCACCTTGATATTGAACATATCACCAATTTGGCTGAACTGTCCTTCGGATATAACCATAGAAGGCTGGAATTGCGAAATGTTCCGCCGAAGATTCTGCCATTTATATTCGGAATAGGGGATTACGTTGTTTGCGAAAAAGAAAGCGGTTATGGAAAGTACGATGATAAAACCGATAACGCTTCCCATAGCGCGTTGCAAGGAAATTCCCGTCGATTTCATGGCGGCAAATTCATATTTTTCCGCAAAACTTCCAAATACCATAAGGGAGGTCACCAAAATGGTGAGCGGTAATACCAGCGGAATCAAACGAGGAGAAACGTACCAAAGGAACTTTAGAACAATCCAGACATCCAAATCCTTTCCGGCAAGTTCGGAAATGTAGAGCCAAATGGTCTGCAGGACAAATATGAACATTAAAATAATGAAGACGCTCAAGAACGTCTTCAAATATGTAACCAATATGTACCTGTCCAGTATTTTCACTTACGGAGCTATAGTCTATTTATGTAGTAACCGTCTTTTTTGTACTTAGCCTCGTCAAAAGTAAACAAGGTTTTGGAAACGGGTTGGTTTGTTTTAAATGAATTTACAGTAAGGGTGTATTTTGTACCCTTGTCATCGGTCTGTATCAGCTTATAAATATGCTTGGTCTGTACATCTATTCCCAAAAGAATGTCCTTTATTTCAGCTTTTGAGTCAATAGGGATAAGTTTTATATATTGAATTTTTCTGCCCTTTACATTTTGCTCAATATCCATTTTGTAGGTGTAGCCTTTTTCGTAAAAAGTAAGCATCTTTGAAGGGGTAATCTCCTTGTCATCCTTGGCATTATATGCCGAAATGGTTACTTCTTCGTCTTCGGGAACAATGGTGTAAATATTTTTACCGTCAAAAATTCGGGTAGTTCCAAGCATATTCAAAACATATTTATCGCCCTGGAGTGTAACATCACCGCGGGTTTCTTGGTTTACATTTTCTTTGGAATTATTTAAATTATACTTAAAATCGATTGAAATGTTATCGTAGCTCTTTGCTTTTGCTGAAACCTCTTTCAAAAGTGTCTTTGCATCCTGTGCCTGAGAAAAAGTAGTGATAAAAAGAGCGATTAAAAGAATACCTAGTTTTTGCATTTTAATTGTCATTTTGTTCGTTATCTAAAAGTTGATTTAACGCATCTATTGTTGGAACCAAAACTTGCCGTGCCTTGCTGCCTTCAAACGGGCCAACAATGCCCGCCGCTTCCATTTGATCGATAATTCTACCTGCGCGGTTATACCCCAATTTTAGTTTTCGCTGTAATAATGAGGCGGAACCTTGTTGTGCAATTACCAATACTTCTGCGGCTTCACGGAACAGTTTATCGCGTTCCTCTATGTCAATATCAAGAGTTGTGCCACCTTCTTCGCCTACATATTCTGGCAGTAAGTGTGCATCGGGATATGCTTTCTGTGAGCCAATGAATTCTGTAATATCTGCAACTTCAGGCGTATCTACAAATGCGCATTGAATTCGAGTAAGTTCATTGCCTTGTGTATAAAGCATATCCCCTCGACCTATTAACTGATCGGCACCGGAATTGTCCAAAATGGTTCTGGAATCTATTTTACTGGTTACCCTAAAAGCAATACGCGCAGGGAAGTTGGCTTTTATAATACCCGTAATTACGTTTACCGAAGGTCTCTGAGTAGCAATAATTAAATGGATTCCGATCGCCCGCGCAAGCTGCGCCAAACGTGCAATGGGCGTTTCCACTTCCTTACCAGCGGTCATAATCAAATCGGCAAATTCATCTATCACCAAAACGATGTACGGCAAAAACCGATGTCCTTCGTTGGGGTTCAATTTTCGATTTTTGAATTTAGTATTGTACTCCTTAATGTTACGGACCATTGCATCTTTCAGCAAATCGTAACGTGTGTCCATTTCAATACAAAGGGAATTTAAAGTGTTTATAACCTTTGTAGTATCTGTAATAATAGCTTCTTCGGTGTCGGGCAGTTTTGCCAAATAATGTCTTTCAATTTTATTAAAAAGCGTAAGTTCCACTTTTTTGGGATCTACCAAAACAAACTTTACTTCCGCAGGGTGCTTTTTGTATAAAAGTGAGGTTAATACTGCATTTAATCCAACAGATTTTCCTTGTCCGGTAGCCCCAGCCATCAGCATGTGCGGCATTTTTGCAAGGTCAACTACAAAAGTTTCATTGCTGATGGTTTTTCCGAAAGCGATGGGAAGTTCCATTTCTGCATTCTGAAATTTTGCCGAAGCAATCACAGACCGCATAGAAACTATTTTTGCATTTTTGTTGGGCACCTCAATACCAATGGTGCCACGACCGGGAATTGGCGCAATAATACGAATTCCCAAAGCCGAAAGCGAAAGCGCGATATCGTCTTCAAGATTTTTGATTTTTGAAATACGGATACCTGCATCGGGTACAATCTCGTAAAGGGTTACTGTCGGCCCAACGGTAGCTTTAATATTTGCAATACCTATTTTATAATTGCTGAGCGTTTCAACAATTCGGTTTTTGTTTTCCTCAAGTTCCTCCTGATCGATGGTTATGGCAGCGCCTACGGTATGGTCGCGCAACAATTCAATACTAGGAAACTTGTAGTTGCTCAGTTCCAGTTTTGGGTCAAATTCCCCAAAATCTTTTACCAGTTTATCGCTAAGGTTTTCTATTTCCTCTTCATCGGCAACTTGTTCCACTTCCATTTCCACATCGCCTTCCACGTCTGATTTCAGAATTAATTTTTCGGTTACTGGAGGTGGGGGCGTTACTTTCTCTTCAATATAAGGTTCGGGAAAATCTTCATCCTCTTCAATTTTATCATCAGTTTTGTTTCCTTTCTCATCATCGGAATCGTTTTCCTTTTCATCGGAAACAAATTCGGAAGCAATGTGTTTTTTGGAACTTCTAAATGCGTCAATGGCCATTTCCGGTGTAAGCTTCAGACGTACAACTAAATAGACAATCAAAATAAAAATCATTACCAGCATGGTGCCAACCAAGCCCAAGTAATCCTGCATGAGGTCGTTAGTTTCAAAACCAATGATACCACTAAAAAGGGTTGTTTTTTCACCAAAAAAACCGAAGAAAATTGAAATCCAAAGCATTAAAAGCAAACCCCAAAACCAAAATTTTGCCAATTGTTTTTTGGCATAATCGAAAAAATAATAAACTCCGGTCAGTGCAACAAGAAATGCAAAAATAAAGGCTGAGATTCCGAAACCGTCATAAATGAAAAAGTGCGCTACATTAGCTCCAAACTTGTTGAGCCAGTTTTTGGTTTGCAGTTCCCGTTCTGTCAAGGCGCCAATTTCACTTTGATCTGCCTGCCACGTAAAAAAGTAGGAAACAAAGGAAAACAAAAGTGCCAAGCCCAACAAAAACAAAAAGCTACCCAAAAGAATTTTCTGTTGTTTGGATAGCGAAAAGCTTATTTTTTTTCTGGGTGTTTTAGTTGTTGATTTTTTCTTTTTGGCCATTAATGGAACGGTTGTCTTTTAAGCAAAAATACAAATATCAGTGAGGAAAATTTGAAATTACAAAAAACAAATTCAAAATAAATTTTAAAAGGAGAAAAACGAAAATTTAACGTATCATATTCAAAGTAAAGAATAGAGACCATCCCGAAAGTTTAAATTTTTAACCAATGCTTTTCCTAAAAAAATATTAAAATGGACTTATATATTGGGAAGTTTATATGCTATTAATATTTTACCGTCTCTCTGCCAACGAACCCAACCTTTTCCTACTTCACGATGTTTTTCACCTTTTAAGATTAGCTGTAGCCATTCACCTTTTACTTGCAAAGTTGTGAGGTGTACAAAAGGCGTGTTGACTTCAGCTGCATGATCTACAGGTTTTATTTTTGGAATTTGCGTTTTGCCTTCAATAAAATCAATTGAAGAAGCAGTTAACAGAAACTCAGGCCAGAAGAGGAGTTCCCCATTTTGTTTGTTAAGGAAAGCGGTTTGTTTTGTTTTTGAATTTACTTCTACTTCAATGAATTCACCCCCACAGTTTTCACTTTAAAATAAAAAATGCCAAAGGGCTGGTTCATAGCCTCGGGCCATAACCATGGTGGCGCAGAAATCAGGGTAAAATCGCCAAATTGATCTTTACCTAGCGCAAGACTATCTGTGGGAGAATGCTGTGTTACAGGTTTTTCATGCGTCACGTTTCCATAGAAAAAAAGAGTGGGATGCTGATAAAAGTTTGGTTTAAAAAATCCGAGACCCAATTCGTCGTTTTCTGCTAATGGGTTTTTTATCGTTGTGTAATTCGATATGTCGTTTTTAAAAAATGTTACCATCCCAATTGGTTTGGACTGAGGAGTTGGAGTGGTGGGTACGGGCTTGAATTGTTCATTTTGTTCTTTAGCGTTTTGCCGCTGAATATATCTATAATGGGTTATGCCATATGTGATAAGTATAACCACCAATAAAACGATATTGGCGTACACTATAAATTTATGACGAACAAAATGGCCAATAAAAAAAGAGGCAATAAACGCGATGGCACCAAACATAACGCCATATCCAAAAACAATGGCTCCACCAGCTAAACCCTGTCCTTTGCCAGCATCTATTAAACCTGCAAAATACATTCCAGCTATAAAAAAGGAAATTAGCATCAAAAAGTAAAAGGCAATTCGGGCTGGTTTGAAGAAGTTTCTCATATTCTTAAGTTTAAGAAAAGAGGTTATAGGTAATCAACAGTTTACCGTCTTTTTTCCACCGTATCCATCCTTTTCCTTTTACAGTATTGTAATCGTCTCCCAATATTTCTACCTCCATCCAAGCGCCCATAATGTACCGTGCCCTAAAGTATGTAGGACTCACTACTCTTCCGGCAGATTTTATCATTGGCTTATCAAATACCTTTTGGTTTTTATCTATAAATTCTACGGAATGGCAATTGAGAAAAAACTCGCCCCAAGTCATAAAATTTCCTTGCCAAGCGCTTACGTAGGCTGTTTTTCCTGTTTCTTCATTTATGACAATTTCGTGATGATCCCTACCCAATCGCTTTACTCGAATAATAAAGACGCCATAATCTAATTTTTCGTGAAATGGAGCAAAATTTTGGGGAGCATACCCAATACCATCTACATGGTTAGCATATCGCTTTATAAAGGTTATACTGTCTGTTGGGCGCTCTTGGCTGCCTGCTCTGCTGTTGGGAATATCGAATAAATAAAGCGTTTCGGCTTCGGTTGTATTTGGTGAAAAAAACCCTTCGCCCAATTCACTTTGTGCTTCCGCAGTTATTAGCGGCACAAAGAAGACTATAAAAAAAGTAAATAATTTAGGGTTCATTTTTAATACTTAATAATTGAACGTTTGCTTAACATCTTCACCTTTTTTTACGGTTATCGAGGTCGATTTATCGCCACTAAAGCCTGTTTTTTTCAGTGCCCGGACTTTTATTTCGTAAGTTCCTGGGTTGATATTCATTTTCACACCATGATCGTAGGATCTTCCGCCACCAACGCTAGTTCGGGAATTGACTTCAATAACATTAACTGTACAATCTATTAATTTCCCTCCGCCCATTGGCAAAACTTCCAGGGTACCCGACTCAAAATTGTAAGCTACATCCGTGGTCTCCCCGCCAGTGATCACATTATTTTCAACAGTGGCTTTGGTATCTGTCCCATTCAAATTTATAGCTTGCAACACAATGCTGTAGGTGCCAGCATTTAATTCAAATTCCTTAGTTCTCCCGTAGGTGCGGCCACCGCCAACCGTTTTTCCATCGGCATTTAGAATTTTTACGGTACAATCCCAACCTTCGCCATTATTGGTGGTGGAAACGGCAAACTTTCCTCCATCAAAACTTATTATACTATAGGTTTTTTTATCGTTGGAAGTTCTAATATCTTTTAAAACAATAGGTTCTACTCTTGAATTTTCCAAAGGTCGAATTTCAAGATCATAAGTTTCTTGCGGTAAATACACAAAGGAAGTGTCGCGATATGTACGCATTCCTCCCGCTTTATTTTTGGTGCCAGCTTTATATGCAGTAACCAATGCATCAATTGGTTTTCCGTTCATGGTGGCATACACTCCATGATTGCCTTTTGGTTTATCTACGGTTTCTGACGCTACTTCGGTCATTGCTTCGCTTAAGCCACTGGCATCGGCGGCATCATAATAGTGGCCATCACCGGCTTTGGCGGCGCATTCCAGTTGTGCGGTTTCACCAGCTTTTAGACCGAAGCCCACAATGTGAAGTTTAAAATCGATTCCCTCTTTTTTGGCTGCTTTTACCACATCGCAGATATTGCCGTCGCAGGATTCTATCCCATCGGTTATTAAAACAATGGTGGCTTTTTCCTTACTTTTTCGAAGTTGGTCTATTATCATTTCTGCCGAATAGGCGAGGGGGGTCATCCCCAAAGGTTTAATGCTTTTAACGGCTGACGCTACTTGGCTCTTTGAAGTATTGGTTATGGGAATTAAGGTTTCCACATCCTGGCAATCTCCTTTTTTTCGATGTCCGTAAGCTACGAGGCCTATTTTTTGGTTTTCGGCAAAATTGTCAATGGAAGAAGAAAGTACCGAGGAGGCGATTTCCATTTTAGTTTTACCTTCCATTTGGCCCCACATAGAGCCGCTAGCATCATAAATAAAGATGATGGGCGAAGGTACTTCTGGGGCTTGCTTGGTTTGTGAATTGCTTTGGAAAGAAAAAATCAACGCACAAAAAATAACGGCTAATTGTTTCATAATCAAATATTTTGGCTGTAATAAAGTTAGTGAAAAAATATTCAATAAATAAACTTACAGCCAAAACAACGAAAATATCATTAGCCAATTGGGTAATTTTTAAGCGCTAAGCTTTAAAGAAAAGAACTTGTAAATAATCAATTAAAATTTTGGAATGTAGATAAAGCATCCAATGATTATGGCGGTAACGGCAGCAAAAAATACAGCACCCGCGGCTATATCTTTTATTAATCCAATTTTGTTGTGAAAATCTGGGTGTACAAAATCTGCAATTTCCTCCACAGCTGTGTTTAATCCTTCTATACTGAGAACTAACCCAATTGCGAATATTTGAAACATCCATTCTACGATAGTTATTTCAAAATAGAAACCTGCAATGGTCATTATTATCGCCAAAGCGGTTTGCACTTGAATGCTCGCTTCATTGCGAAGTAAAAGAAAAGCACCTTTCAAAGCATAGCGAAATGCTTTAAGGCGCTTTCCTAAAAATGAATTCTTCATTATAAAAGAGTTTTTAACGCGGAAAGATAGTCGGGCTCATCACCAATGGCGGGCACCTGCTGATTATAAATAACTTTGCCATCCTCGTCCAACACAATTACTGCACGCGAATGAAGACCTCTAAGAGCGCCGCTGGTCATTTCCACCCCATAATTTTTTCCGAAGTTGCCATCGCGAAAATCTGACAGATTGGTAACATTGTTTAGTTCTTCATCGTTTACAAAGCGCTGTTGTGCAAAAGGAAGATCTTTAGAAATACAAAGTACTTTTGTGTTTTCCAAGCCAGTAGCTTTTTCATTGAATTTTCGAACCGAGGTGGCACAAACATTAGTGTCTATACTTGGAAAAATATTCATTACCACGCGCGACCCTTTATAATCTGAGAGTTTTTTTGAACTTAAATCGCGGGCGGTCAATTCAAATTCTGGAGCTTTTTCTCCCACTTTTGGAAGGTTTCCGGATGTTTCAATGGTGTTGTCACCTAATTTTATTTTTGCCATAATTTCTTAACAATTTAATTGCTTAAAAATAAGCAATCAAATTCACAATGATTCCAAAAGACTTCATAAAGGTTTTTAATCGTCTTTACAATGTATTTAGGTATTCGGTTTATCATCTTTTAAATTATCCAAATGGGTAATTGACAGGCTTTTATGTGTTTGGTGGTTTTGGGCATATCCAATTTAATGATTTTGCTGATGATATAAGTTCTTAGGAAGGGATGAACCATTTATTCTTCTGTCATATCGGCAAGCGTATGGCCCTCGGTACTAAAAATGGCATCGTCAAAAGTATTCGTCAATTTAATTATTGACAACATTACTACATCTTTCCTTTCAAACAAGCGTAATTTTGTTAACATTGTGAAGCCTTGTATTCCACATTCAGCCAGCATTTCTACTGCATCTGTGTCTTTCCCGGCTCCTACGGTCTGATAGGCCATTACTTGCACCAAGCTCAGTTCAATTTCCTCTGCAATCCAAAATGAACCTTCAAATTTATCGGTATTGCAAATCATTTCACTACAATACACACCATTGATTTTCTTTTGTTCCCCGGTTATATTTAACTGTTTTCTTGGGCCCGTTCCGTAATCAGATAACGCGTAATCCATAGAGGGCCAGTATTTTTTGTTCATCGGCAAAACATAGCCACCTTTCTTTTCGTTGACTTCAAATAACCCAGTTATAGTGCTGTCTTTTGGGTTAAATACCAGTCGCAGATCAGGTTGATTGCCCCTGGCATGGATAATTAATGCCGTCTTGTTTTCACCAAAAAAGAAGGATAGGGTATCGCTTCGGCTATTGGAATTCGGATTTTCGGACCCCACGACGAGGTCAAAACTGCCAGTGAAATTTTGCGCAAACACAAATTGCGATATCATAATTAATACGGTAGTAACTATCAATAATTTCATTTGTATACCCGTAAAGTGTTTATTATTTGAAAGTTACAAAATTATATCGAAATTGGACACTTAAATTTTTAAAAGAGGACAATATTGTGTTAAAAACAATTGAAGATATCTTTCTGCAGTGAACGGTCTGGTAATTTCTGATATTAAATTAGAGGGGAATAAAAAAAATTCCTTTGCAATTGCTTACAAAGGAATTCTTACAAATTAAAAGAAATTAAAATTCTATCGGTCTATGGAGCCCAACACCTTTTGTGCAAAAGCATTTGCAGCGTCTCGCTCCGGCATTCCGTCATCAATCATTTTGTGGACTTCCACCGCTCCGCAAAGATTGGTGATAAGTTCGCCGATGATGTCCAGTTCTTCATCCGTAATTCTGTTGTATTCGCTGTACGATTCCAAAACTTCTACACAGCTTTCTATTTGTGCTACAGAATTGTTCTTCTGAATATGTCTAATTACGGGCAACTTCATCTACAAGATCTTTTAAAAGTTCAAATTTGTTGGTCTGAACCTGATTTACCAATTCACCATTTTTGAAAGTTGCGAAAGTAGGCAGATTATCAACATTTGCCATTTTTCGGCTTTCAGGGAATTTTTCGGCATCAACCAAAACGAATTTATAATCTTCCGTTTCCGAAGCCAATTTTCTAAATTTTGGCTTCATCAATCTACAGTTGCCGCACCATCCCGCCGAAAATTGAACGATTACGTCCTTTTCTTCAGCTATCAATTGTTGTAGGCTATCTTCTGTTAATTCGAGTACCATAATCTAGTTTCTCAAATATGTTGCTACAGCTTCGCGAGTTGCTTTCATTGCATCTTTACCTTCTTCCCAGTTTGCTGGACAAACTTCGCCCTTTTGCTGTACGTGGGTGTAGGCGTCAATCAATCTTACGAATTCGTTTACGTTTCTACCCAAAGGCATATCGTTTACACTTTCGTGGAAAATTTTTCCTTCCTCGTCAATCAAATAAGTTGCACGGTACGTTACATTGTCGCCATCTACCATAAGCAAGCCGGTTTCCTCATCATAACGCTCGTTGGTAATATCAAGAATTCCAAGGGCATTGGAAAGGTTGCGGTTGGTATCAGCCAATAATGGGTAAGTTATACCTTCAATACCACCGTTATCTTTTGGTGTGTTTAACCAAGCAAAGTGAACTTCGGGCGTATCGCAAGAAGCACCGATAACCATAGTGTTGCGATCTTCAAATTTTGAAAGTGCTTCCTGAAAGGAATGGATTTCTGTTGGGCATACAAAAGTGAAATCTTTTGGATACCAGAAAAGCAATACTTTCTTGTTGTTTTTCTTTGCTTCTTCAAGCACATTAAGTTTAAAAGTATCCCCCATTTCGTTCATTGCATCTACTGAAATGTTTGGGAATTTTTTTCCTACTAATGACATAATTTTATTTATTTTTTTGGGTTAAAATTTTCTAGTGCAAAGATAGAAACTCCTTACGGATAAAGGAATTGAAGCGAATGTATTAATCTATAAACCGATAGATTTTTACGATACGTTAAATTTTTAACTATAAGTAAAAGCTATGTAAAATTAAGCTGTTTTTGGAGAGGTAGCTAACTCCCTGATTTTGATTCTGAAGGCGGCAAAAAGCAAAGTCATAAATGGACTTAGCCAGTTAAAAATAGCATAACCCGCATAGTGAAGTGTATCTACGTCCAGCACCCCACTGTGGTATGCGCCACAAGTATTCCAAGGTACCAATACAGAAGTTACCGTTCCCGAATCTTCCAAAGTTCTTGAGAGGTTTTCAGGAGCTAAACCTTTATCCTTAAAGGCTTTTGCATACATTTTACCGGGAACCACGATTGCAAGGTATTGGTCGCTGGCGGTAAGGTTTAGCGCCAAACAGCTCGCAACAGTACTGGCAAAAAGACCAAATGTTGTGTGGAACAATTTTAGCAATGCCTTGCTAATTGCCGCTAATGCACCAATGGCATCCATAATTCCACCAAAAACCATTGCGCACAATATAAGCCAAATAGTGTTTAACATTCCAGACATACCCCCTGCGGAGAAGAGATCCTTTAAAGCTTCATTTTCTGTAGGGATGGCGCTATCTACAGTTATTGCGTTCATTATTCCTTTATAGCCATTTTCAAAGGTAAGGGAAGAACCTCCTCCGATAGAAGCGACAATATCCGGTTGAAATATTAATGCCGCAACTGCACCTAAAAGCGTTCCTATGAGTAAGGCTATTAGCGGAGCGGTTTTTTTCACAATTAAAAATATAACAACAATAGGTACTATAAATAACCAAGGGCTCACATTTATGGAATCTTTTACAGCGGCGAGAATTAGATGGGTATCTGCTGTTCCTGACGTATCCAAGTTTAGACCTATAATTATGAAAACTATCAAAGTAACAATCAACGTTGGAACTGTTGTATAAAGCATGTATCTAATATGGGTGAACAAATCTGTGCCTGCCATTGCAGGTGCAAGGTTTGTGGTATCACTTAAAGGTGAAATCTTATCGCCAAAATAGGCTCCCGAAAGAATGGCGCCTGCGGTCATTCCTATAGAAATGTCCAATGCATTTGCAATACCTACAAGTGCAATACCCACAGTAGCTGAAGTAGTCCAACTACTTCCGGTAGCCACGGAGATAATGGCGCAAATAATTACACAAGAGGCGAGAAATATTGTTGGATTGAGAATTTGAAGACCGTAATAAATCATTGTGGGAATAATGCCGCTAATAAGCCAAGTTCCGGCTAATGCCCCTACCAATAATAAAATTAAAATAGCCCCTGCTGTCGATTTTATGTTGATCGCCACTTCCTCCAGCATTTGGTCAAATTTCACCTTGTTGAAAAAACCCACAATGGCCGCCACGGCACCGCCCATTAAAAGAATAAATTGGTTGCTTCCGTCCAATGCGCTATCGCCATAGGCATAAAAAACATTGTAAAATAGCATCCCGATAAGTGCAAAGACCGGGATAAGCGCCTCCCAAATATTCAGTTCTACGTTTTCAACTATCTGATCGACTTTTGGGTCGGTGGGCTTAATGTCTTGACTTTGCATAGGGAAATTTTAAAATGGAATGTAATGTTACGATTTTGTAAAAACCTATGCAAATTAAAAAAAGGAACAGATTAGCCGGACTATCATACAAATACTTTAGGAATAGTTGTATTTAAAACTTCATCTTCAACTACATACTTTCCCATTATTAAATTGTTAAAAAGAACATCGCAATTAAAGATATTTATGAAACGAACCACAATTGCTTAGCTTTCATTAAATCCATTTTTGGTATATTTAGAAATTAAGAGATTCAACTTTCGCTAACATGTCTTGCAAACTAAAAACTTTCAAAACCAAAAGCAGGTTGCTTTTTGCCTTGTTTTTATTTGCACCTCTTTTAATAAATAGTCAAACAGCCAACCATCAAGTAGAAAAGGTCTTAGATGAATTTATGACCACCGAAAACCCACGGGAGGGAATTGACAATCTGCTTTCACTTCAAGAAATTGTAGCTCAAACGAAAGATTCCTTGCAAGGGCATTATTATCTGAATTTAGGTATAGCCTATGGACAGATAAATCACGCAGATTCTTCATTTTTTTATCTTAAGAAAGCTGAAAAACTAGCCAAACAAACCCAATCAGATTTTTTATTAGCTATGATCTACAATACGCGTGGATTGGTCTTTATGGGAAAAGCCGACTATGAGGCATCGTTGGAGGCATATCAAAAGGTTATGAAATTAGCAGAAGGTAAAAACGACCCACAGCTAAATGATGTGTTGAGCAAAACCTATGGAAATTTGGGAGGAGTTTATTACCAATTAGGACAAATTGACAAGGCTTTGGAAACCACAAAAAAGTGTTTGGCTTTATCAGAAACTATTAAGGATACTACAGATATTGCACTTAACCATCTGCGATTGGCTATTGTATATAATGATTTAGACCAATTAGATGAAGGGATCAATCATTTAAACAAAGCTCGCACATTTTTTAAGAATTTGAATAACCCAACAATGCTGGTGTATGCCGAAAGCAATCTGGGAAAAATATTTCTGAAAAAACAAAAACTTGACAGTGCGTTTGTACATTACCAAGAAGCTCATAATTATTCTAAAACATTAGGCGAACAAGAAGAGTACATCACTACACTAATAGCTATGGCTAACGTTAGATTAGAACAATCCAAATATGCAGAGGCAGAAAAATTTACGCAGAGTGCCTTATACATTGCGAAGAAGAATGGATTTTCCCATAGTGAACAAAAAACCTATGATCTACTTTATAAAATTGCCTTAAAAAATGGCAAACCAGCAGAAGCGTTAAATTATCGTAATGCATTCATTAAACTAGCAGATTCGTTAAGTAACGTAGAAGTAAAAGCCCGCGTGGCTGATTTGGAAGCGCAATATGAAACCGCTAAAAAAGAAAAAGAAATTCAAAAGCTCACTTTTGAAAGTGAATTAAATGATGCAAAACTGGCAAAAGCAAAAAATGAATTAATTATAATTATAGTTAGTAGTTTAATTATCATTCTAGTTTTGTTATTATATTTTATAACAAAACACAAAAAGGTGAAAGCCGAACGCGTAGCACAAACGTTGCAAATGGAAGCCTTACAGAAGCGCTTTATGGAACTGCATAGCAGTCCATCTGAACTCTCCGTAGATTTAAATATGGAAGAATTAAACCATAAACTGCAAACTCCCCTTACTGATAGGGAATTTGAAACCCTCAAATTGTGCATAGCCGGAAAAACCAATTCTAATATTGCAGCCCAGATGCACGTAACGGTGAGTACGGTAAAATTTCACCTGCGAAATGCATACAGTAAGTTGGGTGTAAACAATAGGAAAGAGGCATTCCAATTTATGTTAGAATCTGTTTAGTTCGTCAAAACTTAAAGTAATTACTCTAAATCTTAATTTATTTCTTTAATTAAATAGTTTGCAATTATTTATTAATCAACTAATTGACTATTTATTTTCAAAAACTATCCCATAAGGTTAGGTTGTTCCTTGAAAAAAAAATGCAGTTTTAAAGTATTAGTGAAAATTAATTGATTAATACAATGAAACATTTACTACCGATAATTTTTTCTGTCTTTTTTCTTACTACGGGTTCACAGGCTCAAGTTGGAATTGGTACCACGACACCAGATGCATCATCTATATTGGACATTAATGCAACTGATAAAGGTGTTTTAATTCCGCAAGTTTCACTTTCAGATGTTTCCGACACGATGCTTGATGGGTTGAATACGGCTGCAACAGGATTACTGATTTATAATACAAACGCTGGAACTGTTGGAGGCTCGGGAGTGGGATATTATTATTTCAATGGAAGTAATTGGGAACGTTTAGTTACTTCGGCAAGTGCGGAAGATCACGATTTTTATGAAGAAGGCACCACAAATTCGCCAGATGATATAAATGACGACCAGTTTACTATGGGAAATTTAGCCATCGGGAAAAACACAGCAGATTACAAACTGGATATTACAGATTCTGAAAATAGACCTTTAAACATACTGCAAACCGGAACGTTTACCACAGTTTCAGAAATTGCCCGAATAGAAAGTACCGTCAGCAATAGCAATACAAAAAAAGGGTTAGACATTTATATGAACACTACGGGTGCAGGGTATCAAACAGGTATTTATTCAGAATTGGTTCCCAGCGGGTCTGCCCCTCAAACAGTGCTGGACAACCGTATTTCTGGAAGTAGTGGAGGGCAACTAACAGGTGTGTTTACCCAACTAAGCAACACTAACGATGAGCTTCAATATGGAATTTTTAATTTCAATAACGGAAATGGCACGGGAGAACATTATGGGGTCGTCAACAATATGGTGGCAACGGGCTCTGGAAATATATTCGGAACCGAAAACAGAATCTTTAATAATGGGAACGGTGCTTTTTACGGTACAAAAAACGAATTATCTGGTGATGGCTCTGGAACAAGATATGCTACTCATAATTTCATAGATGGGGCTAGTAACGCAACCATATTTGGAAACTATACTTTATTGGGCAATACAGGCTCAGGAACGCATTACGGAAACTGGACAAGACTGGAAGGTACTGGCACTGGAATTCAATTAGGCAATAGAGTTCATATTACTAACTCCGGAAATAACACACATTACGGCGAGTTTATTAGGCTAGAAGGCAATGGATCTGGCACACACAATGGCACCGAGATTCAACTATCAGGCTCTGGTGGGGGTGCCCAATTGGGAACCATTAATGTAATTGATAATAGCGGTAATGGGCTGCACTACGGTTCATACAATGTTTTAAGAGGAACGGGTACGGGAGCGCATTACGGAAATTGGACTAGATTGGAAGGTGCTGGTACAGGGGTTCAATACGGTAATAGGCTATTTATTACTAATTCTGGCAATAACAATCATTACGCTAATTTTGCAAGCCTCTCAGGTTCTGGTGATGGTGATCATTATGTGTCCTACAGTGTTTTAGACGGAAATGGGACTGGAGATCATTATGGAGATAGAATTTGGCTTCAAGGAGCTGGTACAGGGCAGCAAGTTGGAAATTATACCGATATATCCAATTCTGGAAATGGTCTTCACTATGGGTCGCTTATATATTTGCGGGGGAGCGGTTCAGGACCACATTACGGGGTGTCCAGTCGATTAAGCGGTACTGGAACTGGTTCAAAATATGGTGTTTACAGTCAAATTTTAAATACCGCCGGAGGCACACATTATGGATTGTATTCCGATGTATTGAAAGCAGGTAGTTATGCAGGCTATTTTCGAGGCAATGTTTCAATAGGAACAACAACAGGTAATAATTATATACTTCCAGCTTCAAGAGGAACAGCTAATCAAGTGATGCAAACTGACGGCGCGGGGAATGTAAGTTGGGTAGATGACCCCTCACCATCTTATTGGTCAAGAACCGGAGGTGTATTAAATCTTGCAACCCCAACAGATGATATTACATTTACCAGTGATCAAACAAGTATTGCATTTCCAAATACTACGGGTACGCCACCTTCAATGATATATATGTTTCAAGGTTCCGGAAATGCAGACAGAATGGTGTTGTCACATTCCCCTGCTTTTCCGGCGTGGGGGCTAGAGTATGAGGATACTACGGATAGTTTTATTTTTAAATCGTCAAGCGCGGAAAAAGTAGAAATTGATCTTGCAGGTGGTTTTCCATTGCGTGTGTACGGAACTGCGCGGGCACAAAACTTCCAATCTGATACAACCACCTATCCCGACTATGTATTTGAATCCTATTTTCAAGGTTATTCAGACATCAACAGCGAATATTCCTTTAAAACTTTAGCTGAATTGGAATCGTTCATTATAGAAAATGGTCATTTGCCAAATGTTAAATCTTTTGAAGAAATTAAGGAAGATGGCATGACCATTGATCTGGGTGATATGACCGTGACTAATCTCGAAAAGATTGAAGAGGCCTATATATACATAATTGAATTAAAGAAACAGAATGACGAACTTCAAACGAAGCTAGATTCCCAACAACGTGAAATTGATGAAATAAAAGCGTTATTGAAAAAACAATAAAATTAATTCGCTATTTCCCTAAAATACCTATCTCCACCATACAATCACGCATCATTTGGTAGGTACGTTTAATATCATTATCCAAACCAATTGAAAAACGGATCAAACCATCACTTAGCCCCATTTCCTTTTGTTCCTCCTCGGGAATTTCTGAAGAAGTTGAAGAACCCGGCGCGCTGAAAAGCGTTTTGTAAAAACCAAGACTCACGGCCAAGTATCCTAAATTGCGTTCCTGCATCAATTCCATCAATTCGTTAGCTTTATCAATTCCGCCTACGTCAATGGTCAACATTCCTCCAAAACCGTATTCCTCGTTCATCATTTTTTTGAAAAGCTCGTGGCCCGTGTGCGATTTCAATCCCGGATACACCGTTTTCAAACCATCGGCCTCAAATTTTTCAGCTAAATACAAGGCATTCTCACTGTGCTGTTTTATACGAATGTGAAGCGTTCGCAAATTTTTCAGAATAGAAGCCGCACGCAAACTATCCATTGCGGGGCCAAGCAACATGTTTGCGCCATCGTTCACATTTCGCAAACTATCTATAAATTCCTGCGTTCCGCAAGTTACGCCCCCCATAGTATCGCTGCTTCCGTTTATGAATTTCGTCAAACTATGCAAAACAACATCAGCGCCCAATTTTGCAGGAGAAATACTCAAAGGCGAAAACGTATTATCAACCAATAATTGCAAGCCATGTTTTTTAGAAATCTTTGAAAGCGCTTCAATATCTGCAATTTCCAAAAGTGGGTTGCTTACGGTTTCGCAATAAATAATTTTTGTGTTTTCAGTAATGGAATTTTCAACTTGCTTTAAATTAGTTATATCCACAAACGAAGTTTCAATATTCAACCGTGGCGCAAAGTTTTTCAGAAAAGCGTATGTTCCTCCATAAATAGTTCTACTGGAAACAATATGGTCGCCTGCTTTACAAAGCTGAAGAATTGCCGGGGTAATTGCGCCCATTCCGCTTGCGGCAACATTCGCGGTTTCGGTGCCTTCCATTGCCGCCAAAGCTTGGCCTAAATATAGATTGGAAGGAGTGGAGTGGCGGGAGTATAAATAACAGCCGTCCGCATTGCCTTCAAAAGTGTCGAACATTGTTTTTGCGGAAAGAAACGTATAGGTCGAGGAATCTGAAATGGAAGGATTAACACCTCCAAATTCGCCAAAGTATTGTAAATCCTGAATTTTGTCTGCTGGTTTAAAAGCCATGATAGTTATTTTAGGTTGTTCGGCAAATTTGCGAAAAATTAAAGGAGTGGTAAAATTATAATGCATTTCCTTTTGCAAGTTTAGTTTTCAGAATTGCCAAAACTTTATTGATTATAACTTTTACTATCTAAGCTTTAACTGTTAAATTTGCACTTCAATTTAAAAGAAATACTTTATGAGCACTTATGATGTAGCAATAATTGGTTCGGGTCCCGGTGGCTATGTTGCCGCAATCCGTTGCGCACAATTGGGTATGAAAACCGCAATCATTGAAAAATATGATGTTTTAGGTGGAACCTGCCTGAATGTAGGCTGTATTCCGAGCAAAGCGTTACTGGATTCCTCACATCATTATGAAGATGCGATGAAACATTTTGAAGAGCACGGGATTGAAATTTCTGGCGATATAAAATTGAATTTGAAAAAAATGATAGAGCGCAAAGCTTCGGTTGTGGATCAAACCACCAAAGGGATTGCGTTTTTGATGGATAAAAACAAAATTGACGTTTTCACAGGAATGGGTGCGTTTAAGGATGCAACCCATATTGAAATCACCAACGGAAAGAAAAAAGAAACCATTGAAGCGAAAAACACAATTATCGCTACGGGTAGTAAGCCTTCAACGCTTCCTTTTATAAAATTGGACAAAGAAAGAGTTATTACTTCAACCGAAGCTTTAAATATGAAAGAGGTTCCAAAACACCTTATCGTTATTGGTGGCGGTGTAATTGGTTTGGAACTTGGGCAAGTATATCACCGTTTGGGTGCTGAGGTTTCTGTTGTGGAATATATGGATAGAATTATCCCAACAATGGATTCTTCGCAAAGCAAGGAATTGATGAAGGTTATGAAGAAACAAGGTGTAAAATTCTTCGTTTCGCATAAAGTTTCCGCAGTTTCCAAAAAAGGAAAAGAAATAACCGTTACCGCAACCGATAAAAACGATAAAGAAGTAACTTTTAAAGGCGATTACTGCTTGGTTTCCGTAGGAAGAAAGCCTTATACAGATGGCTTAAAAGCTGAAAACGCTGGTGTGAAAATCACTGAACGCGGAATGATTGATGTTAACGACCATCTTCAAACAAATATTAAAAACATTTACGCCATTGGCGATGTGGTTCGCGGGGCAATGCTTGCGCACAAAGCTTCGGAAGAAGGCGTTTTGGTTGCTGAAATTATTGCCGGACAAAAACCACATATTGATTACAACCTAATTCCGGGCGTAGTTTATACTTGGCCGGAAGTTGCTTCAGTTGGAAAAACAGAAGAGCAACTTAAAGAAGCAAAAGTAGAATACAAATCTGGTCAGTTCCCGATGCGCGCTTTGGGAAGAAGCCGAGCGAGTGGTGATACAGATGGCTTTGTAAAAATCCTTTCCGATAAAAAGACCGATGAGGTGCTCGGAGTGCACATGGTTGGTGCCCGTGTTGCCGATTTAATTGCCGAAGCAGTTACAGCTATGGAATTCCGTGCCAGTGCAGAAGATATTGCCAGAATGAGCCACGCACACCCAACCTATGCTGAAGCTGTGAAAGAAGCTGCGCTTGCTGCAACGGATGATAGGGCATTACATATTTAAAATTTTATAGTTATCCATAAAAAAAGTCCCGCAGAAGTGGGACTTTTTATTTTTTGGAAAGTTATTATTCAGTTTCAGAATTTTCAGACTTAACCTTATCATTTATAGTTTTTGTGGCCTGCGCTTTCCAGTCTTCTTCAACTATTTCCCAATCTGTAAAGGATTTTGCCATTTCAAATTCTGAAAAATTGATAGGGGTTTTCTCAACTATACCTACATATTTTTCTGTTCCGTCAGTTTCTTCTGTATCTTCTTCGCTTATTTCCCCATAGGAAAACGTAAATACAAAATAATTTTTTTCGCCAACAGTTACTTCACCTAAATAGTCAAAAATATTTGGATAGCCGTCGTAATCATCTCCAACATTATTATAAAGTGAAAGTTTTGCAAATTCCTTGGGCTCTAGATATACTTTGGGGATTGATTTACTGTTTTCAGCTTTAATCAAACTTTCCATCAACTCAAACCGAACATACATATCTTCAAAAGCTTCGTTCAGTGTTTGTGGTTCAATTTCTACATTCAATTTTGTTGCTGCCATGAGTGCTTGTGCTTGAAGCCATTTACTATCCTTGAATTGTTCAGACATAAGCTTCAATGTTTTTACTACTTCTTCGGGTTTATTTTCAAATTCCTTTGAAAATTCAATGTAGCTATACATTAGGCCTTCATTTATATGATGGTTGTTCTTTCGAGCTATTGTATCTAAATAGGTTGTCACGTCCTGATACATATATGAGAGCAACTTGTTCTTTAGCAAAGGCATTTTGTTTCCATAAACGCTGTCGTTTGAAATATTGTAGGCATAAATAGAAGCTATACCATCCCTGTAATCATTAATGTCTGTAAGTTTGGCCAATTGGGCATCGTGATTGACAAAAAGTGATAAGGTATCTGAGAGCGTGGTCATTATTTCATAACCATTAACATCTTTACGTTCAAGTTTATGATTTTCTAAAAGGTCAAAATAGGTTGCTTCTGAATTCTTGTTTTTAAGCTTCAACATTTGCTCAAGAATTTCCATGCGTGCGTGGTGGCTGCTTTTTTTATTTTTATAAAAGTCCGTGAAAGTTTTGAGGGTTTCTGGTTTCTCCAGATCGGTCAACGCACCGATTATATAATATTTTGTACCATAATAAATAGAGTCATCTTTGAATTCGCGTTTTAAGTTCTTCTCAAGAAGTTTATATTCAGAAGCATCAAATTCATAATAGTTTAGGGCGCCTTTGCCTTCTGCAAATTTTATGGAGTCATTGGATTTTAGGTTTTTAAAGATCAAATCGGCTTTAGAGGCTGTAAGATCAAAATTATTGGAACTTTTCTTTATTTCCAATGAGTTGAAAAATGTATCTAACCGTGGTTTATCTATTTCTTCATCACCCAAATAAGTTAAAAAAAGAAGGATTGAATCGTCATCCAGCAACAACCTCATCCTTTGTTTTACGTGGGTATTTTCGTTGTTCATTCTAATTGCACGTGCTGGTTTTCCGCCCATTGTAATATTTACATTAGTTACAATGGTATCGTCATATTCAGTAAGTAGTTCGGCATAATCGTCATAAAACTCTTGAATTGATTTTTTACGATAATACGGTTTTAATTTAATATGCTGAACCAAGTAAGTTCCCGATGTAGTAGGGTCTAGGGAACTATAGTTTTTTACATGGCTATATTCTGAATATTCATCCTGAATTTCTTCGTTGACAATTACTGTTTTACTGGGAGCTTTAAATGAATATTTATCTTGGATATTTATAATGGTGTCGAAAGAAGGCTCTGCGTATGGTAAAAATTTAAAGGAATTGAAAAACAAATCGTCTTCCGAAATTTTATCATCTTCATTATAGTTTTGGGCCATTAACAAATAGGTCCTGTTACCCCTCAAAATAAGTTTTGCTACGGTATGGAATTTATCTGAAAATAAAAGCTCGTATTTTTTTCCCTCATTACCATCTACCATTATGTCTTGGGGTTCTTTCAGAAACGTTCCATTCTCTTTGAAATAGTTATCAAAATAATCATAGTAGCTTTCTTTTTCGTCCAAATAATACCCTACTGGCTGATCATTATAACGAAGCAAATAAACAGTCTTATTGGCTTTATCCTCTGCAGAAAAAATATTAATAATATAAGGCGAATCTTTATCACCGTTAGGATTATCACTTGTCTGGCTGCGATCCTGAATTTTACCAGGAACCTCTACACTGTAAGCGCCCATACGGTCTGTATGGTTTTGCCACACCGATGCTTCTATTTTGGGAGCAAATAGTTCCACGGAATCAAAAAATGCGTTTGCGTATACTGAAGTGATTTCCTCTAAAGAATTTTCGGACATAAACGTATAGATTATTTTATCTTTAAAAACAACCTGCAATCGTGTATAGATTTCTGCTTTTTTGATCAAAACTTCTGTAAAGTCAACTCCATCTTTCACAAAGGTATTTCTACTAATAATGGAGTCTGTATCCTTTTGGGTTTGGGTATTTATAATATTTTCAACAAAATCATAACCCTCTTTTAAGATTTGATTTCTTAAGTCTGCGACCATGTACACAAAAGTGCCACCATAAATGAGGTCGGTACTGGTCATGGCGTTTATGGTTTCGGTAATTTCAACAGGTACCGCTTTACTGGGCGTTAAAACACTATACCCTAAAAAATCATTCCTATCCATAACCCATCTATCTAGGTCTGGAGCAATTTCGTACTGTTGTTCGTAATCATTAAAAGTTGCTTCTACTTTAATTACCTGGTATCCATTTTCGCGAAGTAGGGTGATCAAACCATTTTCACCTGGCAAATGTGCTGCACCCACAGCCGCAAATATGCTAT
Source organism: Aequorivita sp. CRS11 (assembly GCF_059693805.1). Lineage (NCBI taxonomy): Bacteria > Pseudomonadati > Bacteroidota > Flavobacteriia > Flavobacteriales > Flavobacteriaceae > Aequorivita > Aequorivita sp. CRS11. The sequence goes on from NZ_JCATIG010000002.1 coordinate 224,779, forward strand.
GGGTTTTCATAATTTCATCCAAACTGTTGAACATGACGTTGTTCCTTTTTATCATGATAGAATCGTTAGCCTGGCTATCACTAATGTAGTTCCAAATTTTTTCTAAATCTCCTTCGTAATAAAGCTCTGTTATTTTATCAAATTCATTATTTTTTTCATCTCCCGCATTGTCAAGAATAGACAGAATACTTTCCCTGAGTTCCATATCGCTCATATTTTCAATTGCGGGAATTTGATCTTTTACTTCTTCAAGCCCAATTATTATTTTTTTGGAATTATAGGCAATTCCGTATAAATAGGCATCGAGAAATGTACGGCGGTCATCGGGTCTATCCTCATCAAGAGTTAGCATAGACTCTATTAAGCTTGGATGCTTTAGGGGAAAACTGTCTAAATCAATTTTATTGACTTCAAAGAAGCGAGCCTTTAACTTTTTATATTCTTCTTTTGAAAGAATCTTTTTATATACATTCTCTATATTCGAGTTATAATAATTGTCGCCAAAACTGTTTGTTGCAGAATCTGGATGTACTTCCAAAGCGAACATTTCAGATTTTTTTATCGCAGGAATAACTGAATCACTAAACTTAAAAGCTCGAGCATCTTTTAGGTGAAGTGTTCCAAATAAATAAGATTTTTTGTTTCCAGTCTTGTGTTTAATTTCCCAAAGAAGTTCATAATTTTTTCTGTCTTGGGAGAAAATTGGATTTAGGGTAAATAAAAGAAGTAAAGAAATAAACAGGATGCGAAAAGTTGAACTCATAAGGGGCTATGCAAATCATTGATGAAAATAAATTTCAATGATAATGATTTATAGCCATTTTTAAAATTATATTTCTTGAAAAGATTATAAAAAAAACCACCCAACATTTGTGGGTGGCGTTTTTTAAGATTTGTGGTGTATTATTTTATTATGCCCCCACAACTTATTCTACCCCCAGCATCGCCAGTAGGTTGGGTTGTGAAGTCGTCTTTACCTTCGTGTACTATTACCGCTTTGCCTAGAATATCTTTATTCTCGTCGCCACAGCCTATACACCATTCGTCTGTTTGCATAGAAATACGACCTATCCCATCATCGCCCACTTCAAAATTTCCTATATCGCCTTTGTGGTATCCTTCAGCATCGCCCCACTTTCCGTGCTGGGCATGTGTAGGATTCCAATGACCGCCAGAGGAGGTGGCATCTTCAGCGCTGCAATCGGCTTTTTCGTGTATATGGATGGCATGGGTACCTGGTTTAAGTCCGGAAAACTTTGCTTCGAGAGTTACCATTCCATTTGATTCTGTAAAATAGGCTTCACCCTTTGCAGTACTTCCACTTTTAGAGTCCATTGAAACGGAAACCGTTTTGGATTCTTCCTTAATTTCATTTGTTTGGTTTTCTGACTCCATTTGGATGGAATCATTCATTCCGTCCATATCTTTTTTTTCATTTTTGCATCCTACAAAAGCCATTATGGCAAAGAGGCTACAAATTAAACTAACTTTTTTCATGATTTATTTTTTGGTTTAATACTAGTTTAAATTAAAGGTACAATAGTTTTAATGCGACTCCAATTTTTTAAGAATACTTTAAAAGTTTAAAACACTAAGTTGCGAAGTGTCTGTAATATCACTTCGGTTGAGTTGATATTGATAAATTCCATCTTGTCCGATTGCTATAAGCAAATCATCTTGTATAATCACATCAAAGGCTAATCTATTAATATTGTGAACCAAAACTGAATGCGCTGGGTCTGAAATATCAAAAACTTTTATTTCATCATCACAAACAAATAAATAATCTCCATAAAGTCCCAAGCCTTTAGGAAATGTTAAATTTCTAACGCTTAATAACGTTGGATTTACGACATCGGTAATATCATAAATTTCCAATTGGTTCACAGTGGTTCCACAACCTAAGTCTGACCACAGTGTAACAAAGGCTGTGGTGGCATTTGCCACAACGGGATCGCAAGAGGTAAAATGCTGTACATCTGCCAAGTATTCAGGAAACTCAGGGTTGCCAATGCTATATATAAACATTCCATTCTGCGACCCTATATATAGATATTCCTTGTAATTGAAAAGGGTTTCGATTCTGAAACTAATAGGAACGTTGTTTACAAATACGGGATCAGATGGAGTAGTTATATTATAAACATTTAAACCGTATTCATCCACCGTGTATAAATAATCGCCAAGCATTGCGAAACGTGCCAAGGAGCCCCCCTGTCCATCATTGGTGCCCGTGCCCATAGCTTCATTTTGAGATGCATTTTCTCCATCTTGGCTACAAGCTAATGCAAAAGCTATTGTTAAAATAAGTAATGCTATTTTTTTCATGGCGTATTGGTTTTCGGTATCCAGTTTACAACTACACTATTCTGGGGAATATCAATAGGGTAAAATCCATCCGGGGAAAGCATTTCAGGAAAGGTATCCCTTATACGTTTAGAAACATTGAGACCTCCGGTGATCAAATCTACTTGAACGGCTATAAGATCAGTTGCCTGGTTTATGTAGAAAATATTTTCTCGTATAGCTAAATCTGTTGCTCCTGGTGATTCTATAAAATAAATAGGGGATGGACTGGAAGGGTTTTCATTATTAAAAACGTGAAAACCTTCGTTCTTTTCATTGATAAAAAGAAAAGTATCGATAACATAAATTTTTCCTGCATTTATAACTGGTTTTGCTGGAGAGAGTACAACACTACTTTCAAACGCGGGGCGTTCCATAAATACTGGCTCGTATTGGGATTCGATAAAGGAAGGAGGTAAATCATCTCCTTCGTTGCAATCGCCATACCAACAGCAACTTTGTAAAGTTGTTACAGCGATTATTAATAGAATTAAATGTGTTTTTATTTTCATAAACTCTAGTTTAAATACATTACAAGTTTACAAAATAGATTGATACGATTGTGGTTGCTTAAGAAATATCTAAAGATGTAATAATTTGGGTTTTTGTGTGAAGTGTTTTATGAACTGGGCATTTATCAGCAATTTGAAGGAGCCTTGTTTTTTGTTCTTCGGAAAGATTCCCTGATAATTTTATTTCACGGGTAAAGGTGTCTATTTTGGCTGAATCTTCTTCGCAATGCTCGCAATCTACCGCATGATCTTTTGAATAGTTGATGTGACAGGTTACATTTTCAACATTCCATTTTTTCCTTCTAGCATACATCTGTATGGTCATAACTGTGCAAGAAGCAAGCCCTGCGGAAAGAAATTCATAGGGCGAGGGCCCAAAATTGTTTCCTCCAAAACTTGTGGGTTCATCTGCAATAGAATAATGATCGCCCAATTTTAAATTTGTTGTGAATTTTTCATCTCCATTTAAACTAGCGGCAACTTTGCTTTTACTTTTTACCTCCGCAACAGGTGGAATTTCCAGATAACGGGAAGCCCAGCCTGCAATTACTTGCCCCACATATTTTGAATCTTCTTTTTTGCTCAATAGATGGTCCACACCGTCAAGCGATACAAAACTTTTTGGGTGGTGTGCGGCTGTATATATTTCTTCGGCGTTATTTATTCCAACAATAGTATCCTGAGGAGAATGTAAAATGAGCAACGCTTTTTTGAAGTTACTTACAATTTTTAAAAACGATTTGTCTTCCAAATCGTCTAAAAATTGTTTTTTAATTGTAAAATCAATTCCGCCCAAATTCACTTTCGCCCTTCCGCTTTTTGTGATTTCATGTTTACTTTCTTTCAACAAATGCAATACGTGCGAAGGGTGGCTGGGAGAATTGATAACTGCAACGGCTTTTATGGAAGCAATTTTATTTGCCGCAAAGATTGCCGCTGCACCACCCAAGGAATGGCCAATAATGAGGGTGGGAGCATCATAATTTTTCTTTAGGAAATTGGCGGCTTCAACTAAATCTTCTACATTTCCGGAGAAATTGGTGTTTTCAAAATCCCCCTCGCTTTCGCCCAAGCCTGTAAAGTCAAACCTTAAAACCCCAAAACCCGAATCTGTAAGTGCCCTTCCAATATTTTTAACGGCTGTTAAATTTTTGGTGCAGGTAAAGCAATGTGCGAAAATGACGAAATTATGAGGCTTTTGATCCAGCGGAAGTTCCAAACGGCCTGCCAGTTGTTCTTCGTCTTTATTGGTAAAGGATACTTTTTGAATATTCATTATTTAGGTTTAGGGTGTATGTAGTTTACAGAATTTTTTAGGCAATGCCACTATTAATTTTTGTTGGGCAATTGTAATTTTAACTTCGTCAATTTCCCCAATAAATTCCCCATCTATTTGGAATGGAATTTTTTTAGCTGAATGGATTATAGCACTATCGGTTGATATTATTTGCACAAAATCTGACGACATATCTGGTTGGTCATTCATTGTTTTGAAAATTTCGATGAAATCCAAATTTCTGAAAATCAAAATCTCAAATTTACCATCATTCACCTTTCCTTGAGGGTTGATGGTGGCTCCAGTTCCAAATTTATTTGCATTGGCTATGGCCAAAAGAACACCAGAATCCTCTACTATTCCCTCGTCCGTTTCAATTGTAAAATGAAAAGGTGATTCTGAATTCATAAGAGTTGGAATGGACTGTAAAAAATAGCCCAATTTGCCCCGAACTCCTGAGGTTTCATAATTTTTTACCAATTCTGCATTGATACCTAAATCTGCAATATGAAGACATATTTTGCCGTTGATAAAAAGCACATCTACTTTTAAGGTACAATCTGAAAAAGCAATTGCTATCTGTTCCTCAATCATTTTGGGAAGACCAAAGTTCACGGCCATTCCGTTCGCAGAACCTGCAGGTATTATTCCTAGAATTATTTCCTTTTCATACAAACATTCCGCCACCAATGAAATGGTACCGTCGCCACCCGCAACAAAAACACGAGAAGGTTTTACGTCTTCAATAATTTTTTCTATTGCCTTTTTATCTTCCTTGCCGGTAGTTGTGTAAAGCTGGAACCGATAGCTGTGCTTTATAGCTTCTATCTTTACTGCGTCTATTATAGCAGTCTTTTCAGAATCTCCGGCTATGGGGTTTACTACCAATAAAATATAATTTTCTGATTTCATTAGTAAGAATTAAATTTAAAAATACCTATTTTGGAAATACCAAACCGTTAACGAAATCTCAATTAGTGAAACTTGATTTAAAATTGTACCGTGGCTATGTGAACGATGAAGAATTGGTTGTTTTTGGCCACGTTTTCAAATCGTGGGCGCCCGACAAATTCAGATTGGACCGTAAGGGAATTCGCCATGCGGTTTCGGTAATTCATATGTTCCGAATAAAACCTTTGGAAAATGTTGAGGTAAAATTGAAGTTTAAAAATTTAGAAGTCACGACCAAAACATTGGCTGATGGATACTTTCGGTTTACAATTCCGTATTCCGAAAAACTTGAAAGTGGTTGGCATCCATACAAAGTGAGCTGCGAACTTTATGATTACGGCATCGTGGAAAATTCTGAATTGTTGAAGCCTTTTGAAAGCAAGGTCGGCGTAATTTCAGACATTGACGATACTTTTTTGGTTTCGCACAGCGGAAATTTTTTTAAGAAACTGTATGTGCTACTTCTAAAAAACATCAACAAACGAAAGGTTTTTGAGGATGTGGTGCCACACTACCAAGCCTTGAGCAAAGCAGGGCAGGAGAACGAAACGGCTTCCAATTCGTTTTTTTACGTTTCCAGCAGCGAGTGGAACCTTTATGAATTTATCGATTCCTTTGCACGACTTCACAAATTGCCGAAGGCAGTAATAAAACTGAAAAAAATTAAAACCGGAATCTCCGATTTTCTTTTTACAGGAAGGGGCAGCCACGACCATAAATTTGAAAAGATAAAGGATATCATTATGTTTTACCCAAAACTTGAATACGTTTTATTGGGTGATGACTCACAGAAAGACCCTTACCTTTATGAAAGGATTGTAAAGATATTTCCACAAAATATTAAAGCCATTTACATTAGGCAGACTTCAAAACAAAAAAAAGCAACAACCCAAGAAATTCTTTTGAATATTGAATCTATGGGTGTTGCTACTTGTTATTTTGCCAATAGCGAAAAAGCGATTGCACATTCCAAAAACATTGGAATTGTATAAAACTGCTATTTCACTTCGGTTGCTTCCGTGGTGCCTGTATCCAAAGATGTTTGGCCTTCTCCTTTAAGGTATTGATCCAAAAACTTTAGAACCTTTCCGTAGGCTTCAATCTCGTTTTCCTTTTTAACAAATCCGTGGCCTTCATCTTCAAAAACCACGTATTCCACGGGCACGCCGTTCTTTTTTACACCTTCCACAATTTCGTCCGATTCAATTTTAAGAACACGTGGATCCTGCGCTCCTTGCAGTACCATTAAGGGCTTGGTAACATTTTCGGTATGGAACAATGGTGAAATTTCCTTTAAGCGAACGGAATCTGCGGTATTTGGATCGCCCATTTCTAAATAAAGCGCATCTTTAAAAGATTCCCACCAGGGTGGAATGCTGTTTAACGTTCTGATCCAGTTGGTTACCCCAAAGATATTCACGCCAACCTTAAATTCGTCCGGAGCATAGGTAAGCGCAGCCATCGTCATATAGCCTCCGTATGAGCCGCCTATAATTCCTATCTTGTCTTTATCAATATTTTCTTGGCTTGCCAACCAATCTTTCCCGGCAATGCAATCTTTTAAATCCTTATCACCGTGGTTTTGATCGTCCATTTTGAAAAAAGTTTTGCCGTAACCACTACTGCCACGGTTGTTTACAGCCAAAATTGCATAACCGTGATTTACGAGGTATTGTATAAAAGAGCTAAATCCCTGTCTGGATTGACCGCCCGGACCACCGTGAACCCAAACTAACGCCGGAACTTTATTCGTTGCACTCGCCTGCTTAGGCTGATAGTAAATGGCAGGAATTTCCAACCCGTCAAAAGATTTAAAACGCACAACGGTTGCTTCCACCAAATCGTCTGGATTTATTTCTTTGTTTAAAACATCGGTAAGTTTATGATATTTCTTCGTTGCAAGATTATAGGAATATGTATTAGCGGGAAGTTGTGAGCTGCCCACGGTCAATAACGCCATGGTTTCATCATTAGAAAAACTTGCGAACTCAATGGCTTGACCATCAATATTAGGGAATTTTAATTCCTTTCCAGTTGCAACTTCGGTAACGTACATTTTTGTTTTGGCGTCTTCATTGCTAAAAAGCACTTGATACTTTCCGTTATGGGTAAAATAGAACGCGTTGATGTCCCATTCTTTTTCTAAAACCTTTTCTTTTGTGCCGTCCTCAATATTGTATTTCATTAAAAAAGAAAATTCAGAATCGGCATCGGTAGTGTAGTAAAATGACTTCCCATCGGGTGAAAAATCCTCGGGCGAATTTTTGCTCAGTGTTTCATTAATCTTAGTTTTTTGATTTGTTTCAAGATTGAGTAGAAATAGATCACTATCGTTGGTATTTACAGCTTTGGAGAGCAACATATAATTTTTGTCTGCTGAAATCCCGCCAAAATTCATTGCTTCGTCATTTTTAAGGAGAAGTTTGGGTTTAAAGGTGACAATGTCCATTTCATAAACATCCATCATCTGGGAGTTGCGTTCATTACTGCTGTAATAGAAACTTTTACCATCTTTTGCCCAGCCTTGAAAGAGCGCCCTAACATTTTTCTCGGGCGTGAGTCTTTGAATGCCGCTGCTGTCCTTCACAAAAATTTTAAAAATTTCATCTCCATTACCGTCCATTCTGAAGAGAATCCTGTCGTCATCTGGAAAATAGGAAATACCATAAACCGAAGCACTATCAGACTGGGTTATGGGCATCAATTCCCCACCTTCAGCAGAAACGCTGTAAATATTAAAAATGCCGGAGCGGTTGCTTGTTATCAAAACTTTGGACTTGTCCGCAGAAAAACCATCTTCCCAAGCTTCTTCATTGTCCATAAATTGCTCGATAGTGTATGTTTTTACATCAGCAACTTCCTTTGTTTCCTTGTTTTGGTTGTTTTTACACGAAACAAAGAGCAAGAGCGCTGAAAAGATTAAACTGAAATTTTTCATAAAGATGTATTTTGGAAGTTATATTGTTGATTTTCAAAACAAATCTAATGAATTTTGTTTTTCATATTTCAATTACCTAAATATTAAATAATTATTTTTTTTGGTAGTAGTTTAACGTTTCGGCTTTTTTTATAAACAAAGATTGTTTTAATTTTAAAATATGAATAAGAAAGAAGCCAAGAGCGGATTTATCTTCACGAAACACACTCCCAAAGACCAATCGCCATTTGAAAAACTATTCGAAGTCTTTCAAGAACTTATTACCCATACTTCGGGTGATGTGGATGAAGCAATGGACTGGTTAAAACAGTTGGATGAAGAGTATAATCTTACAACAGATGATTATACGCTGGATGATTTTGTGGAAGACCTTAAAAAGAAAGGTTATTTGCGTGAAGAAATAAAAATGGACGGTAAAAATGGCTTGGCTATTACCGAAAAAACCGAGAGGGCACTTCGAAAACGAGCGTTGGAACAGATTTTCGGAAAGCTCCGAAAAAGCGGCGCAGGAAACCACCGAACCAAACAAACGGGCAAGGGAGATGAGCAAGCGGGGGAATTTCGCGATTATCGCTATGGAGATTCCTTGGAACAAATCTCGATGACGGAAAGTTTCAAAAATGCACAGATAAATCATGGTCTGGGAGATTTCACACTTTCTGAAAACGATTTGGTGGTTGAGGAAACCATGTACAAAACCCAAATGAGCACGGTTTTGATGATAGACATCAGCCACAGTATGATTCTTTACGGTGAAGACCGTATAACGCCAGCAAAAAAAGTGGCGATGGCGCTTTCCGAATTTATAACCACGCGCTACCCAAAAGATACCTTGGATATTTTGGTCTTCGGAAATGACGCTTGGCCCATTAAAATAAAGGATTTGCCGTATTTGAATGTTGGTCCCTATCATACCAACACCGTGGCTGGGCTGGAGTTGGCGATGGATTTATTGCGAAGAAAACGGAACACCAACAAACAGATTTTTATGATAACCGACGGAAAACCAAGCTGTGTAAGGCTACCCGACGGGCGGTATTATAAAAACAGCAACGGCCTTGACAGTTATATTGTGAACAAATGCTACGCAATGGCTTCGCAAGCGCGAAAACTTCACATCCCCATCACCACTTTTATGATTGCCGAAGACCCGTATTTAATGCAGTTTATTGAGCATTTTACGGCAGCCAACCAAGGGAAGGCATTTTATACAGGCTTGAAAGGTTTGGGCGAAATGATTTTTAGTGATTATGAAACGAATCGCCGGAAGCGGATTAAATAGTAGGTTAGCGATTTATCGCGAGCAATCGAGTATCAATGGAATATATTCTTTGTGTCCTTTGTGAAAAACATTGTGCCCTCTGTGGTTAAAATATTTAGAAATAAAAATTATGGAAATAGAAAAAATAAAAACCTTCGGACAGCTTAAAAAATCAGGTCACGAACCGAAGTCAATCAAAGAAGAATTGCGCCGCAATCTACTTCAAAAAATAATGAAGAAAGAAACCCCCTTTGTTGGCATTCACGGATATGAACTTACCGTAATTCCAGAATTGGAGCGCGCCATTCTTTCAAAACACAATATAAATCTTTTAGGGCTTCGCGGGCAAGCAAAAACCCGATTGGCACGCCAAATGGTCGGTCTTTTGGATGAATACATTCCTGTTGTGGAGGGTAGCGAGATTAATGACGATCCTTTTAATCCAATTTCCCGTTATGCCAAAAATTTGATGCACGAAAAAGGCGATGACACCCCGATAAGTTGGCTGCACCGCAACAATCGCTTTTCAGAAAAACTTGCAACTCCAGATGTTACGGTAGCTGATATTATTGGTGATGTTGACCCAATAAAAGCTGCAAATTTAAAATTGACATATGCCGATGACCGCGTGATTCATTTTGGGATGATTCCTCGAAGTAACCGCTGCATTTTTGTCATTAATGAACTTCCCGATTTGCAACCGAGAATACAGGTTGCGCTCTTTAATATTTTGCAGGAAGGCGATATTCAAATTCGAGGTTTTGCAGTGCGTTTACCGTTGGATATTCAGTTTGTTTTCACTGCAAACCCTGAGGATTACACAAATCGAGGAAGTATCGTTACACCGCTAAAAGATAGAATTGGTTCCCAAATTCTAACACATTACCCTGAAGATATTACTACTGCGCGGACTATAACGGAACAGGAAACCGAAGAAGCGATCAAAACAAAATCAAACGTTTATGTGCCAGATTTGGCAAAAGATATTTTGGAACAAATAAGTTTTGAAGCCCGTGAAAATGATTTCATTGATGCTAAAAGTGGCGTGAGCGCACGATTAAGCATTACTGCTTTTGAGAATCTTTTGAGTACTGCAGAAAGAAGAGCTTTGCACAACGGTGAAGAAAAAACCAGCGTCCGTTTGGGAGATTTTGTGGGTATAATTCCATCCATTACCGGAAAGATAGAATTGGTTTATGAAGGGGAACAAGAAGGCGTTTCGCAGGTCGCACAACAATTGATTGCAGATGCTGTAAATACTATTTTTAAGGAGAAATTCCCAAAAATTGAAAAGCTCACTAAGGATGATGACCCAGATCCGTATGCCGAAGTGGTTGCTTGGTTTTTTGAGGAAAATGATTTTGAATTGCTGGATTCCTATACTGATGAAGAATATAAAAATGAATTGGACCGAATTATTCCGTTGCAGCGATTAATAGAAAAATACCAACCAGAAACACCAAAAAAGGATGGTTACTTTTTAAAGGAGTTAATTCTTTGGGCATTGGCGGAAAACAAAAAACTGAGCAAATTCAGTATAGGAAATGGCTTGCATTTCAAAGATTTATACGGAAGTTATATCAGCGGACTATAAAATTTCAAATAAAAAAGCCGTCACTTTAAATATATGGTGACGGCTTTCTTTAACTGATTCTTAAATATTTGGAATTACCAATTCATCACCGGGATGAATAAGGTCTGCAGATTTTAATTTTCCTTTATTAGCTTCATAAATAGCATGGTACTTATTGGTATCGCCATAATATTGCTTTGCAATTTTACTCAATGATTCTCCGCTTTTTACAGTATGGTGGGCAAATACAGAAGTATCGGCAACTTTAATATCAGCCATAATATCGGTTGGGTTTTCACCTCCCACACGTTTTATTTCATCCCAAAGAAGATTTTTTTCGTACTGATTTTTAGCTGTTCCCCAAACTTTTAATTGGCCATTTTCTTCTTTTACATCACCGTTTTGGATGTTTAGTTTTTCACCTAAATCCAAAACGCTTTGATACTTCGATTTAATCATTATAAAAAATTTTAAAGTTAATTTCCCTAAAGATACTATTTTATGGCTTTCAATTTCCTTATTAGCAAAACTTTAGTAATATGGATGGTCTGTTGAGATTATCCTAAAAAATTTACAAAAAATTTAACTAAAGATTAATCTGAATTGTGAAAAAATTCCCTGCGCTTGAAATATCTTTGGTGCAAACATTAAATCAACAAAAACTATTATGAAACTAAAAACAATTGTAATGTCTCTTGCAGTAGTAACAATGCTTTTTGCAAGCTGTGAAGACTCGAAAAAGAAAGAAGCTGAAGCGCAAGCACAAGCAGAACAGATGCGTATGGAGCGCGAAAAAGATTCCTTGATGAAAGTTGAGGCAGATAACCAAGCGAGAATGGCAGAGATGGAAGCTAACTCAATTGCTGCAAAAGCAATGGGCAATTCAGATTTGTCAACTTTGGTTAGCGCACTTCAGGCAGCAGATTTGGCACAGACTTTAAAATCAGAAGGTGAGTATACAGTATTTGCACCTACCAATGAAGCTTTTAACAAAGTTCCAAAAGCAACTTTGGATAACCTAATGAAGCCTGAAAATAAGGAGCAACTTCAAGGTTTATTGAAGTATCACGTATTACAAGGAAAAATGAATGCCCCTGATGTTTTGGCTAAAATTAAAGAAGCCAATAACAAACTTGATGTTACTACCCTTAATGGCGAAGTTTTGACTTTGTCTGAAAAAGGTGGAAAAGTTATGATCAAAGATGCCAAAGGAAATATGGCCACTGTAACAAGTGCTGATATGGATGCATCAAACGGTGTTGTTCACGTTGTGGATAAAGTATTGATGCCAAAAATGTAATTCAATATTTTAAGTAAATTTAAAAGCCCCAGTTTTGGGGCTTTTTTTATTAATGACAACTGCATCCACCATCCATAAACCCGTGGGTTTCTTGATGCCAAGGGAAAGCTTGGTTGTATTTGTCCATCTCCCAGAAAAAGGGTAGACGCTCTTTAGAATGGTTACCAATTTCGTTCATGGTTTCCGCATCGTATAATCTACCGTTTACCATCACCATTTTTATGGATTCGGTGTTTTCAATATCTTCCAATGGGTTTTTATCCAGCACGATTAAATCGGCAAGTTTTCCTACCTTGAGCGAACCAATATCTTCACCGGCCCCTATATATTCCGCAGAATTAATAGTGGCAGCTTTTAAGGCTTCTAAATTGCTCATGCCACCCTGTTGTAGCATCCAGGTTTCCCAATGTGCGCCCAGACCTTGTAATTGACCATGAGCACCCATATTTACTTTTACGCCTGCATTGCTCAAAGTTTTTGCAGTTTCGGAAACCAATATGTGGCCATTTTCGTATTCGTCTTGGGGTGACTTAATTCTGTGGCGCGATCGGCTGTCCACAATATTACGCGGCGTGAAGGTCAACAATTTTTCATTTTCCCAAACATTGTCGCGTTCGTAATAATAAAATTCGCCGTTCATTCCACCGTAATTAACAATCAGCGTAGGGGTATAGCCTGTTCCGCTTTTGCCCCAAACTTCAAGTATATCTTTATAAACTGGTGCCACGGGAATATTATGCTCAACCCCTGTGTGGCCATCGATAACCTGAGTTATGTTGTGATAAAAAGTGGAACCACCCTCTGGCACCACATTTATACCCATCTCGCGAGCTGCCTGCAATACTTGTTGGCGCTGGTCGCGGCGGGGCTGGTTATAGCTTTTTACGCTTTTTGCCCCAAAGGCTTTGGTACGGCGAATACTGCTGCGGGCATCTTCCAAACTATTGATAACTGCCTTAAAATCACCATCGGCGCCATAGAGAATGAAGCCTGTTGAAAACAATCGCGGTCCAACCAATTGCCCGCTTTTTTGAAGTTCAGAAAGGGTAAATACCGTTTCAGTATTAGCCGAAGGATCGTGCGAAGTAGTTACCCCGAAAGCCAAATTTGCCATAAAAGGCCAATATTGCTGCGTGGGCAAACCATAGCGGAAAGCGCCCACGTGGGCATGCGCATCAACCATGCCGGGCATGATGGTTTTTCCTTCTGCAGAGTAAACTTTTGTGCCAGAGGGAACGGAAACTTTATCGGTTGCGCCAATGGCCTCTATTTTATTTTCGTGAATAACAATGGTTCCATTTTCAATTACTTCATCGTTTTCCATCGTAATAATTTGGGCATTTGTGAAAGCAATCCTTCCGCTGGGTTTATCCATCGGGGCTTGCAGACCGATTTTTGTTCCGGTTAAAGTTATTTCCGGCACTTCTTCCGGAGAGCCTTCTAAAAACGTAAACCTGTTCTTCAATTCGTTACTGAAATATTCATCGCCCAAGGTCCACATCACTTTTTGGCTGTTCGACGACCAATGAATGTTTATACCAGCATCCTTCGCAAGTTGCGAAACGGGCAGGGCCTTAGTTTTGTCATCCAAGTCAATAGTGTGACCGTTCAGCACCAAAGGGGCAACATACAATTTATGGAGGTTTGTAAAAGCAATCCACTCGTTGTTTGGGCTGGGTATTAATCTATTTGCATACTTTGAAGTTAGGTGGATTTTTTCATCGTTGCCTTCAAGGTTAACACTGATTAGTTTTTTTTCGATATCTCCAAAATAGGTTCCACCGGTCTGCAGAAAAATCCGTTTTCCGTCTTTGCTGAACATAGGGTATTCGCCCTTATCTACTACAAATTTTTCATTGCTTCCATCGGAATTCATTACATAAATGCCATCGTTTTTCGTAAAAGTAAAACCTTGGTCGGTGTTTCCTTTTTCTTTTCTGAAGGTAATAAATGCTCCATTTTGCGAGTAGGAAGGGGTTCGGTAAATTCCTTTTTTTGAAGTTAATTTCACCGGAATCCCACCGTTTGCGGAAATTTTATAAATCGCTCCTTTTTCGGCATCGTTCCAGGTTACATATATTATTTCGGAACCGTTTGGTGAAAAGGAAGGTTCAAACTCAAAATCGGTACTACTTGTAAGTCTTTGGGGTTCGCCATTGGGCAAAGTTTTCTTATATAAATGGCCCAAAGCACTGAAAACAATAAATTCCCCATTTGGCGAAGTTACGGTGTGACGGATCATTTTTGGAGTAAAAGTTTCAGTCTCAATTTTATTATTGAAGTGAACTGTTTCCGCTAAATCTATCTTTACGTTTGCCGTAAAGGGAATATTGGTCACTGCTAGGGAATTCACATCAATTTTGTTGATTTTTCCACCACTCCAAAAAACGATTTCGTTGTTGTTTGGCATCCAACTAAAATTTGGATAAACACCAAAAAGCGCCCAAGCTTCCTGTTGGTCTTTGTTCAATTGATCGTAAATAGGCCATTCTTGCCCTGTTTCCAAATCTTGGATGTAAAGCACACTTTTGGTACGTACTCTTTTTACGAAAGCTAATTTTTTACCATCACTTGAAATTGTGGGTCGTGCAGCACCACCGGGTCCACCTGTAATGGTTTCGGTTTTTCCAGTTTCAAATTCATATCGTTTTATTGCATAAATTTGATCGTTGGGGTCTTTGTTGTATTGAAAATAGCCGCCCGGATACATATCCTCACTGTAATAAAGATATTTTCCATCAGGGGAAACAAAAGGTTCGTTTACGTCCTGCTGGTCGTTTTTTCGTTTTGTGAGTTGTAAGCCCGTCCCGCCCGATTTGTGGTATTGCCACATTTCGCCTGCGCCCAGACTTCTGCTCGAAGTGAAATGTTTGCGTGCAATTAAATAATTGCCGCCCGCACTCCACACGGCATTGTTCAACAGGCGGAAATCTTCCTTGGTAACTTGTTTTGCATCGCTTCCATCGGCATTCATCACCCAAATATTATCGCCGCCGCCAGCATCGCTGGTAAACGAAATTTTTGTGCCGTCGGGGCTGAATCTGGGTTGGATTTCAAAAGGAATTCCCGTTCTGATTGCTTTGGCGGTTCCTCCCGAAATTGGCAAAGTGTAGATATCGCCCAGCAGGTCGAACACAATAGTTTTTCCATCGGGACTTACGTCCAGGTTCATCCAAGTGCCTTCATCTGTAGTAAAGGAATGGGTTTTATAGTTGAAATCCTCTCCTGGATTTGCAACCTCCCATTTTGGGTCTTCCTTTTCCTTGTCTTTTTTATTTTTTTTCTGTGCCGTGAGTGTTAAGCTAAGAGCACATAGTAGGAGCGTGGGGAATAATTTCTTCATTTTTTTTAATTAAAGGGTGTAAAAATTGTTATTCAAGATTTTCAGAATTCACATAAAAATCCTTTTTAATCTGAAAATTTTCCATAGGCGAAGCAAAAGTTTTCGTTTTCCATTCCGAAGTTGGAAAAATCCATTCCTCTTTTCCGTTAACCAAGGCTATTACGGGCATATCAAAATTTTCAATAATATTTACATATCGAAATTTTAGATTTTTTCCATCAATGGTATATTCCACTTTTGGAATCATGATGGTCCGCAAGTATTGGTCAAAAAATTGAGTAAGATCTATCCCGCTTTCTTTTGAAATATATCCCTCAACTTGCTTTGTGGTAACAGTTTGATGGTAAAACTCTTTATTCAATCCACGCAGAATACTTCGCCATTTTTCATCATTCTCAATAAGTTGTCTTAAAGTGTGAAGTATGTTTGCGCCTTTGTAATACATATCGCCGCTTCCTGGATGGTCCACATTGTAAATTCCAATGATGGGGCGATCGTTTAAAATATTATCTCTGGTGCCAATTACATATTCTGCTGAAGCTTCCTTTCCGAAGAAATAATCCAGAAAAAGATTCTCTGAATAGGCAGTAAACCCTTCGTGGATCCACATATCTGCCACATCTTTATTCGTAATGTTATTTGCAAACCACTCGTGACCGCTTTCGTGGATGATTATAAAATCAAACTTCAGTCCCCAACCTGAACCGGACAAATCACGACCCAAGTAACCATTTTGAAATTTGTTGCCATAGGTCACGCTACTCTGGTGTTCCATTCCCAAATAAGGAACCTCCACGAGTTTGTAACCGTCTTCGTAAAAAGGGTAGGGGCCAAACCAATGCTCAAAGGCTTCCATCATTTTTGGTGCTTGTTTAAATTGTTCTTTTGCATTTTCTTCATTTTCTCGAAGTACATAATAATCCATATTTAAAATTCCTTTTTCCCCATTGTATTTTTCACCCCAATGTACATAATCGCCAATGTTTATGTCTACTCCGTAAGCATTTATTGGGTTTATTACTTCCCAAACCCAAGTTTTTGAATCTTTGTTCTCAATAACTTTTTTCAACCTTCCATTGCTCACATCCATCAAATCTTTTGGGGTGGTAACGGCTATGGTAATACCGTTATCGGGTTCTTCGGAAGGGTGGTCCTTTAAAGGCCACCAAACACTGGAGCCAATACCTTGGTTGGAAGTTGCAATAAAATGCTTGCCGTTGCTGTCCTTGGCCCAAGTGAAGCCTCCATCCCAAGGCGGGCGAACTGCTTCAATGGGTTTTCCTGAAAAATGGATTGTTATTTTGTTTTCCTTTCCCCGTTTTTGTTTTTTCTGAAGTTTTAAAAAATGAGCATTTCCTTCGGAAGTGTACGTGATTTCTTTGCCGTCCTGAAGTATTTTGTCAATTTTCATTGGGGCTTGCAGGTCTATCTGCATTACATCATTTGGTTTTAAAACTTTATAGGAGATTGTATTACTGCCCTCAATGGTTTTTTCGGAAGGATTCACTTTTACCTTTAAATCGTAATGGGTAACATCCCACCAAACGCGTTCAGGGGTGGTGCTTCCTATGAGCGTATCAGCACGGGTGAATTTTTGTGCTGTTACAGTATTAAATAAAAATAAAATTGTGAGGAAAAATATCCCCTTAACCCCTTTCAAAGGGGGAATAATGTTTTGATTTTTTGATGTAATCATATTGCTTAATTATTATCTAAATACTGAATTTGGAAATACGACAACACTTTCAAAGCCATCTTTTCCCACAGCTGCAACCCCAAAAAAGTAATTGTCAATCACTATTCCGTCCAAGGTAAATTCTGAAACATCGCCCACATAACGGCTGTAATCCCAAGTGGGCGAGGTTGTGTCTCTCCAGTAAATTTTATAACCGGTTGCTCCATCTACTTTGTCCCACTTCAATTTTGCTGATGGTTCAACAATACCCCCAATGGCTACATTGTTCGGTGCTGGGGGCGCCCAGGCAAGACTGGCCATAGTTATGGCGTTCACAGCAGTAAGCTTTGTGGCATAACCAAAGTTTACGAATTTTAACTTATCGCCATATTCAATGCCGTTTTCGGTGCGAATGTCTTGATGTTGTTGGTTGTAATTTTCGTGTGCCTCCATAATTCTGATTCCCGCCCAGCCCAAATCGTTAAAGGGCCGATGGTGGCCACCGCGACCAAAACGATCCAAACGGTAAACCATCATTGGGTTCATTTCCGGCATATATGTCTGCGTAGTTTTAAAAACGTAACGGGCAAGTTGACGGGAAATTCCATCAACCTCGCCACCGTAAAAACGTCGCATTTGGCGTTCTCGATCTGTTTCGGTTGGAGGGACGGGTTCACTGAAAATCCTAAAGTCGCGATTGCTGATTACGCCATTAACACCTTCAATGTTGCCAATCATATCGTTATTTAAAACGCCGATGATATCCCAACCCTGTGTTTTGGCATAGTCAGCGAAACCTTTTCCACCGAAAAGCCCTTGTTCTTCACCGCTCAACCCCAAATAAACGATACTGCTTTCAAATTTATATTTTGAAAGCACGCGTGCTGCTTCAATAGCTCCAGCCATGCCACTGGCGTTGTCATTGGCGCCGGGCGCATCTTTGGTAAAATCGCTGCCGTCGCTGTTTCGGGAATCGATATCGCCGCTCATAATGATGTAACGATTGGGGTATTTTGTTCCTTTTTGCACAGCAGCCACGTTTACAATCCAAGTATCTTGGGGAACGCGGTCGTTCCCTTCGGCTTTTACGAAATCTTTTTGATAGAAGACATCAAGACAATTGTTGCAATCTTTTGAAATTGTTTCAAATTCATCTTTAATCCATCGTCTTGCTGCACCAATTCCGCGAGTGTTGCTAATTGTATCACTAAATGTATTTCGAGTGCCGAAATTTGCAAGCGTGGTGATATCTGCCTTAATCCTTTCAGAAGAAACAGCGTTTATTATGTCGTAAATTCTTTGCTCGGTCTGTGAAAAGGATGAAAAGGTAAAACAAACTATAATGAAGAAAACAAAACTTTTCATAGGGAAAGTAATTTTGTTTAAAAATACCAAAAAGAACGAAGAACCTACTAAAACTTTTAGAGAATGTAAAAATGTATCTATTTGGATTCAGTCACTATAGCGAGCTTCTTGCCATTTGGGCTGATGGCCATACGGGTAATATTCTTTAAGCTATAATCCTCAAGGGAGGCAACGCGTGTCCATTCCGACTCGCCTAACGTATCGTACATATAGAGTTTGTTTCCGCTTCCAACTAAAATTTGAGTATCGTTTATCCAAACATAATCCTGAATGCCGATAGGCAATTGGGTTACAAAAAAGTTTTCATAGGAATTCATATCCAATAGGTAAAGGTCTAGATTTCCTTCTTCGTTAACCAAAGAATAACTCATTGAATTGGTTTTTGGGACTTTTTGAAGGGAACGTCCTGCATTATAAAACAATGTGTCTGTTTTTTTTGATTGCAAATCTATCAGCACCAAATTCATTTTGTCGCTGTCCAATACTGTTGCAAGTATTTTTTCATAATTGTAAAAAGCAAAATATGCTATTTGTAAATCTTTGATTAATTCAGTGGGTTCTCCTGTTTGTGAATTATACTTATACAACCTTTGCAAACCATCTTTATCAAGCCGAACAGCTGCAACATCAGTACTAGTGGGAAATTTTTGAGGAGAATATTCGCCGCCCTCAGTTTTTTGATTGAACCATTTTTGTGATTTGGTATTCAGGCTATATTCTGAAATATCGGTTTGACCTTCATTATTTCCTGCAAAAACAAGGGTTTCATTAGCGATGAAAGAAGGTTGGTTGTTGTAACCTTTGTTGTTTGAAATGTTTTGGATATTTAACAATTCCAGCCCTTCATAAGCTGGACGAATATCAAAAACATAGACTTCAGTATTGGTTTGTGCGAAAGTGAGATAAGTAGTGAATATGATTGATAGGAAAAGGAACTTCTTCATTATAAATTGTTTTTTTAAAAATAGCAAACTTCGAACCAAAATACTGCTAAAAATAAAACCGCATCATTTCTGAAGCGGTTTTAAGAATAATTTATTAATTGATTTAAAACGGATAGTTGTTTTCCGAAATAACTTTATGGGCAATCGTTCTTCTTAATTCGCCAATGTTTGGCATGTTTTGGTATTTTGTGAATCGTTTAAGGCCCATCAACATCGCACGTTGTTCATCACCTTCAGCAAAGGAAAGAATTGCTTCTTTAGCTTTCACGGTAATAATATCTACTGCGTGATAAAGATATAACTGCGACATTGCAATTTGTTCTTTTTGCGAATCCTTGCCGAAACGCTTGGCGTTCTTTTCGGTACGTAAAATGGCACTTTCGGCCATGTAGATTTCAATCAAAATATCTGCCGCTGCCATTAGCGTTTGCTGATGCTCTTCAAGTTCGGTTCCGTATTTTTGGACTGCGCTTCCGGCTACCATTAAAAACACTTTTTTCAGTTTTGCAATCATTGCTTTTTCTTCAGAAAGCAATTCAGAAAAATCTGGCGTTTCAAAAGAAGGGATTCCCATCAATTCTGAAGCTACGGCTTGCGCAGGATTCAAAAGATCTACGTGCCCCTTCATTGCTTTTTTCACTAACATTCCAACGGCCAACATTCGATTGATTTCGTTTGTACCCTCGTATATACGTGCAATACGGGCATCACGCCAAGCAGATTCCATTGGGGTATCTGCGCTGTAACCCATTCCGCCGTAAATTTGTATTCCTTCATCGCTGCAGTTTTGTATGTCTTCAGAAACGGCAACTTTCAAGATGGAACATTCAATTGCGTATTCCTCCACACCTTTCAATTCTGCTTCTTGGTGAGAATTACCAGCTTTTACACGAAGTGCAATTCTATCCTCAATATTTTTTCCAGCACGGTAGCTGGCACTTTCACCCACATAGGCGCTGGTAGCCATTTCGGCAAGTTTTAGTTTTATTGCGCCAAAGGAAGAAATAGGCACATTAAACTGGATTCGCTCATTTGCATATTGAACTGCATTTGCAATTACGCGACGTTGCGCATCAAGACTTGCAGCAGCAAGTTTTATTCGCCCTACGTTCAAAGCGTTCATCGCAATTTTGAAACCTTCGCCGCGCTCGCCCAACATATTTTCAACTGGAACTTTTGTGTCACTGAAGAAAACCTGACGGGTAGAGGAGGAGTGGATTCCTAGCTTCTTTTCTTCCTCACCCATTGAAATCCCGTTTTCGGGGTCGTTTTCAACAATAAAGCCAGTGATGTATTTATCATCTTCAATACGTGCAAAAACAATCATTGTATGGCAGAAACCTGAATTTGAAATCCACATTTTCTGCCCGCTGATTTTGTAATATTTTCCGTCTTCAGAAAGTACGGCTTTTGTCTTTCCGCTGTTAGCGTCACTTCCTGCTCCCGGTTCAGTTAAAGCGTAAGCTCCAAACCATTCGCCAGTGGCGAGTTTTGGAACGTACTTTTTCTTTTGTTCCTCTGTTCCGTAAAGTGTTATTGGTAATGTTCCAATACCTGTGTGCGCACCAAAAGCGGTAGCCACAGAACCAGTTGCACCTGAAATGTAATCGCAAACAAGCATTGTGGTTACAAAGCCCATGCCCAGTCCGCCATACTCTTCGGGAACGGCAACGCCAAGCAAGCCCATTTCGCCAGCTTTGCGCATTATTTCTTCTGTAAGTGCATAGTTTTTATGTTCGAATTCTTCTTTTTTCGGCCAAATTTCTCGGTCAACAAATTCCTTCACGGAATCGCGCATCATTTTTTGCTCTTCGGAAAAATCTTCTGGGGTGAAGACGTCTTCAGCTTTAGTTTTCTTTACAAGAAATTGTCCGCCGCGAAGCAATTCGTTATTTTTTGTTTCAGTTTCCATTACTCTATAATTTTGTTAAGTTATTATTTCAAAAATTCATAAACCCCCGCAGCGCCTTGTCCGGTTCCTACACACATAGTTACCATTCCATATTTTCCTTGTAGGTTTCGTTTGCGCATTTCATCAAAAAGTTGCACGGAAAGTTTTGCTCCAGTACAGCCCAGTGGGTGGCCCAATGCGATTGCACCGCCGTTCACATTTACTTTTTCTTTATCCAAACCAAGTTCGCGGATAACTGCTAAAGATTGTGAGGCAAAGGCTTCGTTCAATTCTATAAGTTCCATTTGATCTTGCTTCAATCCAGCTTGTTTCAATGCTTTTGGAATTGCGTAAACAGGGCCAATTCCCATAATGCTCGGTTCTACGCCAACGGCTGCAAAGCTTACCAATCTGGCGATGGGCTCTAGGTTTAATTCCTTCACCATTTCTTCGCTCATAATTACTGCGAAAGCTGCACCATCACTCATTTGTGAAGAGTTTCCGGCAGTAACACTTCCGCCCTGGGCAAAAACGGGACGAAGTTTTGAAAGTGCTTCAACATTCGTTCCTTTTCGTGGACCTTCGTCTTTGTTAACAGTATATTTTTCGGTTACTTTTTTTCCAGCATCATTCACAAAAGTGTACTCCACTTCAATGGGAACTATTTGATCCTGAAAACGATCTTCATCCTGTGCCTTTAAAGCGCGCATCTGACTTGTGTAGGCAAACTCATCTTGGTCTTCGCGGGAAACGTTGTATTTTTTAGCGACTGCTTCAGCCGTTAAACCCATATTCCAGTAATAATCTTCGTGACCTTCCTTTGCCAATTTATAATCTGGAACCGGTTTGTAACCACCCATTGGAATATAACTCATACTTTCCGCGCCACCAGCGATAATGCAATCTGCCATTCCGGTTTGAATTTTTGCAGCAGCAATGGAGATAGTTTCCAATCCCGAAGCGCAATAACGGTTTACCGTCATCCCGGGAATATCAACAATATCCAATCCCATTAGCGAAATCAAGCGACCCATATTAAGGCCTTGTTCGGCTTCTGGCATTGCGTTGCCTACAATTACGTCGTCAATTCGTTTTTTGTCGAGTTGCGGCAATTCGTCCATAATATATTTAATGGTTTCCGCAGCCAATTCGTCTGGACGTTTGAAACGGAATACTCCGCGAGGTGCTTTTCCCACCGCAGTTCTGTATGCCTTAACAATATATGCAGTTCTTTGTTTCATAATGATTTTTTTTTTGACTTATGACGGTAAGACTTATGACATAAGACTATACCGTTAAAATAAATATTAAATTGAAAGACTTTCCATAAAGCGGGTAATCATTCCTTGGATTGTCTGTATTTTAGTTTCTAAATTTTTAAAAGTGTCTTCGGAAATATACCCAACTTCATACGATATAATCAACTGGGTTTCCCATTCGTATGAGGAGCCCAGAGCATTTTCCAGATATTGAAGAAAATGCTTGTTAGTTCCTTTGGCAGTACCTTCGGAAATGTTTGAAGCAATAGAGACAGCACAGCGTTGCATTTGGTTGGATAATCCATATGTTTCGGATTTTGGAAACATTTGAGTGATAGCATATGTTTCTTTTGCTATTTCAATTCCCTCTTTCCAAATGTTAAGTTTTCTAAAATTATGTCTTGCTGCCATATATTATTTTTAGTCCTACGTCTTATGTCCTAAAGTCTTATGTCGTTTTTAGTTACGTAGGGGTTTCCCTTTCTGTATCATATGTTGAAGTCTTTCCAAAGTTTTTCGTTCCCCCGTCAAACTTAGGAATGCTTCTCTTTCAAGGTCAAGTAAATATTGTTCGCTTACGTAGCTTGCTTCGCTCAAATCTCCACCTGCCATAACGTAGGCTAGCTTGTTGGCGATTTTCTTATCGTGCTCGCTGATATAATTACCCGCAACCATTTGGTCGGTCCCAACAAGGAACATTCCCAAAGCTTGTTTTCCAAGTACCTTTACATCTGTTCTCGGAATAGGTTTTGTATAGCCTTGATCCGCCATAAAACGTGCAACAGCTTTTGCAGCTGCAATTTGTCTTGCTTCGTTCACGATTACTATATCTTTTCCTTTTTGAAGAATTCCAGTATCGTAAGCTTCATAGGCCGAAGTGGAAACTTTTGCCATTCCTATGGTCAAGAAATAATCCTGAAGCCTGTTCAATTCCACATCATCTTTTTGAAAAGTATCGCTTGCGCGAAGCGCCATTTCCTTGGAACCGCCACCGCCGGGAATTACCCCAACACCGAATTCCACCAAACCTATGTAACTTTCGGCTGCTGCAACCACACGGTCTGCGTGAAGTGTAAACTCGCAGCCACCGCCCAAAGTCATTCCGCGTGGTGCAACCACAACAGGGATGGAGGAGTAGCGAATTCGCATACTTGTATCCTGAAAATATTTTACGGCAGCGTTCAATTCTTCATATTCCTGCTCTACTGCCATCATAAAAATCATGCCTATGTTGGCACCTACGGAAAAGTTTTTCCCTTGATTGGCAATTACCAAACCGTCAAAGCTGGCTTCAGCGAGGTCTATGGCTTTGTTTACACCCGCAAGTACATCGCCGCCAATGCTGTTCATTTTGCTTCGGAATTCCACATTTAGAATACCATCACCTAAATCCTCAACCACAATACCTTTGTTACTCCAAACTTCCTTGGATTTGCGGATGTTGTCCAAAATGATAAAGGCATCCTGTCCGGGTATTTTTTTATGTATTTTGTCTGGAATACTGTAATAATAGGTATTGCCTTCGCGCACTTCGTAAAAGCTGTCCACGCCGTTTTCGAGCATTTCATTTACCCACGGGGCTGGTTCTCTTCCTAGCTCCTTTATTAATTCAATTCCTTTTTCCACGCCAACGGCATCCCAAATTTCGAACGGGCCATTTTCCCAACCGAAACCGGCCTTCATCGCGTCATCAATCTTATAAAGTTCGTCGGTTATTTCGGGTATTCTTTTGGAAACGTATGCGAACATCGCTCCGAAATTCTTTCGGTAAAATTCGCCTGCTTTGTCTTCGCCTTCAATAAGAATCGGGAAACGGTCTGCTACCACATTGACCGATTTGGTCTTTTCCAAAGTACCGAAAGATGCTTTTTTGCTTTTTCGGTATTCCATGGAATCGAGGTCGAGCGAAAGGATTTCACTACTTCCATCGTCATTTTTCACCTTTTTATAAAAACCTTGTCCGCTCTTGCTTCCCAACCATTTGTTTTCCATCATTGTATCGATGAAATTGGGGAGCTTAAAGGTTTCGTGCTCTTCATCTTCGGGCACGTTTTCATAGATTCCGTTGGCCACGTGCACTAAGGTGTCCAGACCAACAACGTCAACGGTTCTAAAGGTTGCGGATTTTGGGCGGCCGATTACCGGGCCGGTAAGTTTATCTACTTCTTCAACAGTCAGGCCCATTTCCTTTACTTGGTGGAAAAGGCTTTGGATGCCGAAGATTCCGATTCTGTTTCCTATAAATGCGGGCGTATCTTTTGCGACTACGGAAGTCTTTCCGAGGAATTTTTCGCCGTATTCCCTTAAAAAGTCGATTACCTCGGGCGCGGTTTTTGGCCCGGGAATGATTTCAAAAAGTTTTAAATAGCGGGGCGGATTGAAAAAGTGCGTACCGCAGAAGTGTTTCTGAAAATCCTCGCTATGGCCTTCACTCATTAAATGTATTGGAATTCCGGAGGTGTTTGTGGTAATGAGCGTGCCTTCTTTTCTGTGTTTTGCAAGGTTTTCAAAGACTTGTTTTTTAATATCCAAACGTTCTACCACAACTTCAATAATCCAATCAGCAGTTTTCACTTTTGAAATATCATCTTCAAGATTTCCGGTGGAAATCCGCTTTGCAAAATCCTTGTGATAGAGTGGGGCAGGATTGCTTTTTATGGCTTTTTGCAAATCGTCGTTTACAATTCGGTTTCGCACCACTTTGTCTTCAAGGGTAAGCCCTTTTTTCTTTTCGGCATCATTAAGCTCACGCGGAACAATATCGAGCAATAGCACTTCCACGCCAATATTGGCGAAATGGCAGGCTATGCCGCTTCCCATAATTCCGGAACCGATTACCGCTACTTTGTTAATTCTTCTTTTTGACATATTTTTTAAAGTTATTGGTTAATAGTTATTCGTTAATTGGGTTATAACTATTTTCCTAATTCCTAATTCCTAACTCTTTATTCAGAGTCGTATATTTTTTTTGAATTGATTAATTCGTTGATTGTGTTTGCAACCTTTTTGAAAATCTCCAGTTCTTCGGCAGAGACATTTTTTTTTACCGCTTCATCAAAGCCGAAAACCACCCCTTTTGAAAAATCGCGCATCTCTTTTCCGAAAGGCGTTAAGTGAATCAAAACCCCGCGGCCGTCCTCAGGATTTGGTTTTCGCTCAATCAATCCTTTTTGTTCCATAGATTTCAAGGTGCGTGAAAGGCTGGTTGCCTCCATTCCCATTTTTGGACCAAGTGCCGTTGAAGGGGTTCCTTCTTCGGGATCAATGCTTATAAGTGCAAAGCCCGTGGCCATGGTGCTTCCTTTTTTTCCAGCTTCCTCATTATACATTTTTGTTACGCTCATCCAAGTGGAGCGAAGTATGTAATCTATTGTTTTTTCCTTCATTAAAAGACTTTGAAAAAATGGATTACCAAAGATACGAAATTTTATTATGCGTGCATAATATATTAATGGGTTTTTTTTGACTTAGGACTTTATGACGTAGGACGTAGGACTGGTTGACGTAAGACGTAGGCTTTATGTGAAACATGTCCTTCCAACTATTATAAATTACAGCACGAATAGTATTTTATGGTCTTACGTCCTACGTCTTACCGTCTCACGTCTTTTTAGAATAATCCAACTTCCCGTCCACTATTTTTGCGGGGGCCGTATATGGATGTTCGGTTGCTGAATTTTCTGACATAATATGCAACACTTTCCAATCTTCAGCCTTTAAAATATCTGCAATTAAGGAGCGGTGACAACTCCACCACACTGCCTCTGCACACATAATTACAGTATATTTTTCTGAAGCGACTTGCTTAAGAGTTTTTAGGGATTGTTGAAACTGTTCCGTTTGCATATAATCTGCATATCCTTTAAAGGAATCGAGCCGCCAGGCGTCGTTTTTTGAATTTGGCTCTGGTTTTCGGCGGCCACCTAAATCTATGAGATGCAGGTATTCAATATCGTTTTCGGGAAGCGATACCTTTAAATTGTCTTTATTGTACTGCGGAAATTTTCGGGAGCCGGGAAAATGGCGAACGTCCACGAGGGTTTCAATCTTGCAGGAATGCAACAGCTTTAAAAATTCCTCGAGGGAACGCGTAGAATGCCCTATGGTCCAAAGCGTTTTCATTGTTAAAAGATGATTTTCTTTTAAAGATAAAAATTTTGGAAAGTCCTTACATAGGAAAAAAGTAGTTTAACGGAACTTTAATTGGCAACAAACTTTAGCCCGATTATGGAGAGAATAAGGGTTGAAATGAAAAACACACGCCAAAATGTAGCGGGCTCGTTGAAGTAGAAAATCCCGACCAAGACCGTGCCCACGGCTCCAATACCTGTCCACACCGCATAAGCAGTGCCGATGGGAAGCGTTTTTGTGGCTTTTATAAGCAGAAACATACTTATAAAAAGACAGATCAAAAAACCTCCAAACCACAATTTGGAATCGAGGCCGGAGGTTTCTTTTACTTTTCCTAAGCAGGCTGCGAAAGCCACTTCAAATAGGCCGGCTATAATTAGTAGGAGCCAATTCATGAATATTTAGGAATTATGCTCATAAATCTTATTGTACAAGTCTAAATACTTCTCTTTGATTACTTTTCGTTTCATCTTCATGGTAGGAGTAAGATGGCCGTCTTCAATGCTCCATTGCTCAGGGGTAAGTTCAAATTTTTTCACCTTTTCCCACTTTCCAAAACGCTCGTTATAAAAATCAACTTCTTTTTGAATACGATCTATAACGGCTTGGTTTTTTACCAATTCCTTTGGATCTGATGGAATATTTCTTCCTTTTTTGCTTCCCCATTCCTTTACAAAATCAAAGTCAGGCTGGATTAGTGCTGCTGGCATTTTTTCGCCTTCGCCCACTACCATTATCTGGTCTATAAAACGGGATTGCTTCATTGCATTCTCGATAAGTTGTGGCGCCACATATTTTCCGCCGCTGGTCTTGAACATTTCCTTTTTGCGATCGGTAATCTTTAGAAAACCTTCACTATCAATTTCGCCAATGTCTCCTGTGTGGAAATAACCATTTTTCAGTACCTCTTCCGTCTGTTCCTGATTTTTGTAATAACCACACATTACCTGCGGACCTTTTACTAAAATTTCGCCATCCTCGGCAATTTTTACTTCGGTATCCCTTAGCGGTTTGCCTACTGTACCAATTTTAAAACCGTGGTTACGCATATCGTTCACCGAAACCACGGGCGAAGTTTCCGTAAGACCATAACCCTCCATTACCGGTATTTGTGCAGCGTTGAAAACCCTTGCCAAACGCGGTTGTAAAGCGGCACTACCAGAAGCGATAGCTTTTAGGTTTCCGCCCAAGGCTTCACGCCATTTGCTAAAAATCAGTTTATTGGCAAGTTTCAATTGGGTTTCGTACCACCAGCCATTTTGGCCATAGGGCTCGTATTTTAACCCTAATTCTATGGCCCAAAAGAAAAGCTTTTTCTTTATTCCCGTAAGTTCGGCACCCTTGGCATAAATTTTATCGTACACCTTCTCAAGCAAACGCGGTACGGCAGTCATTACATCGGGTTTAACCTCCTTTAAATTTTCACTGATAGTATCCAAGCTTTCGGCAAAGTGGATACTCACGCCACAATATTGGTACATATACAGAATCATGCGCTCATAAATGTGGCAAACGGGCAAGAAACTAAGGGATGTGGATTTTCCGAAATCAAGCGGCAAGCGTTCCACACTGTGTTTTGAATTGGAAGCAATGTTTTTATGCGAAAGCATCACGCCCTTTGGTTTTCCGGTGGTTCCCGAAGTATAGATCAAGGTTGCCAAATCATCTTCGTGTATGGCTTCTTTTCTTTTATCCAGCTCGTCCTGGTTACTGGTATCTTTGCCTTCATCAAGTATCTCCTGCCAGTTTTTTGCGCCTTCAATTTTATCAAAAGTGTAAACCTCCTTTAAAGATGGCACGTTGTTTCTGATTTTTTGAACTTTATCATAAACCTCCTTACAGGAAGCAAAGCAGTAAACAGATTCACTGTGGTTTAATACATACTCATATTCATCTTCAGAGATGGTAGGGTAGATGGGCACATCCTGCGCACCGGTTTGCATAATTCCAATATCGCAGATATTCCATTCGGTGCGATTGGTCATAGATATTATTGCAACTTTATCGTTGGGGTTTACGCCCAGTCGCATTAAACCACGGCTTAACGCATTGGCCTTATCTATATATTCCTGAGTGGATGTGGCTTTCCATTCGCCATTGTACTTTGTGACAAGGGCTTTTTCCTGAGGATATTTTTCAAGTTGATAATATGGAAAGTCGAAGAGTCTTTTTGGGTCTTTCATGATAGAATTATTAAGGAAGTGAAAATAACGATTTTTTTTAAGTTTTAATTCAAATGAAAAAGGATTGTCGACTGAATAAAATTTTTGGGTTTTAAAAGGCTTATTAATAGTAGGGTATGGGAAGGAGACTAGAGACCAGAGACCAGAGACTAGAGACTAGAGACTAGAGCGAAGAGACTAGAGACTAGAGAGAAGAGACTAGAGACTAGAGAGAAGAGACTAGAGACTAGAGACAAGAACCAAGAACCAAGAAGCACGAATCAAGAAACACGAATCAAGAACCAAGAACCAAGAACCAAGACAAGCTATATGCTATACCGTATTCTTTAGGTTGTTTACTCAATACTAATTTCTAAAGTCTTCTGTTTTTTATCGTAGGATTTAGGACAGTTTAAAGACAATTCCCATTACGACAGAGGAGTAGCATATAGGTAGTATTCATAAAGCCTCTATGAAGCATTTATGGAGTATCTATGGAGCATGTATGGAGTATCTATGGAGTGTGGTCGGCATGGAGACGGCATGTGGTCGGCTTGCAGTTGGCATGGAGTCGGCTTACAGTCGGCATGTAATACTTGTTTTTTTTGAAAAAAGGCTCTATATTTATCTAGAAACCAACAAGTTTAGCCATGGGAGGATTCAATTACGAAAATAATAAAAAAAACCCAAGAATTTACAATAATTCGGATGAATTTGGGATGTGCAGTTTATTTGTCAAGGAATTTAGGATAGCCTTACGGCCCCTGTTAAAGTATAAAAACGTTGGCATGCTCCACCAGCGGCTAATGAAGCTATGCTCTAAAATAAAATTACTGGATACCACAGCGGAGCAAGGTAACCGTACTATGGGAGGGGGATTGCGGACGCTTAAGGGCAAGATGTTGCTCAGGGAATTTGTCTTTACGCCCAAAGCTGGCATACGGCAACATTTTGGGAATCCGGAAATAGATGAAGTTGATTTCACACTGACCTGGCGCGGATTTGATCCCTCTTCGGGCCGATTTCCGAAGGGAGCGACGGATTTTGAGCTAATATATTTATTGCTGGCGTATGATCCCGATATAAATTTATTTACTACTTATGAAGCCGTTCCCATTCGAAGAACAAAACAGGGGAAAGCGGAAGTTTTGGTGATGCCACTAGAACGGAAGGTGAAGAAAAAAGAGGGAATGCATTTTATTCCCGTAATCGGGCTGCGGTATTTGGAGATCCTTGGGGAAGAGGAATATGCATGTTTGGGGCAGGATGCTGTTGGGATTGAGATTTTGGGAGTATTTTGAGGGTTTTCTGTTTTCGGTTGTCTGTTGTTTGTTGTCTGTTGATTTTGGGTTCACGATTTGATTTTATGTTTCGCTACCGCTTCTATAAGACTTAGGAGGTAAGACCGCTGCGCTGAAAGACTTAAGACCTAGGACTGTAAGACGTAAGATTTTTAGATCATTCACATACTCACAAGTTCACATCCATTTAATGTTGAATTTTGAATGTTGAATTTTGAATACTGTCTAAATTGAGAATTGAACCTTGTGATTTGGGATTCGGGATTTGTTTTACAGCAATCCACAATCCACAACCATTCACATATCCACCTATTCACCATCCAGCCTACAGCCTACAGCTTTAAGACCTAAGACGGAAAGACGTAGGACGTAAGATTTTTAGACCATTCACAAACTCACAAGTTCACATCCATTGAATTTTGAATGTTGAATTTTGAATGTTGAATTTTGAAAGTTGAATGTTGAATGCTGCTTAAATTGAGAATTGAACCTGGTGATTAGAGATTCGAGATTCGGGATTCGTTGTTAATTACATTCACCTATTCACCATTTCCGCCTACAGCCTAAAGCCTAATGCCTAAAGCTTAAATCCTATAGCCTATAGCCAATAACTCGACATTTCATCGAGAAAAATAATTTAGATGTAAACGGAATAGTATTTATTAATATCTTTACTTTTCTCCCCTTTAATTTGCTCCTATTGCGGATTTCCGTAGTGGGATGAATATCTATTGTTTTATATTTGAAAACCAACAAACCACTGATAAACGTCAAAAAAACCAATAGCTAATAAATGACATTATTTCAGACTTCAGTTCTAAAAACATACTTAGCACAACAGGATAGTTTCGCTATAGAACGAGCCTATAAAAAATACACTAAGTATTTTCATAACGTAACCATACAAGAAAATATAAAAAACTCAAAGGAAGAACAGTATCAAGCTAAGTTTTTGGATGAGTTGTTTGTAAATGTGTTGGATTATACGCTTAATCCAAAACCTAATTTTAATATCACCACCGAATTCAAAAACCAAAAAGGAGCAGGAAAGGCAGATGGGGCTATATTAAAGGATGCCAAAGCTGTTGGGGTAATAGAATTAAAGGGAACCAATACCAAAGATTTAGAAAGCATCCGCAAACAGGCGTTTGATTATAAAGCCAACCAAAAAGGCTGTGTTTATGTAATCACTTCCAATTTTGAGAAGTTGCGGTTCTATATTAATGATGCTACGGAGTTTTTAGAGTTCAATCTGTTTCAATTAGCACCAGAAGAGTTTGCCTTAATGTACCTATGCTTACAAAAAGACAACATTCTTAACCATTTACCGCTAACCATAAAAGAAGCCTCACTAATTGAAGAGGAAAAAATAACCAAACAATTTTACAGTGCCTATTCTGTTTTTAAACGCGAACTTTTTAGGGATCTTGTAAAACGAAATGCCAAACGTATTAAATCAGAGATGTCATTGCGAGGAGGCACGACGAAGCAATCCTTTGATGAAGACAATAGTAACGAACTAAAAGCCCTTGAAAAAAACGTAAAGCTATCCCTATTCAAAAAATCCCAAAAGCTTATAGACCGTTTCCTGTTTATTTTCTTTGCGGAAGATAGAGACCTATTACCACCAAACTCAACTATCCAAATTCTGGACAAATGGAAAGCCGATATCGATTTTGGTGATGAGCGTCCACTTTACAACCTCTTTAAAAAATATTTTCATTTTCTGGATGAAGGCAGAAAAGGCACAAGCTCACGAGCGGAAATCTATGCCTATAACGGTGGATTGTTTAAACCGGATACTATTCTTGATAATTTGGAAATAGACGATGACTTGTTGTACAAACACACTTACAAACTGGCTAAATACGATTTTAGCAGTCAGGTAGATGTCAATATTTTAGGCCACATCTTTGAAAACTCGCTTAACGAGATTGAAAGCGTAAATGCCGAAATTGAAGGTGGTGAGTTTGATAAGCAAAAGAGTAAACGCAAAAAGGATGGGGTTTTCTACACGCCCAAATACATTACCAAATATATAGTAGAAAATACAGTGGGTAAACTTTGCCAAGAGAAAAAAGAAGCACTGGGCTTTAAAGAAGAAGCCTATTTCGAGGTGAAAAAAGGCACGCACCAAAACACCAAAAAGCAACTTTTAGAGGTGCTGGACACTTACCGCGAGTGGTTATTGCAGATTACTATTTGCGACCCTGCTTGTGGCTCTGGAGCCTTTTTAAACCAAGCGTTAGATTTTCTTATTAAAGAACACCGTTATATCGATGAATTAAAAGCAAAAGTATTAGGTGGCGGCCTTATATTAAGCGATATAGAGAACACCATTTTAGAGAATAACATCTATGGGGTTGACCTTAATGAAGAATCAGTAGAAATAGCCAAACTATCTCTTTGGTTGCGAACCGCACAACCAAGACGTAAGCTCAACGATTTGAGCAATAACATTAAATGCGGGAATTCGCTAATTGATAGTAAAGCCGTGGCAGGTGATAAAGCATTTAATTGGCAGGAACAATTCCCGCAGATTTTTAAAAATGGTGGCTTTGATGTGGTGATTGGGAATCCGCCTTATGTTAGAAATGAATTTATAGATGCAGATTCAAAAAAATATTTTGAGAAGCGATATGAAGTGTTTACCGGTAAATCAGACTTATATGTTTTCTTCTTTGAAAAATCATTAACGAATTTAAAAGAAAATGGAAAGTGTGGTTTTATTGTATCGAGCAAGTATACTAAAACAAAATACGGAAAGATTTTAATTGAATATTTGCAGAATAATAGTAAAATAAACTCATTCATTGATTTCAGAGATTTAGATGTTTTTAGTGGAATTGTTGCTTATCCTTCAATTATACTTTTTGACAAGGAAAAAACAAATTCCAATAAATCAAAATCAAAATTACTTGTAGTTTCAGAAGAAAATTATCAAGAAGTTCAGAATAACTTTCAAAATTCAATCGAAGTAAATCAATCTGAAATTTTTAAAAGGTTAGGTTCTTGGTCTACAGGTTCCCTTGATAATAAGTTGTTCTCTATATTGAGAAAATTAGAAGATGAGAATAACAAACTATCAGAAATTATTGAAAAACCTCAAGTTGGAATTAAAACTGGTTCAAACGCCTCATATATAATCAAAAAAGAAGAAGTTCCTAAAGAAATTGAAAACTCTATTTTACTGAAAGATTATTTAGTAGGTAGAGAGGTAAAAAAATATAGCCCAGTTGAAACTGCAAATAAGACTGTGTTTCCATATAAAGAATCTAATAATCGAGGTTTAATTTTAATAGAAGATTTTGATGATCACAAAGAAGTTTTAAATTTTCTTGAAAAGAATAAGGATATATTATCGAACAGAGCAATAATAGATAAGGGAATAGAAAAAGGAACTAAAAAATGGTATGAGTACCAACAAATTAAATTGGATTTTCCTTTTCGTCAAGAATATATAGTCTATCCCGATATATCAAGTTCTGTAAATTTCTCTATTGCAAAGGATGTTTTAATGGATATGACTTGTTTTGGTTTACCAACTAACTCTAAAAGTATTTTAGGTATTCTAAATTCTAAACTCATTGAGGTATATCTTAATTCTGTATGTGTAAAAGCAAGAGGTGGTTATTTAAGGTTGAAAAGTCAGTATATTTTAAATATACCCTTACCAAATAATTATGAATCAGAAAATTTAAATG
The DNA here is from genome assembly GCF_059693805.1 of Aequorivita sp. CRS11. NCBI lineage: Bacteria > Pseudomonadati > Bacteroidota > Flavobacteriia > Flavobacteriales > Flavobacteriaceae > Aequorivita > Aequorivita sp. CRS11. The sequence continues at coordinate 258,711 of NZ_JCATIG010000002.1, forward strand.
ATGCTGTTACCAAGATTTTAAATATTTATTCAAGTTTTTATAAGCAAAATAAACAGTTCATAAAATTTATTTTAAGTCAACTAAACATTGACATTAATAAAAAAATCGAAAACTGGCACGAGTTAGACTTTGCAGATTTTATAAAAGAACTCAACAAGGCCATTAAAAAGGCAGGAGGTACACCACTTACCAAAAAAGATGAGTTTGAGTGGTTGGAACTTTTTGAGGACAACAAGAAAAAAGCGCAAGCGCTACAAAACCAAATAACCCTAACAGAAAAAACAATAGATACAATGGTGTACGACCTCTATGGCCTTACACAAGAAGAACGAGACATTGTAGAGAATAGTTAATAGGATATATGTTTAAAGAAAATAAATATTTCGGTGAAGTATGGTTCAAGGAATCAGAGGATGCAAAATGCTTCTGTGTTCTTGAATTGATAGAGGATAAGATATTTATTACTACAAACCTCACCGAGAAATATACTGCCTATCAAATAGATGTTATTTATGGAATGTTTACTGGCTTGGGCTATGTAACCTTTGTTAACTGTAACATTCAGCATAGTAGTACTGGTATTGTCGAAACTAAAGTTTATAGACCTAAATACACTTTTGTTTGTGCTTATCATCTAATTGACCCCATAAACCTCAAGACAAATGAGTTTCAAATCGATAATACAGCAATTGTCAAATGGGTAAGAAAAATGAACTGGTATAATTCAATCGAAGATAAGGTTGAAAAACAAGAGGACATAAAACACCAAACAGTTATTTCAGAAGACTTAACTTTAACAATAACAAAATCTACTTCATACACTTCCAATCACGAATTTTTAAGAATGGATAACGTAGGCTATGTAGATTACAAGTTAGGAAAGAATTTGAGTATTCTGGAAAGTATAGAACTTTACAATTTATTCCAAAAATTATTTCATTTCATTTACGGTAAATCTGTTCAGTTTAAGTCCTTTAATTTTAAATGTTTAAGTTGTGGTAAGTGGGCTTCCTTATATTATAAGGATGACTTTAATAAGGAGAACATTTCAGGGTTTATTACACTGGATTATGATGCAATTAATGAAGATTTATCCAAAATAATTAAACATTGGTTTACGAATCCCGATATTACGTATTGTGCAGATATAATAATTGAAAATTTACTATCTGTAAAAACAAGTCATAGCAGAAGATTTACAAATTCTTACTCTGCTTTTGAAGCCTATAGTTTTAAATTCGGTAAAACATATAAAAACCCAACCGTAGAAAAGTATTTATTAGAGCATAAAGAGTTAATTCAGAGAATTACTTCAATTCCTGAAAATGAAATCAAAGGATATGTTTCTAAAATTGTGAGACATAGGGATTTTTTGACTCACCGTAATAAAATTGAGAACAATATTTTTTCACAATTTGAATTACTATATATTTCGTTTTTATTAGATTATATAGTTGGTATAGGTTTGATGAAAAAAATGGAAGCTTCCGAAAAAATTATTGAAAAAATTATAGGTAGAGCTAAATCTACATATCAAGATATGCAGTCAGTCAATAAATTATTGAATAAAGATATTTTAGAAATTAATGATTAAATAATTTAAAATTAGAAACAAACGCTTCATCATCTATGAAAGAACCCTCCGTTTTCCATGTTTAAACATGGAAAACGGAGGGTAAATCTATTCTATAGAACTTGGTTAAAATATATTAAATAAGGGATTTTTAAATATTTAATGATTTACCCTATGAAAACGATTATTAAAACCACACAGCTTGAGTTTGACAAAAGTGATTTTTTGATTGATTTGGTAAAGCATGAAAATGGCAAGTTTTATATTGAGATAACGCAAACAATTATAAACTCAAATAAAAAAGCCGAATCAATAAAAATTAATCCGACGGTTCTTCCAGATATTATTAAAGTTCTTCTAAATTATGAAGCAAAACTTCCACAAAAGTCTGATCATAATCTGAAATACATAACAGAAATTGACAAACAGAAAATCCAAAGTAATTATTTAAAAGGAGTAACCATTAAAGATTTGGCATTGCAGGTAGGGCAGGACCCAGAATATATTGAAATGGTGCTAAGAAATCAAGGTATTGAGATAGTCGAAGATGAAATTCAAAAGCCGATATTTTTTAGAACTAAACCGAAAAGGAAACGAAGAAAAAGATAATTCATTTATGTAAATATTTTCATGCCAATGCAATTCCGCTCTTGTCTTGGCACTAAAATTCAACAGAACCTATATTTACCCACAGTAAATTTATATTTTAGCAAAAACCAATAGCTTATTTAAAACCATGAGCCTCTTCAAAAAAATTACCAAAGGCATTACTGCATTAAAAAACGAAGTAAACAAACCAGATTCTTTCATAAAGGGAGAGGAGTTCGAGGACTATGTTAGAAAATACCTATTCCCAAAATCAGACTATGATCTCGTACATCGAACCCACGATTATCACTCCAACAATGGTGATTATATTGAGTCCAGTTTAAAACCAGATTTTAAATTTCGAGACAAAAAAACCGGAAAGGAATTTTATGTGGAGGCAAAATGGCGTCGTGGAGTTTACAATAGGGAAAATAAGATTGAATGGTGCAATGAAAAGCAATTAAGAAGATACAAGGCGATAGATAAAAACGAAAACAAGGTTTTTATCGTCCTGGGTTTCGGGGACAAGAGTTTACAACCTTTAGAAATCATTCTATTTCCTTTAAGTGGCTGCAATTACAATGCATTGTATGATTCATTCCTTAATAAATATTCTTTCTACATCAATAAACCAGTTTTCTCTGAATATTTATGGAAGCTTAAATAATCTTTCTGCTTCTGTGGCCATTTCTAAAGGGTATTCATTAATTCCAAATATGGCAACCACCTAATTAGAGATGATGAAACGATTTAATAACTAGGGAATCCGATTAAATTGTGGCAGTACTTCTAGCGAGATATAAAGCTATATATATTGCTACTATTGGCAGATTCAATACCAGTTACCTAAACTTGGCGCTACCTACTGTCACTCGCCATTCTTTATAAATACTTCATAAGCCTTATCCAAAAACTCCCCTTCCTCAAAAGGCAGCAGTTGTGCCGCGAGTTCTAAGGTTTTTCTAATGTCACGCTCGTGCTCCTTGATATGAGGCGGACAAAAACCATCTCCCTGAGTTGCCAGTATACATACATTGAGAAGGGATTCGATCGTGGTGAATAAATCCAGATAGCCTTCAAAATACAGAAAGCTGGCTTTAAATTTATTTGAATTATTCTTTGACGGTTGGAGAGTTACCAGCGAGTCCTTTGCTGATTTCTTTAAATGTTTTAATTGGGTTTTCTTGCTTTTCATAATAGCGGATTTAAGTATTTGCCTTACAAGATGCTAAAGGGGAGGGGGATAAAAAATTCTTGGAAGTGGTAAATTAGGGGACGTACTAATTTTCGTTGTTCTTGCCTCGACGGTAGTAGCTCGTGCCAAAAGGAGAAAGAGCTGGAGGATAGAAAGATGTGCAGATTATGCAAAGGAAAAAGGATTATTGGATTGTATTGTGGTATTTCGCTATTATGGTTGAGCCGGAAAGGAACGCGATACAATCGCGCACTAGCGGTGGGTTTCCATATTGTTGTTGCCAACCGAGAGAGCCACAAGCGCATCTAAAAAGTCAGGGAGGCCATTTGCATTGAGGTCATCATCCAATGGGCTGCCGTTGTGGTTGTAATCTTCATCTTCGGTAAGAACACCATCTCCGTCATCATCGTTGTCAAGATAATTCTGAATGCCGTCCCCATCAGTATCAATAACGCTAATGCCCGCACCGATTCCCTCTATTTCAATAGCAGTAGGTACGGTATCGCCATCATCATCCATATCAAGATAATTGGGAATACCGTCGCCATCGGTATCATCATCGTCAAAATCTCCGTTGCCATTAATGTCTTCATCAATATCGGGTACCCCATCCTGATCACTATCCAATAGTACGATTGTTTCGTCGGTTTCTATTTCAAATTCTGCTAGCGTAAAGCATCCCGTATCTGTATTTTCAATCCTTACAAAAATTGATTGGGGATTGGAAATATTAGTATAGGCCGTAGGAACTGCAATGACATTTTCATTAATGGTGGCATCGGCAAGACTTTCAAAATAAGAAAAGGAGAAGGTAGCAGGGTTTTGAGATCCAAGCATTATAGCTTCATTTTGTGTAAGATCAAAAACTGCAATGCCATTACCATCGCCCTCATCCACAAACATATCAGGGGGTTCCTGAGACAGCACAACGCCCCGCACTTCTAGCTCAAAATTCTGTGTTCCACCTACATAACAACCCGTTACTGTATTTAGGATACCAGTATAAAGAACCTGCGGATTCGTTACATTCGTAAAAGCAGTGGTATTCATTATGGGGTCGATATTGTTAGCGGCATCTAATGCACTTTGAAAAAAGAATACGGAATATTGCCCCGGGTCTTGCCCGCCCAAAATTTCCGGGATTTTAGTGGTAAGATCAAAAACGCTTTGACCATCAAAATCTATTTCGCAAATAGCAAACTCGCTTACTATGGCACTATCATCCGGTACGGGTAGGGCTTCAATTTCGAAGGAAACAGTGTTAAAGCAGAGCGTGGTATTGTGCTGCAAACGCGCATATATTGTTTGGTTACTTCCTATAATATTATATGCATTAGAATCCATAATTGGTGAAACGTTATTTTGGGCATCTTCCAAGGTCTCAAAATATACAACGGTATACTCCATAGGCGACTGCGTCCCGTATATAGCAGAATCCCGTTGGGTAAGGTCAAAAGTTCCTGGCCCACATTGAACGATACTATCCACCATAGGGGGAACAATAGGTTTGGGATTAACCAGAAGATTGAAAAAAGTAGTATCAAAATCAGCATTGTTATCGTCCTGTACTCGGGCATATACTGTTTGCGGATTGGTAAGGTTGGTATATGCCGTAATATTTGCAATGGGATTGCTACCTGTTTCAGCATCGGCAAGTGTTTCATGGTAAGTAAGGGTTACTCCCGCTTGACCCGAAAGTATAGGGGCATCATTTTGGGAAAGGTCAAATAATGCTATCCCGTTGTTGTTCTCCTCACATGCCTCAAGATCCTCCCCGGGAAAAGCAGTGACCTGAAGACCCTCATCATTTAAAAAGATTCTTATAAATTGAGCCTTATATTTAGATTGGGCACAATGCGCAAAATTATTATTGGCAGCAATAATCATCCTGTTGCCATCGATTGTTGAACTGGTGCTATACCCCGTATATTCAAAAGAATCCACAATTACAAATCCGTCATCATCAAAAGTGGTGTCCAAGGCGCCATCAACAGTTACCTTGGCCACAAATAAATTATTATAGCCTACTCCAGAAATTACATAGCCATTTTCAAAAGGATGAATGCTTGTTGGCTCAGAATCACTATAGATAGGATGAAAAGCTCTGCCATTCGTTCCAAAAGTGGTATCAATAATTCCATTGCTATTTAAGCGGGAAAGTATCATCCCCAAATCACCAAATGCGGTATCCAAACCATGGCCAGCAATTAAGAGGTTGCCATTATCTTCAATAACTACCTTATTTGCCAACCCGTTATGATGGTATAAATCTACATATACACCATCATCTGCAAATGAAGTATCGGGATCGCCTTGAGGGGTAAGACGAATCAATAACACATTTCCATTATTTTGGCTCCGTTGTTTACGGCCGTTTATAAGAATTCTGTTGGAAGCATCCAATTGTAGTTCATATAAGGTATGCGCCGCCAACTCCTGATAAGGGATTTTATAATAGCCATCAGTGGCAAAACTGGTATCAACAGAACCATCGGCAAATACTTTCGAAACAGTGAGTTCATATTTTCCTGCCGAGTTCATTGTGCTACCACCTAAGATAAAGGAACCATCAGGATGTAGGGCTAAACTACTTAAGGACATAGCGGTCATTATAGTACCATCTACTCCAAATGTCATATCAATATTCCCATCTACATCAATTTTTCTAAGTCTATCCGATTTACCTACCAAAAAGGTGTTGGCACCCATTGGTTTTATTTGCCTAAAACCGGTGTCTCCATAAAAACCATAGCCTCCATCCTGAAAGGAAGCATCCAGACTTCCATTGGGGTTAAGGCGAAGTATTACGCCATAGTAAACCCTATAATTAGAACATCCAGACTGGGCGATGCCCACTGCCAGTAATTTGCCATCTGGGAGTTGGTAGCTGTCATAAATAGTAACGCCTCTTAGTTCGCCATTAACGGTAATGGTATATTCGGCAATGCCGCCCGTGCCATAGGTAACATCCAAATCACCCCCGAGTTGGGCGTGAAGATTAAAATATAATGATAGTAATAGTAGTAGTAATCCCTTTTTCATGGTTTCCAATTTTTCGGCAAATATAACCAAATAAAGAAGGGATACTATGAATTAAAAATATGATGCTCATATTGATACGCTTGAAAGGGATTTTCTCTAAGATTGTTATGCTTTAAAGGGTTTTTGCTTTCTCCTGTAATACAATCATTTTCTGGAATTTTTTCTACGGACAGGTGGTGAATATAGGTGCTAGGAACAATGTTTAATGACCAATTAGCAATTAGACAATTGGGGGAATGGATTATGAGACTCTTGGATTTTATTTTAGAGCTTATAGCTTACAGCCTACAGCCTACGGCTGCAAATCACATTTAACAAATATGTCAATAAGCCTGACCCTTGTTCCTTCTAAAATATCCCCTAGTAAAGATAAATTATACATCCTCAGAATGGTATATCCGCTTTTTGATAAAGAACTTCACTTCGCTAATCCATTAAAAAGTACGGTATGAAAGCGGGGAAGGAAAATAATAAAACACAAGGCTACCTGTATGTAACCAATATGAAACAGGCGAAACTGGTTCTTCGAGAATTATTTGATGACCAAACAGAGGAAACATTAAACGAGGGCATCCTACTATGGCTACAGAGTATGGAAGATTCAGAAGCCTATAAGCTTTATTTGAATATACCCGAAATTCTGGAAGAGGGGAACTATTCAATAACGGATTTTTTAGAGGCAAAAATGGATTTTCCGGGTATAAACAATAAACAAATACTGAAAACGGTGGGCTTGGCAATGCTCCTTATGTTTTTATTAAGTGAATGTTGGCGACTGTTTGGAAATAGATTTTATGGTAACCCGGAGGGTGATTGGCCTAACTTTGAAATCCCCATGACCATGAAGGTTGCGATCACCTTAATGCCCCTTGAGGAATTTCAAGTGGAATTGGCAGCTTCAATGCTGAACATAGTGGGGAAACCCTATTATGACAGGCTGCTTGAACAAATCACCATTTTCGACAAACCGGTAACCCCAAAACAAAGGTGGGCTTTTGAAAATGACCCAATACTTAAAAAGCATTTACAACTCGTAATGTGGTTTACGCTTATGCGTATTTTTTTGGATGCTATTTATTTCTATATTGAAAAAGATAATGGTGTTAACCCTTAATTGTGAGGTTGATAGGTCGTGGTAATCTTATTAGGGTACTTGTTATCATGATTGTAACTACACTTCGAGAGATTGCTTCAGTCGCTCCTGTTGTCGCTTCTTCGCAATGACGTTTCTAAAATATCCTTTTATAAACTTGAATATGCCTGCACATTAAAAGAGCTTTACTGAAGCAATCTTTAAAAATTATGTCATGGAAACAATTCAAAGCCAATCATTTCAGATTCTGCCACCAGAATTGGCTGTCAAACTGCGACAGCTAATTTTAGAATTCTCTATAGAAAGTATTTATTTTCATCCTGCAACCAGCACATCGCCTCCACACTTGGTTTTTTTTGTAGTGGATTATAAACACTGCGACCAAATAGAAACAAGAAAATGGCTCTGCAGGGCCCAAAAGAAACAACAATTATTTTTTCATGTATTAAATAAGCTGCAAATGATAGATGGATATAAAGAAGGAAATCCATTTATTCCCACCTATTGTACATCAGCCACAAAGGTATATCAAGACAATGAAAATATATTTCAGCCTAAAACGAATTGGAAGGCCTTTAAGAAGCGATTTAAAAAGTATGAATATGAATATAATCAAGAAAACGAGTTCTTAATGAATATGGTGAACGATTTTTTTGTTGTAAAGGCACGTACCAGCATTTTCCTGACCTATATTTCCTTGTACGAACAACATCTAACGTATTTGGAACGGCTTTATATAGGGCATAGTTTTAACGGCAATAGTCTCACGGAACGCATAAAATTCCTAGCCCAATACCTACCATCCATTGAAGACTTATTTGTAAAACAAAATGGAAGTACATACTACCTGATCGCACAACTGGAAGTGGCAATACAGGCGGCGGAGGATGGGGATGAAATGATGCTAAACTGGAATCTATATCCCGCCATTAAAGAAGTTGAGGAGCAATTGTACACTATGGTCTCGGATCGCTTTCTGGCACTAAAAAAAAGAATCAAGTGCAATAAACCCAGCACCGATAAACCAATTGCTGTAGCAGAAAAATCACCTATGGACCAACAATTGTTTGAAGTGGTAGCGCAAATAAACAAAATAAAACAGCCGGAAGAGATTTATCTCTTTCATACAACCCAAACGGATACCTCTACCTTTTACTATTTATTGTTGATAGGAGCGGGGATAGGGACGGCAATTTTGAATAGGATGCAACAGTCCGTTACCGCAAAGGCTACTACAGCCTGTAATGTAATCCTAATAGGGCACACACGGTTTTGGATACAAGACAACCTCTTTATCCATCAGGAATTCTTTAAAAAAATTATGACATTGGAAAACAGGATATTCAAAATCCCGTACAAACAATTTACAATGCATTGGGAAAAATGCCGCAATCCCTATTATGGCGACTTGGATTCTATGTACAAGGCTACGGATAAAATGATTGCCCAATACTTTGTGCTTCGCGAGCATGCTGCTCTAGATAATGCGGAAGGTCTAAATACTATGTTCGCCACCGCCATTTTAAGAGCCTTTAGGACGCTGATATACTCAAAACTTTCCTACCAACCGCATTATCTATCTGCCTACAATCTGTGGATGATATGCTGCTATGCCAAACCCAATTTGGGCAAGATGGAGTATCTATTTGTAAAACTGGGCGGAGATACGTTTTTTAAAAACCTTGATTATAGTACCAAATTTAATCACGGCCTAGACAGAATACCGGAAGAAAAATGGGCAATTATGGATGAGATTTTAAATGTATTAAAAAATGAATTAACGCCGGCAGTTGAGAAAGTAGGAGGTATGGGTAATGATTAAAAAGAGTTAAACTTATGAGACTGCTTGTAACATCCCCCTAACCCTCTCTCGCCAAGCTCGGGACAAGCTCTTCAGAGGGGGGATGAGCTTGACTGCACCACAACAGATTAACTACTTAACTACGTTGGATCTTCGATTTGCTTCAGAAATTACTCAACAATTTTTATCCTGATCCCTTTGGAATGACCTGCAAATTCTGGTGCATACATACTTTGGATCGTTGTAATTCCGTTTGAAAACTCACCGATGTTATTTGCTCTCACATCGTATTCCAAAACATAAGTACCTTTTCTTATTTCGTCAAAAAAGAAATGGGTGGCTGCATCGCGGGTGCTTTTGAAATAGCCCAAGCCATCTTTATATTCAAATTTTGAAAGTACATCAACAGGCTCCAATGCTGATGCCCGCATATCTTTTAAATGGACATATTCCATATTTTCCGTAGTGGAAATTATGAGCCGGACCGTAATCAAATCACCTATTATTAAAGGGTTTTCCGAAGATATTTTTTGAAGCTGCGCTCCGTTATCAGTATTTTTCTTTAGATAGATTTCCTTTAAAACTTTTAGGGGTTGATTGTTATTTTCAACAATTTTATCCAAATCTTCAAAATATTGCCAATAAAAACCGCCATAACCTGGAACTTCAGATTTGTTGGTTATGGTTAAGGAGGCCATTTCTTTTTGCATTTCCGAACTGTTAAAATTTATTTTGAAATAACCAGTTTCGGCTTCTTTTTCCACTTCCGTAATTTTTTTCTGTATCGCTTTTGAATCGCCAAACTCAAATTTTGTTTTGTCCTTTACGTTTGTATAATCACTCCCGAAATTTAGCATTGCATCCACCGCTTCCGTTGTTGATTTTGTGGTAGGCCAATGTTTCACTTGCTTGTTTTTTAGCAACCAAACTTTCATAGCCTCCACAGATTTTTTGTCTTTTGTTATTTCCGCGAAAGCGTTTATTATAAGCGCTTGTGTTTCAATTGGCGATTGGTACCAATACCAACCTGCTTTGTTTTCAAGCCAATACATTCCCCAATCTTCGTTGTTTGAAGCGGTTTCCTTTAAATTATTAATGATTTTTTTGGCAGTATTTGTATCTCCAAATCTTTCAAAAATAAGTGCTGCCATTCCTTTTTCGTAAAGTGGGGAATCCAGCCAATTCTCTTTCAAAATTTCCAATTTTTTATTTATTTTCAATTGAAGACTATCCGAAAGTGGATTCTGCTTTAAATAGAAACTGCGGGCGTACAAATAATGTATTTCTGAATAATTTGGGATGGATTTGTTTTGGGTTTTGTTGTTTTTAAAATCTTTCTCAAATTTTTTATCCAAAAAGCTAATTCCTCGGTTTGTCAGGTATTTAAGATCCTCAGGGAGATTATCGGTTCTTTGCATCAATTTTCCAAAGCCTGCAAGAATATGCCTTGTTATAAATTCATTTTCTGAACCACCCTGAAACCACGGAAATCCACCGCTTGCCATTTGCTGGTTGTTTAACTTTTCAAACGTGGCTTGCTGTGCCGTTTTCATTTTCTCCAAATCGAACAAAAATGCCAATCTTCTATTTTTTTCCTCGTCCGTTTGGGAATCGTTGAACCAAGGTGTTTCAGCAAGAATGATTGATTTCAATTCTTCGTTTTTTTCCAATTCCGAAGAAATACCTTTTCCTTTTATACTTTCAAAATATGCAGCGATTTTTGGGTTGCTATTTATAATATTTGAAGCAAGTGCATTTGCGTAATAACGTGAAAAAGTCTGCTCTGCGCATTCGTGTTCGTATTCCATCAAATAGGGAAGGGCCTGAATTGCTAGCCATGTAGGGTTTGAGGTATATTCCAGGGTAAGTTGATGATTTTTAAGAGTACTGGAAGTATTGTTTTTCAAATTCTCAAAAGTGTATTCCCGTTTGGAATTTTCGCGCACCCAAAGCGGAATACTTTCGGTAACCAAAATATTGTTTGTTAAAACAGGAATTATATTTTCCTCCCCATCTGAAAATTCGCCAGCTTTTGCAAGTATTCTGTATTGCACACCCTGCAATCCTTCAGGAATATTTATTTTCCAGCTTACGGTAGTATTGCCTTTTGGTACGGTTTGGAAGTTCTTTAAATTTATTTTGTTGCCCATTTCAGCGTGAATTGGCGCCAAAGTAACAGCATCAAAAAGCTGCAGAATTGCGGTGCCATTTTTATTTTCTGAAGTAAGGTTTGAAATTCGAGCGGTGATTTGAATTGTATCTTTTTCCCTAAAAAAGCGTGGCATGTTTGGAACGATCATCAATTCCTTTTGGGTAATTACCATATTTTCAAAATAGCCGGAAAGTGCATTTTTATCGTGTGCGAAAAGACGTAGTTTCCATTGCGTCAATGATTCGGGACTGGTAAAATTGAAACTTATTTCCCCGTTTTTATCAGTCTTTAGCTGAGGGTAAAAGAAAGCAGTTTCGTTAAAGTTTTTCCGTGGAGCAACCTTTTTTAATTCTTCCAAAGCGGTTTTGGTGGTAATTATTACAACACCATTTGCTGCCGCGGAGCCGTATAAACTTGTTCCTTCTTCGCCTTTTAAAAAAGTTATACTTGCAATATTATTGGAGTCTAAATTTGCAATATTTATAATATTGTTTTTGTCGATACTATTCCCTAAACTTTTATCTTCAAAATTAACTGGTACACCATCGACAATGATGAGTATTTTTTTAGAAGAAGGTAATGATGAGGCTCCTCTAATAACCAAAGACGAGCCGCTTCCCGGAGTGTATTCTGAGTTTTTCGCAATCATTACTCCGGGCATACTCCCCGCAAGCAATGAATCTACGGATGCAACTACTGAAAAACCCAAACTTCTTTTCTCTCTACTAATACCATAAGCCGTAACCACAACCTCCTCCAAAGCCGAGCCCCCTTGCAAAGACACATTGTTTTCCTTGGAATTAACGATAAAACTATTGGTATTAAAACCCACATAAGAAACATCAAGCACTTCGCCCTGTGCTACTTCAATGGAATAATACCCATCAAAATCGGTTTGGGTGCCGCGGCTGGTGCCCCGAATAATAACATTGGCGCCCGGTAGTGGCAAGCCAGTATCATCGGTCACCAGGCCGTAAACCATAGTTGCGCCGGCTGGAATTTTCGAAATTAGCTTTTTCTGGTTTTTATAATTCTTTACGCCTTTGGGATTGTTAAAATCAAAACCGAACCAATATAAATCCACTCCATCGTCTGCAAAATGAAATAACGGGAGCGGGGCATTTAAAGCGTTAAGATTTATGTAATCAATGCCATCGATTAGATTTCGAGTATTGGAATAATTGCGATAGGAGTAATAATTATGTATCTGCAGTGCGCCCCAATTACCAGTCTTAAATTGATCCAACGAACTATCATACATAGAGGCGAGAACTTCCGCTTCTTTGGCTTTATTATTTTTTGTGAGGGTAAAACTCCAGGTTTGCTTGCTTCCTGGCTCAATTTTATTTCTAAAGCTTTTAATGGCAATATCAATTTCTCCTTTGTCTGCTTTTGCAATTGTATACGGTTCGGAATAGAATTCGTTTTCAAAAAACGTTTCAAAATACAATCGCAGATCTTCTGAACGCTCATTGTTGAGCGGTACTTTTATTTTTGCAAGTCCGTCATTGAGCTCTATTGGGACTTCCCTTAAAATGGATTCATTATTATCGGAAATTGTAATGTAAAGTTTTTTAATTTCCGAACGTATTTCAAGTTCTGCAAAACCATCCGCAAACGGATTTTCGTTTTTTTGATTTATGGTGAAAAGTCTATCGGAAACAAATGCGTCGTGGTGCAAAAGTTTGAAATCTTTTGAAGTTTCTATCTTATTTCCCAGGTTATCTGTTGCGGAAAAAATTAACGTGTAATTTCCCGTTTGGTTTGTTTTTAAAAAGTTGAGTGAAATTTCATTGTCTATTTCCGTATTCACTTCTTTAGAAAAAACCAAAGTTCCTAAACCTTTATTTACTTCAATGCCGATATTTTCATAGGGAAAAAGCCTTTCAAACTCCTCTGCGGTAAATCCTGGAATATCGGGTTTTGAAAAAATGCGCTTTTTTAATTTGTTGCTTAAAGGCGTTTTAAAATAAATTTCAACAATCCCTTTTGTTGCCAGAAAACTGCCGTTGAGGTTGGTGCTTTTAAGTTTTACTGAGATTTCATTTTTGGTATTTAATACGGAAGGAATTTCCGCAGACAATTGCAAAGTGTGGTAACCTACTTTTACCAGGGTTTCTGCGGTTTGCGTTTCGCCACGGCTATCTGTTACGGCCACATTTACGGTATATTCAAAAACCGGGAGGTCTTCTTTTTTTAAATTTAAATATGGAAGGGCGGGAAAGTCTATTTTGAATTCTCCATTACTATCGGTTGTGGTTTCTCCTTTTGCAATCGTTAAACTTTCGTCGGACCAACCTTGGCGGTAGTGGTAATTTACGTAGGATTCTCTTTGAACGTTGTAGCTAACTTGTGAATCGCTGAGATTGACGCCCGAAAAGGATATCGATTCTCCTGAAACCTGTACTGTGTCGTTTACCGCAAAAGTTTCGGTGGTGGGATTGAATTCAACTTTAAAAGTAGGTCGCTTGTATTCCTCAACACTAAATATAGTTTCATTGTAGCTAAAATCTACATTGTCCCAAAATAGATGTTCATCTTCCTCAGGGTCGTATAATTCGTCATTTTCCAAGTTATCGGGCTCATCGGCTTCAATGATATATTCACCCGTAACGCCATTTTTGGGAATATCAAATTCAAAAGTGAAAGAACCGAATTCATTGGTTTGGTATTCACGTTCAACAATTGTATTATTATCAGCATCATACACTTCCACATAAACAGTTAGATTGGGAACTGTACTTTTTACACCGTTTTTGTTTTGTAGCGCAATAGCTTTTACATATGCTTTTTGCCCGGGACGATAGATCGCGCGATCCATGTAGAATTTTACATCGCCAGTAAAGGTTTCATTTTCCTCACTGTATTCGCTATAATAACCTTTGAAAAAATCAATTTTCAAGGAGTCGATTCCTTTTGAAATCTCTAACTCCGTTCTTCTGTCACTGTTTGGTTTAGCTTTGGTTCTTGCAATTATAGCATTACCATTTTTATCAGTCTTTGTTTGCTTTTCTTCAAGTTGAATTTTAGCACCTTCAATGGGTTTTCCCGTTTTTCTGTTTACGATTTGAAAAATATCGTCATTGCCTTTTTCTTTGTGCAGCACGGCTAAATCGCTAACATTTAAAAAAGTGAAATTATAAATTTGTTTTTCGGCAAAGCGTGATTCATCAACAGCGAAGAGGATCAAGTACTTTCCCTTTTCTAGTTTGGGCATCAAAACTTCGGTACTATAGCTGAAAAGGTCATTTTTATTGGGAAGTTTATACGCAACTGTTTTTTCAAATTTGGCATTTTTCAATAATTCAGTGATAATACTATCCCTATTGAAGGCATTATTTTCAAATTGAAATTCGCTGGGGATTTTGAAAATTTTTAAAAAAAGACTGTCCGTGTTTTTGAATTTTACAAAAGCTCGGGTGTTTTCCCCATCATAAACATATTTCTGCAATTGAACATCAACTGATTTTGCGAGCATTCTTTGCTTTTGTAAATATGCGTTTTTATAGGAATTTGATCGCGACTTCACACTTAGAATACTGTCCAAAATTTTGATGGCGATAGCGTTGTAATCGGGATATTTTTCCTTTGAAGCCATTTTCGAATACAAATTTGCCCGTGCTAACTGAACTTTGCGAAAAAGTGCCGTATCACTCACTCTTTTTTGGTATCGATTTAAAATCGAGAGATAGTTGGCATCTTTTCTAAACACATAATTTTCATAAAATTGAATTCGCTCAAAATCCAAAGTTTCATCATCGGGATGCAGGCGTTCCAATTCTTGATAGAGAAGACTTGTGTTTTTTAAATTGGTGTTTGATAATGAATCAAAACTTATTGACAGAAATTCTTTGGTGCTACCAAAAACCTTAGTTTCAATTGGAGAAAAGAAAATTGCATTATCCTCATATTGGTTTAAATGGCGGGTGTAAAGGGCGATGTGTTTTTTTAGCAAAAATTGGTAAAGACTTAAATTTTCAATATTATCCAGTTTTTCAAAATCGAGAAGTTGTTCGTATTCCTTTAAGGGCTTGTTTTTTAATACTGCATTGTTTTGGGATAGTTTAAGGAAATATTTTATTGTTTCCTTTTCAAAATCAGGGAGTGTCCAAGTTAAAAAGTTATCCTGAGCAACAGCTTCAGTTTCCGTTCTTCGTTGTATTTTATATTTGTTTTGAAGTAAATATTCATTGATGCAGGAAACATAGACGAATTCCAAAAGTGATTTTCCAGGTTCTGAAACGGTTGCGATATCAGTTTTTAATTCGGAAATAATCTTTACTTGGGCGTCTTCCTCCAGCACTTGCATATATTTCGCCCGAAAGAAAAATGTTTTTATCAGTTCAAGGTCGTTATTTTTTCTTTTTGCTTTTTTGTAGATTTTTGCTACCTCATCATTTGCAGATTTTATGCTTCCGATTTCTTCAAATTCAATTACGTTTTTCCAGTTTTTCTCAAAATCTTGTCCGATAACAGTAAAAGAAACAAGAAGAAAAAGGGTAAAGATTACATTTTTCATGGCTAGTGATTTTGGTTGAAGCTCGAAGGTATGCGTTTTCTAAACTACAAAAATTTCCAAATTAGGGAACCAATGCTTTTAAACTGTGAACAGTATTTCTGGTTTAGTTTTCATAGATTTTAACTGTTTCAGTTTCCTCAAAAATAAAAAACCGTTTACAGAAAGTTGCAAACGGTTATAAATGTTTAATGGTCTTCTTACTTTTTCTCAATCCACTCTTGTGCATTTACCAAGGCTTGCACCCAAGGCGAAACTTCATCATTTTTTCTATCCTTTGGGTAATACGCCCAGTTCCACGGAAAAATAGAACGTTCCAAATGCGGCATCATAACCAAATGGCGCCCGGTTTTATCGGTCATCATCGCCGTGTTGAAATCGCTGCCGTTGGGATTGGCCGGTAACGCATCGTAGCCGTATTTTGCAACAATATTATAGTGGCTTTCCGCCTTTGGAAAACTGAATTTCCCTTCCCCGTGTGCAGACCAGATTCCCAAAGTGCTTCCCGCCATTGAAGATAGCATCACGGAATTGTTCTCCTGAATTTTCACCGAAGTAAACACACATTCAAACTTGCCTGTATCGTTATGGAGCATTTTCGGCTTTTCATCATCTTCGGGATTTAAAAGGCCGAGCTCCACAAAAAGCTGGCAACCGTTACAAACTCCCAGGGAAAGTGTATCGTCTTTTGCAAAGAAATTCTTTAGGGCCGTGTTCGCTTTTTCGTTGTACAAAAACGAACCCGCCCAACCTTTTGCGCTACCTAAAACGTCGCTATTGCTGAATCCTCCAACGGCCACCAATAGTTTTATGTCTTCCAAATCCTCACGGCCTTCAATCAGGTCGGTCATATGCACATCCTTTACATCAAACCCTGCAAGGTGCATCATATACGCCATTTCCCGCTCACTGTTGCTTCCTTTTTCGCGGATAACTGCTGCTTTAGGTCGGCGGCCTCCCCCGACCCCTCCGAAGGAGGGGAGTTTACCATTGAATTTTTTTGGAAAATCAAGTAGTAGGGGTTGTTTTTTGAAATTGCTGAAACGCTCTTTTGCAAGTGTTTCACCACTTTGGTTTTTATCCAATAAATAGGAAGTTTTATACCAAACATCGCGCATTTCAGAAATAGAAAATTCTAATTCTTTATTATTATTTTTTATTGAAAGGGAATCACTTTCTGAAACAGTTCCAATCTTTTGGAAGTCGATTTTATTGTCAGAAAGCATTTTTTCAACCAAAGCATCATCCGAAGCTTGGATTACAACGCCACAGTTTTCAGCAAACAACACTTTCACCAAATCACTTCCGCCTAAACTTGAAAGGTCCAAATCTGCTCCCAAATGCACATCGGCAAAACACATTTCCAGCAAAGTGGTAATCAATCCACCCGAAGCCACATCGTGCCCGGCAAGGATTTTTTCCTCGCGAATCAATTCCTGCAACGTATTGAATACGGTTTTTACATATTCCGCACTTTTCACGGTTGGCGCGTCATTTCCTATGGCATTCAAAATCTGCCCGAATGAGGAACCGCCCAGTTTAAAGTCGTCCTGTGAAATGTTTATGTAATAAATGCTGCCGCCATTTCTTTGTAGAACTGGTTCCACAACTTTTTGAATATCGTTGCAATTTCCCGCCGCTGAAATAATCACGGTTCCGGGAGAAATTACTTCGCCATCCTTGTATTTCTGCTTCATGGAAAGCGAATCCTTTCCAGTGGGAACGTTGATTCCCAAATCAATTGCAAAGTCGGAAACTGCTTTTACGGCGGCATAAAGTCTGGCATCTTCGCCTTCGTTATTGCAGGGCCACATCCAGTTTGCGGAAAGGGTCACACTTTTCAATCCGTCCTTTAACGGCGCCCAAACAATATTGGTAAGCGATTCCGTAATGGCATTGCGCGAACCGACAGCAGGGTCAATTAATGCTGTTAATGGCGAATGTCCGATACTTGTCGCAACACCTTCCTTTCCGTGGAAATCAAGCGCCATTACGCCACAATTGTTTAATGGAAGTTGTAACGGTCCTGCGGTTTGCTGTTTGGCAACGCGGCCTGTAACGCAACGGTCCACTTTGTTGGTAAGCCAATCTTTACAAGCTACAGCCTCCAATTGAAGCACTTGTTCAATGTAATCTTTTATTTTCGAAACTTCATAATCAGGGTTTTTATAATTCCTGTTTACGGTTTTATCTTTCATTATTGTTGTTGGCGAACTGCCAAACATATCTTTCAAGGCGAAATCCATAGGTTTTTCACCTTTTTCGTTTTCAAAACAGAAGCGTTGGTCGCCAGTAACTTTCCCCACTTCATACATTGGCGAACGTTCGCGGTCAGCAACCCGCTTCAGTTTTTGAATGTTTTCCTTCCCGATAATCAAGCCCATGCGCTCTTGGCTTTCGTTGCCCATAATTTCCTTTGCAGATAGGGTAGGGTCGCCAATGGGGAGTTTGTCCAAATCAATTTTTCCTCCTGTATCTTCAACCAATTCGCTTAAGCAATTTAAGTGTCCACCAGCGCCGTGGTCGTGGATGGAAACTATTGGGTTTTCGTCGCTTTCCACCATTGCGCGGATTGCGTTTGCGGCACGTTTCTGCATTTCGGGATTACTTCGTTGGATGGCGTTCAACTCGATTCCACTACTAAATTCGCCTGTGTCTGCAGAAGAAACCGCGGCACCACCCATCCCGATTCGGTAATTGTCACCGCCTAAAACTACAATCTTATTGCCTTCCTGTGGTTTGTCTTTTATGGCCTGGCTTGCTTTTCCGTAGCCAATTCCGCCGGCTAGCATAATTACTTTGTCAAAACCTAATCTTCTCGCTTCTTCTTCGTGTTCAAATGTTAGAACAGACCCGGCAATCAACGGTTGCCCAAATTTATTTCCAAAATCTGAAGCTCCGTTACTTGCTTTAATCAATATATCAAGCGGCGTTTGGTATAGCCAATCGCGTTCTTTCATTCCTTTTTCCCAGGGTCTCTCTTCGTTTAATCGGGAATATGAAGTCATATAAACAGCTGTTCCCGCCAAAGGCAATGAACCTTTTCCGCCAGCCAAGCGGTCGCGGATTTCACCACCGCTTCCGGTTGCCGCACCGTTAAAAGGCTCCACGGTTGTTGGGAAGTTGTGGGTTTCCGCTTTAAGAGAGATAACACTTTCAAAATCCTTTTCTTCGTACCAATCGGGCTTGTCGCCGCTTTTTGGCGCCCATTGTTTTACTTTTGGGCCTTTTACGAATGCCACATTATCCTTGTATGCCGAAACAATTTCATTCGGGTTTTCAGCTGAAGTCTTTTTTATTAATTTGAAAAGGGAAGAGGGCATTTCCTTGCCGTCTATTTCAAAGGTGCCGTTGAAGATTTTATGGCGGCAATGTTCACTATTAACTTGACTGAACCCGAAAACTTCACTGTCTGTAAGTTTTCGTCCCAGTTTTTTGGAAAGATTTTTAAGATATTCAACTTCTTCGGAATTTAATGCTAAACCTTCCTTTTGGTTGTATTCGGAAATATTATCAATTTCCAAAATAGGCTCCGGTTGAATGTGGATATCAAAAATATCCTGATCCAATTGGTTGAATTTCTGCGAAAGCATAGGATCGAAAGTTCCTTTTTCAACCTTGTTGTTATGAAATTCCTCGATACGAATGATTCCCTCAACGCCCATATTTTGGGTTATTTCCACAGCATTGGTACTCCAGGGCGTAATCATTGCGGCACGTGGCCCAACAAAAAAATCCGTCGCGTTTGTAGACAGGACGGATTGCTTTATTTTAGGTTGGTTGCCAAAAAGCCACTCCAACTTTTTAATATTTTCCTCTGTAATTTCTCCCTGGGTCTGGACTGCAAAAACAGTGTTTTCAACGTTCCCGAAAAAGTGAATCATCCTTTTAAATATTTGATGTTTTTTGAAGGTGCAAAGATAACCAATTTTGAAGGATTTTTAATCACATAAAAATGTAAGATTTATGAGTTCTCAATTTATTATAAACTTCTGGTTATTAACAATTAATAATTAAGGAAAATGCCTTACCTTTCCTCTTCAATTTTTTAAAATCAAACCATGAAACTTAAAAAACTACTATTTGTAGCCTGTATGCTATTTGGACTGGGAGCATATTCCCAGGAAACTTTTCCGCCAGACGAGGTTATCGTTGGAACTTTTATAGGAAAAACAATTCCTTTGAGGGATTTTGCCCTTCAAGAAGAAAATCTTGACCAAACTATTAAGGAAATCAGAATTGTACAAAACGGTTCACGCTATCATGAACAAGTAAATGCAAATGCCTTGCCCACGGGTATTGACCAAACAGTTCAAAAGAACTTTGGAAATATCCAAACTAGGGCGATTGAACAAAATTTTATAGGCGCTTCCTCTTCAGAGTCGGGTTTTGTTCCGCCAGATCCTACAGGAGCTGCGGGTCCGAACCATTACGTTCATGCGGTTAACTCTATCGTAAAGATTTTTGACAAAACGGGCAATCTTGTAGTTGGCCCCGTAGCTTTGGGAACATTTTTAGGAATTGGTTCCAATTCCGGAGATCCCATTGTGCTTTACGATCAATTGGCAGACCGTTGGTTTGTTAGTGAATTTGGTTCATTAAACAATTCACTTGCAATAGGCGTTTCTGAAACAAATGACCCCACAGGTGCTTACAATGTATATCAATATACCTTTGGAAGCTTTCCTGATTATCCCCATTATAGCGTTTGGCATGACGCTTATTATCTTACGGCCAATATTGGAACAACAAATAAGGTTTATGCGGTTGAAAGAGATGTGATGTTGGCAGGGGGAGCCAATCCAAAGATTGTGGGCTTTCCGCTTCCAGGCGTTACCCAAAATACAAACACGGTTTTAAGTCCAGAACCGGCAAATTTATTGGGGACCACTTATCCTGCAGATGTTCCTGGGTATGTAACATATCTTCAAGATGATGGATGGTCGGGAGTTACTTTTGACCATTTAAAAGTATGGGAAATTGATCTTGATTGGATTACAACAAGTAATTCTACCATATCGGCACCTTTGGAAATACCCACAGCCCCTTTCAATTCTGTGTTTGCTCCTTTTGGATCTGGTGATGTGGCCCAACCAGGCACTAATCAAAAGATTGATATGATAGGCGGTATAATATCGTATGCGCCCAATTATAGAAGCTTCGCCGGGCACAATAGCTGGGTAATCACCTTTAATACAGATATTGATGGAAATGACACTTCCGGCGTTCGATGGATTGAACTCCGAAATGACGCCTCAAATCCATGGTCCATATTTCAGGAAGGTACCTATGCGCCTGCAGATGGAAATAGTCGTTTTATGGGAAGTGCTGGAATGGATGCCGCAGGAAATATTGGCCTTGCATTTAACATAGCCAGTGGTTCGTTGAAAGCAGGAATACGCTATACGGGTAGGTTTGACGGAGATCCTTTGGGTCAAATGACCGTTGCTGAGACAGAAATATTTCAAGGTGCAGGTGTGCAAACGTTTTCCAACAGATTTGGTGATTATTCACATTTAACCTTAGATCCTGATAATTTTACTTTTTGGCACACTGCGGAATATTTTTCCTCAGACAACAACTGGAGAACCCAAATTGCCGCCTTCACCTTGTCTGGAGGTTTTGCTAAAGATGTAGGTGTTAATGCCCTAATTCAACCGGAAAATGGAATCTTGACAAATGCCGAAACAGTTGAAGTAAGCATCCGAAATTTCGGAACTGCGGCTCAAGCAAATATTCCTTTGGAACTTCGTGTGGACGGCAACCTGATTGCTTCTGAAACTTTCTCGGGGAGTATAGCTGCAGGTTCGACGGCAAACTATACTTTTTCTCAAACTATTGACTTGTCAAATCCTGGACAAACCTATGCTATTCAAGTTAAATCTAATCTGGCGGGAGACGAATTTCCTGCCAATGATCCATTTACAAAAGATATCACACATCTTTTGGCGAATGATGTTGGAGCTTTAGAGATTACAGCGCCAATATCTGGTTCAGGATTGGGCAACGAAACTATCACTGCAACGATAAAAAACTTTGGGGCTGATACCCAATCAAATTTTAATGTACAGTATGTTATAAACGGTGGTACACCCGTAGTTGAAACTTTTGCGGGGCCTATTGATTCCGAACAGGAGATGAGCTATAGTTTTACACAAACAGCAGATTTTACAGCGCTGGGTGTTTATAACGTAACTGTCTCAACTTCTTTGGCAGGTGATGCAAATGCTGCGAATGATGCCATTACAACCGAAATAGAAAACATTTTATGCCAGCCCTTTTTGAACTGTGAATTTGGTGATGGTTTTCAATTATTTTCAGTTGCAGAAATAAATAACCCTTCAGCTTGTGAAGGTTATGGCGATTTCACCAACCTTGTAGCCAATTTGGCACCGGATAGCACAAATGAATTGACCATAACCACTGGCTATGGCGATCAGTTTGTGAAAGTTTGGATTGATTTCAATGATGATTCCACTTTTACTGCAGATGAAGTTGTAGTTGATAATGTAGAAATTGCCTCCGGGCAAGGTCAGGGAACCTATACAGTCACAATGGATTTGGTTGTACCCGCAGGAGCAGCAATGGGCCCGCACCGAATGCGTGCAAAGACCAATTGGAATGGCCAAGTGCCGGCAGACGCCTGTGAAGAAACCAGTTTCGGAGAAACTGAAGACTATACCGCAAATATTGGAACACTTGGCGTAAATGACTTTTCAATCAGCAAAGGTGATTTGATAATTACTTCAGAAAACAACAAAAATTTTGAAGTAAACTTTATAACAGCATATGAGGGAACAGCTTATTTAGCAATTTATAATATGCTGGGGCAACAACTTAAGGTGAAGATGCTAGATAAGATAGGTAATTCTTTTAAGGCAAAGCTCGATATGGGGGAAGCGGCAAGTGGAGTTTATCTTGTAAGGGTAGGTGGCCAATACACCAAATCTTTTAAAACGGCACGAATTATTGTAAAATAAATTATTCGCTGAAATAATCCAAAAATGAAAAGAGCGGGCATTGCCCGCTCTTTCTATATAATGTTCAATTTTTTTTATTGAACCACAATTTTTTTGGTAATTCTTCTTTCAGAAGAAACCAATTCTAAAAGATAAACTCCGCTGTTGAGATTTGAAACATCCACTTTCTTTTCAGAAGTACTGAAAGTGTTGAATAGTATTCTTCTTCCAGAAATATCATAAACGGAATAGTTTTCAACTGAAAAAGAAGTGTCGTCCTTCACCCAAAGAATTTCTGAAGTTGGATTTGGATAAACTGAAATATTTTCCGCAATAAATTCTTCGGTTCCAATTAAACCCCAGCGATCTTCTGCAGCGGGGCCACCCCAAATAAGCGTTGCCAGATATGGATTGTCAATAAAAGGATTTCGGTTTCCGTAGAAATTTTCCAAATACGGGTTTCGTTGGTCCTCAAAATCTGTAACAGGGTCTTCAGCGTTCCATTGCAGGTAAACTTGTAGCATTTCTGTAGAGCCTTGTAACGCCCCATTGCCGTTTAATGAAGGTTTGCAACGATCGCCATATCGGGTGTACATATACATCATTATTCTAGCAACATCACCTTTCCATTCGTCACCGGGATACCAATATCCACTTCCCACATCGCCAGCGTTCCCAGAGCCATCTGCAAATTTCTTACTTCCGCGGTTGTTGTTCATTTGCTGGTCAGTTGGACGAATGTTGTGTGGGTCTGCACCAATTCCGGTAGTTCCATTATCTACATTTCCCATTGAAGGATTTGCGTTTGATCGGGCAAAAGTATGTTCGCGGTTGTATTGACAACTGCTACCTCCAAAATCATCCTTGTCACGGCTTCGGTCTGTAGTGCAACTTCCCGCATCGTCATAACCGTAAAGCAACAAAACATTATTATTGTTTTCAGGGTCTTCATCTGTGATTTTCATGGAATCACGTGTATCGCCATAATTGAAAGATGTGCTTGCATTTTCAATTTTTTGTTGCAGCGCAAAATATAGGTCTTGTCCGGTTAAGGAAAGATTTACATCATTATAATAAGGCTGTTGGGCAAAAAGGGTTTGTAGGCTTAATAAAAGAAATAGGGTAAATATTTTGTTCATTTTTTAATAGTGTTTTGACATTAATCTTTTTTTTGCAGCAAAGAAATATAAAATCCATCAAATCCGCTTTTACTGGGCATTATTTTTTCTTCATTTAACAATGTGAAATCTTTTCCTTCTTCGCGACTTAAGAAAGCTTTCACCTGCATTTCGTTTTCCGAAGGAAGTATAGAGCAAGTGGCATAAACCAATTGCCCGCCCGGTTTTACCATACGCGAATAACTGTCAAGCAGTTCCTTTTGTGTGGCGCGAATATTATCCAAAAATTCGGGCTGTAGTTTCCACTTGGCATCCGGATTTCTTTTTAAAACACCCAAGCCTGAGCACGGCGCGTCAATCAAAACCTTATCAGCTTTATCAATCAATTTTTTTATCACTTTCGTGGAATCAATAACGCGGGTTTCAATATTGAAAATATCGTTGCGTCGGGCACGACGTTTCAGCTCGTTCAGCTTGTTTTCATAAATGTCCATTGCAATCAATTGGCCTTTGTTTTCCATCATTGTCGCAATGTGAAGACTTTTACCGCCGGCTCCGGCACAGGCATCTATTACGCGCATTCCGGGTTTTGGATCGAGCATTTCCGCCACTTTTTGCGAAGAGGCATCCTGCACTTCAAACAACCCGTTTTTAAAAGCATCTGTTGTGAAAACATTGGCGCGTTCCTTCAGCTTTAAGGCATCGGGATAGTTTTTTAAAATCTCGGTTTCAATCTCAAGATCCGCCAATTCATTTTGAAGTTTTTCAACTGTAGTTTTCAAGGTGTTTACTCGTAAAACCACATCTGCCTGTTGGTTTAAAGCAGCAATTTCATTATCCCACTTTTTGCCAAGTTCCTTCTGTCCCAATTCATCCAACCAATCTGGAATAGATTCGCGGTACTTTCTGATTTTTGAAAGTTCATCAAATTTTCCCTTTATACGGCGGGTTGGGGTGTCTTCAAACTGTTTCCATTCTGGGATGGCAATCCCATTCAAAGTTGCCCAAACCGTAAATAACCTAAAAAGATTTGGACGGTCAAAAGGTTCGCGTACTTCGGCAATCTCGGCGTACAACCGTTTCCAACGTACAATATCGTAGGTAGTTTCGGCTATAAAAGCACGGTCGCGGGCACCCCAGCGCTTATCGCGCTTTAAGGTATTTTTTAGCACCTTGTCCGCTTGCTTGTTTTCGTTAAAAATCAAGTGAAGGGAGTCTATGGTTGCGAATACTAAATTTCTGTGTAATTTCATTTTCTGCGTTTTGCGATTGCAAAGGTATCTTTTTAAACTTAGATTTTTGAAATACGAAATACGAAATACAAAATACGAAATATGAAATACGAAATACAAAATACGAAAGCCGAAATCGAAATAACTTTTAAGTAACTCAGTAACTCAGTAACTCAGTAACTCAATAACCCAATAACCAAGTAACTCAATACCCGAATAACCCATTTGAAATTTTAGAATCATTACTTTTGCCAAAAATTGAATCTATGCGTCTTGCCATTGCCACATTTATTGTCCTTTTTCTTTTTTCCTGTGAAAAGAAAACTGAAATTGAAATCAATTCCGTTGAAATAACCCCCGTTTTTATTGATAGTCTAAGTATTCGTGCCATCCAGCCTTTGGATGAAAAAAGGGTTTGGTTTTCGGCAGATAAGGGAAAGGTGGGATTGATTGATGGTGATACTCCCAAATTGGCAATTATAAAATACGGCGATTCATTATTACACTTTCGTTCTATTGCAACCACAAAAGAGGCGGTTTTCGTTTTGAGTATTGCCAATCCGGCTGTGCTTTATAAAATTGGTTTTAATGGTACCGAAGCAACTAATATTGAAGAGGTTTATAACGAAAAAGGCGAGAATGTTTTTTATGATTCCATGAAATTTTGGAATGATAACGAAGGTATTGCTATTGGCGATCCCGTGGTCAATTGTATGTCTGTAATCATAACTCGTGACGGTGGAAATACTTGGGTGAAATTGCCGTGCGAAAACCTTCCAAAGGTTGAAAAGGGCGAAGCGGCTTTTGCGGCAAGCAATAGTAATATAGCCGTTTTTGGCGATAACGCCTGGGTGGCAACTGGCGGAAAAAAATCGCGTGTGATGCATACCGCCGATAAAGGAAAAACTTGGGAAATCTTTGATACGCCAATCCTTCAAGGCAAAGCAATGACGGGCATTTACAGTATTGATTTTAGGGATGAAAAGCATGGAATAATTTTCGGTGGAAATTGGGAAGACAAATCGTATAACGAAGGGAATAAAGCCATAACCAAAAACGGCGGAAAAACTTGGAAATTGATTGCCAACGGCAAAGAACCGGGATATCGCTCTTCTGTAAAATATATTCCCGGAACAGAAGGGCAGGGGATTGTAGCCATCGGTTCACCTGGAATTTCCTTTAGTGGCGATGGCGGAAAAAACTGGAAAGAACTCTCAAAAGAAGGTTTTTTTGCTATTGAGTTTGTGAATGATAGTATTGCTTTTGCTTCGGGGAATAACCGGATTTCAAAGTTGGTTTTTAGGGAATAACATTAAGATTTTTCAAGTGGGTATAGACCCAATTAATAATTCGGTTCTATTTTTACTGAAGTCATTGTTAACGACCCTCCAACTGGCTTGTCGTTAAATAATGTTATCATTTCTTTTTCTTCTATTGGTGCTAATGTATAAAGTAAAGGCAGTCAATGTTCTGGAGTTGGGATGGCCCAGTCAAAAGCTTTTCCTTGCGCTTTAAAATCGCTGAGTTTTTGGTGGTCTGAATTTAAAATAAGGGTTTTTATATTTTCGTTTGCTTCTGTTGCCCAATCAAAAGCATAGTTTTCTTTAATCTGTTCCAAGCGACCAAGCGCAACTTGTGTGCCTTACAGCCGCTACCAACAATAAAGACACTTTTTTTGCGAAGACTGCTTAGTTCCTTCGCCAATTCATAGTGAAATTCAGCTGGTTTTGAATAGTCTATACTCATTTTCAAGTACAGGAATATCAGTATTTGGGTAGAGGTGTTATATAACGCTCCAAGCACCGTGGTCCAGCCCCATATAATCCAGACCAACCTCGATTTCGGTAATAATACATTGTATTTCCTGTGCCAATTGCGGACTACTGGTGGCCGAATATTACAGCGTTATTTTAGGACTGCTTAAACTCTAGGTTCACCCATATATAAGCCATAGATAGAGTATGAATAGAGTATGAATAAAGTATGAAGCACAGTATCAAAACCCTAGGTTGAGCCCAGTCGAAACCTAATCACTCTTTGGTGGCGGGCAGTGTGACAGTTGAATTAAAACATTATTGTTCTGAAATCGTAATTCCGGCATCATCTTTCTTTGGCAATAAAACTTGAAGTAAAATGGCAATCCCCATTACAATTACACACCCCACCAAATTTAACCACAGATAGGGCATAAGGTCTATATACCAGAAATAGATAATGATAACTTGAGTGATTAGCGCAGCGATGAAAACCGCTTTGCTGCGCACATATTTTATAAAAAATGCAAGTAGAAATATTCCTAGAACATTTCCGTAGAAAATGGAACCGATAATGTTTACAAGCTGAATGAGGTTATCAAATAAATTTGCCGTACAGGCTACCACAATGGCAATAATTCCCCAAAGCAGTGTGAACCCGCGTGATGCTGCCACATAATGTTTTTCACGTTTTCCGGGTACGTTTCGTTTGTAAAGGTCTATGGTTGTGGTGCTTCCCAAGGCATTCAGTTCTGAAGCGGTTGAGGACATTGCGGCACTTAAAATTACGGCTAATAGCAAACCTATCAACCCACGCGGAAGGTTGTTTAGGATGAAATGTATAAAAACGTAATCCTTATCATTTGTTTCGGCATTTGGATTTGCTTTTTTGATCACTGCTACCGACTGTTCCCGCAACTGCTTTTCGGTGTTGCTAAGGGTTTTAATTTCTTGGGCCAAGGTTTGTTTGGAAGCATCACTTTCGGCTTTTGAATAACTTATCTGCGTTGCGGCCAGTTCTTGGTCGATAGCTTCTTTTTGTGCTTCCAAAGCCTTGTATTCAGCTGCATATTCAGATTTTTTTACATCCTTAACGGCAGCAGGATTGAAATGCAACGGAGAGCTGTTGAATTGATAAAAAACAAAAACCATGATCCCCACAAGCAATATGAAAAACTGCATAGGTACTTTTAGCAGACCGTTCATTATTAAACCCATTTGGCTCTGTTTCACACTTCTTCCGGAAAGATAGCGTTGCACTTGGCTTTGATCTGTTCCGAAGTAAGAAAGGGCCAAAAAAGTTCCGCCAATTATCCCACTCCAAAAAGTATAGCGGTTATCAAAGTCGAAAGAGAAATCGAGGATATCCATTTTGCCATTTGCACCCGCAATTTCCAGCGCTTTGGAAAACGAAATATCAAGCGGAAGATAATTCAGAATTAAAAGAAAGGCAATCAGCATTCCGAAGAAAATAACGGCCATTTGTTGTTTTTGGGTAACGCTCACCGCCTTTGTGCCGCCGCTCACAGTGTATATAATTACAAGCACTCCGATGATGATATTCAAATAAATCAAATTCCAGCCCAATACAGCCGAAAGTATGATGGAAGGTGCAAAAATGGTAATTCCACAAGCCAGGCCGCGCTGTATCAAAAATAGGATTGCGGTAAGTGTTCGTGTTTTTTTATCAAAACGGCTTTCAAGATATTCGTAGGCCGTATAAACATTCAGCTTGTGATAAATGGGTATAAAAACCAAACAGATTACAACCATTGCAATTGGCAATCCAAAGTAGAATTGCACAAAGCCCATCCCGTCGTGAAAAGCTTGCCCGGGTGTGGAAAGAAAGGTAATGGCGCTGGCTTGCGTTGCCATAACACTCAAACCAATGGTCCACCAATGGGCTGTGTTTCCGCCTTTTAAATAATCGCCCACGTCTTTTTGCTGGCGCGATTTCCATGTGCCATAAAGCACGATAAAAAGAAGGGTTCCGATTAAAACAATCCAATCAATCTGCTGCATTTAGGCGAAGTTTTGCATTAATAAATAAAACAGATAGATATAAACAGCATTGAACAAAAGCACTAGTGTGTACTTCCATTTCCAGACGAATTTTTGTTTTTCTTCGGTCACTTTCTTAAAATTATTTTCCGATTGAAAGCATATTCGCGAACAATCTGTATGCTCCGGGAACTCCAGCGGGTAGTTCGCGGAAAAAGCTCAATCCCGTATAAATATAATATCCTTTTCCGTATTTGGCCACAAGAAGCGAGCCTTTTGTTTGAGCTTCGTCTTTGTCGTTCATTCCCAGAATTGGTGTAAATTCCTTCGCCCATTCATCGGGGAAATACAAGCCGCGTTCCTGCACCCAGCCCTCAAAGTCTTTTTGTGTGATTTTGTTGGGGGTATTTAAAATGGGGTTCTGGGGCGCCAATATCCTCACTTCTGAAAATTCATCGGTAACACGATCTCGCGAAAGTTTTAGCTCGTAAGGTGCAATATTTTCAGTAACCAAACCGCGACTGGTGTTGTATTGCACGATAATCGTACCGCCGTTTTCCACGTATTTGTTTAAGGCAGTTTGTGCGAAAGCTAGTTCAGGAACGGTATTATAAGCCCGAATTCCAATAACGATTGCGTCAAAATGCTGCACATTTTCTGCGGAAATATTGGAGGGTTCAATTGTCGTAATAGAATACCCAATCTGCTTTAAACTCTCAGGAATTGCATCCCCCGCACCGTTTATGTAGCCTATATTCTGACCTTTTTTCTGAATATCAATTTTTGCAATTTTCGCTTCCGAAGGCAACAAAACACTTTGGTAAGGAATATGGTCATAATCAATTGTAACCAGCTCCTTATCGTAGCTTTTGCCATCGGTGGTTACAATTGTTTGTAAATATCCCTCACTTTGTCCGCTTGGCGGTGTTACGGTAAAATTGAAGGTTTTAGTTTCGCCATTTCTTTCAAGCTGAAATGCTTGCTGTGGTGGTTCAACTTTCCAGCCTTCGGGATGATTTAGGCTTACATTTCCGGAAATGTTATCTTTTCCGGCGCGAACGATTACTGAAACATTTTCAGCATCATCACTTGCAAAAATCAAAACCTTTTCGGTGATAGAGGCCGTGACTTCGGGCAATACTTCCAGTGGGCGATACACTTCACCTTTTACTGGATCGTTAAATTTGTAAATTATGTTTTTCGTGAAAGGAATTGTAAGGTTTCCAAACTGAAGTTCAAAAACTACTTTTTCCAAAGCGGGAGTTTCGGGAAGACCAATCATTGCTTCAGGCGCTGCATACATTCCTTCCGTGCCTTTTTCGTTTAACCAATAAGGGGAAGAGTATGATAGATTGCTATTTCCTGCATTAATAGTTATATCAATATTTTTTTTATCATTAAAAGGCAGTGGTTCCGGTTCATTCCAAAGTATTTTTTCTTCGGAATTTTTAACAGCTCGTAAAACAACAGCTACATTTCCGCGATTAACGGCTTCAATATTCACTTTGAAGATTTCATTCGGGTTTATTGAATTTACTTTGGAAACGGCTTCAATAAAAATGCCGCCGCAATCCAAAATCAATTGCTTTAATTGCTCGAGTTTTATTTTTTGCCAGTGACTATCTTTCAAGTTTGAAACCAACGGGTAGGCTTTCAGCAACTGCGGAAGCATTTCAGAAGGATTTTGAAAGTTGAAACTTTCTTCCAAAGGATTCAAAATCGCTCCAATTTCATTTCCGCCCTCAAGTCGCGACCAATTGGTGTTTATTCCTTCAAAAAGATTATTTTCGGTAGGCTTGCTGCCTTTCAACAATTCCAAATATTCAGTTTCTGCACCACGGGAACCTGTACTGCCAAAGCCTTGCGATTTGTGCATGCTTCGACTCAAAGAGGCTATTTCACCATTGGAAAGCCCTAGGGCAGGGAAGTAGTTTCCAGTTTCCACTGAAACGAGATTCGTTTTGTCTGCTTTTTCAAATTTTTCCTGGCTTCCGTAAAACCACCAAGAAGTATTGAAGAACAATCGCTGTGGTTTCCAAACCCCGTATTCCGTAGCTGATTTTGGAAATTTTGCAGCATCGTCAACCATATCAAAAGCTTCCACACTCAACATAGCCGAAGCTGTGTGATGCCCGTGCGTACTGCCGGGACTGCGATGGTCAAAACGGTTTACGATAATGTCTGGTTTGAATTTTCTGATGGTCATGACCACATCGCTGAGCACCTCGTCTTTGGTCCAAAATTCAAAGGTTTCATTAGGGTTTTTGCTATAACCGAAATCATTGGCACGGGTAAAAAATTGTTGTCCGCCATCCGTTTTTCGGGCTGCAACAAGTTCCTGTGTGCGGATTACGCCCAAAAGTTCGCGTAATTCAGAGCCAATTAAATTTTGCCCGCCATCTCCCCGTGTTATGGAAAGATAGGCAGTGTTTGCATGTACATCGTTGACCAAATAGGAGATGAGCCGGGTGTTTTCATCATCGGGATGTGCGGCTATAAATAGTGCAGACCCAACAAAATTTAATTTTTGAAGATCGTGGAATATTTCAGAGGCAGTAGGTTTTTTGGGAGCTTGACCGGAGGCAGCTATCGTGAGAAATAAAAATAGAAGTCTTAAAAAAAATGATTTATGCATAAAATTATAGTGCTGATTTATTCAAAATCCTTCAAAGATACTTATTTGTGAAAATTATTCGTGTGGGAGGCCTTCCTTATTTTTATCGAGTTCGTGTTGCTGTTCGTGAAACTCTTCGGCCTTTACAATACTCACGCCTTTTTGGAGCATCATGCTGTTGGGGTAGGTAACAATTTCGTTATCTTTTGTGTGCAGAATAATATGAAAAGTTTTTATGTCTTCAATTATACCTTCACAGGGCATCTCCTTGTCATGGATTTTTATATAATCGCCTATTTTGTAGGGAAAGGTGAAAAACATTATCACGCCACTTGTTACGTTGCTGAGTATTGACCATTGCGCAAAAAAAGCAATACCGATAACCGCAAAAACCGATGACATTACCAGCCCCAGATTTCTGAAATCCACTCCCCAAATAAGTATGAGGCCCAAAACCATCAAAAAGAAAACGGCAAAGTCCACGTGTTTCATGATGAGACCCGTGCGGTGTTCAAGTCTTTCTATTTTTTTGGCAAAGTTGCGTACCGTTCTTTTGAGCATCAGTCTTATAAAGAGCAAAATCAGAATCAGGGCGGCAGATTCAATAAGTTGAAGGGTGTGTTCTTGAATATTCATATTTTTTATTTCAGTTGCAGCGTATCGCGCAAATTGAGATTCTCGTTTTTGTTTTTGGTCCAATAATCACTTTTAATCCTTTTCAGTTTTGTGGCAGTGGTTTTTAATCGCAACGTGTCGTTCTGGTCTGCTGCGTTAACTTCTTCCCACTTTTCAATTTCATACGGAAAGGTGCTGTTGAAAAAGAGCATCAATTGCCGCTGTAGATCAGGGTAGTTTAAAGTGTAAATGGTTATGGAATCGCCCTGTTTCAAACTGGCGAAAGCATTGTGTTCCCTAATTTCCTTATGCCGAAGTCGCAAATATTCAAACGAAGGAATAATCATCACATCGCCCGTTGGAAGTTCTTCGGGATTGATTCGGATAAGATTCCAAAGTTCGTTTTCCAAATAGGTTTTCGGCAAAGAAAGCTTTTGGTCGGCCTCGCCTTGAAAATAGGAGTGACTTTCAATTTCAAAATCCTCACGATTGTTAAGTTGCATATAAGCTTGGCCGCACCATTCCTGCACGCTGTTTGTAATTTTCAGCGGATGCTCCTTTTCTGCAATTGGGCTGAAAGTGCTCGTCATTATTGAGTAAGGATAAATGCCGGTATTGAAATTCTTCATTTGGTTCAGCTTCATCACCGAAACATTTTCTTCTGAAGGATTATTTGCCTTAACCTGCGCATCTGCTAGAAAATCTTCCGTGACAAAAATATTAACTGCCGTTCCCTCACGAATTTCACCGTAACGCTCTTGCATCAGGCTATACGAAGTAATTTCTGCGGTTCCGCTGTACCAATACTCTTTAAATTCTTCTGAATTGTTGCGCGGTGCAGCTGTTTTGGAGGTTTCCTTTTTAGCTAAAATTAGTTGTGAATCACTTTTTTCTTCGGAAGAATTGCAACTGCTTAGCACTGTCAAAATAACGAAGAGAAGGAAAAGTTTGAAAAAGTTCATTATTCGTAGAATTTTATCCAAAAATACCACAAATTCAACGGTTGGCAATCTCGCTTAACGTTTTATAAACAAGTCGCGTTGGCAACCCCATTACGTTAAAATAGCAGCCTTCTATTTTTTCGATGCCAATGTAACCAATCCATTCCTGAATACCGTAGCTTCCTGCTTTATCAAAGGGTTTGTAGTTTTCTATGTAAAAATCGATTTCTTCTTCAGATAGTTTTTTGAACCAAACCTTTGTAATATCATTCACCGTTTTCTGAAATTCTTTTGAAGTAAAACACACCGAAGTAATGACCTCGTGCATTTGCCCGCTTAAATTTTGAAGCATTTGTTTGGCTTCCTCAAAATCTTTAGGCTTTTCGAGGGCTTTTCCGTTCAGCCAGACAATAGTATCGCTGGTTATTAGAACATCATTTTTATTTAAATCTTTAAATACTGAAGCTTTAAGTCGGGAAAGATAATCCGTAATATTTGAACGGTTTAATTCTTCAGAATAAATTTCTTCAACTTCTTTAACTTGAATGGTAAAATCCAAATCCAATTTCTTAAAAAAAGCTTGCCTTCGCGGCGAACCGGAGGCAAGAATGATGTTGTAGTTTTTTAATTTTTCGCGAAGCATTTTAAGTTTCTGGTTTCAGGTTGGTTTTTATAAAGTTACAAATCCATACAATGGAATGGAACAAATGCCCAAAAACATGATGATTTTCAACAATTTTGAAAGAAAACCGTATTTGTTTGGTGTATCGGCATCATAAGATTTTATGCAAAAGTAGAGTAATGGTGCAAGAATGACGAAAAGGAAATACAACATTATAATTTGCTGATTGTATAAATATTCATACATATAAAAAACGACGCCAAAGACCATCAAAAGGCATAAAACGAATACTATTGTAGATGTTCTTTTACGCCCTAAAGCAATGGCTAAGGTGTTCATTCCTCCTTTTTTATCGCCGTTAATATCTTGCAGGTCCTTTACAATTTCACGAATAAAATTTATTGAAAAAGCAAACAACGCATAATGCAAAACTATTTTAAAAACCGTGGACTGCATAGCTTGGTTTTGTAGGGTTATAGTTGGAAGCAAATCGAAAAGTGCCACAATTATCAGGCTCATTGCAACCAAAGCTGAAATCAAAATATTTCCAATAAGCAACATTCCCTTCAAATATGAAGCGTACAAATAAAGCAGTGCAGAAAAAACGATGAACAACGCGGCAAAACCTGGCTTTTCTATAGTGTTGGCCAGATAAAAACCTATTGCAACACCGGTGATGTTCAATATTATAAAAAGCCTGTTTGCTCTTCTTTCCGAAATCTTTTTGCCAATCAAAACTTTACTGGGTTTGTTGATTTTGTCAATTTCAACATCGTAAATGTCGTTGATGATATTTCCCGCAGCTGCAATGCAGATTGTTGCTATTACGAGCAATGCAAAACCGAAATGATTCAAGGCTGTTTCTACCCTAAAAGCTTGAAAAAGACCATATTTTATGAAAACCTGTGCTAATGCGATGAACAGTAAGTTTTGGTATCGGATGAGGTTTAGGCAGTTCAAGGTTTAATTTTGAAAGTTTTATATTCTATGAAAGCTTTTTGCATTACAGATAGCGGCTGGTAGATTTCCGGCACCCAGCTTAATCATATTTTGCACTTACACCTTTAGTAACCAGCCATTTTCCCTGTACTTTCAGCACTTGTTCAATCACATCGCGAACGCAGCCTTTACCGCCCTTTTTATGGGAAACATATTTTGAAATCGCTTTAATTTCAGGAACGGCGTCTTGCGGACAAGTAGGCAGGCCAACTTCCTGCATAATTTCATAATCGGGAAGGTCATCGCCCATAAATAAAGTGTTTTCTCGTTTTATGTTTTTGGTTTTTAAGTAGTCTTCCAGAATTTTGGTTTTGTGGTGGGCGCCTAAAAAGATGTCTCTTATCCCCAGATTTTGAAGCCGTACACGCACACCTTCATTGGAGCCCCCAGAAATAACACACACATTAAATCCTTGGTCAACTGCCGTTTTTAGGCCGTATCCATCTTTAATGTTCATAGTCCGAAACATTTCCCCTTGTGTATTTACTTGAATTGTGCCGTCCGTTAGTACGCCGTCAACATCAAAAATAAAGGTGGTTATGTGTTTTAAATATTCTTTATAGCTCTTTTCCATATTTCTGGTTTAATTGCTCTGTAAACAGTTTGTAGAGTTTTGCATGGGGGCTGTCTGTCAACAAATGTAAATGTTTTTCAATAGTTTTTTTGTCGTTCCGTTTTGCCGGGCCGGTCTGCGCTTCTTCGGGGGAAAGGGTTTTAATCTTTGAAGCGGTTTCGGCAATCAGCGGTTTCAACAAATCAAACGGTAAATCTTCCTCATTTAAAATTTCACTTCCTATTTCATATAAATGATTTACGAAATTGTTTACAAATACTGCGGCGAGATGGAGCTTGGCCCTTTTTTCTGAAGAAATCTCAACCACATTTTCTGAAATGGTCTCACCCAATTTTCGCAATATTTCCAAATCTTCTGTATTTTCAGCTTCTATGCAAATGGGAATCTCTTCAAAATCAACTTCCCGTTGCTTGGAAAAAGTCTGTAACGGATAAAAAACCCCGCGTTGGTTTTTTGAAGAAAGTGCATTCATTGCAGCTCCTCCCGAAGTGTGCACAACTAATTTATTTTGAAAAGTTAATGATTCGGAAAAGGTTGAAATGGCGTCATCGGGAATCCCGATTATGTAAATATCGGCATCGGTAATTTTTGAAATATCATCAGTAAACTGAATATGCTCAAAAGATGAAATAAGCTTAATATAATTTCTGTTAAAAACCTGTTTGACAGAAATTTCAGTACTTTTATTTAAAGCGTTGAGTAAATGACTATTTACATTTCCGAAGCCTAAAAAAACCACCTTTATCATAGTGCGAAGTTAGTATTTTCTTTAATCTTTTTACACTTCTCTTTTTGCGTTTCTCAACGAAAAACTTTGTGTTTTATCAATTTTATCTCACCGTCCTGCTCCAGCTGTTTTATTGCACGGATTACAGTTTCAACCCGTTGTCCTGTTAAATCTGCAATTTGTTGACGGGTCAGTTCCACTTGAAAAAGTCCTTCGGAGCCATATTTTCGTTTTAAAAAATCTATTAGAGTTAAAATACGGTGTTCGGGAGGATGTACTGAGATTTCCTTTAAAATGGTGGCCTTGTAATAAAGCCGTTTTGCAAGCGCTTTGGTGAATTTTAAATTTATTTCCGGATTTTCGGTAAGCAATTCAAACAATTTTGTTTTGTTCAATTTGTATAGTTGCGTTTGTTTTACCGCCGAAGCAGAGGCAGGATATTTAAAATCGCCCAGCAAAGGTGGTTCGCCAAAACTTTCGCCATCATAAAAAATGCCTTGCACAAATTCTTTTCCCTGTTCATTAAGGTTGAACATTTTAACCTCGCCGGTCTTAATCTGAAAATAGAAATCCGCCCGTTTCTTTTCGTGTAGAATTATTTCCGAAGCATTAATGTTTTCAAGCGTTGCGTTGTAATTTAATAGTAGACTTTCAGGAATCATTTCTTTATGATTTGCCTCATAAATTAAGGCCTGTTTCGCATTGTAAATTTACACCTTAAAATTCAAAACCCTATTTATAATATGAAAACACTTTCAATAAAAACACTGCAAAAAGAATTTGAAAATGATTTTTACATGTACATTCCGCTAACCATTATTTTGAACAGCTGTATCGGCTCTATTGCCGCTATGACGGTTTTGGCCCAGGGTACTGGTATAGTTTCGGGCGTTGAGCTAACTATCTGTGTGGCCTTATGTATGGGATATAATGCAGCCTTGTTGGCTGGTTCAAACCGAAAATTTTCTTTTTGGTTACTTATAGTGAGCCTAATTGCCAACTTACTGCTGATTTTGATAACTTTGCTATAGATGAAAAAGAAAATAGAGTCCCGAGAAGATGTGTCTTTGCTAGTAAGAACGTTCTATTCAAAAATTAGAAAAGACACACTTCTAGGGCCTATTTTTAATAGAATCATCACCGATTGGGAGACTCACTTAGAATTGCTTACCGATTTTTGGGAGACGAATCTTTTCTTTAAAAGAAAATACTTTGGAAACCCTATGCACGCTCATATTGAGGTAGATAAAAAAGTGGGTGGTACCATTAATGAACTCCACTTTGGGACGTGGATCAATCTTTGGCATGAAACCATTGATGAGCTTTTTGAAGGCGAAACAGCCAATGTTGCAAAAAACCGTGCCCGAAACATGGGAACTTTCATACATCTGAATATTTTCAACGCCAGAAAAGAAGATTCAAAAAACGACAATAGTTAACAGATTTCAGTAGTCTAAATGGGCGCAATTCCTTATTTTTGCGCCAAAATTTCCTGTAATGCAAAAAAAGATTGCTTCCGTTCTTTTCTCTACCCGTTTAACCGCCGTTTTATTTATAGTTTTTGCCGCAGCCATGGCCGCGGGAACCTTTATGGATGCTGATTCCCAAAGTCCGCCAACGCCTTATACACGCGAACTTATATACAATGCGTGGTGGTTTGAGGCTATAATGTTGCTCTTTGTAATCAACTTTGTTGGTAATATTTTTCGATATAATCTTCACAAACGCAAAATGTGGGCTTCACTGATGCTTCACGTATCTTTTATTTTGGTGATTGTCGGTGCTTTCGTAACACGCTATATAGGTTTTGAAGGCGTGATGCACATTCGCGAGGGACAAACGGAAAATACTATTCTTTCAGAACAGGCCTACTTGGATGTTTTTATTGATGGTGATTATATTATTGACGGCGTAGCACAACGTCGAAAAGTGAAACCCAAAAAATTAAGGCTTTCAGAAAAACTTAACAATGACTTCCGAATAGAAACCGATTATAACAATCAGCCAGTAATAATAAAATTCAAGGAATTTATAGATGGTGCCGTAGAAGGTTTGACGCCAAACGAAAATGGCGAGGAATATATAAAAATCGTGGAATCTGGCGATGGCGAGCGTCACGACCATTGGGTAAAAGTGGGAGAGGTCTCAGACATACATAACATTCTTTTTGCGGTAAATAAACCTACTGATGGAGCAATTAACATCACCTATTCCCAAGATGGCAATTATACTATTTCCAGCCCTTTTGAAGGTGATTATATGATAATGGCAGACCAATCTCAAGGAAAAGTGGTTGCAGACAGCGTACAACCATTTAACCTTCGCTCCCTTTACCGTATGGGTGGAATTTCATTCGTGGTTCCGGAGCCGGTTACCAAGGGAGAATTTGGAGTTGTAAAGGCCTCTGAAGGGCAACCCAGCAATCAAGATGCACTAATTCTTGAAATAGCTTCTGGAGATGAAACAAAAACTGTTTCCTTACTTGGCGGAAAGGGGACTGCCCCAAATCCTGTTGAAACTGAAATTGCAGGTTTAAAGGTTTATACCAGTTATGGTTCAAAGGAAATTGAGCTTCCGTTCAGTATAACCTTAAATGATTTTATTGCCGAAAAATATCCCGGTACCGAAAAAGGGTATTCCTCCTTCAAAAGTAAGGTAACCGTAATCAATGAGGACAAAACCCATTTTGATTCCGATATCTATATGAATAATGTGCTTGACCACGAAGGCTACCGTTTTTTCCAGTCTGGTTTTGATCCCGATGAGGGTGGAACCATTCTTTCCGTAAACCACGATTGGTGGGGTACTTGGATAACCTATATTGGGTATTTCTTTCTTTACCTAGGTTTAATGGCTATTCTTTTTAGTAAACATAGCCGTTTCGGAAAATTGGAGGAAATATTGAGCAGAATAAAACGTAAAAAGAAAAGCATGGTTACTACCATCGTTTTGCTTTTCTCGTTTGCTGGATTTGCGCAGCAGCATGCACCTTCCGCACATACGCCACCGCCCAAAGCACAGATTGATTCCTTGATTAAGGCAAACGCAGTAAGTAAGGAACACGCCGCTGAATTTGGCCATTTAATAATCCAGGACAATGGGCGAATGAAGCCAATAAACACGTTTGCAAGTGAACTATTGCGAAAAGTTAGCAGAAGCGAAACCTATGAAGGTCTGGATGCAAACCAGGTTTTTATTTCTATGACTGAATTTCCTCGTCTCTGGGTAGAAGTGCCGCTTATTGCCTTAAAACGAGGTAATGACAGTATTCGCCACGTGGCCGGTGTACCCGAAGGCCAAAAGGATATTGCCTTGCTTGACCTTTTTGATGAAAAAGGAAATTATAAGTTGGAGCCTTATTTGGAAGCCGCAACGCGTACAAATACACCAAACCAATTTCAAAAAGACTTTATACGTGCCCATGAAAACTTTTCACTTTTGAATGCCGCTTTGAGCGGAAGTATTCTGAAAATATTCCCAATTCCCGGAGATGAAGGTAACAAATGGGTTTCCTATCCTGAATTGGGTGAGGCCAATTTAAAGGGAATGGATTCACTTTACGCCAAAAATATTCTGCCGCTTTACTTTGACAGTTTGAAGAAAGCGCGCGAAAGTGGGGATTATACACAGGCGAATGAATTTTTGGAAAGCATTACCAATTTTCAGAAAAAATATGGCGAACAAGTGATGCCTTCAGAAAACAAGCTTCGTGCCGAGACAATCTATAACAAAGCAGATATTTTCAACAGACTTTATAAATATTTTGCGGTCTTCGGAATTTTAATGATGGTGCTTATAATTGCACAGCTTTTTAAAGATCGAAAAATACTTCGCACCCTCATTAAAGGTTCCAAAATTATAATGTGGGTCTTCTTTGCAGTGATGACATTAGGCTTGGCATTGCGCTGGTACGTTAGTGGCCACGCGCCTTGGAGTGATGCATACGAATCTGTAGTCTATGTGGCTTGGGCCACTATTTTCTTTGGACTCGCTTTTGGAAGAAAAAGTGATTTAACCGTCGCAGCCACGGCATTTGCAGGAGCAATCATCCTTTGGGTTGCGCACGAGAACTGGTTGGATCCATCAATTTCTACTTTACAGCCGGTTTTGGACAGTTATTGGCTAATGATTCACGTGGCAGTGATTGTTATGAGCTACGGACCTTTTACGTTGGGTATGATCTTGGCAGCGGTTTCCTTGTTTCTAATGATTTTTACCACCAAAGGCAACTATAAAAAAATGGAAATTAATATCAGCGAACTTACTGTTATTACAGAAATGGCGCTAACTGTAGGGTTGGTTTTATTGACCATCGGTAACTTTTTGGGCGGACAGTGGGCCAACGAGAGTTGGGGGCGCTATTGGGGCTGGGATCCCAAAGAAACTTGGGCGCTTATCAGCATTATGATTTATGCATTCGTTATCCACGCCAGATTGGTGCCGGGGCTTCGCGGCCGTTGGACATTTAACGTTTTGGCAATGTTTGCTTACGCTTCAATTATGATGACCTATTTTGGGGTGAATTTTTACCTAAGCGGACTACATTCCTATGCAAGCGGCGATGCGCCTGCTACGCCAACATTTGTTTGGTGGATTACGCTATTTGCAGCTATTTTGAGTGCGGTGGCATATTTTAGATATAGGAAATTTTATGGGAAGAAAAGGCCCCCTAACCCCCGAAGGAGGAATTAAAAAAACCACGAATTCACGAAATGTTTTTGAAATAATTCGTGAATTCGTGGCAGAAAAAAATCGACAATCTAAAATCGTCAATCGTTAATCTTAAATCATTAAACCATATCTTCCGGCTTCACCCATTCATCAAATTCTTCCGCAGTTAAATAGCCAAGGTTTACAGCTTCTTCCTTTAAGGTAGTTCCGTTTTTGTGTGCCGTGTTTGCAATTTCTGCGGCTTTATAATATCCAATTTTTGGGTTTAAAGCCGTAACAAGCATCAAGCTGTTGTTCAATTGCTTTTTAATTACTTCGTAATTTGGTTCAATTCCCTGTGCGCAATGAACATCAAAAGAAACACAGGCATCGCCAAGCAATTGTGCCGATTGAAGGAAATTAGCAGCCATTACAGGCTTGAAAACATTTAGTTCAAATTGGCCCTGCATTCCACCAACTGCTATCGCCAAATCATTACCAATTACTTGCGCACAAACCATGGTTAACGCTTCGCATTGTGTAGGGTTAACTTTTCCAGGCATAATGGAAGACCCGGGCTCATTTGCGGGAATATTGATCTCGCCAATCCCGCTTCTTGGACCGCTGGCAAGCATCCGAACATCGTTCGCTATTTTGTTTAATGAAACAGCCAATTGTTTTAAAGCGCCGTGGCTTTCCACAAAAGCATCGTGGGCTGCAAGTGCTTCAAACTTGTTTTTTGCCGTTACAAATGGTAAATCAGTAAACTCTGCAATATATTCGGCAACTTTTACATCGTAACCTTTTGGAGTGTTTAAACCTGTTCCAACGGCAGTTCCGCCCAAAGCGAGTTCAGCTAGATGTGGAAGGGTATTTTTTAATGCTTTAATTCCGTGCTCAAGTTGTGCGGCATAACCACTAAATTCCTGCCCAAGGGTTAGGGGAGTGGCATCCATAAAATGGGTGCGGCCTATTTTCACTACATTTTTAAATTCATCAGCTTTACTTGAAAATGTTTTTTGAAGTTGTTCAACACCGGGAAGTGTGGTTTCAATCAACTTTTTATAAGCAGCAATGTGCATTCCTGTTGGGAAAGTATCATTTGAAGATTGTGATTTATTCACATCATCATTCGGCTGAAGTGTTTTATCGCCTTCACCAATTGTTTTACCAGCAATTTGGTGGGCACGGTTAGCAATTACTTCGTTCACGTTCATATTGCTTTGGGTGCCGCTTCCGGTTTGCCAGATTACCAATGGAAATTGATCATCGTGTTTTCCTTCCAGAATTTCATCACAGACCTTTGCGATCAAATCTCTTTTTTCTTCCGAAAGAATGCCAAGATCGCAATTTGTATAGGCGGCGGCTTTCTTCAAATATGCAAAACCATAAATGATTTCCAATGGCATGGAAGCCTTTGGTCCAATTTTAAAATTTTCAAAGGAACGTTCCGTTTGTGCGCCCCAAAGTTTATCGGCAGGTACTTTTACCTCGCCCATGGTATCTTTTTCTATTCTATATTGCATTGTGAGATGGTTTATTTTGAATTAATTAAACTTTTTTGCAAAGCTTTTTATTTTGATGCAAAGGTAACGAAAAGGCAAAAGTTGTTCAACCCGCACGGCTGTTTATTTGTTGTGAATAAATCGAAAAGTTTTGTAGTCGTTTTTCAAAAAAACCTATTATCTTTGGGGCATCATTTAAAAAAAGCTGCATCATGTTTACATTTGAACAATATCTAGGTTTTCTTGCATTTTTAGCCATCCTTACTATGGGTTTTTGGTTGATGATCTTTTTGGTAAGTATTCTTCCTTATTGGATAGGCGGAGCACTTTACGAAAACTGGAAATTGAAGCGTGAAGCGAAACGTAAGAACGAAATGAAGTAATTACTTCAATATTTTATATGAAAAAGGGAACCAACTTGGTTCCCTTTTTTTATTGCAATCAATCTTGTTTAACCTTCAAAGCCACCCTCATCATCACCGTTACCATTTCTTTCAGGGCGCTGGCGTTGCTTTTTCTGATTAAATCTATATGTAAACGTAAGTGTTACCTGGCGTTGTCTCCACTGAAATTCGCTTTCACTGGTAAACGTATCGGTTGTAGTCAGACTGTTTCTTTTACGTGAATTGAAAAGGTCTCGTGCGTTCAAAGCTAATGTAGCGTTATCATTAATAATGTCTTTGCTCATTGCCATATCGACGGAGAGAATACCTTCAGATTCTGTTTGGGAGTTATTGGATGGCCCTCTGTAAAAAGCATTGGTCTGCCATTCAATCTTTGCCGGAAGTTTCACTTTGCTGCTGAAACGCCCAAAATAACTAGTGTTTTCGGCACCGTAATCTACATTGTTATAGAACCCTTCAGTTTTGAACAGAAAATAATTGAAACTTCCGTTTAGGTTAAGCCATTTTGTAGGATTATAAAGCAATCCAAATTCAAAGCCATAACGTTCGTTGGTGGAAAGGTTTATAGGAATAGTACGGATTACGGGAATTCCATTGCTGGTTACTTCTCCGGTTTCCTCTTGCACTCTTTCAAAGGCATCGGTTTCGTACTGGTAATAGATAGAGGATGTTAATGTAAGTTTCTTCCAGCGTTTTAAATACCCTAAATCAAAAGCGCTTGCGTATGCCGGATCCAAATCAGGGTTCCCCTGGAATACATTTGCTTCACTGGAACGTGACGGGAATGGGTTAATGAACCAGTTGCGCGGTCTATTTATACGTCTGTTGTAACCAAGCGTGATGTTTTCGTTTTCCTTCAGCTCATAGGTAAGATTTACCGTTGGAAAAAGACCTGTATAGTTTTTATCAAAATTTAAGTCAAAAGCAGTGCTGCCAGTAATATTTTCAGCTTCAACTTTACCCTTTAATTGTGTGTTTTCCAATCGAAGCCCTAATAGGAAAGAAAACTTTCCTATTTTATTTCCATATTGCGAATAAAAGGCGTGTACGTTTTCGTTATAGGTGAAAATATTTGAAATGCTATCATTTCTTATAAAATTGCCCGTAGTACCATTTTCCTCAAACAGAGTATAGTCTGTAATGGATTCTTCAAAATTACCGCGATAGCCTGCTTCAAACTGAGCGTTTTCACCTATAGGAAGCACATAATCTACTTGCGCTAAATATTCTTTCTGGTCTTCTTTCTGAATGATATCTTCAGCTGGCAATGTTTCCATTGCCGGAAAAATAAGTTCTTCCGTGATAAAGGATGTTTCGGTTTCCGTATCGTTCTCATATTGAAAATCGGCTGTAAGCTTGTGGCCGTTATTGTTAAATTCATTTACGTAATTCAATGATAATTGATAGGTTTCGTCATCTTCACCTTCGTTTTCAATTCTCGTAATCTGTTGTTCAACAGTATTGTCGTTGTAGTTGAAGGTATTGTTTGTAGTTTCATCATTACCATCTCCTTTGCGGTAAAATGCACTCGCCGTAACGGAAGAGCGATCAGTTAAAAAATATTCAATACCCAAGTTGGTATTGAATCCTTTTCCCATACGCTCGTATTTTCTGCGCTCTATAACCTGATCGAATTGAGGATCTATTGTCACGGTGTTTCCATCGTCATCCAAAATGGTACGGGAGAAATATCTATTATCAAAAAAGGCATTTCCGGGACTGTTTCGGTAATACACGCCCGTGGTGTTGAAAATATTAAACTTGTCGGTTCTTAGGTTAATATTACCTGTGGCGTTACTATTTAAAGGTACTCCCAAACTGGTGCTGAGCGAGCCGTTTAGGCCAAGTGTTTTTTCTTTTTTGAGGATGATGTTTAAAATTCCGGCAGTTCCCTCGGCATCATAACGGGCAGAAGGTGAAGTAATAACCTCTACGCGCTCTATGGCTTCTGCGGGCAGCTGTCGCAAAGCATCGGTAGAGCCGAACCCCGCAATTGCAGATGGCTTGCCGTTGATAAGAATGCGTACGTTGTCATTTCCGCGGAGCGCAATGGCGCCATCTACATCTACCGTAACCGAAGGAACATTGTTCAATGCATC
Source organism: Aequorivita sp. CRS11 (assembly GCF_059693805.1). NCBI lineage: Bacteria > Pseudomonadati > Bacteroidota > Flavobacteriia > Flavobacteriales > Flavobacteriaceae > Aequorivita > Aequorivita sp. CRS11. The sequence goes on from NZ_JCATIG010000002.1 coordinate 303,485, forward strand.
ACTAACGGTAGCGCCACCTGCAGTAAGGTCCTTACCTATATTATATATTTTTTTATCAAGCCTTACTTGAACTTCAGTGGTCTCAGCACGTACCACAACTTCATCTAAACTAGCAGCATCCAAAGCCAGTTTTACTGTAGGAAGGGTAGTATTTTTATTTAGGTTTTGGTTTGGAACTTCTTTTGATTTATAGGAAATAAACTCATATTTCACAGTATAAACACCTGCTGGTACATCAATGCTGTATTTTCCCTCGGTATCTGTTATTCCTCCAGTAACGGTTTTTCCTTGTTTGTTTATGAAGGAAACAGTAGAATATTCTAAAGGATAGTCAGTGCCTTCTTCAAGAATAAGGCCTTTAACGTTAACTTCTTTTTTTTCAGGATTTTGTGCCATCAAGAGGGAGGTGGCAAATGCGAATAGTACTAAGAGGTTGATTTTCATGTAATTTTTAGCAATTTTGACACACGAAAATAGCCGTGGTTTAATTAGGAACTGCTAAATTTCTGTTAAATAAAAACCCTGAAACTATAAAATGTCAAGCACTTTCTCCGGGGGTCTCCCTATTACTGCATGGGTTCCCTTAATTGCTATAGACCGTTCAATTAACTTGGGATTTTGAATCATGGCATCAATTATTTCTGCGTTGCTCAGATTTTTGCCTTTGTAGTTTTCTTTCCATAGCGTTTCTTGCGTTCGCACAAGTTCTATGGGCTCTATTCCCAAAAGTTCAATAACCTGTTTCAATTCTTGGTGGGTTGGAGCGTTTTCAAGATATTTTATAATTTCAATGGTCTCGCCTTCTTTCTCCAAAAGTTGAAGTGCTTGGCGCGATTTGCTGCAACGTGGGTTATGGTATAGTGTTGTCATTCTAATTAATTAATGTTAGTTTACTTTTTTTATAATTTGTCCAACTCCAATCTATAGTCATATTGCAAATCCTCGTGTAGTGTTTCCACTTTTTTTGATATATAATCTATTTGTCGATTGTACAAATTGGTGAGAGTCGTGTTTCTTTTTATGGATGGTTTGAAATCCTTTAGCTTTTCGCAAAAATAAAGCAAAAGCTCTACTTCGGTTTCTTTCTTTTGTGAATAGCGAATGAATTTTTTCAGCTCTCTCAAAATTTTCCGAACGCTCTTTTTTATATAGAAAAATGTTTTAGTATTTATGGATTCAAAATCTGCATCAACTTTATTTTTGATGTTTTGGACAAAAGCTTCTTCATTTGCAGATTCAAAAAGCAAATAAGTGAGCAGTTCTTTATTTTCTTTTTTGAATTTGGAAAGCCGAAGGCAAAGCTCCAGCAATTCCTGCGTGGAACGATGGTTTAGTTCGGTTTTTATTTCTTTTAAGGATGCTGCTTTCATCGTTTTTTATCTGTAAAGCTAAAAATACATCTTATTATTTCTTGAGTAATATATATTTTAAAATTAAAAAATTGGCGATTGGTGTTGTTTTAACTATATAATTTTAGAATGGCTATCTATTTTATGTACTTTTAAAATCGCAAAATTTTAGAATGAGTATTTCAAAAACCGAACACATTTTTCTTTGCTGTATATTGTTTCATCTAGCAGCATTTTCACAATCAAATTTACAGGATAATATTTATGAAACCTATGATAAGATTGTAGGTTTGGATAACACTGGCCTTTATAACGGTACAGAATTCACTGATCTGTTTTTGAATACGGATGGCACCTATAGGTACTATGAGGGCTATGATTATACTCGGGGTTCAATTACATATAATGGGCAACATTACGTAAATGTTTTATTAAAATATGATCTTCTGCGAGATAATATTCTTGCCCGATCTGATGATAATTTAAGCGTATTTAATGTCACACTTATCCCAGGGTTTGTAGATTCATTTTCAATTTATAATCACAAATTTGTGAGGCTTCCAGAGATTGATCTCGGGCTTGGTGGCAATGGTTTTTTTGAAGTTGGGTATGTTGGCAATGATTTGGAACTGTATATAAAGCATACCAAAAAAATGAAAGACAAAGCCCTGAAAAACGGAATTCAATATAGGTTTTCTGAAGATAATTACTATGTGCTCAAACACAATGGAACGTTTTTTTTAGTTAATTCCTCAAAAGACATTCGGGAAATACTTCCACAAAAATCTGAGGAAATACGTGAGTATTTTAAAAGCTATAAAGCTATTTATAAATCCAATCCCGATGTATTTATGGCCAGATTGATCAAATACCTTGATGGGCCCGAAACCGAAAAATACCAATAATTTGAAGCTAAAGTTCCGTATGCAAAATAAATTACTCGTCATTGCAATACTTTTATTGTCAACAACTGGAATATTTGGGCAAAACAATCAAAATTTAACCGTAAAGTTTAACAATACCGCACTACAAGAGGCAATCGTAAAGGTAGAAACACTTTCCGGCAAAACTTTCTTTTTTGATGAAACCTGGCTGAAAGGGCATTTTGTGACAAAAGATTTTGAAAACGAATCACTCCGAAAGGTTTTGGACGAACTTTTCAGCAATACAAATATTAATTATTTTTTAAATGGTGGAAATGTTATTCTGCTAAACAACACCTATGTTTATACAGATTTGCCCACTGATTATTTTAACGAAGAAAAACCCGATAAAAAGGTAGTTGATGATAATAACAACGCGCCTATTTTTCAAGAAGAATTCATTTCGCAGGGTAGTGTCCAAACAAGAAAATTGGTAACTATTGGTAAACAGAGCCCTAATGCAGCAAATAAGACTTACACCCTATCAGGTATTTTTAAAAACTCCAAGACAGGTGAGCCACTTCAAAATCTTTCCATTTCTACAACTGATAGAACAAAATATGCGGTAACAGATTCTGAGGGGCGTTTCAGCATTCGGCTGCCTTATGGTTTGAACAAGTTGGAAACAAATCTCTTGGGGTTTGAAAAAATCCGTCAAGACGTAATTATGTATGGCGATGGTTCGTTGGATATTGAATTGCGAGAAAATACAGAATCTCTTGATGAAGTTGTTGTAAAATCCAACAAAGATGCAAATGTGCGCGATGCCGTAGTGGGGGTTACAAATATTGATATTGAATCTATTAAGACAATTCCATTAGTATTGGGGGAACGCGACGTTCTTAAGGTTGCAACCACCATGCCTGGTATAAAAACGGCAGGTGAAGGCGCAAGTGGATTTAATGTTCGTGGCGGAAGAGCTGATCAAAACCTAATATTATTAGATGATGCGGTACTCTACAATCCTTCACACTTCTTAGGCTTCTTTTCAGCCGTAAACCCATTTACAACTGGAAGTCTTGAAATTTATAAAGCAAGCATCCCCGCTGAATACGGTGGGAGACTCTCTTCGGTTTTTGACATCGAGACCAAGTCTGGCAATATGGAAAAGTTTGCTGGTGAAGGCTCTGTTGGGCCAATAACCGCCAATCTTGCTGTGGAAGTTCCCGTAGTGAAGGAGAAGGCATCACTTATTGCAGGGTTTAGAGCTACGTATTCAGATTGGATTTTAAGAAGTCTTGATGAAGAGGAACTTAAAAATAGCGAGGCGTCCTTTTATGATGGTATTGTAAAATACAAGCATAATATAGACAATAACAATTCGGTTCAAGGCACCTTTTATTATAGCAAAGACCGTTTCAGCATAACATCAGATTCTATTTTTGATTACAGCAACCGCTTGATTTCGTTGAAATATGGACATATCTTCAGTGAAAAAAGTAGAGCTGAGCTAATTTTGGTAAACAGCCAATACAAATATGGAGTCAACTATGAAGCAGATGCCAATGAAGATTTTGATTTTGGATATGAATTGAATGAATATCAAGCAAAGCTCAATTTCAATTATAAGTTAAGCACAAAGCACAAACTAAGTTATGGACTAAGCAGTAAACTTTATTCAATAGATCCTGGAGAAATAATGCCTATAGGGCCTAATTCTGATGTAGAAGCCAAAACAATCGATCGTGAAAAAGGACTGGAGTCTGCCATATATCTTTCAGATTTATTTGAAGTGAGCGATAAATTTCTGCTTGATTTGGGATTGCGCTATTCGTTTTATATGGCGCTCGGACCTTCAACCCAAAATGTTTATGAAGAAGGAGTACCCAAAAATGAAAGTTCAATAATTGAAGTTAAAGAGTTTGGCAACAATGAATCAATAAAAAGATACAGTGGACCAGAATATAGAATATCTGCACGTTATTTACTAGGGAACGATTTTTCGGTAAAGGGCGGCTTTAACAGGACTATTCAATACTTACATCTACTTTCTACAAATACAACGCAGTCACCGACGGATATTTGGAAACTTTCAGATCTTAATATTGCTCCCCAGCGGGCCAACCAATACAGTTTGGGTTTCTTCAAAAATCTATCTGGCAAGGAGGTGGAATTCAGCCTGGAAGGATATTACAAAACAATGGATGATTTGCTGGATTATAAAATTGGAGCGCAGTTAATTTTAAACGATGCCCTTGAAACCGACTTATTGCAGGGTGAGGGCAGGGCTTATGGTGTTGAGTTTTTGGCTAAAAAGAATTCGGGTAGATTTAATGGATATGTCGGTTACAGCTATTCCCGATCAGAAGTAAAGCTGGACAGCCAGCTTATGCAAGAGCGGGTAAACAATGGCGAGTTTTTTCCAGCGAATTATGACAAGCCTCACGACTTTTCGGTAGTTACTAATTATAAGTTGACCAAGCGCTTTAGTTTTTCAGGAAATTTCACCTACCAAACGGGAAGACCCATAACATATCCCATAGGGCGATATGTTTTTGCGGGGGAGGAGCAGGTGCTTTACAGCGACCGAAACCAGTACCGTATTCCAGATTACTACAGGCTAGATTTGGGGGTAAATATTGAAGGCAACCATAAGTTGAATAAACTGGCTCATAGTTTTATAAACATTTCAGTATATAATGTTTTAGGAAGAAATAATCCGTATTCGGTATTTTTTGTAAATGAGGAAGGGCAGATTAAGGCTTATAAAACATCAATATTTTCAGTGCCGGTACCAACCATAACGTATAACTTTAAGTTTTAGGAATTATGAGGTTACGATTCTTATATACCATATTCATTTCATTAATGCTTTTACAAATAAGTTGCACGGAGCCTTATGAAATTGAAACTGTAGATTTTGAAAGTGTTTTGGTGGTGGAAAGCACCATTACCAATGAGGTAAGGCCACAAGTTGTAAAACTAAGTAAAACTTCAAGGCTCGAAGATCCCGAAATTTTAATTGTGAACAGCGCCACAGTTACTGTATCAGCAAGTAATGGCTATAATTATAGTTTTTATTGGGATAGTGAGTCCGGTAATTATTTATCTGAACAGCCGTTTAGCGCGGCCCCCAATACATCTTATATTTTAAAGATTGTCACTTCAGATGGGAAGCGTTATTCATCAACTGCAGTTACTTTGCCACCAATAGTAGAAATAGGCTCACTTTATGCGGAACGAATTGTAGATGCTATGGATAACAAGGATGGCGTTCAAGTTTTGGTGGACACAGAAGATTTAACAGGCCAAGCAAAATATTTTAGATATGAGTACGAAGAGACCTATAAAATTATTGCTCCCAATCCTTCTCCATATATTTCAGAAATTATCAATTATAATCCTTCCACTGGAAGTTATGAAGTAGTTTTAACTCCTCGGGAGCCTGAAGAAATTTGTTATTCTACTGAATTTTCATCTGGAATTAACCAAACTACTACAACAGAGTTAAATGAAAATAGGGTGTTTCGTTTTCCAGTGCGTTATTTGTCAAAATTTGATGCTAAGCTGCAGACTCGATACAGTATTCTCGTAAAACAATATGCGCAAAGTGTTGAGGCCTATACTTTTTATAAAATAATAGATGAACTTGGTAGTATTGAAAGCCTTTTATCGCAAGGTCAGCCCGGTTACGTTGCCGGTAATATGGTTTCTGAAGCAAATCCTGAAGAAAAAGTTTTGGGTTTCTTTGAGGCGTCATCAATGACATCAAAAAGAATTTATTTTAATTACGAAGATTTTAGCTTGGAAAAACCACCTTATTTTGTGGATTGTGACTTACTATTGCTAGATTACCGCGACAATACGTCACTGGATAACGATCCGGACGAGCGCGAAATAATCTATAATTATTTAACCTACTATGATTATCAGGTAGTAAGTTTTGCCCAAAATTTTTTATACACTATCGCTAAGCCAGAATGCACTGTGTGCACTTCTTTTTCATCAAATGTAAGACCCAGTTTTTGGGAAGATTGATTATGGTTAAAAAATTAGTTTTTACAATTTTCGTTTTTTTAGGATTTTTTGCGACAGCCCAAATTCCTAAAGATAATGTTACGGTTGATGTAAGTATTTTTCCCAAGGAAACTGTAGCTCTATCCATTAATTCTGAAGTGTTGCTTGCCGGAGAATTGCTTCAGTATAAAGCTTACATACTCAATACTTCAAACAGAAAAAGCCTTTTAAGTAAAGTGGTTTACGTTTCGCTGAGGAATCAAAAAGATTCGTTAGTCTTTAACCATAAAATAAAGGTTGAAAAAGGGGTTGCAAATGGAGATTTTTTTCTGCCATCTAATTTGCAAACGGGTGTTTATAAATTGATTGGATATACTAACTTTTCAAGGAATAACATTCAAGATGCTTTTGCAGAGAAGTCTATTTATATTATAAATACTTTCAAAAAAAATGAACTCGTCAATACAACAAAGGATACAATTTTTATAGATGCATCGACTGAAAGCGCTGTTGAAAATTCTGGAAGTGATGGCAGTTCCGAAGTATTTGAAACTATTTTGAATAAAGAAACTTTTGGTTTTCGTGAAAAAGTGGACTTAAAACTGAATAGCAACACCAGGATTGCAAATGGAAATTACAGATTGTCGGTAAGAAAGGTAAACCCGGTTGAAATTTCCGGTGAAGTTATAAAAGCCAAAACAGCTATTTCATCAGAAAATTTTTATTTGCCAGAACTGCGGGGCGAACTAATTTCAGGTGTTGTTCTCTCCAAGCTTGGTGATGTTCCTTCGGCAAATAGGGAAGTAGCGCTCACCATACCTGGAAAGGATTTTGTTTATAAAATTGCTAAAACCAATAGCGAGGGGCGTTTTTTCTTTTCTGTGGCAGAAGGTTATGATTCAGAAAAAAGTATCGTGCAATTATATGGAGATGAAGCTACAAGGCGAGATTTTAAAATTGTTATGGATGAAAAAGATTTTCATTTAAGCCAAGGCGAGCCCTATTTTTTAAAATTAGACAAACAATTAAAAGATTGGCTAGAGGAACGTAGTGTACAATTGCAAGTTGAGAATGCCTATTTTGATGTTAAGAAGGACAGCATTTTAAAAAACAAAATCAACTCTATATTTTATGATAATTTAGGAACCGTTTTTTTACTTGATGATTATACAAGGTTTCCTACCGTAAGAGAAACTTTTATAGAGGTAATTACTCTGGCAGCAATTAGAGGAACTGGAGATAATGCTAAATTTATTGTAAACAACGAGTATGATCCTAATAGAATAGCAAAGTTTAATGACATTGACCCATTGGTGCTTGTGGATGGAATTGTAATCCAGAACAATGAAGAACTCATAAATTACAATGCCCGCGATATTGAAAGTATACGTGTGGTCAACGAACCGTATCGATATGGACCTAAAATTTTTAGCGGAATTATAGCTGTAGAAACCAAAAACGGAAACTTTGTTCAAAATCTATCTCACGATTATTTGAATGAAATGGAGCTTCCGCCCCTTATTAAACAAAAAAAGTATTACAGACCAGATTATAGTATTAAGGAAGTACAGGCTAGAATTCCAGATTATCGCATACAACTGTTCTGGGAACCAAATGTTCAATTTTCCGGCGGAAGTTATTCAACAACTTTTTATACGTCGGACGTGTCGGGTACTTATGAAATATCAATAGAAGGTTTTAGTGAGGAGGGCAAATATTATTTGGTTAAAAGTTATTTTCAAATTATGGACAAATAGCTTTTTGTGTTAAAAAAGATGATTTCATTGTTAAAATTTAAATAAAAATGTTTTAACTTTATTCACTTTGATTAAACAACTTTCTAGCCAACTACCATATGCTTCATTGGAAAGCGATATACATTATACTAGCAATAGTCTTCGCAGTTGTGGGATTTATCGGGATTGGTGATGGCGGACTTGAACCTGCCAAGTATATTTCTGGAATATTTTTGTTTTTGCTATTGGCTTTTTGGGCCACAGATTTTGTAGGAAGGCGTAAAGGTTAAAATTTTGAAAACGAGTATATTAATAATTAATTTTTTGTAAATTTACTGAACTATCATATCGGGGTGCTTAAGTTTTAAAAACAGCTGAGAATATACCCGTAAAAACTTCGAAACGGATAATGCCAGCAGAAGGAATATGATTTGCAAAGGGAACGAAGATTTTAGAATCTAGTTCCCTTTGTTTTTTACAGCTCATCACTCTTTTCCTTCTGCCCAGTCATCATCAAATACGCCTTTAAAAATCCATCAATCTCGCCATCCAGCATTGCATCGGTATTACCGGTTTCGTGGGCGGTGCGAACGTCTTTTACCAATTTGTAGGGATGCAACACATAATTGCGTATCTGTGAACCCCATTCTATGGCAAGTTTGTTGTCCTCAATTTCGGCACGCTGTGCCATTTGCTTGCGAAGTTCAATTTCATACAATTGTGATTTCAGCATCTGCATCGCCTTTTCGCGATTGTCCAGTTGGCTACGGGTTTCACTGTTATGGATAACAATTCCTGAAGGATGGTGGGTAAGAATGGCTTTTGTTTCAACTTTATTCACATTTTGTCCGCCAGCACCACTACTGCGGGCAAACTCCCACGAAATATCGGCTGGGTTTATTTCAATTTCAATGGTATCATCAACCAATGGGTAAACATACACACTTGCAAAACTTGTATGTCGCTTTGCGTTGCTATCAAAAGGAGAAATACGCACCAAGCGGTGAACGCCGTTTTCGCTTTTTAGCCAGCCAAAAGCATATTCGCCTTCAATTTCCAGCGTTACGGTCTTTACGCCGGCAACATCGCCCGCCTGAAAGTTGAGTTCCTTTACTTTAAAATTGTTTTTTTGGGCCCACATAAGGTACATGCGCATAAGCATTTGTGCCCAATCGCAGCTTTCGGTTCCGCCGGCGCCTGCGGTAATCTGTAGTACGGCACTCATGTCGTCGCCTTCTTCGCCCAGCATATTACGGAACTCCAAATCTTCAATTGCAGATTCAGCCTTTTCAAAGGCCACATCTACATTTTCAGGCTTTCCTTCGCCGTCTTTGTAAAATTCAAGTAGAATTTCAGCTTCTTCGGTAAGTGTTTTTGCGGTTTCGTAATCGGTAACCCATTTTTTTTTGGTACGGAGAACTTTCATAAAAGCTTCTGCTTCCAGCGGATTGTTCCAAAAGTTGGGGTCAAAGGTTTTTTCTTCGTCGTTTGTAATCTCTATGTTTTTTCCAGCAATGTCAAAGATAGCGCCTCAAGGCATCTAACCGCACCTTAAGGTCTTTTATTTGGTCTGTTGTTGTCATATTTTAGGTAAGAATTTTAGCAAAAATACTATTAACTTCGTGAGCCGAACGAATATTTCGGCTAATTTTATGGTTTCTTATAAAAACGTATTTCTCAAAATATTTTTACAGATGAAAAAACTACTATTTTTATTTACAGTGCTTATAACTGCTGCAGGTTTTACTCAAAATGATGAAGCGTATGTGGATGCTAAGGTTGCCCAAAAAATGGCGGAACTTGAATTGCAACAAAACCCTGAATATTTCTTCAGAAAAGATTATTGCGATGGCAATATACAGATGTTTAACTTACCCAGTGGAAAGCTTTGCACTTCAAAATCTACCTATTATGCTGTCTATGTTTTTTGGAGCGAAGATGAAGATGTTATGAAATTTCAAAAGTTTGATAATTGTGGAAGCTTTATGCCTATAAGCATTAGTAGAAAAAGCACATTAGGAAAACTACTTAAAGATAAAAACGCGTTAAGAGAAGGGGAGGTAAAACCCTATGAAGGAGAGAAAATTGACGAAAATGCTTTCGGAAATATGTCAGTTCAGTCTTGCCATAAGGAGTATAAGTTTGTTTTTGGAGGAAAACCCTTTGAAAAAAAATTTAAGGAATTTGACTTGACAAATGATTCAAAATATAAAAATATTAATGCCGAGCATAACAATTCACTGGAACTGATAAAGATGGACATTATTATTTCTGAAATGATAAAAAACTTTGATGAGAACGGGAAATTCTTTCGAGAAAACTAAAAGCTGATAATGATAATAGATTTAAGAAGCGATACGGTAACTAAGCCCACGAAGGGCATGATGCAGGCAATTTTGGAAGCCGAAGTGGGGGATGACGTATATAAAGAAGATCCAACCGCAAATAGACTGGAAAAAAAATTGGCCGATATGTTTGGGATGGATTCTGCATTATTTTTCCCAACGGGCAGTATGGCGAACCAGGCCGCCATAAAAATGCACACCCAACCGAGCGAACAGTTGATAGCAGATAAATGGGCGCACGTTTATAATTATGAAGGTGGTGGGGTTTCTTTCAATAGTGGTGTATCGTGTAAGTTGATTGACGGACACAGAGGGATGATTACAGCTGGGCAAGTGGCCGAAAACATTAATCCGCCTGATTTTTACCACAGTCCACTCACTAGTTTAGTCTGTTTGGAAAACACGACAAATAAAGGTGGGGGTGCCTGTTATGATTTTTCAGAAATTGAAAAAATCCGCAAAGTTTGCAACGACCACAATTTAGGTTTGCATTTAGACGGCGCGCGAGTTTGGAACGCTTTGGTCGCCAAAAAAGAAGATCCGAAAGACTATGGAAAAATTTTTGATACCGTCTCAGTATGTTTAAGTAAAGGGTTGGGTACGCCTATGGGAAGTGTTTTAATAGGAAAAAAAGAAATTATGCAGAAAGCAATGCGCGTCCGGAAAGTTTTGGGTGGCGGCATGCGGCAGATTGGTTTTATGGCAGCGGCTGGAATCTATGCTCTGGACAATCACATTGAGCGTTTAGCGGAAGACCATAAAAAGGCTTTTGAAATTGCAGAGGTACTATCACAGCAACAATTTGTAAAAAAAGTAGAGCCTACTGAAACCAATATTGTGATATTTTACTTGGCTGAAGAAATATCTGAAGAGAAATTCATGAATGATCTTCTTCAAAAAAATATTAAAATTAGCGCAATGGGGCAGGGCAAGCTACGTATTGTTACCCACCTTGATTATACTAATGAAATGCACGAAACATTTCTTAAAACACTTACAGAATACCCAACTTAAAATTTCGTTTTTGGGTTTATTATTGGTTTCATTAACTTTAAAGAAAATATCAAAAACTTAAAGTATGATGTCAGAACAAGTTCAAATGATTCCAGGAAATTCATTAATTACCAAAACTCCCGAAGAAGGGAGGCAGCTAGCCGTTAAAATGGCGCGATTGGTAATAAAGGCAACACAACCGGATGCATCGGTTCGTGAAAAACTAAGGCCTATTTATGCCCAGGACGCTGCAATGCTCATCGCTATAGGGCAGGTAGTTGCAACTGAATTTGCAACTATTGCTGCTGCGAATAATTATTGGAAATAATATAAAAGCCACAAATCCACAAATATTTTTAAAACGATATTTGTGGATTCGTGGCTAAAGTTTATTCCACTTCTTTCACCGTAGCTCCGGGTGCGTTCTTTCGGACGGATTCAATTCCGTTTTTAGCCCCACTCTCAGCGGCATACATTTGGCTGCTGCCAATAATTTGCCCATTCGTAGCTTTAATGTTGAAATGGATTTTTCCGTTTTTTGCGGTTTTCATTTCAAAACTGCTGTCTTTTCCGCAGTTTTTTTGAACAGATTCTATCCCGTTCATTGCAGAAGCTTTCGAAGCATACATTTGGCTGGTTAAAATAACTTGACCGTTGGACGCTTTTAGTACAAAATGAAATTTATCACCGCTTTTTTTGAGTTCAAACATAATTAGGTGTTTAAGGTTTATTGAATATTTAAATGCTCAATATCGTGAAAAACAAGATGTTTAAAAAATTGCTGAACGCATTTATAATAAGTTTAGCATTATTTATTTAAACATATCCATCCCCGGAATATTTGGCATACCTTCTTTTGCCACAGCGGCAACTTCTGTTTCGTGAACATTAGTAGCTTTTTCGATGGCTTTATTCAAAGTAAGGATTAGGAAATCTTCCAATTGCTCTTTGTCTTCAAGCAGCGCATCATCAATTTCAATAGTTTTGATTTGTCGGTTTGCGGTAAGCGTTATTTTTAGAAGTCCGTCATTACTTTCTTCATCAATTAAAACAGTGTCCAAACGTTTTTTTGTAGCTTCTACTTTCTCTTGGGTTTCTTTCAGTTTGCCCATCATTCCCATTAAATCTCCAAACATATTTTTTTGTATTTAAGTTTGATGCAAATTTACTACTTTGTAAGGCTATTCAACAACCTTCAATTATGAAAAATAGTTTAATTGTTTCAATCGCTTGCCTTACTTTTGCCGTTGCTTGCAAAAATCAAGATACTTCAGATAAAAATATGGAAATTACTCCCCCGAAAGCAGAAAAAATAGCCAAGGAATTAAAAGCCCACGACGATATTCGGGTTGATAATTATTACTGGCTCAACAATCCCGAAGATGAAAAAGTAATAAATTATTTGAAGGAAGAGAATAATTACTACGAAGCAATGACGGCGCATACCAAAAAATTCAAAGAAAATCTTTTTGAGGAAATGAAGGCGCGCATAAAAGAGGATGACGAATCAGTTCCATATAAATTGAACGGTTATTACTACATCACTAGGTATGAAATAGGGAAGGACTACCCTATTTATACTAGAAAAAAAGGAAGTTTGGAGGCGACCGAAGAAATTCTTTTTGATGTGAATGAAATGGCGAAGGATTATTCCTATTACAACCTTACGGGTCTAAATGTTTCCGAAGATAACAAACTGGTTTCATTTGGGGTAGATACCTTAAGCCGAAGAAAATACGACATTTATATAAAAAACCTTGAAACGGGCGAGATTTACCCAGAGCGCATTCCGCTAACTACGGGAAGCGCCACTTGGGGTAGCGATAACAAAACCCTTTTCTATACCAGAAAGGATGACAAAACCCTACGCGCAGATAGAATTTATCGCCATACTTTGGGTACTGATCCTATTACCGATGAACTTGTATTTACCGAAGCTGATGATACCTTCGGTACATATGTTTATAAAACAAAATCGAAAAAATTTATTGTTATAGGAAGCTACAGTACCTTAACTTCAGAGTACCGCATACTGTCTGCAGGCAATCCTACAGGTAAGTTCCAAATCTTTCAGCCGCGCGAAAGAGGGTTGGAGTACAGTATTTCGCACTACGGCAACAATTGGTACGTTTTGACAAACAAGGACAAAGCGCTCAATTTCAAACTCATGAAAGCCTCAGAAGATAAAACTTCCAAAGAAAATTGGGAAGATATGATTCCACACCGCGATGATGTGCTTTTGGAAGACATTGATATTTTCAAGGATTATTTGGTAGTTAGTGAACGCAATAATGGATTGACCAAGCTTCGAATAAAAAAATGGAAAGACAATATAGATTATTATTTGCCTTTTGATAACGAAACATATACGGCCTTCACAACGCAGAACCCCGAATTTGATACCAAAATTCTTCGCTACGGTTATAATTCTTTGAATACTCCCGCTTCGGTTATTGATTTTAATATGGAAACAAAGGAGAGAACGGTTCTGAAAGAGACCGAAGTCTTGGGCGGAAAATTTGATAAGAATAACTATGAAACTGAGCGTTTATGGGCAACCGCCGAAGATGGAACAAAAATCCCGATGTCGGTTATTTACAGAAAAGGTATCAAAAAAGATGGTACAAACCCAACGTTGGTATATGGTTATGGATCCTATGGAGCTACCATTGACCCATACTTTTCCACAGTTCGGTTAAGTCTTTTGGATCGTGGGTTTGTTTTCGCAATTGCTCACGTTCGCGGTGGTGAATATATGGGAAGACAATGGTATGAGGATGGAAAATTGCTAAAAAAGAAAAATTCATTTACCGATTTTATCGATGCTTCCAAATATTTGATAGAGCAGGGTTATACTTCCAAAGAACATTTATATGCTTCGGGAGGTTCTGCTGGTGGACTTTTGATGGGTGCCGTTATAAATATGGCTCCAGAACTATATAACGGTGTAATTGCATCGGTACCGTTTGTGGATGTGGTTACAACTATGCTCGATGATTCTATTCCATTAACTACCGGCGAATACGATGAATGGGGAAACCCTAATGAGGTTGAATACTATAATTATATGAAAAGTTATTCACCCTATGATAATGTGGAAGCCAAAGCCTACCCAAATATGCTTGTAACAACGGGGCTGCACGACAGCCAAGTACAATATTGGGAACCCGCAAAATGGGTTGCCAAACTTAGAGATTTAAAAACTGACAATAATATATTGCTGTTGCAAACCAATATGGATGCAGGCCATGGCGGAGCTTCCGGGCGTTTTGAGGCCTTAAAGGAAGTAGCTATGGACTATGCCTTTCTATTGGATTTGGAAGGAATTAAGGAGTAATAAAAATAATTCCTTACCTTTGTGCGGTTAAAATTTTCAGTTTAAAACTGAAGTTATTTTATAACGAACTCCCTCTTTATGAAAGAAGAAATTAAAGCCCACAATAACGTGTTGGAACTTATAGGCAACACACCGTTGATAAAGCTTAACAAAATTACCCAAAAAATGAAGGGTAATTATTTCGCAAAAGTTGAAGCGTTCAACCCGGGACATTCTACCAAAGACCGCATTGCACTTTATATCATTGAAGAAGCTGAAAGAAAAGGCATTCTTAAGCCAGGCGATACCATTATTGAGACCACAAGTGGAAACACAGGTTTCAGTATTGCTATGGTTAGCATTATTAAAGGGTATGAATGTATTTTGGCTGTAAGCTCAAAATCATCTGCAGATAAAATTGATATGCTGAAGACAATGGGCGCCAAAGTATACGTTTGCCCAGCCCACGTAAGTGCGGACGATCCGCGTTCCTACTACGAAGTTGCAAAGCGTCTTCACAATGAAATAAAAGGTTCTGTTTACATCAATCAATATTTTAACGAATTAAATATTGATGCACATTACCAAACCACTGGGCCAGAAATTTGGGAGCAGACTACTGGAAAAATCACCCATTTGGTAGCTTGCAGTGGAACCGGAGGAACCATTTCGGGAACGGCACGTTTCCTAAAAGAAAAAAATCCAAATATTAGAGTGATAGGTATCGACGCTTACGGCTCGGTTCTTCAAAAATATCACCAAACCAAGGAATTTGATGCAAATGAAATCTATCCGTACCGCATTGAAGGTTTGGGAAAAAACTTAATTCCTACCGCTACAGATTTCAACATTATTGACAAGTTTGAAAAAGTAACCGACGAAAGCAGTGCCCACACAGCCCGTGAACTTGCAAAAACAGAAGGCTTGTTTGTAGGGTACACAAGCGGTGCTGCAATGCAAGGTTTGAAGCAACTTGAGGAAGAAGGTGAATTTAACCAAAACAGCAATATAGTTGTCATCTTCCCCGATCACGGTTCACGATATATGAGCAAAATTTATAATGACGAATGGATGACCCAGCAAGGCTTTTTTGATTCTGAAACTGCTGAAATCCATCAAATAGAATTTGTGAAATAACTTCTGAAATAGAAAATAAAAAGTTTTAAACTACTTAAATCCCGATAGCAATGTGCTTTCGGGATTTTTTTCTGAAAGTGCCTTTCTAAAATCTAATGTCCAAAATCTAATATCTCACAAATAATTTAATTAATTTTGTCCCGCATTTTTAACTAAAGATTTAATGAAAGATTTATTCGATAAAATCTATAAAGATAAAGGTCCGTTAGGAAAATGGGCTGAACAAGCGGAAGGCTATTTTGTTTTCCCAAAACTGGAAGGTCCAATCTCTAACAGAATGAAATTTAAGGGCAAAGATGTAATCACTTGGAGTATCAATGATTACTTAGGTCTTGCCAACCACCCAGAAGTTAGAAAAGTAGATGCTGAAGCCGCCAAAAAATGGGGCTCTGCATACCCGATGGGCGCCCGAATGATGAGTGGCCATACCGACCTTCACGAGCAACTTCAAAGAGAACTTGCAGCTTTTGTAGATAAAGAAGCAGCTTATCTATTGAATTTTGGTTATCAAGGAATGGTCTCAACCATAGACGCGCTTGTTTCAAAAGACGATGTGATTGTTTATGATGTTGATGCCCACGCTTGTATTATTGACGGGGTTCGTCTTCACTTGGGGCAACGCTTCACCTACAAGCATAACGATATGGAAAGTATCGAGAAAAACTTACAGCGTGCAGAAAAGGTTGCTGAAAAAACAGGTGGTGGAATTCTTCTTATTTCTGAAGGCGTTTTCGGAATGCGCGGCGAGCAGGGAAAATTGAAAGAAATTATCGCACTTAAGAAAAAATACAATTTCCGCTTTTTTGTGGATGATGCGCACGGTTTCGGAACACTAGGTAAAAATGGTGCCGGAGCAGGAGAGGAGCAAGGCGTGCAGGACGGAATAGACGTTTATTTTGCAACTTTCGCAAAATCTATGGCAAGTACAGGTGCATTTATAGCAGGAGATGAAGAAATAATGAATTACCTGAAATACAATTTGCGTTCGCAGATGTTTGCGAAATCATTGCAGATGGTTTTGGTGGAAGGTGCTTTGAAGCGTTTGGATATGCTTCGCACTATGCCTGAACTGAAGGAAAAACTTTGGGAAAATGTAAACGCACTTCAGGGTGGATTGAAAAAAAGAGGTTTTGATATAGGAACAACCCAAAGTTGCGTAACGCCAGTGTATTTAAAAGGAAGCATCCCGGAAGCGATGGCGCTAGTAAAAGACCTGCGTGAAAACCACGGAATATTCTGCTCAATTGTAGTTTATCCAGTAATTCCGAAAGGATTGATTCTTTTAAGGATGATCCCAACGGCTTCACACACCATGCAGGATATTGAAGAGACCTTAGAGGCTTTTTCATCTATCCGCGAGCGTTTGGAGAATGGAACTTACAAGCGTCTTTCTGCGGCTGTTGCTGAGGCGATGGGAGAGAAGATTTAAACAAATTCCCGCGCAGGCGGGAATCTTATAATATTGAAAAATCCACCTTTTTTGGGTGGATTTTTTATGCCCTAAATTTTTTAGGAATAACTTTTTGGCGTTTTTAATTAACTTTACGGAATAACAACAATAAAAAACTATCATATAGCAAATTGTTTTGCATTATATTCAAACACTAACCAATGATAAAAATCTTTAGAAAGATAAGATATGATTTACTATCAAAAGGTCAAACCAGTAGGTATTTGAAATATGCCATTGGTGAGATTTTATTGGTTGTTATAGGTATTTTGATTGCTCTTCAGATAAACAATTGGAATCAGGTAAAGAAAGATGATAAAATTTTGAGGGAATACTTGGGAAAGATAAAATCACACACCCAAGAAGATATGAGAATGTTAGATTCATTAACTAAGTATCGAAAAAATATTGGAAATCTTTGTAAGAAAGCAAGAATAGCAATTCTAGATAAAAAGGAAGAAGAAAACCTGCTTCTGCTCATGGGTTGTGGGTCTGCCTTTTTGGAGTTTCATTTCAAACCTAACACAGATGGCTATGAAGCTCTAAAAAATTCTAATTATTTCGGTAAAATAAACAATACGGATTTAGATTCTCTTTTGATTCGTTACCACAGGCTCGTAGATGACATTTCACAAAATGAAGGAAGTTATAATGGATATCTAAAAGGCCAAGAAAATTATATTTCCACTCAGTTTGATAAATCGTTGGTTCTCGCAACAGCTTTCTTACCTCCAGATTCATTAAACTTAAGAGCTACACCTCAATCTGAATATATTGAGGATTTTAAAGAGTACACTTCATCTGCATCATATAGAAATGTAATTAATTTAGCAGCTTTTCAGTTTGATTGGATGATTGATTTATACGGTCAACTTGATGAAGTAGGTGAAAATGTAATTAGGGAAATAGATTCATATGATAATTAATATTATAGCGACAGTACCACGTGTATCTGTAACATATGAACTCATACATAAAACCCTATATCAAAAAATCTAAATATCCGTCCTAAAAGTACTCCGTTCCTTATGTTGCACAGGATTGTAATCCTTCCAAAGTAACTGAACCGCAGTGTTTTCCTTTAATTCTGGATTGGTTTCCACGGTCTGTATTCCCTTGGAATTGAAGAGGTATTGCATTTCCTCAAAAATAATGGCGGTAACACCTTTCCCTTGGTATTCTGGGTCTATGCCTATTAAATAAAAAGCCGCAGTGTCGTTCTTTTTTTGCGCTTTTAAAATATGGCTCCAACCAAGTGGGAAAAGTTTTCCATTCGCTTTTTTCAGGGCTTTGGAAAAGGAAGGCATTACGATTGAAAACGCTATAAGTTTTCCTTCCTTGTCTTTTATACAGGTTATATAATCAGGATGTATAAAGCTGAAATATTTTTCCTTATAATAATCTATTTGGTATTGCTGGATTGGAACGAAGGTCTGTAGGCTGTTATAGGTTTTGTTCAATAAATCGAACATGCTATCTACATACGGCAGGATTTCCTTTTTGTTCTTAAAGCGAATAACAGATATTTGATAACGTTCTCGAACAATTTTTGAGAATTTCTTGACCTTATCAAGGATAGCGGGGGGTATGTTCATTTTATATTCTACCCAAGTTGCCTGTTTCTCAAAACCCAGTTTTTCCATATGCACTGCATAATACGGATAATGATACCAAGTAATCATGGTGTTCATTTCCTCAAAACCCATGGTGAGGATACCAGCTTTTTCCATATTGCTAAAACCCACGGGGCCTTCGGCGTACTCTAGATTGTGTTCGCGGCCTTTTTCATATACTTTTTCAAGTAGGGCTTTGGTCACTTCAATATCGTCCACCATATCCAGCCAGCCAAAGCGGATTTTTTTCTTTCCCTGTTCGTTTACCTCAAAATGATTTAAAATAACTGCGATGCGACCAACAATTTCATCATTTTTATATGCCAAATAATACCAAGCTTCGGCATTTTTGAAAACCGGATTTTTTTCAGTATCCAAGGTTTCCATTTCATCCTTAATAAGCGACGGAACCCAGTACTTACTGTCTTTGTATAGTTTAAATGGAAAAGTGACAAATTTTTTTAGATCACTTTTTGAGGTTAGTTGTTTTATTGTAATCATACACAAAATGTTATTATTCGCCACCTTCGTCCAAGTTCAGTTCTTCTTGGCGTTCTTCTTTTTTATCCTTTTCTTTTTTGTCTTTCATCTCCTTTTTAGCATCATCTTCCAAATATTCATCTTTATTGTGCATATCAAATCGATAGGCTAAGCCCGCACGCCCATAAAATTTAGACGGAGTATCCTTAAAACTATAAGTAAGTGAGAGATCGACTTGTAAATTTTGATTAATAAGCGCAGCAGCACCTCCACGCACCAATTGGTCTGAATAAAAGTCACTTTTTAAACCTTGGTTTTCGAGAAAAACTGAAAAATAGCGATTGGTAGCGTGTGTTAGGGTTAAAATATAGCCATAGGTGGGAAAATCTGTAGTAACGCGGTCCACGATTATATTGGTTACAAAAACCCATCCGCCAATAAAATTGTTTTGAGTTGAAAGAACAAATTTCGGACTTATTTTGCCTTCGGCTTCGGGAGTAAATGGATTGTCTGCAAAATCAAAATTGGCGCCTGCATAAATTGAAATTGCAGGAATTAAATCTGCCCATTGCGTTTTATTATTTGCCTTCCAACTGTAAAGGTTAGGACCTTTAAGTTCACGTTTTCGATAGGGATCATATATTAAATATTTTGCACCAAGCGTATTGCTTTTAAAGTTTGAAAGGCTGTACTCCCTTGCAACTGCAGAACGATTATCTGTAACCGAATTTGATTGAAACTCGCCCATAAGACTCACCTCCAGGCGTTCTTTCCAAAAACCGTAGCGCACGGAATAATCAATGTTAAAACCGTTTGTCTCTGTCTTTAAAAGTTCGTGTTTTTCTTTTCCGTAGCTAAACCCAGTTTCAACCTGAAGTACATTGGTACCTACCGAAAAAGCACCCTGTGAGCCCCCTGGGCGATTGGTGTTGATCATTTCGGTATATTGTGCCGAAATATTGAAGAAAGTCATAAAACTCAGCAGAAAGAGAAAGGGAAGTTTGATATTCATGGAAAGTTGGGTTTAGTTCAAAGATATAAGATTTTACCATTTATTTAATAGTCAACATTCGTCTTTTTCTACACCAATCCTTATTTTTGGAAAGAATTTTACAGTTATGATGACATTCCTAAAAACGATATTAATCGTTCTTCTGGTATATTTTGGTCTAAAGTTTCTTATTAGGCTGGCAACCCCTTATTTAATGCGTTATATTTCGAAAAAAGCCGGACAGCAGTTTGAGCAGTTCTTCGGAAATAATCCAAATATGAACACCCAGCCCGAAAAGGAGGGGAGTATTACAATTGATAAAAATCCTTCTCCAAATTCCCGAAACAGTAAAAAAGTTGGTGAATATGTAGATTACGAAGAGGTAGAGTAGTACTAAAACAGGAAACTGCGAGGTCGAATGAATTTACGACTTGCAAAAACTTGAAGAACTTCAAGCGCCCAACGTTAAATATATTTTTCATAATTTCCCCTCTTCAAAATCACAAGCCAAATTATGCAGCCCAACTATAAAAAACTTGTTCCGCATTTAGTTGTTTTCGTTTTGTTTATCGTGGCTTCGCTGGCCTATTTTAACCCGGTTTTACAGGGAAAAAAAATATTCCAAAGCGATATTGTGCAATACACCGGTATGGCGAAACAACAAAATGATTTTCGAGAGGCTACGGGCGAAGAAACTTATTGGACCGATGCCGCTTTCGGCGGAATGCCAACCTACCAATTGGGTGCAAAATACCCAAACAACTACATAAAACAGCTCGATCTTGCCATTCGTTTTCTTCCCCGTCCGGCAGATTATCTCTTCCTGTATTTCATAGGAATGTATATCCTGTTTTTGGTGCTGAAAGTGGATTATAAACTGGCCTTTTTAGGTGCGCTGGCGTTTGGCTTTTCAACGTATTTAATTATTATCCTTGGCGTTGGGCACAACGCAAAAGCCCACGCCATAGCCTATATGCCCTTTGTTTTAAGTGGAATATTTCTCACCTTCCGCGGAAAATATCTCTGGGGATTTTTACTGCTCACGGTTTCGATGGGGCTGGAATTGGTGGCCAACCACTTCCAAATGACGTATTATTTAATGCTTTTGGTAGTAATCATCGGCATTGTTTATTTGATTGATGCTTTTAAAAAGAAAATGCTGCCCCATTATTTTAAAGCCGTAGGTATAATGATGGTCGCAGTAATTATATCTATAGGGTTGAATGCCACAAATATTTTGGCAACCAAGGAATATGCAGATACTTCTACCCGTGGAAAAACTGAACTGACCGTAAATGCGGACGGCACCCCAAAAGATAACAAAACAGGGCTTGATTACGATTATATCACGGAATACAGCTATGGAAGGCTAGAAAGTTTCAATCTTTTCATTCCGCGGTTTATGGGCGGAAGCTCTTCCGAAGCATTTCCGAAGGATTCAAAAACCGTAGAGAGCTTAATGCGGATGGGTGCTTCGGCACAGGAAGCTAATCAAGTTTTGAACCAGATTCCGATGTATTGGGGCGAACAGACTTATGTGGGAGCTCCAGCATATATAGGCGCAATTGTTATATTTCTTGCCGTACTGGCACTTTTTTTAGTTCGTGGCAGATTGAAGTGGTGGGTCGTTGCTGGATTTATTTTAACCCTGCTGCTATCTTGGGGAGACAATTTTAAAGGATTGACCCAATTTTTTATTGATTACGTACCGATGTACGATAAATTCCGCGCGGTTTCCTCTATTCAGGTAATTATTGAATTGATTCTTCCAATCCTTGCTATTGTTGGTTTACATCAGTTTTTTAGCCATTTTGAAAAAGAAGATGAAAAGAAAAAGGCATTGCTTTGGTCAACAGGAATTGTGGGCGGAATTACATTGATATTTATTCTTTTTAAAACAACATTGTTCGATTTTGCGAGCCCGTACGATAGCTATTTTAGGGAAGAAATGGGGCTTCCGTTTTTGGAAGCGATCCGCGAGGATAGAATGTCGCTTTTCACCTCCGATGCCATCCGTTCATTAATTTTTGTGCTTTTAACTGCTGCAGTTCTTTGGTTTTTTATTAAAGGAACAGTTAAAAAAGGCCTTGCTGTTGCAGCACTTTGTATTTTGGTTTTGGTTGATTTAGTAGGCGTGGATAGAAGATACGTAGATGAGGAAGACTTTGTACAAGCAAAGTTGGTTGAAGAACCATTTCAAAAAAACGGAGCCGATATGCAAATCTTGGAAGATGATGGGCATTATCGGGTTTATGATGCGGCTGCAAATGCTTTTAACAGTGGTCGCGCAAGTTATTATCACAATGCTTTGGGCGGTTATCACGCTGCGAAACCTGGAAGAATGCAGGATTTATTTGAATTTTACATCAGTCAGGGTAATATTGGAATTTTGAATATGATGAATGTGCGTTACATCATTACCCAAACCAAAAACGGTGGTCCAGTAGCGCAGCGCAATCCATACGCAAATGGAGATGCTTGGTTTGTTGAAAACGTGTTACCTGCGGAAAATGCAAATGAGGAAATTCAGCTTTTGGACAGTTTGGACACCAAAAGAACCGCAGTTATCAATAAAGAATTTCTTTCAAAAATTCCGAACCAAAAAATTGAAAGGGACAGTACGGCAACTATTGAACTATTCACTTATCAACCCAATCATCTAGTTTACGAAGCTTCTACCAAGTCGCCGCAATTGGCTGTTTTTTCAGAAGTATATTACCCAAAAGGTTGGAACGCATATATAAATGGTAAACCTGCTGAATATTTCCGAGCCAATTATGTACTTCGTGCTATGGTTATCCCAGCGGGAAATAATAAAATAGAATTCAAGTTTGAACCAAAAGTAATCCAAACTGGAAGTACCATTTCTTTGGTGAGCAGTATTATATTCCTATTAATTTTATTGAGCGGGCTGTATTTTGCCTTTCGAAAAAAAGAACTGCAAGAATAAATGAAACGCGCCCTTATCATCACATACTATTGGCCTCCCGCGGGCGGTCCGGGCGTACAGCGGTGGTTGAAGTTTGTAAAATATTTTAGGGAGTTTGGTGTGGAACCAATAGTGTATGCCCCAAAAAACCCGAACTATCCATTGGTTGATGAAAATTTTTCGTCGGAAATTCCTTCGGATATCGAAATTATCAAACAATCGATCAAAGAGCCGTATCGTTTTGCGAAACTTTTTTCAAAAAAGAAAACCAAGCAGATAAGTAGCGGCATTATTTCAAAAAAGGAAATTTCGGCAATGGAAAAGCTGATGCTTTACATTCGCGGTAATTTTTTTATTCCCGATGCGCGGGTGGGTTGGGTGAAGCCTTCGGTATCGTTTCTTTCAAAATATATTTCTGAAAATCCTGTGGATGTTGTAATTACAACGGGTCCTCCGCACAGCCTTCACTTGATTGGAATGCAACTTCAAAAAGATTTGAATGTAAAGTGGATTTCAGATTTTCGCGATCCGTGGACGACCATCCATTACCACAAATCACTTCGATTGAGCAAAGCTTCAGCCCGAAAACATAAAGCCTTGGAAGCTTCGGTTTTAAAATCGGCAGATATTATTACAGTGACGAGCCCAACGACCAAAAAGGAATTTGGGATGATTACTGAAAAGCCCATTGAGGTTATTACCAACGGTTACGATATTGCTGAGAAAAGCGATTTTACGACAGATTCTGTTTTTTCTATTTCACATATTGGCTCATTGTTGAGTGAAAGAAACCCAGAGGTATTGTGGAAAATACTTGCTGAAATTTGCAAAGAAAATGCTCCCTTCAAAAATGATTTACAGTTGAAATTTGCAGGAGCTCTAAGCGAAGAAGTGAAACAAAGTCTTGAAAACTTCGGACTAATTGGAAATTGCGAAATTTTAGGGTATGTGTCCCATTCCGAAGCACTTCAGCTTCAAAATAAAAGCCAAGTATTACTTTTAGTTGAAATAAACAGTGCCGAGACCCGTGCCATTATTCCCGGAAAGCTTTTTGAATATCTTGCCGCCAAACGCCCTATAATTGCTTTAGGACCAAAAGAAAGTGATATTGAGAAAATTATCGCTGAAACTAAATCTGGGAAATTCTTCAGCTATTGGGATGATGATGAATTGAAGGCTGAAATCCTTCAATTATACAAAGGTTTTAAAAATGGCCACCTAAAGGTTTCTTCCGAAGGAATTGAGAAATACAGCAGAAAAGAACTTACCAAACAAATGGCCTCGCTTATAGCAACTGGTCTTCAATAATAGTGAGTTTTAAAAAGTAAACCCCCGATCTCCGCCAAGGGCGAATCACGGAGGTTTAACCAACCAACCAAAAAACTATCTTTATCCGCGTCCTCCTCTGGAATTGGCTTCTCTTGATGAACTACCACGTGAGGTCTTAGCTCTTGAGCTGCTGCGCGAAGGTGCGCTGGATTTATTTACTGTACTGCGGCTACGGCTGGCGGTTTCCCGCTTTGGAGCCTGAGTTTTATTCCTACTTACCGAACTGCTTCTGTTGTTTGATGTAGCCCGTGTTTGTCTTTGAACCGTTTTGTTGTTAGAAACAGTTCTGTTATTGGTTGAGCGAACTGCGTTTTCGCTCCGAGTATTTCTTACATTGTTTCTAGTAGTATTGCTTTTTACCTTAGTGTTACCGCTATTTCGAGAAGTTACAGTATTTCTACTTGGTGTATTGGAATAACTTCTATCATTTCGACTGCTTCTATCAATAACAGCAGCGCCTTTACTACTCGAACTTCTATTTCTAGTTACGGTTTCGCTACGTGTATTATTACTTCGTACAGCATTGTTGCTACGAGAGTTGTTGTTTCGGATAGCATTATTGCTTCGGGTAGTGCTATTATTTCTTACTGTACTATTAGATCGCGTATTGCTGGTCGCAACCATAGTATTTTTTCTATTCGGATTATAATTCCTGTTTATTGAAGCTCTTCCTTTTTTATCGTAAACTCGGCTACCTGGACGATAAAATTCTCTGTGGCCATTATGGTAAGCTACACGATGTCTCTTTTTGTAATATATTACGTGGTCGTGGTAACTATATCTAACTGGACTGTAATATCTTCTGTAGGGCAGATCATAAACTACACAGTGGGTATAAATAGGAGGTGTGTAATACACGTGCCAAGGACGATAAATATAATAAGGATTGTAAACGTTTATAATACCAGTGGCGTGTGAAAAGTAACCATAATTATTATACACTACGTGTAAACCGCCAACTCTAACTATTCTTCTGTCATTATATTGAATATCAACATTTCCAGCCTGGATAATGCGTCCGTAGTAATCATAATAGATAGGAACACTTTCTACTTGTATTACCGCTCCGTAATCATCGTATTGTACATAAGCGTCATAATCATAACCCGAATTGAAACTTATATTCACATTGGGAGTGTTTATGGTAACGTTTGAAGCTCTTTGGGGTCCAATATACACGAAATCAAATTGACCGTCGGGGAAAACGGAAAATTCTACGTCGCCTTCAACAAAAATATATGCGCTTCCGTCATATCCTCTTCTTAGGTTGTTTTCACTTTCAGTGGAAGTTGCATTTGCTGAAAACCCCATTAAAAGGATGCTAAAAATAAATGCTATGTTTTTCATAAGTTTCAATATTTAAAAGGTTTGTACTTGCTTGATGTTTCTTGGTTAGCGGAGTACGCTTTTAAATAACCAACGACCGTGCCAAGTTTTTAAAGCATTGATTTTC
Organism: Aequorivita sp. CRS11; assembly: GCF_059693805.1. NCBI lineage: Bacteria > Pseudomonadati > Bacteroidota > Flavobacteriia > Flavobacteriales > Flavobacteriaceae > Aequorivita > Aequorivita sp. CRS11. The sequence goes on from NZ_JCATIG010000002.1 coordinate 329,486, forward strand.
AGTAATACTTTGAGCTACTGTAAGATTAAATTGGAATTTTGGGAGCATCCAAATAAAAAATCCGCTGAACTGTTTCACCAATTCAACGGACTTTAAAAACTAACCAACCAAAAAAACTAAAAGTCTTATTTTCTATTACTTTGATTTCAATTAGTGTGCCAAAAAATCAATTATTTTAAACTTTCTCCTTTAAATATATTGCAGTAAAAGATTCCTTACTTTTCACAACTTCTTCAGGAGTACCAAATACAACTACTTGTCCTCCGTTTTCACCACCTTCGGGTCCAAGATCAATAATATGGTCGGCACATTTAATTAAATCTAAATTGTGTTCTACAACAATTACGGTATGCCCTCTGTCAAGCAAGGCATAAAACGAAGCCAAAAGTTTTTTTATATCGTGAAAGTGAAGTCCCGTTGTAGGTTCATCAAAAATGAAAACGGTTTTTTCTTTTGAAGTTCCCTTTACCAAAAATGAAGCAAGCTTAATACGTTGTGCCTCGCCGCCGGAAAGAGTAGAGGAGCTTTGCCCTAATTTCACATAGCCCAGCCCAACATCTTGTAAGGGTTGTAGTTTGGCCGCAATTTTATCTTGCTTCTGTTCTCCAAAGAAAGCAACGGCATCATCCACGGTCATTGTGAGGATATCGTCAATATTTTTATTTTGAAAGGTTACTTCCAAAACTTCCTTTTTAAAACGTTTGCCGTTACAGGTATCGCAGAGCAAATGTACATCTGCCATAAATTGCATCTCGATGGTTACTTCGCCTTCGCCTTTGCAGGTTTCGCATCGACCGCCATCTACGTTGAAGCTGAAATGTTTTGCTTTATACCCGCGAATGTCCGAAAGCTTTTGTGAGGCATATAAATTCCGAATATCATCATACGCTTTAATATAAGTTACGGGATTGCTTCGACTGGAGCGGCCAATTGGATTTTGGTCAATGAATTCAATACTTTTTATGGTGCCGAAATCTCCCTTTATTTCTGAGAACTGACCGGGTTTTTCGCCATACCCGCCAATTTCACGCATCAGGGCTGGATAGAGAATTTTCTTTACCAACGTACTTTTTCCGCTACCGGAAACGCCCGTTACAGCCGTGAAAACATTCAGTGGAAAAGTTACGTCGATATTTTTCAAGTTATTTTGCCGAGCCCCACTGATTGTAATTTTATTTTTTGAAGTACGCCGTTTCTTTGGAACTTCGATCTCCATTTCACCATTCAAATACTTTGCAGTTAGCGAATCTGATTGTAATATTTCAGTATAGGTTCCTTGGGCAACCACTTCGCCGCCAAAAGTTCCAGCTTCGGGTCCGATGTCTATAATTTCATCGGCCGCTTTCATAATGTCTTCATCGTGCTCCACGACAATTACGGTATTGCCCAAATCACGAAGCGATTGTAAAACAACAATAAGCCGCTCGGTATCCTTTGGGTGAAGGCCAATACTGGGTTCGTCCAAAATATACATAGAGCCCACGAGACTGCTTCCCAAAGAGGTGGCGAGATTGATTCGTTGCGATTCGCCGCCCGAGAGCGTGTTCGATTTTCTGTTCAATGTTAAATAGCCTAAACCAACATCCTGCAAAAAACGAAGGCGGTTGTTTATTTCCAGTAGTAAACGTTTTGCGACTTTTTCATCAAACTCTGAAAGTTTAAGGTTTTTGAAAAATTCGGCCGTTTTATTCAATGGTAGTTCAACTAATTCCTGAATTGCTGTATTGTTGATTTTTACGTAACCAGCTTCGGGACGTAATCGTTTTCCCTTGCAGGTTGTGCATCTCGTTTTTCCACGATAGCGAGAGAGCATCACCCGGTTTTGGATTTTATAACTTTTGGATTCCAAAAAGGAAAAGAAAGAGTTTAATCCTTCAAAATACTTGTTGCCATCCCAAACCAATTGTTTTTGATCATCGGTGAGTTGAAACCACGGTTTGTGGATTGGAAAGTCAAACTTATAAGCATTGTTAACCAACTGGTCGCGGTACCAACTCATACTTTCGCCTCGCCACGGAAATATGGCGTTTTCGTAAATTGAGAGCGCAGTATTTGGTATGACTAAATCTTCATCAATCCCAATTACATCGCCGTATCCCTCGCAAGTAGGACAGGCGCCGTACGGATTATTAAAACTGAAGAGATGTACGTTTGGCTCCATAAAAACCATTCCGTCTGCTTCAAAACGGTTGTTGAATTCTGTGATATTTTTTGAAGAAAGTGCTTCAATATAAAGTTCGCCCTTTCCTTCAAAGAAAGCTATTTCAATGGCATCGGCAAGGCGGTTGTAAAAATCTTCTTCGTCTTTCGTTATGATTCGGTCTATGACCAAATCTATTTTCTTCGGAAATGTTTTGCTCTCCAATTCATCAATCCGTAAAACTTCATCTTTTATTTTAATTCGTGAATAGCCCTGTTGTGCCAATGCCTTGATTTTGTTTTCCATTGTGCGTCCTTCTTCCAAAAGAATAGGGGCGAGGAGCAATAATTTTTCACCTTCAGGAAACTTTTTTATGAAATTTATAACATCTGTGGTGGTGTCTTTTTTAACTTCTTTACCGGAAATGGGCGATATGGTTTTCCCGATTCGCGTGTAAAGCAACTTTAAATAATCATATATCTCGGTTGAGGTACCCACGGTAGAACGCGGGTTTGTGGAATTTACTTTTTGTTCAATTGCAATTGCGGGAGCAATGCCCTTAATGGAATCTACTTTTGGCTTATCCAATCTTCCCAAAAATTGGCGGGCATAACTGGAAAGGCTCTCTACATAGCGGCGCTGGCCTTCTGCGTAGAGGGTGTCAAAAGCCAAACTAGATTTTCCGCTTCCGGAAAGACCTGTTACTACTACCAATTTATTTCGAGGAATAGCAACAGAAATGTTTTTAAGATTATGAAGTTTAGCACCTTGTATTAGGATGCTTTTTTTAGTATCTATGGTTTCGGCACTCAATTTATTTTTTCTTTTTTTATAGCTTTTTGCAAAGATACTATATCGATTTCAGCAATGCACATTTGCGGTTATTATTATTTTTTAATGAAAAATTTAACCTTTTTTTTGCATTTGTGATTTCTTTGTTGTTATATTTACGGCTCTTAACGTCATATATAAAAATTATTGCCTATAGCTGATCATTACTTTTAACAAATAAACATTCTAACTAAGCAACCAAATCCATAGTTGTTTATTTTTTAAAGAAGTATTGATATGAAGCAAAGCACAAACTCTGATGCGTTTTTAGTGAGCGCTTATATGAACGGTAATGAATCTGCTCTTAGCGAGTTAATAACTCGACACAAGCAAAGAATCTACAGTTTTATTTATTCGAAAGTCTTTGATAGGGATGTCGCTGAAGATATTTTCCAAGATACCTTTATTAAGGTTATTAAAACCTTAAAAAGAGGAGCTTATAATGAAGAAGGAAAATTTCTTCCATGGGTAATGCGAATTGCCCATAATTTGGTGATAGACCATTTCAGAAAAAACAACCGCATGCCCAAGTTTGAAAACAATAATGATTTTAACATCTTTTCGGTTTTGAGCGACAATGCATTAAATGTGGAAAAACAGATAATCAAGGGGCAGGTTGAAAGTGATGTCCGCAGATTGATTCAGGAATTACCTGAAGATCAAAAGGAAGTATTGATGATGCGAATTTATAAGGATATGAGCTTTAAGGAAATCAGTGAGCAAACAGGCGTTAGCATTAATACTGCACTGGGCCGGATGCGTTATGCATTAATCAATTTGCGCAAAGTAATTGATAAACATAATATTATATTGACCAATTAATGCAATAAAGTAATTTTTGCTACGTTATTTGGAAATAAAACCTCAAAATAACATTCTATGCAAAAATTTTACTCTGAAACATCACGTGTGGACGGCGTGAATAAAAAACTCGTTCCAAAAGAAGAGACTATTAAATTTCTTCTGGATTATTCGATGGCTTTAAGTGTTATAGATTACCATAAAATGAAGTTTGAAGCACTTCTAAACTAAACTTTGGAGAAACCCCGGAATTAGCTTTTCGGGGTTTTTTTTGAAAAAAAAGCCCCCTAACCCCCAAAGGGGGAATTTATTTACGGGGCATAACTTGCATAGTTCATCGCTCATCTCTTATCTACTTTCTTTAAATACTCTTTTATCACCGATTTTCTGCCAATGGTCTTTGTGATTATATCTTTTTCCAAATCCCAACCACGCGCCGGGGAGTATTGCCTGCCGTACCATATAATCTGCAGATGCAGCATATTCCATAAATCTTTTGGAAATAAACGTTTTGCATCTTTTTCTGTCTGCACTACATTTTTTCCATTAGTAAAACCCCAGCGATACATCAATCGATGTATATGTGTGTCCACTGGAAATGCAGGTATGTTAAACGCCTGACTCATAACGACACTTGCTGTTTTATGGCCTACAGCGGGTAAAGACTCTAACGCTTCAAAGTCTGCTGGTACTTGCCCGTTATATTTATCGATCAAGATTTCTGAAAGCCCGTGAATTCCCTTTGATTTCATAGGTGAGAGTCCTACAGGTTTTATGATTTCCCTAATTTCTTCTACGGTTAGTTTTACCATATCATAGGGATTGTCAGCTACTTCAAATAGCAAGGGCGTAATTTGGTTGACGCGAACGTCGGTACTTTGCGCAGAAAGTAGCACGGCGATCAATAAAGTATAGGGATCCTTATGTTCCAAGGGAATTGGTACTTGCGGATAAATCTTATTTAACGTATCAATAACAAAGGTTACCTTTTCCTGCTTGGTCATTTTAAGTACTTTTATGCAAAAATAAATATAATGAAAACATTAAAGGTAGGAGATAAGGCTCCAGATTTTAAAGTAAACGATCAAGATGGAAATAGTATTTCCTCAAAAGATTTTAAGGGAAAGAAATGGATTGTATTTTTCTATCCCAAAGCCAATACTCCTGGGTGTACTGCAGAAGCCTGTAATCTTCGTGATAATTATAAAAAATTACAGAAGGAAGGTTATGAATTATTGGGAGTGAGTGCAGATAGTGAAAAACGTCAAAAAAATTTTAAAGAAAAGTATGATTTCCCCTTTCCTTTATTGGCGGACGAGAACAAAGAGATTATAAATGGTTTTGGGGTTTGGGGACCCAAGAAATTTATGGGAAGGGAATTTGATGGAATACACCGTAAAACTTTTATAATTGATGAAAACGGAATCATAACCCGTATTATTGACAAGGTTAAGACCAAAGATCACGCTGCGCAGATATTGGATTAATTATCGACCTTTTCAGGAGTAGTCTTATAATTGAAAAGTTGTTTATCCTTTATAATTTCTGAAACTCCAGGTGGCAACATCTGTTCCCATCCTTCTTCGCCTGTTTCTATCATTGCCAATACTTCGCGAGAAAATATCTCCATGTTGTCAGGATTATAATCAGTGATGTCAACAACTTTACCGTTATATTTAAAGAATTTGTACAATTCCTTCATTCGTGGATGTACTTTCAGGTTTTCACTATTGGTGTATTCTCCCGTTTCCGCATCTTTCATAGGATAGAGATAAACCTTTAAATCTTTAAAAAATAATTTTCCAAAGGCTTCCAAAATACCACCACTTAAGTGTCGATAATATTTTTCATCAAAAATGTCCACTAAATTATTGACGCCCATGGCGAGCCCCATTCGCATCTTTGTATATCTGGAGAAATATTCAACTAGCTTATAGTACTCCTGAAAGTTTGAAATCATAACCGTATGCCCCAAAGAACAGAGCAGCCTGGCGCGGTCCATAAAGTCTTCTTCATCAATTTCACCTTCGGCCCGCAAATTTGAAAGGGTAATTTCAAATATTACTTCAGTTCTATCTTTTTCTACCCTGTTTTCCTTCAGAAACATTTCATAGGAACGTTCAAACATATCTATGTTAACCTTGGTAACAGGTCTAAAGCTTCCGCGAAGGGCCAAAATGTTTTTCTTATAAAGAATTCTTGCCGGAAGTATATTGTGGCCTTCAGGGTTAAACATAACCGCATCGGTCATACCATTTTTAATTAGCTGAAGACTCATCAATCTGTTGTCAACGTCCTTAAAGCGGGGCCCCGAAAAATTTATGGTGTCAATTTCAATTTTATCTTTATCGATATGGTCGTACAGGTAACGAAGCAATTTATTGGGTTGGTCATATTTATAATATGCCCCATAAATTAAATTTACACCTAAAGTACCAAGTGTAATCTGCTGTAATTGTGCATCATTTTCGTGAAAGCGAATGTGCAGGGTTATTTCGTTATAAGGTTCTTTTGGGTCTATTTGATATCGAATTCCTACCCAGCCATGCCCTTTATATTTTTTTGCAAAATCAATTGTGGCAACGGTATTTGCGTACGAGAAGAAAAGTCTGTTGGGGTGTTTCTCACGGTTTATACGCTCTTCTATCAAGTTGAACTCGTGCGAGAGCATCTTTTGAAGTCTTGATTCTGTTACGTATCGGCCATCTTCTTCTATTCCATAGATTGCGTCGCTAAAATCCTTATCATAGGCAGACATTGTTTTGGCAATGGTTCCTGAAGCGCCACCGGCTCTAAAAAAATTCCGAACGGTTTCTTGCCCGGCTCCGATTTCGGCAAAAGTGCCGTAAATGTTTTCGTTCAGATTGATTCGTAAAGCCTTACTTTTTATGGAGGGAATATTTTCAAATTCCTTGTCTCCTATTATGGTTTCTGGCATAGCAACGTTCTATTTTTTAATATAACAAAGGTAGCAAATACAATAGGTAAACAAAAAAAATACCAGTATTTTTGCGCAGATGAAATCAACATTCCGCGTTACATTTCTCGGCACTGGAACTTCACAAGGCATACCCGTAATAGGCAGCAATCACCCTGTTTGTAAAAGCAGTGACCCAAAAGATAAACGTTTGCGTGTTTCGGTTTTATTGCAATGGGATGATTTTACTTACGTTATTGATTGCGGTCCTGACTTTAGACAGCAAATGTTGCGCCAAAAGGTTTCAAAACTGGACGGCATTCTTTTAACGCACGAACACAGCGACCACACCGCAGGTTTGGACGATATCCGCCCATTCAATTTTATGCAGGGCAATATGCCTTTTTATGCCCATAAGCGAGTATTTAAATCACTGCACGAACGTTTTGCCTATATTTTTGAAACGGAAAACAAATATCCCGGAGCACCTAGCGTTGAAGAAATTGAAATTGATAAAGACAAACCTTTCACTATTGGGGGAAAAGAAATTATTTCAATTGAAGCATTCCACGACACACTACCGGTTTTAGGTTTTCGGGTGGGAGACTTTACCTATTTGACGGATGTTAAAACCATTACTGAAGAAGAAATTGAGAAAATAAAAGGGACAAAGATTTTAGTTGTAAATGCTTTGCGCGAAGAACCCCATTATTCACATTTCAACATCTCAGAAGCACTTGATTTTGTTGAAAAAGTAAAACCAGAAAAAACATATTTTACACACATTAGCCATTTAATGGGCTTTCATGAGGAAGTGGAGAAAAAACTTCCACAAAACGTCCATTTGGCATATGATACACTCACTATAACTATTTGATTATGAGAAATAAAATTTTTATGTACTTGTTTCTTTTTGCATTGCTTTTCATAATTTATCAATATATGAACGAGAAAAGCATTTTTGAATCGCAGGAATCCCAAATTGAAAATCTGCAAATGAAAGTTCAAAAATATAGCGACTCTATCGAGGGCCTTCATGGACAAATAATGAACTTGAACTATTTCACTTTAATGGGAAATGACAATGCAATGACCTATTTTGAAAATTTGGGTTATGAAGCTGCAGAAGTGGAATCAATGGTTTCTGATCAGATTTATGATTTCAATCTTCAAAAGGGAAACAATCCATTAGTTCCATTTGAGGGAATGGCGGGCGATATGAAAATCAATAAACTAAAATTCCTTAACCATAAATGGATCCTTGCAGACTTTACCGATAACACCTATTGGGGCGAAATGATTTTGGAATATTATTTCAACGATAAAAATGAACTTGAATTGACGCCAATTGCTTCATTTTTATATCAAAACTAAACTAATTGGAACAACTTATAGCTTATTGATTTTCCAACCAACTTTTAAGTTCGTAAAAATTCTGGGGAGCTACTCCGTGCCCCACAGGAAATTCCGAATACTTACAATCAATATTTAAGTTTTTTAGGAAAGGCTCTGTCTTTCGGGCCCATTGAACAGGAATAACTTGGTCCACACTTCCGTGTGACGTATAGATTTTAAGATTGCTGAAGTCATTTTTGGCATACCCTTCTTTTAAAATGGCTTCATTAATATAACCACTTAAACCGATTACATTTTTTATTTTTTCAGGATAACATAGCGCGATGGCGAAGCTTAAAATAGTGCCTTGGCTAAAACCGAGCAGCGTAATATTATTTTTGTCAACTTTGTACTTTTCAATTACTTCGTCTATGCACTTCGAAACTAATTCGCGCGAGGCAATAGCTTGTTCGTCATCGCTGAATTTTCCCTGTGAATTGTCAAAGTATATATTATACCAAGCATTTCCGTAAGGTTCAAGCCTTATTGGGGCTTTCAGAGAGATGACAGCATATTTTTCCGGAAGTTCACCGGCAAAGGAAAACAAATCGTTTTCATCGCTCCCAAAACCATGCAGCATAATGATTGCCGGTGAGTTTTCTGAAGCATTTTTTGCGGGTCTATAATTGTGTTCTAAAAGTAAAGTCTGTTTTTCCATAGGCTGCAAAAATAAAAAAGACCTTTTAAACTGAAGTTCTTTCAGCAGAAAAGGTCTCGTTAAATATTATTTAAAATCTAAATTCCTTTAAACCATTCTTGAAATTGTTCTCCAAATACAGGTACCGGTTTCATTTCACCTTGTACGGCACTTATCAATCCAAGGAGCCAAAATACGAATATGGCGAGCTGTACAATCCAGGTAAGTATTGAAATCCCAATAAAACTTATAACAATACTCAATACTACTCCCACACACATAATACCCAATGATTGTCGCACATGGAATGAGCCCAGAGCAGTTTTATTTCCATTGTTCATTATTAAAGCGATGATCCAGCCAACTAAGGTAATGTAAGCAATGATGGCTACGGTTTTGCCGTTGTCTGCAGTTGTTTCCATTTTTTTTGATTTTAGGTTAGTGTTTATTTAAGCTAAAGATAATCAATACTTTAATTTAAAAATGTAAACCATTCCTGAAATTTTTCACTTAAAAACGGAATGCCCCTCTTTTTGCTGAAAAAAGCCATCGACCAGCAAAAGAGCCACAGCAAAAGACAGATTAACCAAATAATATCGCCAACGGTTACATCTATTTGCGCTTGCACAACTAACGAAACGATAAACATTAACGTAATCCCAAACATATTTTTAATATGCCACGTTGCAAAGGGGTGGTTTTCTTCCCTGTTGAAAAAATAGGCAATAATAAAACCCACAAATGGGGCATAGGCAATAAGGGCGGTAGATTTTCCTGCGGGTATAGTCTTCATTATTTCTTCAGCGCCAATTTGTTGTTTACCAAAATTCCGTAAGGTTTTCCCTTTAATTTTGTTCCAAGAAAAGCGGCATTTTCTGAGGTTGATAGAATATCTTTTTCTGAAAATTCCCAATTTCCATCAGGATTAAAAAGGGTAAGCTCAGCAAGATTTCCTTCTTCAATTTTTTCTGAAGAAATATTGAAAGCTTGTTTTAAACCGGTAAGCGCTTTAACAGTTTCCTCAATCCCCAAAACCATATTGAGCGCACCAAAACAGCTTTCCAAACCAATACTTCCAAAGTAAGCCTGCTCAAATTCTGTTTTTTTGTGCTCCACATCTATTGGGTTGTGGTCGCTGGTTACGCCATCAATCGTTCTGTCCTTCAACCCTTTTAGCAGTGCTTTGGAATCTTCTTTTGTACGTAAGGGGGGAAGCAATTTATAGTTCGTATCAAATTCCTCCAAAACATCATCTGTCAAAATAAGGTTGAAAATCGCGACACTGCAAGTTACATTTAGTCCTTTCTTTTTGGCATCCCTAATCAGTTCTACAGATTTTTTGGTTGATATGGTAGGAATATGAAGTTTACCCCCAGTATATTCCAAAATATACAAATCGCGAATTATCTGGAGCTCTTCCGAAAGTGCCGGAATTCCTTTCAATCCTAACCGGGTACTGTTTACTTCTTCGTTCACCAATCCATTTCGCGCCACAGATTTTTCAAAAGGAAACGATTGCACCAACCCATGAAAATTCTGTGTGTATTGCAAGGCTATTTTCAGCAAGTTTGCATTTGCAATTGGGTTTTTATAATCGTAAAAAGAAACTGCGCCCTCGTTTTGCATATCGTAGAGTTCGGCAAGATCGGTTCCTTTACTGCCTACGGTTAGTGCGCCGATAGGGTAGAGGTTAACGGCGTTCCCTTCGGCTTTGCTTTTTAGAAATTTTATGTGCCCTTTGCTGTCGGTTATCGGAAAACTGTTTGCATTTACGGCAACACTTGTAAATCCGCTATAGGCGGCAGTTTTTAAACCGTTTTCGATGGTTTCCCGCTCTTCAAAACCCGGTTCGCCAAAAGAAACGCTGCTATCAAACCAACCTTGGGAAATATGTAGGTTTTTTAAGGAAACCTCTTTAATCTTTTCAGTTGGAGAAATAGTAGAAGCAATTTTTGAAATTTTACCATTTTCTATCAAAACATCCCGTTTTTTTAAATGATGTTTGCTGGAAACATCTACTATGGTTGCGGATTTCAGTAATATCTTCATTTGTAGAATTTTAAGATAAGCATTTCAAAAAGTAAGAAGAGCAATGCAAAAATAGCAAACCATTTCCAAAAACTGTTAATAGCGTTCGCATCTTCGATAGCATCAAAAAGATCATTCACAGAACTGTAAACTTCCGCACCTTCCCAATCTTCGGGGTTTAGGTATTGTAATTCACTTTCACTACGTGAATAATTGAAACTTATATTTTCCAAAAACTCAGTTTTCTTCACTATTTGGTAATTTCCTGCTTTATTGGGTTTATCAGTGGTAGTCATTAAAACATAATTGGCTTTTGTTTGCTGAAGCGGAATAAACTGCTCCGTACTGTCCTTTACGGTAAGTATTTCATCTGGGCCTAGTTTCACGGGAACAGCTATTGCGTTTTGCTGCCCAATTGTATAATACAAGCGGGGTAAGGGCAAACTCTGCAAGGCCATATTATAAATAGTGGGCACTACCAAAGGCGAATTCTGGAAGTTGGAATTTTCCTTGTTTATTGGGGCTGTAAATAGATAAGTTTTGTTTTTTTGAAGTAAAAAGGACTGGTTGTCCTCAAAACCGATTGCGGGAGTTGCATTTGATGAAACACTATAAAACGCATTCACCTTAGGGTACTGAAAATTTTCGACCTCTTTTTCAAAAACATCTTTAAAGAGTGGATGCGAAAAAACAATTTTCGTAATCATTTTTTCTTGAATTTTTTCTTCGGAAAGCGTTCCCAAAGCCATCGTTAATAGCAAATTGTTATAGCTGCTTAAATCTGCTAGGGAAGCGGGTATAACTAAAACACTTCCTCCATTGTCGCTAAACGATTGTAAAGCGGTGGCCAAGGAAGCCGGAATTTCTTTCAACTCGTTGAGCACAATGAAATTTTGGTCGGGAATTTCATTGTAATTTAATGTTTTGAAGGTTTGCTGTGTAAACTTGAATTCCTCTTTTTCAAACAGTCGTTGCAGGAAGTTTCCATCTGCTTCATTAATAGCTAAGACCTTTATTTTTCCAGGCTTGTTGATGTTGAAAAACAACGAGTTGTCAAAAGGAATATTTGGTTCATTTATTTGTAGTTCCCCAATAAATTCTTCGGAATTATCGATGTCAAAAGTTACGGTACCGTTAGAATTTCCTGAAAAATCCAAGGCTGTTTTGGCAATCAATCTATTCTTATTAAAAAGGGAAACAGGGACTTCCGAAATTTCAGTTGTAGTATTTGATACTTTAACCTTCAATTGCGTTATTGAGGCATTCTTTGAAGCAATGTAAGCGCTGTCAATTGAGATATTTGATGCTTTTACAGGTTTCAGTGGTACGGCATCCAGTATTAAATCTGTTGGTACTTCTGGAAAAACTTCTTTTTGCTGAAAATCTGAAAGATAAACCAATCGTTTCAGCACATCTTTTTCTTTTGAATAAAGCTGATTGGCTTTCAATAACACTTGTGAAGGGGTCAATTGGTTTTGTGAGTATACTATGGAAAGCACCTCATTTTTAAAATCCTGTGGGGTAACATTTTTTCGTTCAGAATTATTCGTAAACCAACTAAGTTTTTCGGTACCCCCAAGTTTATCAAACAAATCCTGCAAGGCGCGCTCAAGCATTGGGCCTTTTGCACCTTTCGCCTGCATGCTGAAGGAATTGTCTATATAAATTACGGTTTCCTTTTTTGTGCTTAAAGCAGTTTTGGTGGCTGTGAAGGGTTGTGCAAATGCAATAATAACACAGGCTAAAGCTAGCAAACGCATCAATAGGGTAAGCCACTTTTTGAGTTGTGAACTTTTTCGGGTCTGAATGGTAACTTTTTTAAGAAAAGCAACATTCGTAAAATCTACTTTTTGAAAACGCCGAAGTTGAAAAAGATGAATAAATATTGGGATGAGCAGCAGGAAAAGGGCGTAAAGAATTTCTGGGTGTTTGAACTGCATTCCTATAAATATTGCCCAAAGATAAAAAATGGAATGCAATTAAAGCTATTTCTGTAAGCTAAAGGTGAAAATGCCTTCTTTTGATAAGTAAACATCTTTTAATACTTAAATTCAATCTAATTTTTTCACACTAAACTTAAACGTAGTCCCTTCTCCCAAAGTGGAAGAAACTTTTATTTCACCATCCAGTCTATTTACTAGCTTTTTTACTGTGGAAAGTCCAATACCATTTCCTTTTTTTCCATTTCGGTCTAAATTTCCCGTGGTGACAAAAAGATCAAAAATATGCTCTATTCGTTCTTTTGGTATTCCCATTCCGTTATCGGTAATAGTAAAATGGTAATAACCGTTCTTTTCTTCACAATCAATATCAATTTTTATTTTCTTTTTATCGTTGTATTTTAAACTATTACCAATAAGGTTCAAAAGTATTTGCTCAAGGGCAACTTTATTGGCCTGCATTTCAATGTTTTCCTCGGGTAGATTTATTTCACAATCAACGTTGATATTTAGCAGTTCTATTATTTCCTCTAAAAGATCTTGGCTGTCAAAAGATTCACTCCGCAAAGATGCTGTTTTATCAGTCTCGTAATGCTCCAGCAGGCCAGTAACGTATTCACTTAGTGTGAAAGATGACTGCTTGATGTAATCTAAATATTCTTTGCCCTGTTCATCCAAATGCTGTCCATATTTGGTGCGAAGCATATCTGATGTGATAATCATATTTGCCAGCGGCATTTTCATATCGTGGGAAACTACGCCAGCAAAATTTTTAAGTTCCTCATTGCGTTCCTTAAGTTCTTTTTGTACAGAAAGCAATGCTCGGTTACGTTTTCGGGCTTCAAATAAATTCACCACTTGGTAGGCCATGGCAGTAAGTGCCTTTTTTTGGGATTTTGTCAATACCCTAGGTTTGGTATCAAAAACACAAAGAGTTCCCAATGGATAACCTTCACTATTCACCAAACGCACACCGGCATAGAAAATGGCATTCATTTCTGTTACCAGTGGGTTATCTTTAAAACGATTGTCTTTTCTGGCATCTTCAATTATAAAAATGTTTGATTCTTCCAATATGGCGTGCCCGCAAAAAGAAATATCTCTTGGTGATTCATTAAAAGGAATACCGTAATGCGACTTCAGAAAATTACGATCTGCATCCAGAAGCGTTACCAATGAAATTGGCACATCACATATATTTGCTGTCAATGCGGTTATATTGTCGAAATCCTTTTCTGGCAAGGTGTCCAACAAATGATAGGAACGTACAGCGGCCAAGCGTTGCTCTTCATCTATTGGAAATTGTGGTTTTATCAAGGTTTAGGTTACTTTATCTTAAAACCGAAAATATCGGTTTTTAAGGATTAAACGTAAATGTACAATATTTTATAATCAGTTTTGAAACGGATAAAAATAATGTGAAATGTATCAACTTTTAAATCAAAAGCGTTCAAAAACGCTTAATCCGAAAAGAGCAAAGTCATATTTTACAGGATCTTGTGAGTCCAATTTGCGAAGCGAATTATCCAACTCCAATAAAGCTTTGGCATCGTTTTGTTTACGTTTCAGTAATTTTAGTTTCCGTGCGACGTTACCACTATGAACATCAAGCGGACAAGACAACTGGGAAGAATCAATGCTTTTCCAAATTCCAAAATCTACGCCCGTAGCGTCATTACGAACCATCCACCGAAGAAACATATTTATTCTTTTTGCAGCCGAATTTTTTAAGGGATCACTAATGTGTTTTTGTGTTCGAGAAGGGTGGGGGAGTTCAAAAAAAGTTTTTTTGAAATGATGTATTGCCGGTTGCATAGAGTCTTTTTTGGCATGTTTAGAAAACAAGGTTTCCAGCCCACCATGGTTTTTATATATACTTTGAAGCGATTTCAGAAAATAAGCAAGATCTTCATTATTAAAAGTTCTATGCACAAAATTTGAAAGAGACTCTGATTGCTCTTCTGAAAAATTCATCACAAAATCATAAGGGGAGCTGCCCATCATTTCCACTAAACGGTTGCCATTGTTTATGATGCTTTTTCTATTTCCCCAAGCAATGGTAGCCACTAAAAAGCCTGTAATTTCAATATCTTCCTTTAAAGTGAAAAGATGTGGAATTTGAATAGGATCGGTTTCAATAAATTTGGGGTTATTGTAAAGATTGACCTTTTCGTCAAGGAATGATTTCAGTTCGGTTTTATTCATTTAATGGCTCACAATTTTTCCGTCTTGCATCACCAATTTTCTATCAGCCATATTTGCAAGTTCTTCATTGTGCGTAACGATAACAAAGGTTTGCCCAAATTCATCCCGCAATTTGAAAAATAAATTGTGCAGATTTTCGGCACTTTCGGTATCGAGATTTCCGCTAGGTTCATCTGCCAAGATGATTGCCGGATTGTTAATCAGAGCTCTTGCTACGGCAACTCGTTGTTGTTCCCCGCCCGAAAGTTCGTTGGGTTTATGGTCCTCGCGGTGCGAAAGTCCTAAAAATGTGAGTAGTTCTTTCGCTCTTTTTATAGCTATGTTCTTTGGAGTTTTTTTTATGAATGCTGGAATACAGACGTTTTCAAGTGCTGTAAACTCTGGCAATAGTTGGTGAAACTGAAAAATAAACCCTAAATTTTCATTTCGGAACTGCGCTAATTTCTTCCCCGAAAGGGAACCTATATTTACACCGTTTATGGCTAATTTACTTTTTGATTTATCAAAAGCATCCAAGGTTCCCAAAATCTGCAGCAAGGTTGTTTTTCCCGCGCCCGAAGCACCAACTATTGAAACAATTTCACTCTTTTTTATGTATAGGTCAACACCCTTTAAAACGTGAAGGTTGTCGTAGAATTTATGAATATTTTGGGCTTCAATCATAGCAAAAAATTAAACCG
This sequence comes from Aequorivita sp. CRS11, assembly GCF_059693805.1. Taxonomy (NCBI): domain Bacteria; kingdom Pseudomonadati; phylum Bacteroidota; class Flavobacteriia; order Flavobacteriales; family Flavobacteriaceae; genus Aequorivita; species Aequorivita sp. CRS11. The sequence goes on from NZ_JCATIG010000002.1 coordinate 345,060, forward strand.
TGAAAGTACTATTTATAGCGCTATAATACAATCCAATGGGTTATATTGTTTTTATTCGGACTTATGTGTTTATTTTTGAATTTAATATTATTAAACAAATTTTAATGGCTTCCTATAGATATTTTGAAGAATACGACCAACCTGTAACGGACACGTTGATTGAAAATTATAGTAAAATCCTGCATACGGTAGGCGAAGATATTTCGCGAGATGGTATTGTAAAAACACCTGAACGCGCCGCAAAGGCGATGCAATTTTTAACCTCGGGCAACTGTCAGGACCCCGCTGAAATCTTGAAAAGTGCCATGTTTGCCGAAGCTTATCATGATATGGTTATTATAAAAGATATTGAACTTTATTCCCTTTGTGAGCACCACATATTGCCCTTTTTTGGAAAAGCACACATCGCTTATATTCCAGATGGACATATTGTTGGGCTTAGCAAAATTCCGCGGGTTGTTGATATTTTTGCACGTAGATTGCAGGTTCAGGAACGATTAACCCATGATATTCTTGAATGTATAAATGATACTTTAAAACCAAAAGGGGTAGCCGTAGTTATTGAAGCATCGCACATGTGCATGATGATGCGCGGTGTGCAGAAACAGAATAGCGTTACTACAACTTCAGGTTTTCGTGGCCAATTTGAGGCTATAGAAACCAGAAATGAATTCTTGAAACTGATCAGCAGCGATTTGGGTTAATTTTTTTGGAATGTTTTTTGCTCTTCAATAATAAATTAAACACAACAGGAAGATGAAAAACGAAAAATATAAGTTGCTTAGAAAAGGCATTTTTTATGATGCAGTAGGTATGGCAACAATGGCCATACCTGTAATCGGTCCCTTTTTAGATTTACTTTGGGCGCCTCTTGCAGCAAAAAAAATGAGTGAAATGTATAAAGGAACTGAAGGAAAAATTGCTTCTGTTCTTGTATTTGTAGAGGAAGTTTTACCCTTTACGGATGTTGTCCCCACCTTTACACTAATGTGGTTATACACATTTGTTTGGAAAAAGCAGCCTACACCACAGATTATTGAGGTTAGAGCGAACGAATAAAAAAGCCCCGATCGGGGCTTTTTCTTTAAATTTCCAATTTTAAATTTACATTGATACTCCTTCCCATATTAAAAATACTATCCGGCTTTAATCTCGATAAATGGGCTATATATTTTTTATCTGTAAGATTTGTTCCGTTTAGTCCGATTTTAAATAAAACCTTTTGAAATTGAAAGCTGCTTTCAATCCCTGCGCTCAGTAATGAATAGCCTCCCGTTCTCGTTTCAAAATTGCTCACATTTTTTTGGTCAAAGGTATTTTCAAGCGTAATAAAAGCTGAACTTGATTTTCTGGTTTTTCCATCATTTAGTTCTATTCGGAATGTATTCCGGAGTGAATTTGCCGGAATTAATGGCAAATATTTATCATTGCTCAATTTTCCTGTAACAGTTTCGAAGCTACTTTCCAAATGAAGCCAATCCAACGGGTGGGGGTGAAGGTGAAAACCCAATTCGCCCCCATACAACGCTGCATTATCCTGCAAATAATCAAATACCTGTGCGTCGTCAAGGGTTTCATTGCTAGGCGACAGAAAAATGTAGTCATTAACGGCGTTGTAAAAACCATTTGCAAAAAATTCAATATGCTCGTTTCTGTATTCTAAAGCAAGATCGGTCTGGAAATTCTGCTCATTTGATAAATTTATATTTCCGCGTTCATATCTGTTTGTACCTTCGTGAACCCCATTAGAAGTTAGTTCTGCCAAGTTTGGCGCTCTAAATCCACTGGCAAGATTGATTCGCGTTGAAAAATTTCGAACAATATCGAGTTTAGCTCCTAAAGCAGCAGTGAAACTATTAAAAGTGGTATTAAGTGCTGGAATAAAATCCAAATCAGCAGGATTTCCAGCGGCTTCACTTTTAATTTTTCGAGAGTCGAAACGGATTCCGGCTTGAAAATCTATCTTTTCCAAATGATAGTGTGAAGTTGCCAAAATTCCAATATCAGTAGTTGTCGCATCAGGAATTAAAATTTCTTCACCTTCGTTTTTATTTTTTTGAAACATTCCCTGAAGCCCCACTATAGTTTCAAAATTGCCCAATTGAGGTAGGTGATATTTCATATCATAATTAAATGTGTTTAATTTAAGCTGAAGGGCTGCCACATCTGATTCGTCTTCAAATTCACGTCTGTCATTGAACAGATAACCGGCTTTTATATCTAAACTGGAGTTAGTAAAAAATAGCGTATTGTCAAAACTTAAAATATGGTTATCAATTTCCTGAAAAGGAAGTTCTAAAGCCTTAGAACGCGTTTGCTCACTGATTTCCTCAGGAATACCAATATTGGAGCGATTGTAATTATAGCGAAGTGTTGACTTAAATTTTGTGCCAGAATATTGCAATCCAGTCTTAAAATCTTTTTCATTAAACCTAGTGTTGGTAACACGATAATCTGCTCCCGTATCATAATCACTAAAAATAGCGTACGCGCCTCGTGCCAAAAATTTTAGCTTTTCACCTGAGGTCTTAATTCCAAGATTTGTAGCGGTTCCCAATGTATTTGAAAAGTAAGCGCTGTTTAGATCACCATGAGTTTCACCGGAGAGCGCAAATTTTTCAGGATTCAGATAAAGTACTCCGCCCAGAGCATCGCTTCCGTAAAGCAATGACGCCGGACCTTTTATGACTTCTACGCTTTCCACTCCCGCTTCATTTATACCCAGCCCGTGCTCGTCTCCAAACTGCTGATTTTCTAAACGAACACCCTGTGCATAAGTTAAAACCCTATTTGAGCTTAGTCCGCGAATAACTGGTTTTCCAATGCCCGTCCCTGTACTAATGATTTCTACTCCTGCAATATTTTTAATGCCATCGGCCAAGGTTACGGCACCAGAGGCGTTTAGGTCTTCAGTTGAAATGCGTTCCACCTTCATAACATTATCACTCTGTAATTTATGGAAGGGCGTAGAAACTATAACCTCTTCCATTTCAACTGCACTTTCCTGCATTTCAAGATTTTCGGTAACGTTTTTTCCGTTTGAAAAATTAATTTTTTTTGAAATGGTCGCGAATCCTAGTGAAGAAAAAACTATGTTATAGCTTCCGTCAGGAATATTGATTAGCGTATAGTTACCGTCAAAATCTGCAACGGTTCCTTTTTCAAGTTGCGGAATATAGATTGTTGCGGGCACTGGTTCATTTGTATTTTTTGAAGTTATGTTTCCCGTCAAGGAATTTTGTGAGCTCACTGTGGTATATATAAAGAACACCACAAGTAAGCATAATATGTTTTTCATGCTTTCTTGATTTAAAAATGTTTGAATTAAAATAAAATGATAAAAATCAAGAAAGTTGAGGAGGGCCTCTAAGAAAATAGTGGGAAGGGTCTAAATTAAAAGAAGATGTAAAATAAAAACTATCAACATTTCGAAAACTGTGAAATACAGTGAAATCAGGAGATTCCAGAGGAGTAAAGGTAAATATTGAAAAGTGAAAATCACAAATTGAACAGTCTAACTGTTTTTCGTGAAGATGCGTTGAAATATCGGTACAAGCCTTGTGTTCGTGACCTTCAAAAGTATGCGCAAATTGTACAGCAGTAGGAAGCAGCAATGCCAACGAGAATATCGTAGCGATTAATACATGCGTAACTTTTGTTGTAAGGTTTATCATTGTTTAGTTAAAAATCCGAGCCCCATACTTCTGAGCATTTTTTTCGCAAAATTCCAAAAGAAGTGAAATTCTCCAAATACCCATCCAAAAAACACCAAAAGTACTTTATAAATTGGAAGGATAATCAAAATTCGGAACGGCCAGTATATGTACCAACCCATTTCCTTGGTTATATTAAAAAAATCTGTTAGTGGAGCGGCCAATTTTGCAGCTGAACTTCCAGTAATGGCAAATACCAGTAAAATTATAAATAGTTGTCTGTTGGTTTTAATATTCCAACGTTTTTTAAGCTTTTTCAATTTCTTCCGCCTATAAATTTTTGATTGTATTTTTCCTGAAAATAGACAAAATAGTTATACAATAAGTAATTCACCTCATATCCATAATCAATAGTTGGGTCGTAATTTATTTGTTCACCATACAAATTTCTGGAATATAAATTTGGCTGTAAAACACGACTATTGTACTCAGCTACAAACTGACGGTTTTTCCCCTCTAATTTTGCTTGACCATAAAAACCGCGTGGTGGCTGGGAAATTAGCCAAGATTGAAATCCGGGTTCTACAATTATTATTTCATATTCAAGGCTATCATTTGCTATTCTGACGGTATCGTTTTTTGTGGTTCCATCAGAAGGTGAGCTGGTTATGGAAGAATTTCCTGTTCCGCAACTAAAAATTACAAATGAAAGTACCGCAATTAGTAGAAAATTTTTCATATCAATGATTTTTACAAAGTTAACAAATGTAAAATGAAGGTAGCCTGATTTAACTTTCATTTAAAAAAAATACCGTCATTTTATGAATGACAGTATTTTGACTAATTTATATTTAGATTTTTATTTCCCAAAGAAGCCTCCCAAAAGACCGCCGAGACCACCTTTTTTCTGACTGCCTCCACCTAAAACCATTCCAGCGATGTCGTCAATTACACTACCGTCATTATTTCCGTCAAGCAAAGATTCAATCATTGATTGCTGTTCTGGTTGTTTCTTGCCGCCGCCCATAAGACCTCCCAGCAAATCGCCTATGCCAGAATCTGAGTTTACGTTTTTTTGTTGCTTTTGTTTTCCCAAATAACCTAATAAAATAGGGGCTGCAACCTGTAAAATTTGCATAACCGAATTGGTGTCCAAACCAGATTTTTGGGAAAGCGCTCTTACTGCGTTATCCTGCGAACCTCCTAAAACATGACCTAAAATACCAAGCCCATCCTGCTTCACTTCTTCATTTACACCGTCCCCGAAAAGACCGCCTAAATTATCGAGGATACTACCGTCATGCTTGCTGTTTAAAGCATTCATCAAATTAGCGGCTCCACTTTCGTTACTCGCATTGCGTTTCATAGCACCTAGCAGTATGGGCATAGCCATTGTTACAACAGAAGCTGTTTTGTCTGCTGGTTGATTGGTTTCTTGACTAATACCTCCAATAATTTGTTTTCCGAGGTTACTGTTCAATAAATCTAAAATTCCTGACATTTTGTTTTACATTAATTAATTATTTCCGCAAGTTACTGAAAATGAATAATTATCTATTTATAAAATGGATATAATAACATTATTGCGCCTTATGTGAATAAAAACACTCTATTTTACTAAAATCGAAATTATCTGATTTGCCAGTTCTACACCAATTCTATCTTGTGCCTCGTTTGTAGCTGCACCAATGTGCGGTGTTAGTGAAATTTTATCGTGCATTAATACTTTTATGGAGGGGGTGGGTTCGTTTTCAAAAACGTCAAGTGCCGCAAAAGAAACTTTTCCATCTTCAATGGCTTCCAAGAGCGCATTTTCATCAAGAACACCCCCACGGGCAGCATTTACAATACCAACGCCTTCCTTCATTTTTGAAATCTCTTCTTTGCCAATTAAATAACCCGATTGGGAAGGCACGTGAAGGCTTATAAAATCACTGTGTTTTATTAATTTATCTATGGGGGCGGTCTTTATTTTCAGGGTTATATTTTGTCCATCATAAAAGGTTAAAGTAATATCTGCCTCTCCAACCTCTCTGTCACTGGCAATTACTTTCATGCCGCATCCCAAAGCTATTTTTGCTACCTCGCGACCTATTCTGCCAAAACCAACAATTCCTAAGGTTTTCCCCCGAAGTTCACGGCCACTGCCATAATTTTTCTTCAATTCCTTAAATCTAGTGTCTCCTTCCAAAGGCATATTCCTGTTTGAATCGTGAAGAAAACGAACACCTCCAAACAAATGGGCAAATACCAATTCTGCCACTGATTCTGACGATGCCGCTGGAGTATTTATTACCTCGATTCCATTTTCACGGGCATACTCTACATCTATGTTATCCATACCCACACCGCCGCGGCCAATGATTTTTAAAGTTGGGCAATTGTCAATAATGTCTTTCCGTACTTTTGTAGCACTACGAACCAAAAGCACCTCAATTTTATGTTCGTTGATGTAGTTTTGAAGTTGCTCCTGTGCTACGTGTACTGTCAATACTTCAAAACCAGCATCTTTCAATGCATCTATGCCGCTTTGTGAAATTCCGTCGTTTGCTAATATTTTCATTTAATAAAATTCTGTGTTATTATTCTTTTGATTTATGCGCCTTTTTCAACAGTTTGCATTACATCCACTAAAACCTGCACACTTTCTAACGGTAGCGCATTATACATAGAAGCGCGGTAACCGCCAACGCTGCGATGGCCATTTAGACCATTGATTCCAGCTTGTTTTAAATGATCGTCAAAAGTGGCCTTCAATTCATCATTTTTTAAATTGAAGGTAGCGTTCATTTTTGAGCGGTCTTCTTTATCCGCAACAAAGCCTTCAAATAGTGGGTTTCTGTCAATTTCATTGTAAAGGAGTTCAGCTTTTCGGTTGTTCACTTTTTCAATTGCTGAAATGCCTCCCAAATCTTTTAACCATTCCAATGTCAACATAGATACGTACACCGAAAATACCGCTGGGGTGTTGAACATACTTTCTTTATCAATATGCACTTTGTAATTTAACATAGAAGGAATGGCGCGGGAAACTTTTCCTAAAATATCTTCTTTTATTACTACAAGTGTTGTTCCTGCTGGCCCCATATTCTTTTGGGCGCCTGCATAGATTAAGCCGAATTTTGAAAAATCGAGCTGTCGCGAAAAGATATCACTGCTCATGTCGCAAACCATCGGGATTTCGGTTTCGGGAAAAGTGCGCATCTGCGTTCCAAAAATAGTATTGTTGCTCGTACAGTGGAAATAATCTGTATCTGAAGGGATACTATAATTTTTGGGAATAAAGTTGAAATTATCACTTTTTGAAGTTGCAACTTCCACAATTTCTCCTAGCAATTTAGCTTCTTTTATGGCTTTGTCGCTCCAAGTTCCCGTGTTTAGATATGCCGCTTTTTTCTCCAAAAGATTATAGGCAACCATCAAAAACTCAAGACTTGCACCCCCTTGCAAAAACAAGGCTTGGTAGCCCTTGTTCTGAAGCCCCAAATGTTCCAGGGCAAGCTTTCGGGCATTGTCCATTACCTCTACAAAATCTTTGCTTCGGTGGGAAATTTCTATCAATGAAAGATTTGAATTGTTGAAATTTAAAACCGCCTCGGCAGATTTCTTTAAAACAGATTGTGGCAAAATGCAGGGACCTGCACTGAAATTATGTTTTTTCATCCTTTGAAAATTTATAGTACAAAGATGTGAATTATGCTACTAAATATGTGGGAATTATGAATATTTTATCAAGGAAGTTTCAACAGAAAATCAACCGTATCTACCCCATCTGCATAATCCCACAAATCTGGGGTTTGCGCTTTTCCAAAAGAAACTTCATTTGGAAGATTTGCATTTGAAACAATACATTGAATATTTTCTGATTGAAGTTCCAATTCTTTGTTAAGTTTTTCGAAAGTACTATATTTTTCATAGAAAACCACCGAAATAGGAGAGGAGAAGCCATCGTCCTCTTTCAGTAATAAAAATTCATTGTCCAATAACGGAAAACTGTCCATTAAATACACCGCTTTGTTATAATCGTAATTATTGATGTATTTGTGGTTATGAATAATTTCCTTCCAACTGTACATTGCTTTAAAATACGCTTCAAAATCATAATTTTCGGGAACATATAATTTTGATACATTTCGACAACCTAGGCCAAAATATCTAAAAATATCATTGGCGAGTGCCGTGAGTTCTTCCACAGTTTCATTGCCGGTTAACACTGCAACTGAATTTCTGTTTTTGCGAATAATGTGCGGGTATTTTCCAAAGTAATATTCAAAGTAGCGAGCAGTGTTGTTGCTACCGGTCGCGATGACTGCATCAAAATTAATCAATCTACCTTCGGTAAATTCAATATAATTTTTGAATTCCGGCTCCACAGATATTAAGTATTTTGATAGGAAGGGTAAAAGGGTTCTGTCATTTGACGAAAGTTTTGCCAGTACTTTATTTCCTGTTATAAGGACTGAAAGAAAATCGTGAAACCCTACCAAGGGAACATTACCGGCCATTATGATGGCAACGGTTTTTGGATTGGACTTTTCAATATTGTAACCGTAAAGCCATTGCTGTAAATTTTCCTCTGAAAGCGCCTCGCTCCAGCTTTCTAGCGCAAACCTTATATTGTCTTGCGTAAACCAACCATTTTCAGCCTCGGCTTTTCGAAATAGTTCTTTCACGCTAGAATCACCGTTTTCGGATACAATTCGTTTCAGATAGGTTCCTAAGGCGATAAAACCGTTAATTCTTTGTTTTAATTGCATACTTATTTTGGAGTTGCGATTGATAGGCATTAAATTTGCGCAAAGTTAGAAAAAGAAAATCCCATGGCAATTATAATAACCGATGAATGTATAAACTGCGGCGCTTGCGAGCCTGAGTGCCCTAATACCGCAATCTATGAAGGAGCCGACGATTGGCGCTATGCCGATGGAACCGATTTAGAGGGCAAAGTAGTATTACCAAACGGAAAAGCAGTGGATGCCAATGAAGCGCAAGAACCAGTAAGTGACGAAATATATTTTATAGTGCCAGATAAATGTACGGAATGTAAAGGCTTTCACGATGAACCGCAATGTGCGGCGGTATGTCCAGTAGATTGTTGTGTTCCCGATGAGGATCACGTTGAGTCTGAGGAAGAACTATTGGCCAAACAGCATTTTATGCACAAAAAATAAAAAAATATTATTAAGTAAAAAAAACGCCTCACAGTTCAGACCAAGAGGCGTTTTTCATTAAGTGGGGATAGTTAATAAATATTCTACATTTTATCTTTTTTTCTATCACTTTTCACATTCAGTTTATAAACTTCTGAAATGATTGCATCGGTTTTGGCGTCATAGCGTTCTACTACAAAATTGCCGTCTGCGTTAAAATATCCAAAAGAGGATTTTCCATCTTGCGACATAATATAATATCCATTTTGTGAAGTAGGCTTGATAACGGCGTATTGTTCATTTGTTGCGTTATCTTTTATGGTCATTAAACGATAGCCATTTTCGTCCTTTTGGCTCAAAAACTTGAAGCGGTTACCGTCGTAGCTATAAGTAACATCGGTATCCACAACAATAGGCTTCATAACCACACTTTGGTTAGTCTGGTTGGCATCACTATCTTTTAAACTCAACACCTCTTTTTTGGTTTGGGTCACTGCCTTGGTGGCGGTATCAGTTCCTTTATCGTCGGTTACCGAGGTCTTGGTAACTACTGTTTGCTTTTCCGTGTTTGTGTTTTTATCAACTTGTGCGAAAGTAACCGAAAAAGGAACCATCGCTAAAAGTAACATTGCTTTTTTCATGATATAGTTTTTAAGTGTTATTTCAAATGTAGGGTTTGTGTTTGTTAAATTGTCGTAAAGGTTTGATAATGAAAAGCTAATTCATTAAAAAAATACCGGAAACCGGTATTTTCTTAAATCTATTTCAGAAAGAAACTTACATTTTTTGCTCTTTCATCATATCCCTACTTTTTTCATCAAGAATGAAAATAGTGGTAGAGACATTGTCTGTATTTGAATCAAACCCCTCAACTACAAAATTACCGTATTGGTTAAAGTAGCCAACTGAAGTTTGACCATCTTTGTTAAAAAGATAATATCCTTTTTGTCCCAATGGTTTGAGATTTGCATATTCCAAATGTTTGTTGCTATTTTCTATTTGGTATAAAGTATATCCATTGGCATCGGCACTAAAACTATATTTATTGTTGTTATAAGTATAACTATAATCAGTATTCATAGTAATGGGCGTCATTGTAACGCTGTAGTTAGTCTTAACCACATCTGTATTCTTCAACGCTAATTGGCGTTGTTGGGAAATCGTGGCCTTTTGGGTTTCAACATCAATTCCCTTGTCGTCTTCAATGTATGTCTTCTTTACAACAGTTGTTTCCTTTGTGTTCGTGTTTTTGTCAACCTGTGCGAAACCTGTAGTAAACGCTACAAGTGCAAAAACGATAAATATCTTTTTCATAATAGTTATATTGTGATTATTAATTTTTCTTATACAATAATATAACTACTAACAGCCCATATGCCCAATCTTTGGTTATAACATTTTGCTAAATTTTTTTTGGTAGCACACCATAATTTGTTAAATTCTATTAAAATAAAGGTTTTGCAATAAAAAAATCCCGTTCCAAAAACATGGAACGGGCGCATAGTAAGCAAAAATATATTGTTTAATCCTTTTTCAACTTAGCCATTCCTTCTGGGCGCTTGGTAAGCGCAGCTCTTCTGGCTTCTAGTTCTTTTTGTTGTTGCAATAACTTTGCTTGTCTTTCTTTTTCAGCTTTGGCAGCAGCTTCTGCTTTTTGATCAGCAATTTTTTTGGCAAGTTCTGCTTGCTGTTGCTGCTTTATAGAAATCATTTGTTGTTGGTTTGCAATATCTACAGAAACGTCATCAGACACGACTTTTGAATCAATATTTTTGTCTTTGACTACATCAACAGCCTGATCTTGTTTTTCGTTACCTTCCACCTTAATTGTTTCCTTGTCCGTTTCAGTCTCTGCAATCACTTTCGTTTTTACATCAGTTCCTTTTTGGGTAACTTTTTTAACGGTGGTTGTAGATTGCACATCTTTATTTTCTTGGGCATTAATTCCCGTTAATGCAAAGATTGCAATAGCTAAGCTTAAAATTACTTTTTTCATAATAATTGGTTATTTATGGTTTATTCAGTAAAACTAACCCTATTAACGTTAATTTCTTGCAAATTTAAAGTGAAATAAAACCCAAACTTTTTTTGAAAAGCATCTATTGCCAAATGTTGAAAGTCTGTTTTGAAGATGTATATTTGCACCCTCAAAATTATATTTAATGAAAGCAGGTATCGTAGGATTGCCAAACGTTGGAAAATCCACCCTATTTAATTGTTTATCAAATGCCAAGGCACAAAGCGCCAATTTTCCTTTTTGTACAATAGAGCCAAATGTGGGTGTTGTAAACGTTCCCGATAAACGCTTGTTGAAATTGGAAGAATTGGTAAAGCCTGAGCGTGTATTGCCCGCCACGGTTGAAATTGTTGATATTGCAGGTCTCGTAAAAGGAGCTAGCAAGGGAGAGGGGCTTGGAAACCAGTTTTTGAGCAACATCCGCGAAACTGATGCAATTCTGCACGTTTTGCGTTGCTTTGACAATGATAATATTGTTCACGTTGATGGAAGTGTTAACCCAATACGTGATAAGGAAACGATTGATATTGAACTTCAGTTGAAGGATTTGGAAACGGTTGACAAAAAACTTGAAAAAGTGAAACGTGCCGCCCGTACCGGAAATAAAGAAGCCCAAAAGGAAGAAGCAGCTTTGCAGAAAGTAAAAGCAGGGCTGGAAGCTGGAATTTCTGTACGCGCAATCGATTTAACCGAAAGTGAAAGAGAAGAGTTCATTGAAAATACACAATTCATTACAGATAAACCTGTACTGTATGTTTGCAATGTTGACGAAGGCTCCGCCGCCACTGGAAACGCTTATGTTGAAAAAGTAAAAGAAGCAGTAAAAGATGAAAATGCCGAGGTTTTGGTATTGGCCGTTGGCACTGAAGCAGATATCACCGAGTTGGAAACTTTTGAAGAACGCCAAATGTTTTTGGAAGATTTAGGGCTTGAAGAGGCAGGTTCGGCAAAGTTAATCCGAAGTGCCTATAAATTATTAAATCTCCAAACCTATTTTACTGCTGGTGTGAAGGAAGTAAGAGCTTGGACTATTCCCATTGGCGCTACGGCACCGCAAGCTGCCGGTGTAATACATACCGATTTTGAAAAAGGTTTTATCCGTGCCGAAGTAATAAAATACGATGATTATGTAACCTACGGGAGCGAGGCCAAAGTAAAAGAAGCTGGCAAAATGGGTGTAGAAGGGAAGGAGTACATTGTCAAGGATGGCGATGTAATGCATTTCCGATTCAATGTATAATCAGAATAAAAGAAATCCCGCTATTGCGGGATTTTTTATTGTTTAGAATTTCTAATTCTAAAAAGTATATCTAAAAGCCATTCCATTATAACTATCACCATTAAAACTGGTTCCGGAGCTTGGATATATATCTATGTTTTCCATTTTCTTTTTATGTAATTCGGGAACTAAAATTCCAGTTCCTGCTCCTAAAACATAACCTAAAAGTACATCGGTCAAAAAGTGCTGTCCGGCCTCCATTCTAAAGACTCCCACAGCTGCAGGTAAAGCTGCGGCGCCAGTCCAAACCCAAACTTTGCCATTGGCATCAGGGTTAAAATCACTATATGCTTTTGCCGCAAAAAACGTTGCTGTTGCAGTAGCTGCCACGTGTCCCGAATAAAAGGAACGCTGGCCGTTATTTTTAAATCGTCTATCATTTGTTGTTTCCCCGCTGTTGTCATAAACATACGGACGACTTCTATTTACCAAGCCAGCAGTTATTGTATAAATGGCTGCAGTGGTAGCCAAACTTTCTATATAAAGTCCCACATATTGTCCGGTGTGGTCGTTAATTTCATCATCAAATAAAAGGGCAAATGGTGCTGCAAAGGAAAGCGCAAAAGGAATATCACTAATTGCATTTGCGTCTTCATTATGCTTACCCGCAACCCATTGATCCAGAAAATTTAATTTATCAATTTCTTTTTGAAGGCTTTCTTCATTTAAAAACTTTTCCCGCTCTGCCAAGGACAAATCGTCTTTATTTTTTATAAGTATCAAGCCATAGGCGCTAGCTCCAAGTGCTGCACCCGTCCAAATTCCATCACGAACCCATTTCCACTCATAGGGTGAATTACTCTTTTGGGTCTCAAAAACAGTTTTATCCTTTGGATTAAAATTAAGTACTGAAGATGTTTTTTGCAAATTTTGATTTTCAGTATCCAAATAATCTGAATCTATCTCCTCATCATTTAAGGATGCTGTTTGGTTATTGATTGAATTTGTTGAATTGAAATTGGTTTGTTGTGCGAAGAGGTTTACAGAAACCAATAAAGCGAATAGTATAGTTGTTTTTCTCATAGAAGATAAAGATATGGGTTTGCACATTTCCGCAAATTCCATTTAACATTTCATTAATTAGAATTTACCGTTCTTTTTGGAAATGCTCATTCATACAATCGCAGTCTTTTCTGAAGCAGATCCATTTCCCTTTCCATCTTTCGCATACGTTTCAGTAGCTGGTTAAGAGCGTCCAGTCCTTCAAAATTAATTCCCAGATCGTTATGGAGGCGAAACATTTTTTCTATTTCAGAAATATCCTTCTCGTCCATAAAAAGTTGGTTTTCCTTTTCTTCAAAAGTCACTAACCCATATTCGTGAAGATTTTCCACAAAGGAAATTTCTATCTGTGTCTGTTTGCAAAAGTGACTTACCAATATGTATTTCTCTCGTGCCATTATCTCAGTTTTGAAAGTTCATTAAACAGTTCCTTTTCTTTTTCAGAAAGGTTTTTCGGCAGATCAATTTTATAAGTTACAAATAAATCGCCGTGCTGGTCTTCTTTTTTGTATTTGGGAAGTCCTTTGCCTTTCAGTTTCACTTTGGTGTCGTTTTGGGTTTCGGGCTTCACTTGTAGTTTTACGGCTCCATCCAAGGTGTCAATTGTGATTTCGCCGCCCAAAATAGCTTTGTATAGATTTATATTTTCGGTTTTATAAAGATCGTTGCCTACGCGTTTAAAGGCCGTATTGTTGAAAATTTCAAAAGTGATAAAAAGATCGCCCTTTGGGCCGCCATTCATCCCATCGCCGCCGTAGCCCTTTATCTTGATGGTTTGCCCGTCCTCAACGCCTGCGGGAATGGTAAGCCGGATTTTCTTCTCCCCAAGACTGATGGTTTGTTTCTGGCTTTTCAGAATATCAGTCAGATTTAGCCGAAGCGTAGCGTTCAAATCCTGCCCTTTAAATTGTGCAGTCTGTCTGCGTCCAGCACCACTGCTGAAACCGCCACCGCCAAACATCGATTCAAAAAAGTCTGAAAATTGGCTTTCGTCAAATTGCTGTCCGCCGCCAGAATATGTTCTTCGCCCACCAAATCCGCCACCGAATCCTTGCGCGCCTTGCTGTCGCTTGGCTTCCTCAAATGCATCGGCGTGCTGCCAATCCTTACCGTATTGGTCGTATTTCTTGCGCTTTTCAGGGTCGCTCAGTACTTCATTGGCTTCGTTCAGTTGTTGGAACTTTTTTTGGGCGTCCTTGTCATTGGGGTTTAAATCGGGATGGAGCTTGCGGGCAAGTTTTCTGTATGCCTTTTTTATATCGGCCTGGGACGCATTCTTGTCCAGCCCGAGAATTTTGTAGTAATCTATAAATTCCATTAAGGTGTTTTATTTGTGAGATGAAATTATAAAAAGTAATCCAACAAGTCAATGACAATACTCATTCTTCACAAAAGTTTAGCAATTCCTATCGTTCAAAGGGGGAACCCGTGCGAAACTCCTCCCCTCTGGGGAGGTCAGGAGGGGACTTTCCCCCTTTTGAGGGATGGGGGGAATTTTACTAACAAAACCCCTCGCTTTATTGTTAATTACTTTCCGAGGTATTGGTTTCACAAGTGCTCCCGTATATTTATATTAGCAACCCTACACCAAATCTTTATGGCTGAAACGCAATATACCGAAGACAACATACGCTCGCTTGACTGGAAAGAACACATCCGCATGCGCCCCGGTATGTATATTGGGAAGCTGGGCGACGGTTCTTCGCCAGATGACGGGATCTATATACTTCTGAAAGAGGTTATAGACAACTGTATCGACGAATTTGTGATGGGTGCAGGAAAAACTATCGAAGTACGCATTAAGGACAAAGAAGTAAAAGTTCGCGATTATGGCCGCGGCATTCCGCTTGGAAAAGTGATCGATGTGGTTTCAAAAATGAACACGGGCGGAAAGTACGACAGCCGCGCCTTTAAAAAATCCGTTGGTTTGAACGGTGTTGGTACCAAAGCCGTAAATGCCCTTTCTGCATTTTTTAAAGTTGAATCCGTTCGCGATAACCAAATGAAGGCTGCGGAATTTTCCCTGGGCGAATTGACCAATGATGTTGCCGTTGAAGAAACTACAAAGCGAAAGGGAACGAAAGTAATTTTTATTCCCGACGAAAGTATTTTTAAAAACTTTAAGTACCGCACGGAATACGTTCAAAAAATGCTGAAAAACTACGTCTATCTCAACCCGGGACTGACGATAGATTTTAACGGCGAAAAGTTTTATTCCGAAAATGGTTTAAAAGATCTTTTGATGGAAACCATTAGCGACGAAGATATGGCCTATCCCATAATTCATCTACGTGGTGATGATATCGAAGTTGCCATAACGCACAGTAAAACCCAGTACAGCGAAGAATATCACAGTTTTGTGAACGGACAGAACACAACCCAGGGCGGTACGCATTTAGCTGCTTTCCGCGAGGCGTTGGTAAAAACCATCCGAGAATTCTACAATAAAAATTACGATGCCAGCGATGTGCGTAAGTCTATCGTTTCAGCAATCAGTATAAAAGTGATGGAGCCCGTTTTTGAAAGCCAGACAAAAACTAAGCTCGGCTCAACCGATATGGGCGGCGATCTGCCAACGGTGCGAACGTTTATAAATGATTTTGTAAAAACACAGCTAGATAATTTTCTGCATAAAAACCCTGAAACTGCTGATGCCATTCAGCGAAAAATAGTGCAGGCCGAACGTGAACGAAAGGAGTTGAGCGGCATCCGAAAACTCGCGAAAGATCGCGCTAAAAAAGCGAATCTTCACAATAAAAAACTACGCGATTGCCGTGTGCATTTGGGAGACGTGAAAAACGAACGCAATCTGGAATCTACACTTTTTATTACCGAGGGAGATTCCGCGAGCGGAAGTATTACCAAAAGTCGCGACGTAAATACGCAAGCCGTTTTTTCACTCCGTGGAAAGCCGTTGAATACTTACGGAATGACTAAAAAAATTGTGTATGAAAACGAGGAATTCAATCTGTTGCAAGCGGCACTGAATATTGAGGATTCCATGGAAGATTTGCGGTACAACAACATCGTAATCGCCACGGATGCCGATGTGGACGGGATGCACATTCGCTTATTGCTCATCACATTCTTCCTTCAGTTCTTCCCTGAATTGATAAAAGAAGGACATTTGTATATTCTGCAAACGCCGCTGTTCCGCGTTCGAAATAAGAAGGAAACCATCTATTGCTATTCCGAAGAAGAAAGAGTAGCCGCCATAGAAAAACTAAAACCAAAACCTGAAATAACCCGCTTTAAAGGTTTGGGTGAAATCTCACCCGATGAATTTGTGCATTTTATTGGCAACGACATTCGCCTGGATCCAGTAATGCTCGATAAATCGATGAGTATTGAAGAATTACTTTCCTTTTATATGGGGAAAAACACACCCGATAGACAGGAATTTATTATTGATAATTTGAAGGTGGAACTTGATAGGGTGGAAGAATAGCTTGCAGCATTCAGAAGCAGTTTGTTAATAGGAGTAACTTTGCGTCCTCTGCGACTCTGAGGTGGAATTTTTACCGCCAAGACGCAGAGAACGTAGAGAATAAAAATAAAGAATAGAGAATAATTCAATGAGTGACGAACTCAACAATAACGAAGAAGAACAAACAGGCCCCGACTATTTGGGCGTAAACGACGATACCTCCGGCGACACCATAAAAAAGGTTACCGGCATGTACCGCGACTGGTTTTTGGATTACGCCAGCTACGTAATCCTGGAACGCGCCGTGCCTGCAATTGAGGACGGTTTTAAACCCGTGCAGCGACGCATTATGCAGTCTATGAAAGATTTGGACGATGGACGCTACAACAAGGTCGCAAACATTGTTGGGCATACCATGCAGTACCACCCGCACGGGGACGCGAGTATTGCCGACGCGATGGTGCAGATTGGCCAAAAGGATTTGCTTATCGACACCCAAGGAAACTGGGGAAATATTTTAACTGGCGATAGTGCCGCCGCTTCGCGATATATTGAGGCGCGGCTTTCAAAGTTTGCCTTGGATGTGGTTTACAATCCAAAAGTTACCCGCTGGCAAGCTTCGTACGACGGCCGTAGAAAAGAGCCAATCAACCTTCCGGTTAAATTCCCATTGCTGTTGAACCAAGGCGGAGAGGGAATCGCAGTGGGACTTTCCACCAAAATCCTTCCGCACAATTTTATTGAACTTATTGATGCTTCCATCAAGCATCTGCAGGGCAAGAAATTCACGATTTATCCAGATTTCCCAACGGGTGGATTGATGGATGTGGCCGATTACAACGATGGGATGCGCGGCGGAAAAATCCGTAGCCGGGCGCGCATTAACCAACTCGATAAAAACACACTTGTAATTACTGAAATTCCCTTTGGAACCAATACTTCATCGCTGATTGATACCATTCTCAAAGCGAACGACAAAGGAAAAATAAAAATTAAAAAGATAGAGGACAACACCGCTGCCGAAGTGGAAATCCAGATCCATTTGCCCAGCGGCATTTCCCCCGATAAAACCATTGATGCGCTTTATGCATTCACGGGTTGTGAAACTTCGGTATCGCCGCTCGGTTGTGTAATTGAGGATAACAGGCCTTTGTTTGTTGGTGTTTCTGAAATGCTCCGCCGAAGTACCGACCGCACGGTGGAACTGTTGAAAAGTGAGCTTGAAATACAATTGGATGAATTGGAGGAACAGTGGCATTTTGCTTCCCTTGAAAGAATTTTCATTGAAAACCGAATCTATCGCGACATAGAGGAAGAGGAAACTTGGGAAGGTGTAATTGCCGCAATTGATAAAGGGCTGCAGCCGCACATTCAGCATTTGAAGCGTGCCGTAACCGAAGAGGATATTGTGCGATTGACTGAAATTCGAATCAAAAGAATTTCAAAATTCGATATTGATAAGGCGCAGCAAAAGATTGAGGCATTGGAAGATAGCATCGCTCAAATAAAGCATCACTTAGCACATTTGATTGAGTATGCCATAGATTATTTCAAAAGGCTGAAAAAGGATTATGGCGCTGGAAAAGAGCGCAAAACCGAAATCAGGACTTTTGATGATATTGAGGCCACAAAGGTGGTAATCAGAAACACAAAACTCTACGTAAACCGCGAGGAAGGTTTTGTGGGCACCAGCCTAAAACGGGATGAATACGTTACCGACTGCAGCGATATTGACGACATTATCGTTTTCACCGAGGACGGAACAATGATGGTCACCAAAGTGGACGCCAAAACTTTTGTGGGAAAAAATATAATCCACGTGGCGGTTTTCAAAAAGAAGGACAAACGCACCATTTACAATATGATTTACCGCGACGGTGCCCGCGGCGCAAATTACGTAAAACGTTTTGCGGTAACCTCCATCACCCGTGATAAGGAGTACGATATGACCAACGGAACCAAAGGTTCCAAAGTGCTTTATTTTACGGCCAATCCGAATGGCGAGGCAGAAGTTGTAACCATTTATCTGCGCCAAAGCGGAAGCATTAAAAAGCTGAAGTTCGATCTGGATTTTGCCGATCAGTTGGTGAAGGGAAGAAATTCCAAAGGAAATATTGTCACCAAATATTCTATCAAAAAAATTGAATTGAAAGAGAAAGGTCTTTCAACGCTAAAACCCCGTAAAATATGGTTTGACGATTCAGTGCAGCGATTGAATGTTGACGAACGCGGCGAACTTTTGGGTGAATTCAGAAAAGAGGATAGGTTGCTGATCGTGAAGCAGAGCGGAGTAGTAAAAACCGTTGTGCCAGATCTTCAGCTTCGTTTTGATGACGATATGATAATTCTTGAAAAGTGGGACCCCAAAAAACCGTTGAGCGCCATTTATTGGGAAGGCGAAAAGGAATTGTTTTATGTGAAACGTTTCTTTATTGAACATCCCGATAAAGAGGAAACTATAATTACCGAGCATTCCAATTCATATTTAGAAAAAATATTTACCGATTACCGCCCAATGGCCGAAGTGGTCTTCGCCAAAAAAAGAGGGCAGGAGCGCGAGGAAAACATGGAATTGAATTTGGAGGAATTCATTGCTATAAAAGGAATCACAGCTATGGGGAATCAGTTGACCAAAGAAAAGGTTTTGGAAATTAACACGATGGAGCCGCTTCCATATACGCCTCCCGCCCCTGCAGAGCCAAAGGAAATGGACGTGGTGGATGAAGAGGATTTGAATGAGGAAACAAATACTCCCGAAGATGAAAACGAAACCGATGAATCCATTACCGATAATGATGGGCAGGGACGATTGTTTTGATGTTTTGAAATAATTATATAAAATCCGTTTCCATTTTATTTTAAGACGACCCCAACCCTAGGTTCACCCGTATAAAAGCCTTCCCAAAGCCATAGAAAAGCCATAGAAAAGCCATAAATAAAGTATGAATACAGTATGAAATCTACTGAATGAACACAGTGTGGATTATAAATAACACTGAATTTATTGGTATTAATGATTCTATGATTATCTACAGTGCGCCAAATTCTGAGAAATTTCGATTACTATATTTGATAGGATAAAAACCGGCAATGTTTTTCTCTATGCCTACCATAATGCTTTTGTAATGAACCCTAAAGCTGTAGATATAGAGTTATTATTGAAACCAAAATGCAGGATCTTTGTAAAATTTATAGCTTTTGGTTAACCAAGAAACACTACGCATTTTATACAAAAGAATATTTCTACAGTTTCAACTTACAAACCTTTTGATTTTCAAAAGAAAAACACTATTTTTGCACCCCTCTTAGCGACGAGTCAGGAATAAGAGGAATTGAAGCAAAATAAAAATAAACCCTTCTGTGGGATAGTCGCAGTAAAATCCTGAAAGAGCGCAGAATACAAAGCATTGATTTTTAAAGCATTTGCGGTGAAAATCAATTTTACAAACAAATGGCTGATAAAGCAAACAAAGAAGAAGTGCAGGTAGAAGATACTGCAACTCAAAACGGGGAAGCTACAAAACCCCAAAAGGAAGTTTCCTTAAAGGAAAGCAACCCTGAAAAATTTCTAAAGGAATTCAACTGGCACAACTATGAAGAGGGAATTGATCCTATCGACGACGGAAAGCTTGAGGAATTCGAAAAACTGGTAGCAGAGAATTTCGTTGACACACTAGATGACGAGGTTGTTGAAGGGAAAGTGGTTTACATCACTGATCGTGATGCAATCATTGACATTAACGCGAAAAGTGAAGGTGTTGTTTCATTGAACGAATTCCGTTACAATCCAGATTTAAAAGTTGGTGACAAAGTAGAAGTATTGATCGACGTTCGTGAGGACAGCACTGGTCAATTAATTCTTAGCCACCGTAAAGCTAGAACCATTAAGGCTTGGGATCGCGTAAATGCTGCCCACGACGAAGCTACAATCGTAAACGGTTACGTAAAATGTCGCACAAAAGGTGGTATGATCGTAGATGTTTTCGGTATCGAAGCTTTCTTGCCAGGTTCGCAAATTGATGTTAAACCAATCCGTGATTACGACGTTTACGTTGGTAAAACAATGGAATTTAAAGTTGTTAAAATTAACCACGAGTTTAAAAACGTTGTTGTTTCTCACAAAGCGCTTATTGAAGCGGATATTGAAGAGCAGAAAAAAGAAATCATCGGCCAACTTGAAAAAGGACAGGTACTTGAAGGTGTTGTTAAAAACATTACTTCATACGGTGTATTCGTTGATCTTGGTGGTGTTGATGGACTTGTTCACATTACAGACCTTTCTTGGTCACGTATCAACCACCCGAATGAGATTGTTGAACTTGATCAGAAATTGAACGTTGTAATTCTTGATTTCGATGAAGATAAAACACGTATCCAATTAGGTCTTAAGCAATTGAACGCTCACCCATGGGAAGCTCTTGGAGAAGAGTTGAAAGTTGGTGATAAAGTAAAAGGTAAAGTAGTTGTTATTGCAGACTACGGTGCGTTTATTGAGGTTGCTGAAGGTGTTGAAGGTCTTATCCACGTTAGCGAAATGTCTTGGAGCACACACTTACGTAGCGCTCAGGATTTCGTAAATGTTGGTGACGAGGTTGAAGCGGTAATCCTTACAATGGATAAGGAAGAACGCAAAATGAGCCTTGGTATTAAGCAAATGACTCCAGACCCATGGACTGATATCACTAAAAAATACCCAGTTGGTTCACGCCACAAAGGTATTGTTCGCAACTTCACCAACTTTGGTGTTTTTGTTGAACTTGAAGAAGGTATCGATGGTCTTATCTACATAAGCGATCTTTCTTGGACCAAGAAAATCAAGCATCCAAGTGAATTCACTAACATTGGTGACGAACTTGAAGTGGTTGTATTGGAATTGGACGTTGAAGGCCGTAAACTTAGTTTAGGTCACAAACAAACCGAAGAAAATCCTTGGGATAAATACGAAGACGAATTTTCTGTAGGAACCAAGCACACTGCCACTATTGACGAGGTAGTTGACAAAGGCGCAACTGTAAAATTTAACGATGATATCGTAGCTTTCGTACCAAGCCGTCACCTTGAAAAAGAAGATGGTTCTATGTTGAAGAAAGGTGATGAAGCAGAATTCCAAATTATTGAATTCAACAAAGAATTCAAGAAAGTGGTTGCTTCACATATGACTATTCACAAAGAAGAAGAAGCGAAGATTGTAAAAGCTGCCGCGAAAAAGCAAGCTCAGGATGCTGAGGAGGCAAAGCCAACATTAGGTGATGCCAATGCAAAATTGCAAGAGCTTAAAGACAAAATGGACGGTAAAAAATAATCGTTTCATTTATAAATAACGAAAAGCCTTTCTGAAACGAAAGGCTTTTTTTATGCCTTAGACATAATCAATTTCAAATACTTCACTTTAAAAAGCCAAAAAAAATGTATTTTTGCTTCCTGAATACAATTCAGAACTTCCTATGAGCCAAAAAGTGTTACTGAACGCAACCGAGATAAACATTGCGCTTAACCGTTTGGCTTGCCAATTGATCGAAAAACACGACGATTTTTCCAAAACAGTACTTATCGGCATACAGCCACGGGGCGTTTTTTTAGCCGAAAGGTTAAAAACCCTCCTAGAAACCGAATACAAAATCAAGAACATTAAGCTTGGATATTTGGACATTACTTTTTACCGCGATGATTTCCGAAGAGGTGAAAAACCATTGGAGGCCAACAAAACCAAAATAAATTTTATTGTTGAGGATAAAAATGTAGTCTTTATAGACGATGTGCTCTTCACCGGAAGAAGCATCCGCTCCGCATTGACTGCCGTTCAATCTTTCGGAAGACCTTTGGAAATTGAATTGCTGACGTTGATAGACCGTCGTTTCAGCCGCCATTTACCAATCCAACCAGATTATCGAGGAAGACAAGTAGATGCAATCAATGGTGAAAAAGTAAAAGTATGCTGGAAAGAGAACGATGGGGAAGACGCAGTTTACCTAGTAAAAAATTGAAACGAAACTGAAACAGAAAATTGACAACCGATAACCGATAACCGAACATGAGCGAACTAAGTGTAAACCACTTACTGGGAATAAAATACATCACCGAAGCCGATATTCAACTCATCTTCGAAACGGCAGATCATTTTAAGGAAGTTATCAATCGGCCCATCAAAAAAGTTCCTTCGCTTCGCGACATTACCATTGCCAATCTCTTTTTTGAAAACAGTACGCGTACCAAGCTCTCCTTTGAACTTGCAGAGAAAAGGCTTTCCGCAGACGTTATAAACTTCGCTTCTTCGAGTTCCTCTGTTACGAAAGGCGAAACGCTGATTGATACCGTAAATAATATCCTTTCAATGAAAGTGGATATGGTGGTGATGCGCCACCCCAATCCGGGCGCGGGCGTATTTCTTTCAAAACACGTAAATGCCAGCATTATTAACGCAGGCGATGGTGCCCACGAACATCCTACGCAAGCTTTGCTGGATACGTATTCCATCCGTGAAAAACTCGGGGATGTTGCTGGTAAAAACGTGGTAATTGTTGGTGATATTCTCCATTCACGAGTTGCACTTTCAAATATTTTTGCACTTCAAAAACTTGGAGCAACAGTTAAGGTCTGTGGTCCTAAAACGCTTATTCCTAAATATATAGAAAAACTTAATGTAGGGATTGAAACAAACCTTCGCAAAGCGTTGGAATGGTGCGATGTGGCAAATATGCTACGCGTGCAAAACGAACGGATGGACATCAGTTATTTTCCTACAACTCGGGAATATACACAGCAATTCGGACTCAATAAAAAAATACTCGATTCCCTAAATAAAGAAATTGTTGTGATGCACCCTGGCCCGATAAATCGAGGAGTTGAAATAACGAGCGATGTTGCGGACAGCAAACAATCCATTATTTTGGAACAAGTACAGAACGGCGTTGCCATACGTATGGCGGTAATCTATTTATTGGCTTCAAAAATAAAACATCATGAAGATTGAGAATCACCCAAACTATGTGGTCCTTGAAGATGAAAAGGACGATATTATTGACTTTGCTTCATTTATAGAAAGCCAGGTTCCTTCAAAATACAAAGGACAAAATGTAGTATTGAATCTTTTGAAGTACGATACGCTGGAATTGCCGCAATTATTGCAATTTCTTAAAACCTCAAACCTTCACCGAAAAACTAAACAATCCTTCGTAATCGTAAACGATGCGATCGAGGTAGACGAAGTTCCCTTTGAAATGATCGTTGTGCCAACGCTTCAAGAAGCAGGTGATATTGTGGAAATGGAGGAGATTGAAAGAGACCTTGGATTTTAAATTTACGATTGCCAATTGTAGATTTTATAAAATCCCAAATGCTAAATCGTAAATGAAACTAACAATCCTCGGATGCCATTCTGCCACACCCACAGCCTCGGCGCACCCAACGGCGCAGGTATTGGAGATAAAGGGTCATTTGTTTTTGATTGATTGTGGAGAAGGAACCCAAATGCAACTACGCAAATACAGGGTAAAGTTTTCACGCATTCGACATATTTTTATTTCACACCTGCACGGCGACCATTTTTATGGGTTAGTTGGACTTATTTCTACTTTTCTGCTTTTGGGAAGGGAAGCAGAGCTGCACATTTACGGGCCAAAGGGCATAAAGCAAGCCATTCTGCTTCTTTTAAAATTGGGGAAAGCTTATACCAATTATCCCTTGTATTTTCATGAATTGGAAGAAACCACGCCACAAATTATTTTTGAGGATGATAAAGTTTCTGTGGAAACCATTCCTTTGGACCACCGGGTTTATACCAACGGATTTCTTTTCAAGGAAAAACCGGATGACAGAAAATTAGATATTGAAAAGGCCCGAAAGCTCAATATTGACTTGAGTTATTACAACAAAATAAAGCAAGGTTTTGATGTTGAAAACAAAGCGGGGAAACTGATTCCTAATAAAGAAATAACTTTTGATCCGCCATCGCCAAAAAGTTACGCCTATTGCAGCGATACGGCGTACTATCCCGAGATAGTTCCGCAGATAGAAAGCGCAACCGTACTTTACCACGAATCTACTTTTTTGGAAGAGCATTACCATCTTTGTGAAAAAACAAAACACAGTACCGCCAAGGAAGCAGGAGTGATTGCGCGAAAGGCAAAGGTGGGAACCCTAATTCTTGGACATTATTCAGGACGATACGGTAATTTGGAACTTTTCAGAAAAGAAGCTCAGGAGGTTTTTGAAAATGTGGAATTGGCAGAGGATGGAAAGACTTTTTCATTCTAAATTTTAATACATATTTAATACCGGCATATTTCAAAACTTCTGCAAAACAGTTAACTTGCAGTTTAATTTCAAAAAATGTCAGAAAAACTTCACCATTACCGAAAATCATACGAAAAAGGCGAACTTTCCAAGACATCGGTTGATGCAAACCCAATGCAGCAATTCCGCACCTGGTTTTTTGAGGTGAAGGACAGTGGGGGAGTGGATGAAGTGAATGCGATGACCATTTCCACAATCGGCACCGATGGTTTTCCCAAGGGGCGTGTAGTTCTGTTGAAAAAATACGACGAATACGGCTTCTATTTTTACACCAATTACAACAGTGAAAAAGGCAAATCCATAGCCAATAACAACAGGGTCTCGCTTTCCTTTTTTTGGCCAAATATGGAGCGGCAGATTATCATAAAAGGAACCGTTGAAAAAACTTCGGAAGCAGATTCAACCAATTATTTTCATTCAAGACCCAAGGGAAGCCAATTGGGCGCAGCGGTTTCGCATCAAAGTGAAATTGTAGCTTCCAGAGAGGTTTTAGAAAAAAACTTGGCTGAGCTCGAAAAAAAATACGAAAATAAAGAAATTCCCAAACCTGAAGATT
Source organism: Aequorivita sp. CRS11 (assembly GCF_059693805.1). Classification (NCBI taxonomy): domain Bacteria; kingdom Pseudomonadati; phylum Bacteroidota; class Flavobacteriia; order Flavobacteriales; family Flavobacteriaceae; genus Aequorivita; species Aequorivita sp. CRS11. The sequence goes on from NZ_JCATIG010000002.1 coordinate 370,436, forward strand.
GGGGTGGTTTTCTTGTAAAACCTGTTTCAATTGAATTTTGGCAGGGCAGGCCCAATAGGCTTCATGACAGGATTCGTTATACTTTGAAGGACGACGATTGGGTCATTGAACGCTTGGCACCATAGTTTTAAAAATTCCAAAAACCTGAAACAATCTTTATGAAAACACTATACTTAGTAAGACACGCAAAATCATCTTGGAAACACGATGTGGATGATCATAAACGCCCTTTAAAAGGAAGGGGAGAACGTGATGGAAAACTGGTGTCAAAAAAAGTGGGGAAGGAGATTGATCCACCCCAGCGAATAATCAGCAGTGACGCTACCCGCGCACTTTCCACAGCATATTTTTTTAAAGATGCTTTAAAAATAGATGACTCAAACTTTGAAACCAATCACGAACTTTATGATTTTAGTGGTCAAAACGTAATGCGAATTATAAAATCATTGCCAGATAGTCTCGATAAAGTTATGATTGTGGGACATAACCATGCTTTCACCTCCGTTGCAAATATGCTCGGAAACCGTTATATTGACAATGTTCCCACCTGTGGCTTTGTGATGTTGCAGTTTGACGAAAAAAAGTGGAGCGATATAACCACGGGTGAAACCGTTAAAACCATTTTCCCACGGGACCTCAAATAATGACCGAAAAAATTGATATACATACACAAGTTCGCAATCAATACAATAATCGGGAATTAAGCTGGTTACAGTTTAATGCCCGGGTTTTGCAGGAAGCGAACGATAAAAAATTGCCCTTATTGGAGAGACTTCGGTTTTTGGGTATTTTTTCAAACAATCTTGATGAATTTTTTAAGGTACGCTACGCCACTATCAGGAGAATCGTAGAAGCTGGAAAAACAGGGCGTAGTTTTTTGGGAGGTATTTCGGCAAAAGATCTTTTGGAAGAAATAACCCTTATGGTAATAGACCAGCAGGCACACAGTTTGAATATCCTTAGCAACATTCAAAAGGAACTTCAGAAGGAAAATATCTTCATCATAGATGAAACTGAAATTACACCAGACCAGAGCAAGTTTATTTCTGAATACTTCATTCGCCATGTGAGCCCCGCAATGATGACTATTATGATAGGGGAACTGGACGAATTTCCCAGTTTGAGGGACAGTGCGGCATATCTTGCTGTGACGATGATGATGAGCAAGGAGGACGATACTTTTGAGGCAAAGTATAATTATGCGCTTATCGAAATTCCCCGAACCATAGACCGCTTTGTAGTGCTTCCGCCACAGGGAGAAAAACAATATGTTATTATTCTTGATGACCTTATTCGCCATTGTCTTCACAATATATTCAGCATTTTTAAATATGAAACCATTTCGGCACATATGATTAAGATTACCCGTGATGCCGAACTGGACATTGACAGTGATTTAAGCCGAAGTTTTATAGATAAAATTTCAAAAAGCGTTAAAAATAGAAGTGTGGGCGATCCCGTACGTTTTGTGTATGACAAGAGTATTGATAAAAAGACGCTTCAGTTTTTATTAAACAAGATGGGAATTGACAAAACCGATAGTATTATTCCCGGGGGTCGCTATCACAACCGTCGCGATTATATGAATTTTCCCAGATTGGGAAGACCAGATTTGCAGTACGAGCCACAAGAACCATTGCCCATTCACGGGTTGAGCCTACAGGGAAGTCTTTTTGACAGAATAGCCGAAAAAGATTATTTGCTGCACACTCCCTATCAAACTTTTATGTACGTGGTGAAGTTTTTACGCGAAGCGGCCCTGGACCCAAAAGTAAAATCAATCAAAATCACCATTTATCGCTTGGCAGAAGTATCGCACATTGCCAGTTCGCTTATCAACGCAAAAAAGAACGGAAAGGATGTTACGGTACAGATAGAGCTTCAGGCACGCTTTGACGAGGAAGCAAATATAGAATATGCCGAATTGCTTCAGAGCGAAGACATCCGTTTAATTTTTGGTGTAAAGGGATTGAAAGTACACTGCAAGGCGTGTCTTGTGGAAAGAGTGGAAAACAATAAAAGTGTACGCTACGGAATTTTAAGTACAGGTAACTTTAACGAGTCTACCGCCCGTCTTTATACAGATTACACGCTTTTTACAGCAGACCCACGCATATGTAAGGAAATAAACAAAGTTTTTGAGTTTTTCGAGGTTAATTACCAAGTGCGCAAATACCGCCACCTTATAGTATCGCCACATTATACCCGTAAGGCAATCTATCATTTGATTGATACTGAAATAAAAAACAAAAAAGCAGGACTGCCAAGTGGCATAAAATTGAAGCTGAATAGTCTTTCAGACTATAAAATGATTGATAAGCTATATGAAGCGAGTAGGGCAGGCGTGAAGATAAAAATGATAGTGCGTGGTATTTGCTGCCTGATTCCCGGAGTGGGGGGAATGAGCGAGAATATTGAAGCCATAAGCATTGTAGGAAAGTATTTGGAGCACCCACGCTTGTTTATTTTTGAAAATGGAGGCGATACCAAAGTATATATTTCCTCTGCAGATTTTATGGGAAGAAACCTTGATAATAGGGTAGAGATATCCTGTCCTATTTATGATGAGAACATTAAGCGGGAAATTCTTGAGAACTTTGAAATAGGATGGAGCGATAATGTGAAGGCTCGCGTAATAAGTATTAAAAACGATAATGCTTATTTGAAGAACAACAAAAAGCCGATACGTTCCCAATTTAAAATGTATGATTATTATTTAAAAAAACTTGAAGTAAACTGATTTGTTGAAAATAGAAAAATATGGCGCGGTAGATATTGGCAGTAATGCCATACGCTTGCTAGTAATGTCGGTAATAGAGCAGAAGGGAAGAGACACTATTTTTAAAAAAACATCTTTGGTACGTGTGCCCATACGCTTGGGTGCCGAAGTTTTTCTCGATGGAAAAATCTCCGATACCAGTGCCAATCGCATGATAGATGCCATGACGGCTTTTAAATTGCTCATGAAAACCCACAATATATCCCGTTTTCGTGCCTGTGCCACTTCTGCAATGCGGGAGGCTAGCAACGGGCACCAAGTTGCCGAAGCAATTGAAAAGAAAAGCGGACTCTCCATAAATATTATTGATGGCAATGACGAGGCGGCTATAATAGCTTCCACAGATTTAAAAAACTTGATACAGGATGATAAGGTTTTTCTTTATGTAGATGTAGGTGGCGGAAGTACAGAACTTACCGTTTTTGCGGATGGTAAAAACATGGCCTCACGAAGTTTTAAACTAGGAACGGTCCGTCTTTTGGAAGACAGGGTGAACGAAAGTATTTGGGGAGAAATGGAGCTATGGATAAAAAAAGAACTCAAGGATTATAAACGTGTCTCTATGATTGGTAGTGGCGGCAATATTAACTCTATCTTTAAAAAGAGCGGCAAGAAACTCGGGAAGCCTTTAAGCTATCTGTATCTTTCTTCTTATTACGAATTGATGAAATCGCTTAGTTACGAAGAGCGCATTACCGAGCTGGATATGAACCCAGACCGCGCCGATGTGGTAATTCCGGCCACGCGCATCTACCTATCCGCAATGAAATGGAGCAAAGCAAAAAACGTGTATGTTCCCAAAATAGGGCTTAGTGACGGGATTGTAAAAAGTCTTTATAATGAAAAGATTGCTGCGGAATTGGAGGTGAATTCTTGAGGTAAGTGTTGGTAATTGTACTTAGTATATTATTTCGTGATAATCATAAAATTTAGTCCGATTTATATACATATCCAGATTGGATTTCTTGCGAAACCAAAATGTTAGTCAATAGACCGAAAATTAATATGAGAAATGTTTTTTTTAAAAGTCTAATAAACATTTATATAAAAGCAACTATTTCTTTTATTCCCTTATATATTTATAATTGGGCAACTCCAGTCCATCTAAAATAATTACTCCTCGTCCTTTGGCGTTTTGTTTTTACCTTTCTTTCTAGGGGACAGCTTATATATTAACCATCCAAACCCAACCAATAGATGCAGTACAATAACTATGATGACAATTAGAAAAGGTACTCATGGGTTTTTATTTTAGGCTGAGTGTTTATAAAATTTTGAATGATGTAAGCTTCCTAAAATAAGGATTTTATAAACTACTCCTGGATTTTTATCCATTCAATAGTATCATCGTCCACAAACTTTATTACCATGGTAGTGGCGTGCAATGTCCACAAGCCTATTCTTTTTTCGGAAATGGTGTAATACAAAAAGTTGTTACTGGTTCGGTTTGGTGTGCCCAAGAGGGTGATAATTTCCTCTTTGTCAAGCTCGCGGATGGTGTCGTTGTACACTACACTGTCCAAAAGTTTTTCACGATAGGGGTAATCATCGCCCTTTTTTGTTTTCCATTTTGTTGAAGTGAAATAGGTTTCATCTTGGTTTTGTGGGTTGGAAGTATCTTTATTACAGCTTGTTGTTACCAAAATAACTATGAATATTATAAGCAATCGCATAGAAAGAAATTTTATGAAAACTAAATAGATATTTAAACATATTAGTTCCTTTTTCTATAGATTGTTACAGCCTTTTTTGAACTGCTTTGCGTTCCTTTTCTTCCATTTGCGCACTAATAAAAGGAATGCGGGGCGCTAGAAAATAACCTGTAAGGCTTGCAAAAAGTATGGGTATAAAATACGTAAACCCCGTAAGCGTGGCCAAAAGAATTGTAGTACTCATAGGTGTTCGCGTTACACAAGCATTTATTGCTGCCATGCAACTAACTATTGTAAGCGAAAGACTGATTGATGGAAATATGCTGTGGATTAACAATCCCAGGGCAGTGCCACAGAAAAATAGCGGAATAATAAACCCACCGCGCCATCCTGAGGTTACGGTTATTGCAATGGCAATTATTTTAAATACAAGTACTGCCACAAGAAATTTGATGGTAAAGTCGCCTACTAGCAAGGTCTCAATTTCGAAATGGCTGAAGTAACGGGTAAGCGGAATGTAAAAGGAAATCACTCCCAGTAAAAGCCCGCCGATTAACGTTTTCACATAGATAGGGACTGATAATTTTCCGAAGAGGTTTTTAAAAAATTTGGTGCAGAATATAAAACCCCAGCCTACAAAAGTGGCAATAACCGCAAATAGGACAGCCCAGGCAAAATCGAACACCGTTGCCATCTCATAAGCTGGCAAATGCCATGTAGGTCCCAACCCCAAATGGACAATAAGGGCAAATACGATATAACTGAACCCGCTCGCCACGAGTGCGGGGATGATGGCTTGATAATACTCCACAGCGTGTTTGTGATGGAGAATTTCCAAGGAAAACAAACTCCCGCCCAAGGGTGCTCCAAATAAAGCGGTAAAGCCCGAAGCCATTCCAGCAATACTGAGGGAGCGCAATTCTTCGCCTTTTAATCTGAAGATTTTTCCCAACCAACTTCCAGTAGAACCTGTGACCTGAACCAAAGGAGCTTCCGGTCCCAAACTTCCCCCTGAAGCAACACATAAAAGAGAAGACAATACCATGGACGGATTATTTTTGGGATCTAATTTGCCTTTGTTGAACCGAATGTTGTTTACGATGAGTTGCATTTCACCCGGATCACCGATAAAGTAGATTATCAGCCCGGCCAACAGCCCGCAAATAGCCATTACGGGGATAACGAACCAGCCTTGATAGGCTCCCAAAAAATCGGTAAGGAGCATCAGCACTACCCAGTAACAACCTGAAATCAATCCCCCAAGTAACCCGAGTAGCGCCCAGAGAAGAAACATACGGCTAAAAACGAAAGGATTGAACCGAATGGGACGATCTAAAATATCAGCATATTTTACAAGTTTTCTTCTTCTTTTCAGTTTCATTTCGAAGAATTTAAAAATGAATTACCCGTGAATAGATTGGTGTTTTCCCAAATCTTTCATTACATCGGCTTCAAAGGAAAGCAGGTCATTCCATTTTTGGTCCACTTCTTTTCGGTCGCCGTATTGGCGGGCAAAGCCGAGGAACATCGTGTAGTGGTTTGCTTCGCTTACCATCAGTTTTCTGTAAAATTCCGCCAATTCTTTGTCTTCCAATTCCTCGCTTAAAAGCCGAAAACGCTCACAACTTCGGGCTTCAATTAAAGCTGCGTATAATAAACGATGAACAAGTTGGGTGGTGCGGCTTCCGCCTTTTGGGAAGAATTGAACAATCTGCAGCACATATTCGTCCTTTCTGTCGCGGCCTAATACCCAGCCATTCTCAAGGATTTTGTCGTGCACCATTTTGAAATGGCTTATTTCTTCCTTTACCAAAGCAATCATTTCCTGAACGAGCTCAGTATATTCCGGAAAGCTCACAATCAAGGAAACCGCTGTGGAAGCTGCCTTCTGCTCGCACCAAGCGTGGTCGGTAAGAATGTCTTCTATATTTTTTTCAACAATGTTTACCCAGCGAGGGTCTGTGGGAAGTTTTAAACCAAGCATAAAAATTGTTTCAAGTTCAAGGTTTCAGGTTTCAGGTTTTTCTTCAAAAGAATTCGGTTGTTGAACGAAGCCGAAAACTACTGTTTAATTATACATCCAAATCAAATTCCTTCCGCAATTTTTCAATCATCGGATTCAATTCCTTCATTTTTTCAAACTTTTCACGAGTGGTGTAAGCATACCTTTTTTCAGCGGTTTCGTTTACGGTTATGTCCAGATCTATATCGTAATTCTGAAGTTTTTCACGCAAAAAACCAAGCAATTCGTACTTTGCGCGTTCTACTTCGGTCTTTATGGTTTGGTTTGGGAATTCAAGATGAATGATGGCGCCATCCAGTTTTGGAACTCCCATCGTTAAATGTGAAAGCAGGTTATATTTTCCATCACCTTCAACGTTTGCCGTATACTCCGTCCAAGCAGCCTGCATTTCTTCCTCAGAAAAATGGTTAACGGGAAGATTTTCAGCATCCGGTTGGTTTGCAACCAGTTCTTGCTTTATCTCCTGCTTTTTCTGAATGCTTTTCAGTGAAAGCGCGGAAACCTTTTTGGCGTTTCTTTCAGCTAGGATTTGGGGGCGTTCGATAACCTTTTCAGCTTGTCCGTTGTCAGTTTTCGGTTGTGTGTTTTCATTGCCAATTGCCTCTGAAGGTTCACTTACTTCTCTTTTTTCAGATTCGAATTCGGTTTCTATTTCGTTTTTTTTCGGAGATTGGGGCGCAATAGTTCCCGCGGAAGTTATCTTTTCCGAAGTAAATTTTTCACTCTTAAAATAGGAGGGAGGTATTACGAAACGCTGGCCGTTATTGGAGTTTTTTTTTTCGCCCTGAAAAGTTAGGGAAGCAAGCTGCATTAGGCAAAGTTCTACCAATAGCCGTTGGTTTTGACTTTTTTTATATTTCAAGTCGCAGGTGTTTGCAATGTCAATGCCGTTAATTAAAAACTGTGTATCTGTTTTCTGGGATTGTTCAAAATACATTGCTTTTACCTGTTCGCCAACTTCCAATAAATCTATAGTTTGCTGGTTTTTGCAGACCAAAAGATCGCGGAAATGGGATGCGAGGCCCATTATAAAATGGTGCCCATCAAATCCTTTAGACAGAATATCGTTGTAAGTAACTAAAACCTGCGGAATGTTGTTCTCCAAAAGCAAATAGGTTATTTGAAAGTACCACGTATAATCCAGTACGTTCAGATTTTCGGTAACGGCTTCGCGGGTCAGGTTTTTTCCAGCGAAACTAACAACCCTATCAAAAATAGAGAGTGCGTCACGCAAAGCTCCATCAGCTTTCTGGGCGATAATGTGCAAGGCGTCGTCTTCGGCATCTATATTTTCCGCCTTTGCAACTTCGGCTAAATGTTCCTTAATATCACGCACGCCGATTCTTCTGAAATCAAAAATCTGGCAGCGTGAAAGTATGGTGGGTATTATTTTGTGCTTTTCGGTAGTTGCCAAAATGAAAATGGCGTGCTTCGGCGGTTCTTCCAAGGTTTTTAGAAAAGCATTAAAAGCCGCTGAAGAGAGCATATGCACCTCATCAATAATATAAACCTTGTATTTTCCAACCTGAGGTGGGATTCTAACCTGATCTATCAAATTACGGATATCATCAACGGAGTTGTTGGAGGCGGCATCGAGTTCAAAAATATTAAAAGCGAAATCTTCACCTTCCCTTTCTGTGCCGTCCTGGTTTATTTTCTTGGCGAGAATTCGTGCGCAAGTTGTTTTTCCCACACCGCGCGGTCCCGTAAAAAGCAATGCTTGCGCGAGGTGATTGTTTTCTATGGCATTTTCCAAAGTATTTGTAATGGCCTGTTGCCCTACAACGTCTTTAAAAACGGCAGGGCGGTATTTGCGGGCTGATACAATGAAGTGTTCCATAGTGCGGAAACAAATATAAAGATGTACAACGGGTTTTAAAAAAATAGCTGTTCGTATTTTCCTATATTTATTAACATTGGAGTACTTTTGCACAGCAGGCCGCCTTATCGCTGCCGAAGTTAATTCGGGAGAGGAAAGTCCGGACACCATAGGGAAGCATAGCGGCTAACGGCCGTCGGTCCCGAACTCGCTTCGGGATTAGGACAAGTGCAACAGAAAGGATGTACAGGTAATGCTGTAGTGAAACCAGGTAAACTCTATGCGGTGAAATGCCACGTAAACCTGTGCTTGAGGGTACCCGCCCGATGCAGGAGGGTAGGCAGATGGAGCGTGCGGGTAACCGTACGTCTAGATAAATGATAAGGGTTAGCTACTGGCTGATACAGAACCCGGCTTATAGGCCTGCATTTTTTTATTTTTCTTCGGCAATTAATTTCTCAATCCACAGTTTTGCTTCATCCAAATCTTTAAAAACGCCAAAGGGCCAATTGTAGAAAGTTTTTTCAAAATTTGCATTTTTGATACAGTTGTCGGTATAGCATACAATAGCTATTCCAACCATTTTGGCATAACGAGTATTGTAGAGTTCGGGATTTAGGTTTATGGCGTATTGGTTTATTCGATTGTCAATATAACCAAAACTTCTTTCGGAGTAATATTCGGCAAATACTTCATGAAGCGCAGCGATATGCTCTAATTCAATCAAAACACCTTCCTTCACAGTGGCAGTAACACAGTGTTCGGTTAGTTCCATGACAATAAAGCCTAAATCAATAGTTTTATTTGTGAACGACAAGATTATTTGTTTTAATTAAAAAAACTGAATACGGAACTTCCGTATTTGCGTGCTTCTACAAAATGGGGAAATGAGGAAAGATCATTTTGTTTTGCGTGTTCAATAATAAGCATTCCTTCCGAATTCAACAAAGAATTGGCCATAATTACTTCCACCAGCTTCTTTAATGCTTCGGTTGTAAAGTCATAGGGAGGGTCTGCAAAGATTACATCATAGTTGCCCGATGCTTTCTCCAAATATTTGCTTACATCAGATTTTACGGTACTGATGGGGAATTCAAATTCTTCTGAAATCTTGTTGATATACTGGATGCATCCCAAATGCCCATCAACCGCCGTAATAGCGGGGACGCCGCGAGAGGCAAACTCAAAACTGATGTTACCTGTTCCTGCAAACAAATCTAAAACTGTAATTTCATCAAAATAATACCGAACCCTTAAAATGTTGAAAAGGGCCTCTTTCGCAAAATCGGTCGTGGGACGCACGGGCAAGTTTTTAGGGGCCGTTAATCTTCTTCCTTTATATGTTCCCGAAATGATCCGCATTAAATCACGTTTTTTAGTATGAAATGGTTGTGTGGCCTATCGTTGCCCAAGTTTTTTATGGAAGTAAAATTTGAATCCATAAACTCCAAATTGCGTATATAGGTATAGGCAATTTTGAAGTTTTCATCATCCTTTTCAATTTCGCCACAAAGAATTACCGGGATATTTTCTGGATTTAGTTTCAATTGCTCCATACAGAAAAGCGTATAATAAATAAAGTCTTCGGGGGTTTTATAGGTATAGCTATTGCAAAGTTGAAGTTCGCTATTTTTCAAAACTATGCAGTCAAAACTGTTTTTCTGAAAGTGTAAATACATTTTGGGCAGTGAGTACTTTTCTTTTTCAAGAATTGTTTTCAACATTATGGTAACGGAATGATAATAGCTAAATGAGCCATATTTTTCAAAGAAAAAATTGTTAATGTTCATAAATGGCACATAGACCACAACGATGTTCTGGTTTTCAACCAAATCGTGCGCCATATAATCATTGGCCAATATTTTTGAATTGAACTTTAAATATTCGCTGGCTTTAGTTTCATCAAACAAGGGCGCGGGAACCAAACTATAAATGGGGGTGGAGTAAACAACTGAAACTTCAGCAAAGTCTGTATTCAAAATATTATTCTTGAACATTATTGATTCAATATCAATCAATAGTTCGTCGGGCGTGGTGCTGTGGTCCAATACTTTTTCTATAAAGAAAATAGGCTCCTCACTCGCTGGGTTTGTCACTAAAAAAGAAAGCCCGTTCAAAGAAATTTGAACGGACAGTCTATTGTTTATTGTATTGTTTATATTATTTGTCTTTTGCTGCATCATAAATTTTTGGCCAGTTTCCTGAAGTATTAACGTCTTCCAGGGAACCTACTTTTATATCTGGACCATTAACGCCATCAACAGATTGAACTTGCATTTCCTGAGTTAAAAGATCCTTGTCCAGATCGCCTAAAATTACCTTTTTTGAAACCTTGGCTTCAAAAACGGAATAGGTGGCATCGTTTTTCGTGATTTTTCCAGCTTTTAGGTCAAACTTAGCGTCCACGCCTTTCACCGGAACATTCATCATGGTTTTGTATCTGTTTGTACTTCCGTAAAGGGAATCTTTAACGGGAGTGAATCCTAAAGTATCTATAAGGGATTCTTCAATAAAATAACCTTCGCTAATTCCAAAGGCTTTGTTTTTTGCAACATCGGCATAACTTGTATCACGTCTTTGTGTGATGGCAAATTTAGCAGTGTCAATAAAACTTATCAAACTGTCCCAATCACCTGTAAAACTTCCTGTTATTTCCTTATGGGCAAGTTCTGCAGCCTGGATGTCTTTTAAATTCTCAATTACTTTTACGTAACGTGCTTCTTTAATTTTATTGAATTCCACCGGGCCCATAACTGAGTTCCATAATTTCCAGCCCAAAAAGATGATGACAATCCAAAGAACAATCTGAATTACTAATTTCATTATTGATATTATTTAAGTGTTGATTTTACTAAAAGGTCTATCGCAAATCTACAATTTTTTTTTGTTCACAAAAGTATATTCCGAAAAAATCATACCTATCTTTAAACCCTCATTGATAGTAGTGAAAGATGAATGTATCTGAATTTTACAGTTTTTTAAAAAATGATTTTCCACATACCACCACCCCTAAACAGGATATTGCGCTTCAATTGTTGGCCAAATTTGTGCTGGGCACGAACAAAAATGAAACGTTTTTATTAAAAGGATATGCAGGAACCGGGAAAACAACAATCGTAGGTTCATTGGTTAAAAATTTGTCCAAAGTAAAAAAGCGTTCCGTACTATTGGCACCCACCGGAAGGGCTGCAAAAGTGATAAGTAACTATTCAAACAAGCAGGCTTTCACTATTCATAAAAAAATATATTTTCCAAAAAGCGAAAAAGGTTCCGTGTCTTTCACTTTACAGCAAAACAAGCATCGCGACACAATTTTTATAGTAGATGAAGCTTCGATGATTCCAGATATAAACCAAGATTCAAAATTGTTTGAAAATGGTTCTCTGCTGGACGATTTGATGCAATACGTATATAGCGGTAATAATTGTAAACTATTGTTGATTGGAGATTCTGCCCAATTGCCCCCAGTGCATTTGGACATAAGTCCTGCGCTTGATGCACTTCTACTTGAAAATCAGTACAATCGTGAAGTAATAAAACTTGAATTGGATGAAGTAGTACGTCAACAAAAAGACAGTGGCATTTTGGAAAATGCTACAAAAATTAGAGAACGCCTCGACGATGAACTATATGAAGCATTTAAATTTTCCGGGACAAATTTTCAAGATATCATCCGCCCCGTCGATGGCCAGGAGATTATGGATGCAATAAACGATAGTTATTCATCTTTAGGAAATGAAGATACTGTTATTATTGTTCGCTCAAATAAAAGGGCGAATCTCTACAATCAAAGCATTCGCGAGCGCATCCTTTTTCAGGAATCCGAACTTTCGGCAGGTGATTATTTAATGGTGGTAAAGAACAATTATTTTTGGGTGGATAGTACCAGTGAGGCAGGTTTTATTGCCAATGGCGATATAATTGAGGTTTTGGAAATTTTCGCTTTTAAGGAATTATATGGGTTTCGTTTCGCCGAAGTGAAAATCAGAATGGTAGATTATCCAAATATGAAACCTCTGGAAACCGTACTTCTTTTGGACACTTTAACCTCTGAAAGCCCTTCGCTAACGTATGATGAATCCAACAAACTTTACCAAGAAGTAATGAAGGATTATGTTTCAGAAAAATCTAAATACAAGAAGTTTCTGGCAGTAAAAAACAATAAATATTTTAATGCGCTACAGGTGAAATTCAGTTATGCCATTACCTGCCACAAATCGCAGGGAGGGCAGTGGAACACTGTTTTTGTGGAGCAGCCATATCTTCCAAACGGTATTGATAAAGAATACCTACGCTGGCTTTATACAGCAGTAACTCGTGCCCGCGAAAAGTTGTATTTAATAGGTTTTAAGGACGAATTTTTTGTAGATTAGTGGTTCATGGAAAACTTGGAAATCGTCATCAGTATTTTTTTGGGCATTGGTTTGGCCGCTGCCGTAGGTTTCCGTGTTTTCTTGCCATTATTGGTCTTGAGCTTAGCCGGTTATTATGACGTTATCCCTCTGAATGAAAGTTGGCAATGGATGGGAAGTTTAACGGCTGTAATTACTATGGGTGTTGCAACTGCTGTGGAAATATTTGGATATTACATTCCTTGGCTCGACAATTTGTTGGATACAATAGCATTGCCTTTGGCAACCTTGGCAGGGACTGCAGTTATGGTTGCCACGGTTACCGACTTAAGCCCTGTTGTTACTTGGTCTTTGGCCATTATTGCCGGTGGTGGCACTGCCGCTGCAATTAAAGGAAATGCATCCGCAGCAAGGTTAACTTCAACCGCGACAACAGCTGGTACTGCAAACCCTATAATAGCAACCGTGGAAACAGCAATTGCTGCAGTTATGGCTTTTGCTTCTATATTTATACCTATTTTGGCTTTTTTACTTGTGGTATTTCTGTTTTTTGTGATATTTCGATTCTATAAAAAGCTTCGCAAAAAAAGATTGCCACCAACTTAAACTTCTTATTTTTGAAATCATTTTTAAAAACTTCGACTTGAAAATAATAGCAATGATCCCAGCACGATATGGTGCTTCACGGTTTCCCGGAAAATTAATGCAAGATTTGGCTGGAAAGCCCGTAATAGTCAGAACATATGAAGCCGCAAAAGCAACTGATCTCTTCGAAGAAGTATATGTGGTTACCGATAGTGATGTGATCTTTAAAGAAATTGAAGCCAACGGCGGCAAGGCAATTATGAGCCAAAAGGAACACGACTGCGGAAGCGACCGTATTGCCGAGGCTGTGGAACATATGGATGTGGATATTGTGGTAAATGTTCAAGGCGATGAACCTTTTACCAGCCGCGAGGGCTTGGAAAAGGTCTTAGCAGTGTTCAATGAACCAGATGCAGACAAAATTGATTTGGCTTCACTTATGTCCGAAATACATGATTGGAAGGAAATCAATGACCCGAATACCGTAAAAGTAATTGTTGATAAGGACAACTTTGCACTTTATTTTTCACGGTCGCCCATTCCATATCCCCGTGATAAAAACGTTGCAATACAATATTATAAGCATAAAGGAATATATGCGTTCAGAAAACAAGCCATCATGGACTTTTATCGCTTGCCAATGCGTTCTCTGGAAGCGGTGGAGAAGATAGAATGCATTCGTTATTTGGAATACGGAAAAAATATAAAAATGGCAGTTTCAAATACAACCGGTGTTGAAATTGACACTCCCGAAGATTTGGTAAGAGCAAACAAACTTCTGAAAGAAAGTAAGCCAGATACAGTGAACAATAAGTTTCGAAATTTTCCAATGGTGCCCAAAGTGGTTTTTGGAGAAGGCTGTTTTGATCAACTTACTTCAATTTTATCTTCCCATAAAAAAGAAAAGGCGCCTTTTATATTTTTAGTGGATGATGTTTTTGAAAAAAACACTGAGTTTTTGGATAGGATTAACCTTCGTTTTAATGACAAATTGATTTTCATTTCAGCTGAAGAAGAACCCAAAACATCGCAGGTAGATGATTTGGTGAAAGATATAAAAGCAGAATTTACTTATGCCCCTTCAGGAATAATTGGCATTGGCGGTGGAACAGTAATGGACCTTGCAAAAGCAGTCTCTATTATGTTAATAAATAAGGGAAGTGCTGCCGATTATCAAGGCTGGGATTTGGTAAAGCAGAAAGCAATTTACCATGTGGGCGTTCCCACGATTTCAGGAACTGGTGCCGAAGTTTCTCGAACAACGGTTCTCACAGGCCCTGTACGCAAACTTGGAATAAACAGTGATTTCACTCCTTTTGACCAGGTAATACTTGACCCAGATCTAACAATTGGAGTGTCCAAAAATCAATGGTTTTATACCGGTATGGATTGTTTCATCCACTGTGTGGAATCTTTAAATGGTACTTTTTTAAATGCCTTCAGTCAAAGTTATGGTGAAAAGGCCTACGATCTTTGTTTAGAAATATTTTTGGGTGATTCTCTTTCAGAAGAAGAGTCACGTGCCAAATTAATGATGGCGTCGTGGCATGGTGGTATGAGCATTGCATATTCACAAGTGGGTGTTGCACACGCAATGAGTTATGGTCTTGGTTATGTGTTGGGTACAAAGCATGGCATAGGCAATTGTATTGTTTTTCAGCAATTGGAGGAATTTTATCCAAAAGATGTAGCATTATTCAAACAAATGGTGAAAAAACACGGCGTTGAAATACCACAGGGAATTTGCAAAGATCTTTCCATAGAGCAAATGGATACTATGATTACTGTAGCTTTAGGGATGGTGCCGCTATGGGAGAATGCCCTTGGAAGCAATTGGGAAGCTATAATTACCCCAGAAAAACTTAGAGAATTGTATCAAAAGATGTAATAATACGAGCATTTCAATGGGGCTGACTAAATTTATTTTTGAAAAAATGATGGGCTGGAAAATTGAGGGTTCTTTTGATCCTTCAATAAAGAAAGCTGTTGTAATCGTTGTGCCACATACTAGCTGGCACGATTTCTATATTGGAGCTTTTACCAGAAAAATCCTAAAAACTGAAATTAACTATATTGCTAAAAAAGAATTGTTCAAATGGCCCTTCGGATGGTATTTCCAGTGGATGGGAGGTGCGCCTTTGGATAGAAGCCCGGGACAAAACCAAGTTGAGGCCATTGCTGAAATAATCAAAACAAAAGATGAATTTCGCTTGGCCTTATCGCCAGAAGGCACACGTAAAAAAGTAGCCGTTTGGAGAACAGGATATTATTATATTGCCTTAGCTGCAAATGTACCAATCATCGCGGTAGCCTTTGATTATCTAACAAAGAAAGTTATTATAAACGAACCATTTTATCCCACGGGTAATATAGACGAAGATACTCTAAAACTCCGTTCCTTTTATAAGGGTATAGTAGGGAAAAACAAAGCGTACTCATAAAAGAAAAAATGTTAAAATAATGTTTTTGGAAAAATAGATAACTTATTGATAATAAGCAAATTGTTGTTAAAAAATAGTTAAGCAGTCTAAAAATATTTCCATATATAATTTCTAAGTATTATTTATGCAGGGCAGATGCATATTGGGTTCTAAGCAACTGATACAGTATCTTATTCAATTCAATCTTAAACTTAAAAAAAAATATGAAAAAAATAAAATATCTAATTCCAATTTTAGGATTAGCGTTAACAGTCATTTCTTGTAGCAATGATGATACCGGTGGAGGAGGTGATACGCCACCAACCCCAGTTCTAGCTAATCTTTATGCTACAAGTAACACTAGTAGCGCTATCTATTCTTATGACTTTACGCCAAATGGTATAGTGCTACGTCCATTTAATATCAGTTCTAATGATAATGAGGGAATTTTTTACGATGAAACGGCAAATGAATTAACGGTACTGTCCAGGGAACAAAAAGTAATTAACACGTTTCAGAATATTGACCAAACACCTGCCAACGGAACATTAAATCTATTGGCATCGAGCGATGTGGTTCTTGATAGTCCAAGAGATCTTGCTGTTAAAGATAATTTCTATATCGTATCTGACAATGCCGATACAGATGGCGATCCAAACACTGAAGAAGGGAGGTTTTTTGTTTTTACAAAAGACACAATGGCATTCACTTTGCGAAATATCGTAACCGTAAACTATGCGGTATGGGGAATTCAATTAATAGGAAACGACCTCTACACTGTTGTCGATAAAACGGCAGATGTAGCTGTTTTGAAAAATTTCATTTCAACCTATACTACTGATGTTACAGCCACTCCTGATAAACAGATTACCATCGGGGGTATTATGCGAACTCACGGGATCACCGAAGATGGAGGCTTTGTAATACTTACAGATATTGGTGATGCAGCCAATGAAAGTGATGGAGGTTTCCATTTTATTAGTGGATTTGTATCAAAATTTGACGCAACGCCAGATGGCGGTACACTAAGTGTTAGTGGAAACCAAGTTAGGGTCTCGGGTGCGCTTACAGGTTTAGGAAACCCAGTAGCTGTTGAATATGATAGTCCGAGCCAAACCGTTTTTATAGCCGAAAGAGCCAATGATGGTGGAAAAGTATTATTTTTCAACGAAATTGGAGCAGGAGGAAACCTAGTTCCAAATTTAAGTTCTCCATTTCCTGGAGCATCTTCTTTATATTTTATCGATAGATAGTATATACCTATTAACAAAAAAAGCCACCCAAAAGGTGGCTTTTTTTATGCTCTATAGTAAATATTATTCTTCAGAAGATTCCTCCATAGTATGATAAACGTTTTGAACGTCATCATCTTCTTCTATTTTTTCGAGAAGTTTTTCTACATCTGCAGCCTGATCTTCGGATAATTTTTTAGTAACCTGTGGAATACGTTCAAATCCTGAGGAGAGAATTTCAATATTGTTTTTTTCAAGATAGGATTGAATAGCGCCAAAACTTTCAAATGGGGCATATATCATAATTCCATCTTCGTCCTCAAAAATTTCCTCAACACCATGATCTATTAATTCAAGTTCAAGCTCCTCAATATCCAAGCCTTCTGGATTTATACGAAAGTTGCAAGTGTGGTCAAACATAAAAGATACAGAACCTGAAGTTCCCAAACTGCCATCACATTTATTAAAATAACTGCGGACGTTTGCAACAGTTCGGGTATTGTTATCGGTAGCAGTTTCAATTAAAATTGCTATTCCGTGCGGTGCGTAACCTTCAAAAAGAACTTCTTTATACTCGCCCAAACTTTTATCGCTAGCACGCTTTATAGCACGCTCTACGTTTTCTTTGGGCATATTCACTGCCTTTGCGTTTTGGATTACCGCTCGCAGCCTAGAGTTGGCGTCCGGATCAGGACCGCCTTCCTTAACGGCCATTACAATATCTTTTCCAATACGTGTAAAAGCCTTGGACATTGCAGACCAACGCTTCATTTTTCTTGCTTTTCTGAATTCAAAAGCTCTTCCCATAATTTTAAACTATTTTGATTGCAAATTTAAAAATTTGAACGGCATTACAAATTTTATTTCTACCTACCCAATTAGCTCGTCAATAATCTTCGCAAGCTCAAAATCCTTTTCAGTAACACCGTCAGCATCGTGAGTAGAAAGGTAGATCTCCAAGGAGTTGTAAACATTGCTCCATTCGGGATGGTGCTGCAATTTTTCAGCTTCAAAGGCAATTCGGGTCATAGCTGAAAATGCTTCTTTAAAATCCTCAAATTCAAAAATAGTGTGCAGGGCACCTTCATGGTAATCCCACCCTTCAAATTCTTTTAATTTTTCATTAATCTCTTTGTCTGATAACGCTTTCATAATTTAATTTTTTTATTTAATTGATATAATCTCTTCATTTAGGCTGCACTCTTCAATTACCTGTGAAACAGTTATTTGATGCGTTTTTGGCAATTTGCTATATTTTGGAAGAAGTGCATTATATTGATCTTCATTACTGTTGAAAACACTTTTAAAGATAGGCATTTTAGCACCCATTTTTAAAGTGATTTCTTTAAAAAGATCTTCGTGATGCACCATATCATTGCTTGCCAAATGAAATATGCCGCGAAGCGATTGGTTTATAATATAATGTATTTGTTGACAAACCTTATTTACGGTGGTTGCGGTAATTACCAAATTTGGATAGACATCAAAAGAAGCTTGGTGCCTAATACATTGACGAAGATGAAAAACCTCTGGCGAATTGATGCCGAGTACCATTGGCAATCTTAAAATGGTTGTTTGCGATGGAATAGTTTCCAAAAGCAATTTTTCAATGGAAATTTTAAGCCTTCCGGTCTCAGTTTGTGAAATCGTTGTGTCGTTTTCATATGAAGGATGGGCAAATTTACCGTCGAAAACTTCAGCGGAAGAAATATAAATAACGGAACAACCCTCATTCAATAAAGCATAATTCACAATTTCTTTGTGAGCTTCAAACTGATTTTTAAAATCGCCGCTTATAGCAGAAACAATAATCGTTGGCTGAATTCTATTCAATAGCAGAAGCATAGAATCTTCTTCCACACAAAAGTTATGAAAGACTTGGTTTTCTGAAAAAGCCCCGTGTTGCTGGCAGTAAGTGCAATGCACATCGAAATAGGAGAGTAGTTCCCTATAAAGAGCATTGCCTATAAAACCACTGCCTCCCAAGATTAAAATGCGTTGCCTTTCTTCTTTCTTCTTCATTAAAATTCTTTCTTCGGTTAAAAAATAGACAGTTTGGTTTTTGTGGTAAACTGCTCCAAAGCCTGCATTCCTAAATACGAATTGCCTTTCGGGTTCAATGCCGGTGCCCAAGTTGCAATGGTGAAACAATGCGGCAATAGCGCTACAATTCCTCCACCTACGCCACTTTTACCCGGCAACCCTACCTCAAAGGCAAACTCTCCTGCTTCATCATAAAACCCACAGGTCAGCATAATTGCGTTGATGCGTTTTACCTGGCTGGAAGTTAAATGCTGAACTTCTTTCAAACACTTTCCTTTATTTGCAAAAACGAAAAAAGCATTTGTAAGTTGTCTACAATCCATCATTATGGAACATTGGTGGAAATAAAAATCCAAAACATCTTCAACCTTGTTGTTTAAATTACCATAAGATTTTAAAAGATTGGCTGCTGCGTAATTATTGAAGCCGGTTATCCGTTCAGATTCGGCAACTTTTTCATTATATGAAATACCTTCGTCATGCGTCAATTCACGCACAAAGTTTAAAAAATCTTCTTTCGGATTTTTTAAGTGTGAAAGTAAAACATCAGCAATTACAATAGCTCCCGAGTTGATTAACGGATTTCTGGGAATTCCATCTTCAAGTTCCAAAAGTGAAAGATGGTTGAATGGGTTACCGGAAGGTTCCACATCCACCCGTTCCCACAAATCATTTCCTACCAATTGAAAAGCTTTGGCAAGCGAAAGTACTTTTGAAATACTTTGAATGGAGAATTTTTCGGAAGCATTACCAACGGAATAGTTTTCGCCAGTAATTAATTGCAGATGAATTCCGAGTTTATTCTTTGGAACATTCGCCAATTCTGGAATATAACTTGCAACTTCTCCCGTATTTTCGATTTTTTTAAGGGACGTGTGTATTTCTTCTAAAATGGCTTGATAATCCAACATTAACCTTTATAAAATGGTGTTTTCACAACTGTTGCTGCAACTGGTTTGTTTCTAATTTGAATAAAAATTTCGGTACCAAGAGCACTATTTTCAGTTGTAACATACCCCATCCCGATGCCTTTATTTAAGGAAGGCGCCATCGTGCCACTGGTTACGATCCCAATATTTTTTCCGTCTTTATCAACAATCTCGTAATCATGGCGCGGAATACCGCGTTCGTTCAATTCAAAACCTATAAGTTTTCTTTTAACGCCTTCTTCTTTCTGTTTTTTTAGGTTTTCAGAATTGATAAAGTCTTTTGTGAATTTCGTAATCCAGCCCAAACCAGCTTCCAATGGCGAAGTAGTATCGTTTATGTCATTTCCGTAAAGACAGAAACCCATTTCCAACCTAAGTGTATCGCGGGCGGCCAAACCAATCGGTTTAATGCCGTAATCTTTTCCGGCTTCCATCACTTGGTTCCAAACCTGTTCTACTTCACTGTTTTTGCAGTAAATCTCAAAACCGCCACTTCCGGTATAACCAGTTGCGCTGATAATAACGTGCTCAATTCCCGCAAAATCAGCTACTTTAAAATGATAAAATTTTATAGCGCTTAAATCTTCAGATGTCAATGATTGCATAGCTTCCACAGCTTTTGGACCTTGAATGGCCAATAGTGAATAATCATCTGAAAGATTGCGCATTTCAGCGCCCATTGTGTTGTGTTTTGAAATCCAGTCCCAATCTTTGTCAATGTTTGAGGCGTTCACCACCAATAAATATTTTCCATCCTCAAATTTATAAACGATTAAATCGTCCACGATACCGCCTGTTTCATTGGGAAGACAATTGTACTGTGCTTGTTCGTCCACTATTCTGGACACATCATTACTGCATACCTTTTGGATTAAATCTAACGCTTTGGGTCCAGTAATTAAAAATTCACCCATATGTGAAACATCAAAAACGCCCAAGTTATTACGTACGGTTTCGTGTTCGGCATTAACGCCTTCATAAGAAACGGGCATATTATAACCCGCAAATGGTACCATCTTAGCGCCTAATTTTTCGTGTATGTTAGAGAGTGCTGTATTTTTCATAACTATATCCGCAAGGGCGGGAATCTTTTTGAAATTGATAAAATATTTAGTTACGCAAATGTATTACAATACTTAAAAGGTAACGAGTATTTAAAGGGTTTATTTTTAACAAATCTGGAGTTAAAATCCTCTTAATCGGTAGCAAGGTTCCCAATGTTTTCAATACTTTTAAAAGAAAAACAATGGCGACAACTACTTCCATCAATCCATATACTGGTCAAGAATTAAATTCCTATAAAAATCAGACACTAAAAGAAATTTCCGTAATAATTGATTTGGCTGATAAGCGATTTTACAATTGGCGTGAAACTTCCTTTGCCCATCGAAAGAAACTGATGTTGGCAGCCGCTTCAGAATTAAGAAAAAATAAAAAAGAGTATGCCGAAACAATGACCTTGGAAATGGGAAAGCCTATTTCGCAAGCTATTGCAGAAATTGAAAAGTGTGCCTGGGTGTGTGAGTATTATGCAGAAAATGCCGAAAAACAACTTCAAAATGAAGTGATTAATACCGATGCACACAAAAGTTATATAAGCTTTGAACCGTTGGGCGTTATACTTGCAATTATGCCTTGGAACTATCCATTTTGGCAGGTTTTTAGATTTGCTGCCCCCGCTTTGATGGCAGGGAATATTGGTGTTTTGAAACACGCTTCAAATGTTTTTGGAAGTGCTTTAAATATTGAAAAAGTATTCAAAAGAGCGGGGTTTCCGGATAATTGTTTTACCACTTTATTAGTTGGAAGTGATGCTGTCGAAAAAATTATTGAAAACAAAAAAATAAAAGCGGTAACACTTACCGGAAGCGGTCCAGCGGGTTCTTCGGTAGCTTCCATTGCGGGTAGGAATATTAAGAAAACAGTTTTGGAACTGGGCGGAAACAATGCCTTGGTTGTGATGAAAGATTGCGATATGCAAAAAACTATTGATACCTGTGTGCAAGCACGATTTCAAAACACGGGACAGAGCTGTATAGCGGGAAAACGTTTGCTTATCGATGAAACAATTGCTGAAGAATTTGTTGAAAAAATGCTTGTAAAAGTACGAGAGCTTAAAAGCGGCGACCCGATGGATGTCGAGACTTTTATTGGCCCGCTGGCACGCACAGATTTAGCAAAGGATTTGGAAAAACAAGTAAACGCTTCCGTGAAGGCGGGCGCTAAGTTGGAAATAGGAGGAAAGCGGCAAGGTGCCTATTTTGAACCTACCATTTTAACAAACGTTGCTGATATTATGGCCGTATTTAATGAAGAAACCTTCGGGCCGGCACTTTCTGTCACAACATTTAAGACAGTGGAAGAAGCAATTGAACTTTCAAATAATTCAAAATTTGGGTTGGGCGTTTCTATTTTCACAAAAAAGATTGAAGAAATTGAAAAGCTGGCTTTTCGTTTTGATGAAGGCGCGGTTTTTATAAATGAATTGGTAAAAAGCGATCCACGCCTACCTTTTGGCGGGATTAAGCAAAGCGGTTATGGCCGCGAGCTCAGTGAAGATGGTATTAGGGAATTTGTGAATCGTAAAACGGTATTTATTAATAAATAGGAAATAAAAAAAACCTAACAGGTCCCAAAGACCTGTTAGGTCTGGAAGCAAATTATCCTTTCTTCAAAAATTCTTCTTTACTTTGAATTTCAGTTTTTGGAATATTGTTTTTTTCCAAAAATGAATAGAATTTCTTTCCTTCCTTTTCCATTATAGCTTCGTACCGCTGCTTTGCTTTTGAGAATTCTTCGGAAATCAATTCGTAATTTGCTTTTGAAGCTCCAGAAACCTTATTAAAATTTGAAGCCACATTGCTGTAAAGATCGCCCATCTTTTCTCGCAATTCCGGTTCAGCGGAAGCAACGTAATTATCGCCTGTGGTAATAACCAAGTCTTTCCGAAGGATTTCCAAAGCATCAAATAATTTTTGGGCTTCTTTCTTTCCTTTTGGATTATTCTCAATAACTTCAGTAGCTTTTGTTTGTGTTTCGGTGATTTCATAAACCATATACGCCAAATCCTCTACCATATTGAACAATTCATCAGTGAGCGTTTCTTGCTCTTTTCGTTGTTCTAAAGTGGTGACTGACTTTTCATCGTACTTCACTTCAATATTATGGGTGTAGGTTTCCTTTCCTTTTGTCAGCACTATTTTATATTTTCCTGCAGGTACTCTTGGAGCAGTAAAACCACTGAAAGCGAGGGTTTTGGCTTGAGCCATTTTTGGAGCCGCCGTACTAAAATCCCAACTTACAATATTAATTCCTTTTGATTTTCCTGGATTGAGTGTCGTTATTTTATTGCCTTCCATATCTTGAACTTCCATCTCCATTTTTCCAAACGTATGACGCTTTTTCAAGTAATATACAATTTTGGCATTGGTGTTTTTATTTTCACCTACAAATTGGGTTTCAGTTCCAAAATTTCCACTGAAACCGCTATCTTCTGTCATTGAGAAAGGTTCAGTTTTAAAGAAGTGAACATCCTTATTTAATATTTCAGAACTTAATTCGCGGAGGGGGCTGATATTGTCAATAATAATAACACCGCGACCGTGTGTACCCATCACCAAATCATTCGTTCTTTTTTGAAGATCAGTAAAATGAACTGCTACAGGGGGCATATTATTTGTAAATTGCGACCAGTTTTTTCCGCCGTCAATTGTTACATAAAGACCAAACTCAGTTCCAAGAAAAAGCAAATCTTCGTTCACATAATCCTCTTGAATATTTCTTACGAAAGCTTTTGAATCAATATCTTCTGAAATAATTGATTTCCAAGTTTTGCCATAATCGGTGGTTTTTAGTGCGTAGGGTTTCATATCACCCGTGTTATGACCTTCAAAAACAACATAAGCAGTTCCTTTTCCGTGAACGCTAGCTTCTATATGATAAACCCAAGTGTTTTTGGGAATACCTACTAGATTATCGGTAAGGTTTGTCCACGTTTTTCCACCATCTTTTGTGAGCTGTACGTTTCCGTCATCAGTACCAACCCAAATTATATTTTGGTCCAGTGGAGATTCTGCAATTGTGAAAATTGTGGTGTGCTTTTCCGCACCACTATTATCAACGGAAAGTCCGCCAGAATTTGCTTGGTCTTGCTTGAATTTATCATTTGTAGTTAAATCTGGTGAAATGATGGTCCAACTATCGCCCATATCTTCGGAACGGTGCAAAAACTGGCTTCCCATATAAAACCTGTCCGGAGCAAAATTGCTCACGGCCATAGGCGCATTCCAATTAAAACGAAGCTCTGGATCTCCTTTTTTAGGTTGCGGTTGCACAGTGGTAGTTCTATTTCTATCAACATCATAACGCCAAACGTTTGCTGCGCCCTGCATTTCGGAATAAATAATATTTTTTGCAGGGTGTTTTAAAACCCTAAAACCATCACCGTAACCAATACTGTTCCAGTGTCTTGCGGAAACACCCCCAGGAGCAGAGGAGGGGCCATACCAAGAGCCATTGTCCTGCAGGCCTCCATAAACATTGTAGGGTTCGGCATCATCAACGCTTATATGATAAAACTGCGAAAGTGGAAGATTCTCCACAATTTCAAAAGTAGAGCCACCATTCCAAGAGCGATAAACTCCGCCATCTGTTCCTGAATAAATAATATCACTGTTATTTATATCGAAAACCACATCGTGGATGTCGCTGTGCATATTTCCAAGATTTTTAAAGGTCTTGCCACCATCTCGACTTATGGAGCCTGTTAAACCACCTTTCAATATGATATCTGGGTTTTTAGGATCTACCGTGATACGTGAAAAGTAAAAAGGACGAACGGTAAGCCCAAAATCATTATTTAAATGTTCCCACGAATTGCCGCTATCATTTGATCTCCAAAGACCATTTGTTTCTTTTTTGCCCGTTTCAATAACAGCATAGATTATTTTACTATCGCTTGGAGCCATTGCAATTCCTATTCTTCCTAGTTTACCTGAAGGAAGGTCTTTCGTTAATTTGTTCCAGGTTTTTCCGCCATCTATTGATTTGTAAATAGCACTATTCTCCCCTCCAGAATTGAAGCCCCAAGCAGTTCTTCTGAATTGCCACATGGAAGCAAAGAGTACATTTGGATTTTTAGAGTCCATCAAA
This sequence comes from Aequorivita sp. CRS11, assembly GCF_059693805.1. Taxonomy (NCBI): domain Bacteria; kingdom Pseudomonadati; phylum Bacteroidota; class Flavobacteriia; order Flavobacteriales; family Flavobacteriaceae; genus Aequorivita; species Aequorivita sp. CRS11. The sequence continues at coordinate 395,421 of NZ_JCATIG010000002.1, forward strand.
ATATCTGAAACACCAGTTGAAGGCCCTACGTATAAAACTTTATTCCACGTTTTTCCGCCGTCAGTTGTTTTGTAAACACCCCGATCTTCACTATCACTCCAAAGTGCGCCTAATACGCCTACGTAAACTTCATCTGTATTGTTTGGATTTATAACGATGGAAGCAATCCGTTCTGAGTTTTCAAACCCTGGAACTTTCTTCCAATTATTTCCTCCATCGGTAGATTTATAGAGACCGTTACCAACTGAAACTGAGTTTCGTGTCCATGTTTCACCTGTGCCAACCCAAATAACTTCGTCAGGGTTTTTGGGATCTAAAGTAATGATCCCTATGGATTGGGCGTGTTCATCAAAAATTGGGGCGAAGGTTGCGCCACCATCACTAGATTTCCAAACTCCACCACCTGCGGCACCGGCATAAAGAATACGTGCGTTGGTAGGATGATTTTCAAGATCGTTTATACGACCACTCATAAGTGCAGGACCAATATGCCTAGCCTTCATATTGCCGAAAAGCTCTTTTCCTTTTAAAGCTGTTTCTTGTGCTGGGGCTATTAAACCTGAAAGTATCAGGAGAAACGTAAAGATGAAATATTTCATTTTAGAGAGTTTTAGTTTTTAAAAATGCGGAAAAAAAAATCCCCGACTAGCAGGGATTTTTAATAAGAAAGAATTTTTATTCTTTTTTAACAGCTTCTGTTGTTGTAGCAGGAAATACAAACATTGCATCATCAATTTCAGGATTTATAATAATTTCCTTTAGTTGAATTGCCTGTCCACCCATGCTAAGCGAAAATGGAAAATATAAACCATCAACTTCTTGATAATCGCTCATGGTGCTTACATTCATTTGGCCTTTCATGGGGCCTTGAAAGATTTCATTTTCAACCACAATCGGCACAAAGGTTTCAGTGTCAAAATAGTGATAGCTTATATTTTGCTGCTCAACACCGTCAACCATAATAGGGGACTGAGTAAGTTTTATTTTATAAGTTTCGGTACCATCTTTTGTTTCTTTACCCATCAGCTCAGCCGTAAAGCCTTTCTCTTTATAATTTAAAAAAGGTGAGGGGAAATCTTTTGATTGTTTTTTCATGTTGGCAGTAGCTTCGGCATCACTTTTTTCAGGCTGCATGGTCATAAAATTAGTGCTCCACATGGTTTCGCCATCAAAGGCTAATTGCGTTATATCTTGACCTTGAAAATTAATTTTTATTAATTGTTTGCCATCCTTGGTTTGATAAACCTCTACTGGAATTTCCATTCCCTGTGCTTGGGCGGTTGCCGTCATTTTTGAGCTTTTTAAATTTTCCCAAGCCGCTTTTCCACCGGTATTTTCGAAATAGTTATTGATTATTTCGTCGGCAGTTTGCGCAGATACAGGAACCATGGCGGTTATTAAAAAGGCAATGGTAAGTGTTTTAATGATTTTCATAAATGATTTTTTAAGTTTCAGTAAATATAAGACTAACAGCTTTATAAAAAGTTACAGGTTAATATTTTTTTGAAATTTGATTTTAAAAGTATCTTTACTGAAAACTGAAAATCATGAAATTCGGAAAAGTTGACGACCCTGAAAATATAGACTTTACCTTGCCAAAAGACCATCCGGGAACTAAAAAAGTTCTTACTAAGCATAAAAAATCCAGCCCTCCAAATTTATATGTAGGTTGTGCAAAATGGAACAAGGCAGATTTAAAGGGCTTTTATCCTCGAGGTACAAAAGACGAGCTTGCTTATTATTCAACCCAGTTTAACAGTATTGAGCTGAATGCTACCTTTTACAGAATTTTTCCGGCAGATACTTTTGCGGGTTGGTATGAAAAAACACCGGATGATTTCAGGTTTTTTCCCAAATTTTTCCAAGGAGTTTCACATTGGAAAAGACTTCAGGATTGTGAGGAAACTTTGAATGAATACATTCTGAATTCTTCAAATTTGAAAGAAAAACTTGAAATGCCTTTTGTGCAACTCCCTGATAATTTCGGACCAAAAAATATGGATAGATTGGAACCGTTTTTCAAAATGCTACCAAAAGATATAAAACCAGCGATAGAGTTTAGGCACACTGATTGGTTTAACGATGAAGATGTAGCCGAAGAACTCTATAATATTTTAGAAAAACACAACATCACTAACGCTATTGTTGATACTGCAGGAAGGCGCGATTTGCTACACATGCGGCTTACCACGCCCACAGCGTTTATTCGTTATAATGGCGCTAACCACGAAAGCGATTATACTCGGCTTGATGATTGGATTGACCGCCTGGAAACCTGGATTGAGCAAGGGTTGCAAAACATTTACTTTTTTGTGCACCAAAATATTGAAAAGGCTTCACCCTTGCTTTCGGCACATTTTATTAAAAAGGCGAATGAGCGGTTTGGAACTAACCTTCATACACCCAATATGGACAAACCAGACACTTTATTTTAATATTTTGAAATTTAAAGCTGAACCCGCTCTGCCTGCTCTTTTGCATTTTTCAATTGTCTTTCAGAAGGTTTTTCGGGTTGTTGCTCGGCTGCTTTTAAAGGCTCAAAGCTGAGTTTTGCATAAGTGGGCAAATGATCTGAATTGATATCTTGTCCAAGTTTTATAGCAATAAGTCTAAATTCTGCTGATACAAATATATGGTCCAATGGCCAGCGCATTAAAAAACTTTTGGCGTTGTATGTATTGTATATCCCCCTGCCTTTGCGGATATCCAACAATTCGCCTACATTCTGGAACAAAGATGTGGTATTGGACCAAGCGACATCATTAAAGTCACCTAAAACAATTACGGGGTAAGTAGATGTTCTGCTTAAATTTGCAATTTTCATCATTTCAGAATCCCTGTCTGTTGAGCGGGAGTTGTGCTGGGGCATTGGCGGGGTAGGATGGATGCTGTAAAGTTGAACAGTATCATTGCTAGTTAGCAAAAGCTTTGTATGAATTGAAGGGATATCTTTATCTACCAAAAATTTTACTTGTGGATTAATCAATTTATATTTTGAATACAATAGCATACCATAGGTATTGTCTTGAGGTACCTCAACTTTATATTTATATGTTTCGGGTAAATTTTCAATAATATAATCCCTCCATCTCTTATTGGTTTCTACAAGTAACATTATATCTGGATCCATTTTTTTGAAATCCGAGATTAAAAGTTCAGGTTTTTTGTTGGATTGAAGCACATTGGCAGCGTACAATGAAATACTAGTTCCAGATTTTTTTTCTTGGCTGTCGTTAATGTCTTTATCTGCCAAAGGCGTATAGGGTATTATTTTCCAAACTTGAATAATGAGGCAGACAGCCATAACGGTTACAAATAGATAATCGTTTAGCCGCTTCAAGTCAAACCTCATAAAGAAAACCACAAGTGCTACAAATGTTAGGATAGTAAGCTGTATATGTGGAAAATCGAATATGCGAATCCACCAATAATCCACTGCCACGAAGGGAAAAATGGTTAAGGCAACAGCCAGCATTCCAAAAATGTACAGGTAGGTCTTAAAGTTTTTTAAATCCAAAAGGTTTTTGAATTAAAGATACTTTTAATTTTCAAAAGATGCCTTATTGATGGTGGAAGAAATGTCCTTGCCCGTTGGCAGTTCAAAAATTTCAAGGTCGAAATAAGGAATGGCGGCCAGCAGATGGTCAAAAATATCGGCCTGTATGTGTTCATAATTTACCCAACGCTTGTCTTTGCTGAAGCAAAATATTTCAATAGGTATTCCTTTATCCGTAGGGGCCAAATGGCGCACCATTAAAAAAAGATCTTTATTGATCGCAGAGTTTTCATTTAAAAGCGCATCGGCATAATATCGGAATACTCCTAGGTTTGTTTGGTTTCTGCCGTTTATTAACAGCTCTTTATCAATTTCGTTTTTTTCATTGTATTTGTCAACATCTTTTTGACGATGTTCCAAATAAGGCTTGATCAATTGAATCTTTTTCAATCGCTGCACATCTTCCACCGAAAGAAATTTTATGGAAGATTGTTTAATAAATATGGAACGCTTTATTCTCCTGCCATCGCTTTCCTGCATTCCGCGCCAATTTTGGAATGAATCGGCAATTAAACTGTAGGTGGGAATGGTGGTATAGGTATTGTCCCAATTTTGTACGCGAACGGTTGCAAGATTTATTTCGGTTACATACCCATCTGCTCCAAATTTGCTGAATGTAATCCAATCTCCAATACGAACAATATCATTTACGGAAACCTGAATACTTGCAACAAAGCCTAAAATGGTATCTTTAAAAATTAAAAGAATTACAGCTGAAGCCGCACCTAAAGTGGTAAGACTAACAACTGAAAACCCAGTAAGAAGCTGGATAATCCAAAAGATCCCAATTCCCCAAGCAAAAATCATCAATACCTGAACATAGCTTTCCGTGGGCTTGTCTCGGTAATGCTCATTTTCTTCTAAGTAATTTCGCGTAGTGCGTAAAATACTTCTGAAAATATATACACAAAGAATAACCAGATAGACCTGAGATGCTATCAACAACAGGTTGGTCATAAACGGCGATTCAATAAAAATAATAGGGATGAGATACCAAATTATTGCCAATGGTAAAGTATGTGCGATGAATCTTGGAAAATTACTTTTTACCAAATAATCGTCAAAGGTGGTTTTTGTCTTGTTGCTAAAAGCCTTGAAAGTTTCAATAATAAATTTTCTGAAAATAACATCAAGAATCAATACTATTGTTAAAACGATAATACAGTTTAAAAGCACATTCAAAAAAATAGCCCATTCAACTGTCATACCTTCACTAACGAGGTAATTCTGAAAAAGACAACTATAATTCTGAATTGTTTCCCTGTTCATTATAAATATTTACGTTCTACATAAAAAGGGCCGAAAGGCAGTACTGAACACATTACCACAATAAATAAATCTGTAATGGACCACTTCAACTTTTTATACATATAAAGAGCACCGCCAACATAAAGCACAAATAGCACGCCGTGCGCCATTCCTACTATTTGCACCATTTGTGGCATATGCCAAATGTATTTTAAGGGCATTGCAATTCCCAAAAGAACCAAAAATGATATAGCCTCTAAAGTGCTAATTAATTTAAATGATTTTACTGAAAGCTCCACAGGTTTTATTTTTTTTGCAAAGATACATGTTGCAGCTCGTTCCACTATACTTTAAGATTATTTTAAGTCAAGATTTATTTGGAGAAGAATTGTTATCTTTAAAAGAAAAATAGATGCTCCCACTTTTACAATCTCCCGGCGACACAATCCAAAATTCATTGCACAATTATTACGAAGAATTTCTAAAAATCCTTCCTCGGATTGCATTGGGAGTATTGGTGGTGATTTTAGGAGTATTGCTGGCGCAATTACTTACAAATTTCTATAAAAGACGTTTCCAGCAAAAATCTGAAGACCCTTTAATGTCGCGCTTTCTGGCACAGGCAGTAAAAATTATTTTAATCATTATTTCAATTATGTTAGCGTTGCAGGTAGCAGGATTGGACGGTATCGCTACAGGACTGTTAACGGCAGTAGGTGGCGGTGCTATTATTTTGGGTTTTGCATTTCAGGATATTGGAAAGAATTTTCTAGCCGGAATTATTTTGGCCTTTAACAGACCTTTTAATATTAACGACACCATAAAGGTGGATGATATTTTTGGAAGGGTGAAAGAATTGAGTTTTCGGGATTCACACATAAAAACCTTTGATGGCCGCGATATTTATATCCCCAATAGTGACGTGCTGACCAAACCTGTTGAAAATTATACCGCCGATGGTTTTTTTAGAGTCGATTTTACCGTTGGAATTGGTTATGAAGATAATATTGAAGCAGCAAAGAGAGTAATTCAGCAGGTTTTGGATAAAAACAAAGAGATAATTCGTGATGAAACTCATGAAAATTTTGTGATTGAAGACGAACTTGCAGCAAGTACCGTAAACCTCAAAGTTTTCTTTTGGGTAGATACCGTTGATTACAGAAGGGCTTCGCGGGTACTTCGAGGCTTGATAATAAAAGAGGTAAAAGAAGCATTGGCCAATGCAGATTTCAATTTACCTTCTGATGTAGTTGAACTAAAACTATATAAGAACACACCTGAAATTCCTTTTAAAATAAGTGGAAATGCAGAAAAAGAACTTCCTAATAAATAATAATTATTAGTCGCAGGGCAGGGGAATGTTCAATGTTTTGTAACTCCAGTTTCTTTTATAGCTAAAGTGCCACCATTCCGTGCGGATGGTATTGAAGCCAAACTTCCGCATTCCTTCAAAAAGCAGCTTTCGGTTGGCAAGTATTTCTTTTGAAAGATTATAATTGTCAATATGTGCCTCCCTTCCAAAATAATCATAGTCGCTGCCCATTTCTACATAGCAGCCTTCCAATGTTTCCAAAGTAATATCAACCGCAGCACCTTTGTTATGGATAGACCCATTCCCGTATGGGTTACCCACGTAAGTTGGTCGAGGCACTTTTGCCCACATTTTTTTCTGTACGTCCAGCGGGCGGTAGCAATCGTAAATTTTTATGCGGTAACCTCTCTCGCAAAAATATTGATTGGCTTCCAGTAACGCTTCCGCTACTTCGGGACGTAGCAAACATTCAGCACAATCGTAGAGCGTTTCGCCTATAAAATTATTTGGGGTAGCGTAGCGTATTTCGTAAACGAATTCTGTTGAAAGCTCTTTAAGGTTTACCAAAGGTTCCTGAAGTTTTTCATCAGAAGAAAAACCAAAGAACAGAAAGATGAAAAATACTATTGGCAACAACTTCATCTTTCAAATTTAAGCAGAATTTAATAACATTCCATTTCGCAATTGGTAACTTTGGGAAAAACGAAAAACAATGAATGATTTAGGAAACAAATCCGCACTTATTACTGGCGGTACTAAAGGAATAGGTTACGGAATTGCAGAAGCGTTGCTTAAGGAAGGCATCAACGTTGCCATTACGGGAAGAACAAAAAAAACTGCCGAAGAAGCCGCGAAACGATTAAACTCAAACGGAAACGATAGGGCACAGGCCATAGGGCTGGAAGCTGACGTTCGCAATTATGAAAGTCAGCAAAAGGCGGTTAAAGAAACCTTGATCCAATTTGGCGGTATTGATATTGTTATTGCAAATGCTGGGCTTGGACATTTTGGCTCTGTTGAAGATATTTCTATTGAGCAGTGGGAGGAGACTATTGACACTAATCTTTCGGGTCCATTCTATTCCTTGAAAGCGAGTGTGGAGCAATTAAAAAAAAATAAAGGATATTTTATAACTATCTCAAGTTTGGCGGGGACTAATTTTTTTAAAGGTGGAAGTGCTTACAACGCAAGTAAATTTGGCTTGACAGGTTTTACACAAGCCGTAATGCTGGATTTGCGTGACCAGGGTGTAAAAGTGAGTACAATTATGCCTGGTTCGGTTTCAACACATTTTAACGGAAATGAGCCAGATGCCGATGATGCCTGGAAAATTCAGATTGAGGATGTTGGTAAATTGATAGTAGATTTAATAAAAATGAATTCGCGCACACTGCCAAGTAAAATTGAGGTTAGGCCCTCAATGCCTCCTTCAAAATAGTTTACTTGAAAGAAAATGATTCGGCCCAGGCGCGAGCGTTTTCCAAATTATCAAAAAAAGCAAAACTATGAGGGAAGAGTTTTTGTTCTACAAGAGCTCTTTCCCTTTCTTCTTCCAAAGTGGAGACAATAGCCATTCCCTTTTTGTTCTTCATCTTTCCGTTTTTATAGATATCAAGATCAATGGTATGTCGGTACCTTCTATCGGCTATCACAACAAATGGTTTGTTGCCAAAATGTTCTTTATAGTTAGCTCTAATCCAATCATTTCTCTTTAGGTCTACATGCTGGTTTTCAAAAACACGGAGCAGGGAGTAGGTGTCATAAAGATATAGTTCACAAAAGTCAGAAAGTAGTTTCTTTTCCATTGCTTCGGGAGGCATTGATTTTTAATTAAAGATATGCCTTTTTTTTATTTGTTAGTGCTTGCATATTTATTTTCCTTATTCCAAAAAAAAAGAGCAGCCTGTTTAACAGATTGCTCTTTTCAAAATAGTTTATTTTTAATGATTAATTGGCGGAAAGTAGAGCCAAAAATTTATCAAGATTCGGTAAAATTACAATTCGCGTTCTTCTGTTAGTAGCACGGCCTTCCTTGGTTTCATTTTCAGTTAAAGGATGAAAACTACTACGTCCAGCAGCAATCAATTTTTCAGGAGCAACACCATAATCATCCTGCAATATGCGGATAACAGCAGTGGAGCGGTCCACGCTCAACTCCCAGTTGTCTTTAATGTAAGCTCCAGGCTTCACTGTCTGGCTATCGGTATGGCCTTCAACCATAACTTCAAGGGCAGGCTCACTGTTAATTACATTCGCAAGACGCTCCAATAATGGATTTGCTTTTTTGTTAACACGGGCACTTCCTGAATTGAACAACAACTTGTCCGAGATGGTAATCATTACCACAGTTTCATCAATATCAATTTTGATATCATCCTCTTCGCCTTCACCGGCTAAACTGTTGTCAAGGTTCTTTTTAAGATTATGTGAAACGATTAGATTCATAGAATCCTTAAGAGTCTTTGCCTGTGCCAGTTCTTGGGGATCTACGTTGGCAAGGGCTTTTCTCATGTTTTCCTTATCATTTTCTGAAACCACAACGCCTTCAATTTGCTGTAGGCGGTTGTTGTTACTATCGGTCAATGACTGGATTTTTGAATTGTAACTGGCTACGCGCTCTTCAATCTTGGCGTATTTGGCTTCAATTTCTTCTTTTTCAAGCTGGGTCTTTGCTAGGGTAGAACGCGTGTCGTTATACTGGTTCTCCAATTCTACATACTTCTTTTTTGATACACAGGAGGTAGCAAAAATTGCTGTTGCCAGCATGGTTAGTGCAATAGCTTTTTTCATAATACTAAGTTTTTAAAGGTTTGTAGTGCAAATATAACCGTACACTCCTCAAAAAAATTAGTTAATGGATGCTATTGTTTTGTTAAAAGACACTCCACAAAAGACTGGAATAATTGCCTTCTAGCGTATCGACTATTTCTCCAATTTAAGTGTCAGCCCCGTTTTCAACCATCTTTTTATTCGGCTGCCGGGCTGGAAGTTTATGTAGAACCTTTCTGCCTTTGGGGCGCTGGTGGCGATTGGCCCGGGAAGGGGTTTGGCGCAGAACCCAATTTTATACCTTCCCAGAGGGCCTATATCCACACTATTGCCCCGTTCCAGATGCTGCTGGAGTTTGCTGGATAGTGCCGTTACCACGCCAATTACATCGGCTTCGGAAAAGGCGCTTTCCTTGGTTATCTGCCATCTGGTCTATGTCAACAATTCCTTTGGAAATATGCTGCATAATATATTGCGTTTCTGCGGAATTCTGAGGATTCTTCCTGCGAACAATGCGGTACCCGATAGCCATATTGATATTGCTTTGTAGTTATTGATTGAATAAATATAGCGCAATATTTTGAAAATTATAGCGCAATATTTATAAAAAAATAGCGCAATATTCTATAGAAAATAGCGTAATATTTTATAGAACCTTGGGCGGGAACGAAAACGTCCCTGGTTATCTCCCAAAATTCCCCAGACTTGCGGTACGTTCTTTTTTAGCGAAGGAAATGTCGAAATACCAAAAACGCTCCCATTTCCAGGAGCGTTTCTTAATAGGAAAATTTACCGGTACTTAAGTACGGGGACGATTGGGATGATCAGAAAACATCAAAAACGAAGCCCAACAACCAGTAAAGGATCAGAAAGACAACGATGGTGCCTATGCAGCCGCACTTGCCTCCGCCTATCTTCTTGGCACCCCAACCGGCGAGCAATATTCTTAGCAATTTTTTCATAGTAGATACATTTTATCAAATTATGTTTATAAAAAGGAAACTATTCATCTTTATTTGGCGCCATTTGCAATTTATTTTTTCCAAAATCCAACGTACGGATAGGGAACGGAATGTTGATTCCAGCTTCATCAAAATTCTTTTTGATTAGCTTAATTGCTTTGTGCTTTGCTTCCAGTTTTGGCTTGGGCTTTGTACTGGATATCCAAAATCGGGTAACAAAATTGATCGAGCTATCGCCAAATTCGGTAAAAAAGAACTCTACGCCCTCGTTTTCCTTTTGCTCAAAATTTTCAGTAATAATTTTGTTTACCAAGTCTTCCACTTTTTGAAGGTTGCTTTCATAGCCCACGCCACAGCTTACATCTATTCGCGATCGGTTTGATAAAGAATAATTGGTAAAGGGGTTTTCTATGAAAATTGAATTGGGTATAATTACATATTCATTGTCCGTTTGCCGAAGCGTAATATTCCGAAGATTTATTTCATCTACATAGCCACTCTTGTCTTGGGCCTCAATAAAATCTCCAATGCGCACTTTTGGCAAAAAGGAAAGCATCAATCCAGAAAATGTATTGCTCAAAGTACCTTGTAGGGCCAAACCTATTGCAAGACCTACTACACCCGCCCCAGCTAAGACTGAGGTAAGTACTTTATCCAGTTGCATTACACCAAGGGCTATAAAGAAACCAATAATTAAAACGATTCCGTACATAATGCGCGAAAGCATCTGTTTTATGGATTCTTCCGTAATCTTACGGAATAGTACTCTATATGAAAACTTCCGCATGCCTTTGGCTATAAAGTAGAAAGCTACCATTACCAAAATGGCAACGGCAAAGTTGGGAAGTTTAAGGATTATGGCGTCAAGCCATCCATCAAGCTTATCCCATAGATTAGAAATTGAATCATTTATTGAAAATTTTTGTGACATAATATATATTTAAAAAAGTGTTGAAAGCATAAATGTACCTAAAACCCATAAAATTAGGGAAAGTAAGCCTCCAATTATAAAAAAATGTTTGAATTTATAAATACCCATTCCATAAATAAGGGTATTGGTTTGGTAGCCCATAGGGGTAAAAAAACTAAAATTGGCGCCAAATAAAACTGCCAGAATAAATGGTTTCATCGTTAGATCGAGACCTGCCGCCACGGCTATTGCTATTGGTGTCATAATAATTGCAGTTGCATTGTTGCTTACCACACTACTCATTAGCATTGTTATTAAAAATATAAGACCAATAATTACAATATTGGACTGGCCGCTAAGAATATCCAATAAATGGTCAGAAATCCATTTATCTGCCCCCGTGTTGTTCATGGCAATGCCCAAAGGTATCATTCCGGCCAATAAAAAAATTACTTGCCAGTTAACTCGGTGATACACGTCGTTAAGGTCAAGACACCTGGTTAATAGTAATAGACTTACACCTGTAATCGCACTTACTAAAATTGATAAAATACCACTTGCTGCCAAACCCACAACAAGAACCAAAATGGCGAATGATAGCATTCGCTTTTTGTTATTTACAGATGGTTTGGTTTTATGTTCTCTAAGAATTGCCACATTCTCCATTTCATAGAGTTGGTTTATTTCGTTTTTTGGAATTTCCACCAACAATCTATCCCCAGGTTTTAAAGTTATTTGTTCAATATCCTTTCTCACCAAACGCTCTTTGGTATTACGTATATTTCTACGTTTTTTAATAGCAATAGGCAACGCACTTTGAAAAGTCTGTTTTCTGAGCTGTTTTAATGTTTTTCCAATCAAAATAGAACCTGGCAAGATTAGCAGTTCCACAAATCCAAGGCCGTCTTGTTTTTTTATGTTTTCGGCTTCATCCTCACTTTCTATCGTTTGTCTCTTTTTGTCCTTTTCCTGTGTTTTATGGACGCTTAAGCCTTCGGCTTCGTTTAGTTTGGCCAAATTCTCCAAGTCGCACATAAGCAAAAGTTTGTCATTTGCTTTTAAAGTAATGTAGCGCCCAGGGGCGTTGGTGATCTGTTTGCGCCGGGTAAGTTTGAGGATGGAAATTTCAGGATTGGCAAATAGAAAAGTATCCTCAATTTTTTTATCTATTAAATTTGAATTTTTGTTGATTACAACCGTGGTCACATAATTTTCCAGATCATAAATATCGCGTAAATTCTCTTTTGAATCTTTCGGTAGCCATCGTGACGCTATGGTAACTACAATTATCCCGACGAGCAGAAATATTAATCCAAAGAATGAAAACTCAAAAAAGCTAAATTTTTCCGCTCCCAAATCGCGTGCAACGGAATTTACTATAAGGTTGGTTGAAGTTCCCATTAACGTACAGCTACCTCCTAAAATACCTGCAAAGGAAATGGGAAGGAGTAATTTTGATTGCGGTACGTTAAACCGCTTAGCCAATTCTGAAATAATTTTAATGAAAACAATAACTACCGCCGTAGTGTTTATAAAGGCTGAAATTCCACCCGTAATAAACATAAAAACGGGCAACAAAAGAAAGAGTGGAAGCACGTGAAGGTTTTTTAGAAAACGTGCCAGTGAAGCTATAACGCCATTGTCTTCCAGCGCTAGAGCAATAATCATCAAGGAAAGAACAGTAATAGTAGCAGTATTCGAAAAACCAGAAATAGCTTCTTCTGGTTTTACCAAACCTGTTAGCGCAAGAGAAGCAATAACAAACATCGCAATCTTGTCTACTGAAAAAACTTCAAAAGCAAAGAGAATAATGGTAACTAACAGAATAGAAAAAACGAGTATTATTTCTGTGGTCATTGGTTTTGATGGTTAGTCTTATAAAGATAACCGCAGAAATAAAACTCGTTCCTAAGAATTTCATAAAATATTGGTAGTACCAATATTTTTAACATTTATGTTTAGCCTAAATACTTTTTCAAGATATGGCTCTTTGAAGTCTGTCGTAATCTTCTTATTGCTTTTTCACGTATTTGCCGAACGCGCTCGCGACTCAAATCAAAAGTATCGCCAATTTCCTGTAAAGTCATCGGTGGTTGTCCGCAGAGCCCAAAATTTAGTTTTACCACATCTGCTTCCCTTGGTGCTAGTGTGTCCAGTGCACGGTTTATCTCTATGCGAAGTGACTCGTGCAACAAACTTTTATCTGGGTTTGGGCTTTCGCCAGAGCTAAGTACATCGTATAAGTTGTTGTCGTTTTCACCTTCTTGAAAAGGAGCATCCATTGAAAGACTTCGTGTGGAATTTTTAAGTGAGCTTTTCACTTTTGATTCACTGAAATCAAGTTCTTTGGCTATTTCGGCTGCAGTGGGTATACGCTGAAATTTTTGCTCTAAGTGAATAGAAGCCTTTTTTATTTTATTGATATCGCCAATTTTATTTAACGGTAAACGAACAACACGTGATTGTTCTGCAATAGCTTGCAAAATAGCCTGGCGAATCCACCAAACGGCGTAAGATATAAATTTAAAACCGCGGGTTTCATCAAACCTTTTAGCGGCTTTTACTAAGCCTACATTTCCTTCATTAATAAGGTCAGGAAGACTAAGACCTTGGTTTTGGTATTGTTTCGCCACGGAAATCACAAATCTTAAATTTGCTCTGCTCAATTTGTTTAAAGCAGCCTGATCTCCTTCACGAATGCGCTGTGCCAACTCTACTTCCTCTTCAGCTGTTATTAAATCTATTTTACTAACGTCCTGTAAATAACTGTTTAAAGATTTGGTTTCTCGGTTGGTTACCTGCTTCGTGATTTTAAGTTGTCTCATATATTCTCTCTGTTTTTAATAATAACACGGCATAGTAAGACATTTTAGGGTAATTTCCAAATAGTTAACAGAAGTTGTTAAAATTTCTCTATGAATTTTTTTTTACATATTTTAAAAGAAAATTTCTATGACACTTAAAAAAACTCTTTTAGCAGGTCTATTTTTTTGGGGTACTATACTGCATGCCCAAAAACCCACAGAAGTTCCAAAACCAAGTGAAAAACCAATAGACTTATCAAATCCGGCCGATGTAATTATATATATAGTACTTCCGCTCTGTGCCATTTTGTTATTCTTTATTTGGAGAGGAAAACGAAAAAACCAGAAAAAATAAATTTTAAACTTTGAACCAATTATGCCCAGGGGAATACTATTTTTGGTGCAATTATTGTTTACAACATTCAAAGCTTAGTGTTATGGTAAAAAAAATCTTTTTTTTCACATCTATTTTGATGGGTTGGACTTCTTTTGCCCAAATAGATCTTCCCAATAGTTCGGCACGTTTTGATGCTACGGATACAAATTTAAACAGTCCTACAGGTTTTGAAATTCCATCAGTTAAGGCGCCTTCACTTTCCAATACAAAAAATCCGAACAGCCCTGATAATTCTGATATAGGAAAAGAAAAAGAAAAGCAGGTAGATATGCAAAACGGCGATGGTTTGATTGAATATTCCGGGACTAACAAAGCTCCAAAATACTTCACAAAAGATAAAGAGGAAAAGCCCGAGTACGGAAAAGACCAATATTTGGGCGATTTTAAAACCACTGCCAAAAAAGCTACCTTTATGTATCGAGACCACGAGTTTGTGGATGGCGATATGATACGTATTTATGTGAACGGTGAAATAGCTATACCACAGGCAAGGCTGGAAGGTAGTTTTCGGGGTTTTGACTTACCCTTGCAGGATGGATTTAATAAAATAGATTTTGAAGCACTTAACCAAGGCTCTTCCGGACCAAATACTGCACAGCTTAATATTTACGACGAAATCGGCAATCTACTTGCTTCATATGAATGGAATCTTCTTACTGGCAACAAGGCTACAGCAATTTTGGTAAAACAATAAAGTTTTTTGGGTTTTCCACTTCAAAATATCATTCTTAAACTGAAGGAAACACATAGTTCTACTTTATCTTAATAAATAATTACCTAAAGATTTAGGATTTCACACAATCTGCTTTAACTTTATAGTAAATATTTTAATGATGAAGAAAGTACTTATAACCTTAGACTATAATCCCAATTCTGAAAAAGTTGTTAATAAAGGAAAAGAACTTGCAAAATTAATGGATGCTGAAATCTGTTTGCTGCACGTGCTTGCCGATGTACGCTATTACGGAATGCAATATGAACCCTTTATGGGCTACGAGGGCTATGCTTTTCCTGTAGATTTCAGAATACAGGAAGAATTTGTAAAAGTGGCACAGGATTATCTTGACAAAACCGCAACGCATTTAGGGAAGGAAGATATTACCACACATTTAGCAGAAGGTGATACCGCAAAAAGTATTTTAGAATATTCCGAAGAATGGAAAGCAGATGTAATTGTTATGGGAACCCATAGCCACGGAACATTGGAAAAAATATTTCTTGGAACCGTAGCCTCCAGTGTTTTGGAACATACAAAAATCCCGCTTTACATGGTGCCTACCGGAAAATAATTAAAATTATAGCGGTTTATCCTGCTCCAGATTTTCGTTGTCTTCGCTGCCTTGACTAAAAAGTTTGTTTTCCTCATCGCGAAAGCCAATGCCATTCGTCTTTTTAGCTTGCTCACGGCCAGGAACGTCTAAGTCGTTTCCTGCAAAATCTACCTTCTTATCACGATCCCGAAGTTGCTGATCATCCCCACCATCACCGTGAATATTTTTTTGTGACAGCAGATCCTTGTCATGTTCAGTGACATTTGGGTTATAAGGAAGTTTTTCGTCTTTGTTTTTGTTTGTGTTTTTTTCAGAACTTTTCATAGTTTTTCTTTTAAAGATATTTTAAATGAAGAAAACCCGCCTTCCATTTAACACATATTAAATAAAATATAACAGCTATTTAAGGTTTACCGTTTAAGTTTGATACCTTCGCAATATAATTTCAACTTAAAGAACAATGGCACTTTCAAACAACGATATTATGAAAAAATTGCGCGTAGCCCACAAGCTGCGCGATGAGGATATAGTAAAAATATGTTCGTTGGTAGATTTTGCAGTAACAAAAAGTGAATTGGGCGCCATTTTCAGAAATGAAAACCATCCTAAATATATGGAATGCGGCGATCAATTTCTTCGGAATTTTTTGAATGGGCTGGTTATTCATTTAAGAGGCCCCATGCCAGAAAAGAAAAAGCCTGTTCCAAAATCCAATGTAAACAGGGGAAAAGAAAAAAGCTGAATTAAATTTCTTCAATCCAGCTTTAGTCAGTTTTTGATTTTATATGTCTCAATAAATGTATCTGCATGTCTTTCTGATTGTGGGATCTTCAAACAAATGCTTGTTGACGTTTAGATAGTCCAACGTATGCTGCTTTTGTGATCCGCATTTAATTCTCTTTTGAATGTTTCGTAAGGTTTTCATAGTTAATTATATTATTGGTTTTTTGAAGTACGTTACTTAAAACGTCTTTTCGAATTCCATAAATGTGATTTGGAAGTTAAAGGTCTGTGCTGTTTTTCGTTACTGTCTAATGTTCTCATGATTGTAAAATTTTAATTGTTTTAATTTTTTTAGTGAAATCTTCTTTTTGAATTCCAGGAATAGCCTTTTGAAGTTTTCATCTTTGCTGTTAACTGATTGCTGTTTAAAGTTCTCATAATAAAAAGTTTTTATTGGGTTATATCTAAAAGACGCAAGTATTGAAGTATTGTTACAGTACTATGTAATACAAAGTAATGATTTAACGAAATATTAACTTTTAACGTTGTTATTTATAGTGAATTGAATTCTAAATGTTTAACATTCCATTAACCGCCAAACAATTGCCAAATGCTTGCAGGGTAGGGCCTTTAGCTATATATTTGCACCTCAGGAAACTGCAATTGTTTATATTCAAGAATATTTTATTAAAACTCCAAAGAATTATCCCAAATTGAAATGAATACCATAAAAAAAACCGAAACAAATAAATTAAAGCGTACCCATCTATACTATAAATACACAGGATTTTATTCTTTTGTAGGGCACAGTCTTAAAAAAGCAATCATCCCGATTCTTTTGGTAGTAGCGGCATTAATAGTAGTAGACCTCTATGTGGTTGACTTCAGCAATCTTTTTACATATATAACAGAAACCTACGCTCCCATAAATATTCTGCTTGTATTTCTTGCTTCAGAATCACTTTTGGGGCTTGTTCCGCCAGAAATTTTTATAGCCTGGAGCGATAAAATGCCACAGCCTTTACTGTATTTGACCCTATTGGCATCGCTATCGTACATTGGTGGTATCATTTCATACTTTATTGGAAAATGGGTTTTTACTATTCCTCGTGTTTATGAATATATGGAGGGAAAGATGAAAAAACATTTAAAACACATCCGCAAATGGGGCGGTTTCTTAATTATTGTGGGCGCATTATTACCAATTCCTTATTCTATGACAAGTATGGCAGCTGGAATGATTCACTATAAATTTAGAAATTACCTTTTGTTTGGCCTCCTTCGTTTTGTGCGGTTTTATCTGTATGCCATTGCCATATTCAGTTTGGTGTAGTACTTTTGAAATAGCGGAGTAGTTTCTTCGTGAAAGTATTTCATTCTTAAAAACTCCATTTCTTTTAGATGAAGAAAACTGATCCCTACGCTGCATTACGATTTCGGGAATTCAATATTTTTTTAATGGTTCGTTTTGCGATGGTGTTTGCGTGGACTATGCAATTTGTCGTGATTGAATGGGAAGTTTACAGTTTGACCAAAGATCCACTGTCATTAGGTATTATTGGCCTAATGGAGGTTATACCCGCAGTTTCCATGGCGCTCTTTGCAGGGCATGTGGTTGACCAGCGTGAAAAAAGAGGTTTGCTCATTAAATGCATTTTTGGTTTTTCTGTTGTGAGTCTTGGGTTGTTTTTATTGACCTGGCCTCGAATTGTGGCCGATCTTTCAACGAGTGTAATTCTCTATTCAGTTTACTTTTTAGTTTTTCTCGGCGGCATTGTGCGTGCCTTTCTTGGGCCAACAATCTTTTCACTTTTTTCTTTATTGGTTCCAAAAAAAATATATCCCAACGCAGCAACGTGGAGCAGCTCCGTTTGGCAAATGGGTGCCGTGGTAGGCCCTGCGGCCGGAGGGTTTTTCATCCATTGGATTGGCGTGCATTGGTCCATGTGTTTTGTTTTTGCGTTTTCTTTGATGGCATTAATGCTATTACTTCAAATACCGAAGAAACCAATTTTGAACCCTAATATTGGCGAACCTGTTATGAAAAGTTTAAAAGAGGGAATTAAATTCGTAAGAAATACACGGGTAATTTTAGGAGCCCTGACTTTAGATATGTTTGCCGTACTGTTTGGTGGAGCAGTGGCACTGCTGCCTATTTATGCACAGGATATTTTAAAAGTGGGGCCTGAAGGTTTTGGAATACTGCGAGCTGCACCTGCTGTGGGCGCTTTACTTATCATGTTTACATCTGCCCATTTTCCACTTAATAAAAATGCAGGTATGAAGTTACTGGCAGCCATATTCGGTTTTGGAGTTTGTATAATTGTATTTGGGCTTTCCACTTGGTTTTGGGTTTCAGTAATTGCACTTTTCCTAAGTGGTGTAACGGATGGAATTTCTATGATCATTAGACAAACAATTCTTCAATTGCGAACTCCCGATGCTATGCGGGGGCGTGTGGCTTCGGTGAATTCTATGTTTGTGGGTTCTTCCAATGAATTGGGTGCTTTTGAAAGCGGACTCACCGCCAAACTGATGGGTACGGTAACCGCAGTGGTATTTGGTGGCGGAATGACAATATTAACTGTTTTGGGAACCGGGTTCTTTTTCCCTAAACTTCGAAAACTTGATTTGAGAAAAGATTTAGAGGAACACGAGAAGCTATAAGTTAAACGCGTAAAGCTCCCCGAAAACCACGACCTGCATAATATGATTGTGCCCCATTGTGGTAAATAAATACAGTGCCAAACCGATAATCTCCAAAAATGGCTCCGCCAAGTTTCCGTATTTTCTTTGGAGTTTTTAACCAACTGGATGTTTTCGTATCGAAATCGCCTAAATTTTGAAGCTTCCGATATTGGTCTTCCGTTAAAAGCTCAATGCCCATTTCCGAGGCCAAATCGATTGCGGTGTTTTTCGGCTTATGTTCCTTTCTCGATTCTAACCCTTCCCGGTCATAGCAAAGACTTCTTCTCCCTTTTGGACTTTCTGTGCAACAATCATAAAAAATATATTCATTGCTTTTTTGGTCAAAGTCAATAACATCTGGCTCGCCATCCGTTTCCTCCATTTGGCACAGCGACCAAAGTTTTTCTGGATTGGCTTCCAGTTTTTGTTGCACTTTTGCCCATTCAATATTCTCGTGACGACTTTTATTTTTCTCAAAACGAGTTTTTAATATTTTGAGGACTTCTTCGCTTTGTTGCAGGCTTAATTGTTTATTCTTTTTTGTCATCAGTTGAAAATTTATTAATCATCCTTTCAAGTTATAGAACCATTCTTCGGCTTTAACAATGGCTTTGGAAATTGCTTTTTTTTCTGAAATGCCGCCTTTTTCAATCAATTCGTGAGCAATCTCCAATGCTTTTTCGCGAACTTCGGGCGTCAGGTTTTCGAGTTTGGGCTTAAAGTTTTCAGAGGTCCAGTTCATCACAATGCGTATTGTAGATATAAATTTAAAATAAAATTTTATCATGCAATGAAAGGATAATTTATTACTGCTGCTGCGATGGCTCAATAATACGGAAAGGATAGGCCTCCTGTACTTTTTTTAGTTCGGCATCGGTAATTGTAGAAACATCTTTTTTCAGAACTTCAGAAACGTAGGTTTCCCTTAATTCAAAATACGCTTTTGCGATTTCGTCCTGAACCGTAATAAAACTTTGGTATGGCGCTCCGCGATGTATTGATAATGAAATGGAAGCTTTTTTTGGATTGTCGGAAGCTTCTGCAAGCTGTTCCCCTTTACAGTAAATACAAGTTTCATCACCATTATTATCAATAAAATTTTTCAATTCCTCCTTTAATTGTCCAACTGTGGTTCGGGTTTCATTTGCCATAATTTCACTAGTTTCATTAACGTGTATGGTGAAAAGGTTATTCTTTTTAATAGGAATATTACAGTCGGCGCCGGGAGGGCAAGCTTGGGGCAGATTTCTTGCAATTCCCTTGTCGTTTGGAATCATAGATGTTACCAAAAAGAAAATTAACAATAAAAAGGCAATGTCGGCCATACTGCCGGCATTTACGGAGGGCGTTGTAGAATTTCTCATAATTGAAAATGGTTTAGTGTTCACTTCTTCAGAAAACAAAAAAAGTGGCAAGAGTATATTCGGAAGAAAACCGTAATTTTAAAATGTATTTACCTCCCTAAATGGTTAAAGTAAAATGAAAATGCAAGCTTTTGAAACCTATTTGTTGAAAATTGCTGGAATTTCAATCGATGAAGTAATGCTTTTGACTTCAGAATTGAAAAGGCTTAGCTTTGAAAAAGGGGAGTTGCTTTTAAAAAAGGGGGCAATTTGCAGACATTCCTTTTTTGTGGAAAAAGGATTATTGCGTTCCTATATGCTTGATGAATCGGGGAAGGAGCACGTAATTCAATTTGCTCCCGAAAACTGGTTTATCGTTGATAGGAGTAGTGTGTATTTTAACGATGCGTCGGAAAGTTATATAGAAGCAATTGAAGATACTGAAGTAGTTTTAATAGGCGAGGATTTTATTTGTAAGGCGAATGAAACCAGCCCCACTTTCAGAAGGTTTAATGATAAACTCTTGCACAACCACATTAGGCATATGCAAAAAAGAATCAATCTATTGCTAGGTGCAACGGCAGAAGTTCGCTATTTGAGGTTTATTGAAATGTACCCAGATTTATTGTTACGGGTGCCGCAGTGGATGATTGCTTCCTATTTGGGCATTACCCCCGAAAGCTTGAGCCGGGTTCGGAAAGAATTAGCGCATAATAATTTTAAAACAAATTAAACTGGAAGTGGAACAACTTCCGTTTCACCTGGAACTTTTGGAAAACGTTGCGCTTTCCAATTTTCACGTGCTTTTTCAATAGTTTCTTTTTCCGAAGCTACAAAGTTCCAGTGAATATGGCGTTCTTCTGGGAAGGGGTCGCCTCCAAAAATATAAACAGTTGTATTATCGGCCATTTCGAATTCGCAGAGTTTGCTGTCGTTTGCTATAAGAATTTGTTTAGGTTCGTATGTATTCCCTTCACTGAAAATATTTCCCTCTAAAATGTAAAGTCCGCTTTCGCCGAAAAGATAATCTCCAAGTTTCACTGTTCTTTTCTTCCCGCTTTTCAGTTCCAAAAAATAAAGATTACTGTGTACAGGAACTGGCGATTTTTTCCCGAAAACTTCCCCAGCAATTACTTTTATGGAGACACCATCTTTTTCAAAATGTGGGATTTCCTGCTTTTCAGTGTGATGAAAAGTGGGTTCCATATTTTCCAGATGCTTCGGAAGCGCCACCCAAATCTGTAAACCGTGCAATGATTTTTTCGTATTTCGAAGACTTTCCGGAGTTCTTTCAGAATGAACCACGCCTTTTCCAGCAGTCATCCAGTTTACGGCGCCTGGTGTAATTTCAACTTCAGAACCCAGACTGTCACGGTGCATTATACTTCCTTCAAAAAGATAGGTTAGTGTGGAAAGCCCAATATGCGGATGGGGAGGAACATCAAGGTTTTGTGTTTCGTCCATAAATACCGGCC
Organism: Aequorivita sp. CRS11; assembly: GCF_059693805.1. Classification (NCBI taxonomy): domain Bacteria; kingdom Pseudomonadati; phylum Bacteroidota; class Flavobacteriia; order Flavobacteriales; family Flavobacteriaceae; genus Aequorivita; species Aequorivita sp. CRS11. The sequence goes on from NZ_JCATIG010000002.1 coordinate 416,879, forward strand.
CCATATGATCTATAAAAGCGAATGGCCCAACCATCCGTTTTTCACGAAACGGCAACAAACGGCCAACCATAAAATTGCCTATGTTTGCAGCGCGTTCTGGTATTATTGTTTTTAGGTTTGACATAGTTTTAAATTTAAAAAGGATGCTTTGTAGGTCTCAATTTCATTGGACCGGACAAAACATCCTCTAAGATACTTACTTTTTTATCATTCCAAATACCCGAATTTCCCCATATTGAAATCGCTTATTGCTTGAACAATTTCGCTACGTGTGTTCATGACAAATGGTCCTTGGGCTGCAATCGGTTCGTTTATAGGTTCTCCGCTAAGTACCAAAACTACGGTGTCATCGGTTGCTTCAATGGTGAATTCTTCGCCATCATTTGCAAACAATCCCAAACTATCGGTTTTTATTTCATCGCTATTGTTCACTTTTATATTTCCTTCAACTACCAAAATAGTAGTATTGTAGTTTTGCGGGAAACTGAATGTTGCTTTTCCGCCTTTATTCAACTTTGCGTTAAACATATGGACTGGAGTAAAAGTAAAAGCAGGTCCTTTTACGCCTTTGTATTCTCCAGCAATTACTTCAACAATACCTGCATTATCTGGAAGTTGCACTTTTTTCATTTCAGCATTTGTGACTCCCTGATATTTCGGCGCGCTCATTTTGTCCTTTGCGGGAAGATTCACCCACAGCTGTACCATTTGGAAATATCCACCAGCTTTGCTGAAATTTTCTTCGTGGTATTCTTTATGCAGTATTCCCGAAGCGGCAGTCATCCATTGCACGTCGCCTTCATTAATTACCCCACTATTACCCGCGCTATCGTGGTGGGCTACACTTCCTTTATATGCTATGGTAACAGTTTCAAAGCCTCGATGTGGATGCACATCTACACCACGAGGCTTATCCGTAGGTGGAAAGTAAAATTTGCTGTTGTAATCCATCATTATAAAAGGATCCATTCTTTCAAAACCTGCGCCCAAAGCGGAAGGTATATATTGATGAACCCTGAACCCATCGCCAACCATATGTGGTGGTGGCGGAGTCAATACGCGTTCTATTTGTCGTGTTTTCATTTTAAATTATTTTTTATTTTATGTAGTAAAATTACTTCCTAAAATGTTGTTTTATATTGATGTATGCTAAGAAATGTTTTAAGGAAGAAGAATTAGCAAATGGTGAATAGATTTATATAAAACAAATCGAGAACTTCATTTGTAACAAACAAAGCTCTCGATTTTTAAAAGGGGAACAGTAAAATCTTGGGAAATTATTGTTTTACGAATTGTAGTGAAGCAATTAATTTCACTTTGTCGCTCACTACTACATTTCCCGCTTCAGTCACGGCGCTCCAGGTTAATCCAAAATCTTTTCGATTTAGATTACCTTCAAACTCAAAACCTGCCTTTGTCTGGCCATAAGGATCAACGGCCGTTCCGTTATACTCGGCATCGAGCGTTATTTGTTGCGTAATACCTTTTATGGTAATGTCCCCAATCATTTTATCACCATCAAATGATTTCGATTTGAATATAAGTTCCGGATATTTTTCAACTCCAAAGAAATCATCACTTTTTAGATGCGCATCGCGATCTTTATTGTTTGTGTTTATAGAATCAATTGTTGCTGAAAATGAAAAATCCGCGTCATTAAAATCACTTGCAGTAGTTTCAATATTGCCATCGAATTTTTCAAAACTTCCTGTCACTGTAGAAATCATCATATGTTTTACCTTAAAATTGATTTCGGAATGTGCAGTGTCAATCTTCCAAATTGTTTTTTCATTATCGTTCATAATTACTGAATTTAGTTATTAAAATTTTATAAGGCAAAGATATTTACCCATATAAAATTCAGCATTGATGTATGATAAGAAATAGAAGGGATTATTTATTAAGCTCTTCCAATAACTGATCGTAGTCCTCAATTTTTACGTGTAATACACCTCCAAGACTTATGATTGGGGTACTAATGGAATCTATTTTTACTGTAGAATTAGCAAAGGCCGGAGCCAATTGCCCCTTTAATTCAGGTTTTTCTGAAAAACGATACGAAGTATATAAATAATTACTCTTATCTAAATTTGAAACTAAAGTATCGCAGCTTGCGCAGTTTTCGGGAATGTAAACAATAACCTTTTTTTTAGGTTCAATTTTTATTGATTCAAATTCCCTACGTAAAGCACGCCGTGAAAGGCTATCGCTTACTTCCAGTTTATAGGTATAATTAGCTCTTTTATTTCTTTCCACAATTAAATTGGTCAGCAATACTTTTGAAGCAGCCGGTACGCGCACGGGCCTAGGTACGCTTTTGCTTTGGCGAAAATTGGTTCCCTCAACGGTAATCAAAACGTCAAGATCTTTCTCGTTTTTGTTTAGGGCGTAAAGAAACAAACGGTTTGCCTTTGCTTCTTCGATGATTTCTATAGGTCTTTCTTGTGAAAATAGGAGAGTGTAGCTCGCTGAGAATAGTAGTACGAAAAGTAATTTTTTAAACATTGAGGATTGTTTTATATTTTTTTCTAAGATATAAATTTCATTATAAACCGAAAGAATAAATTTCACGTTAATGGATTAACAGGTTTAACATTACTTTAGGCACAACACATACTTCAGTATCTATCTTTGGAAAAGCAATAAAAATTAAAGTATGGCAGATAAAAATTTAGAGCAAATGACCGTGGGTGGCGGATGTTTTTGGTGTACCGAAGCCGTCTTTAACCAAGTAAAGGGAGTAGAAAAAGTAGTTTCCGGCTATTCCGGCGGAAAGGTTCCCGGAACACCAACGTATCGTGAGGTATGCAGTGGACTCACGGGACACGCGGAGGTAATCCAGATTACCTTTGATTCCAACATCGTTTCATTCGAAGACCTACTAATCATCTTTATGACCACCCACGATCCAACAACCTTGAACCGACAAGGCGCGGATAGAGGGACGCAGTATCGTTCGGTTATTTTTTACCACAGCGAAAAACAAAAAGAGGTAGCTGAAACAGTTTTAAAAGAAATGGCAACTTATTATGAAGATCCAATTGTTACTGAGTTAAGTTCTTTGGAAAAATTTCACCCAGCAGAAGATAATCATCAAGATTACTATGCTAAAAACCAATCACAAGGCTACTGTACAGCAGTCATTTCACCCAAACTTGCAAAGCTTAGGAAAATGCATTCCGAAAAATTGAAATCATTATAATTGATTTTTTATTTTTATTCTACTGAAATTTAAAGTAGTATTTTAACTAACAAATTGCACCATGGACTGTAGAAACAAAATTTTGGAATTTATGAGGTCTAATATTGATGGCAAAAGAGATTTTGTAAATTGGGTACAAACATTTCCTAAAATGCAACAAGTAGAGCTAATGCGAGAAATGAACAGAATGGCAGAAGAAATGGCAGCTGAGCAGGGATTGAAGATAACCGATCATTTACCTAATTTCGATAAGGCAGATAGTAATTTGGATACTTTAGAAGATGCAATTCTCAATGAAAGACTGTTGCGGGACTATGTTGAATATTTTAATGATTTATAACATAATTTAAAAAATAAAATACTCAATGATATTGATCAGCAAAGAATGTATATTATAAGTAATATTTTAAACGATGCTCCCAATGCACCGGATATGCGGGAGTTAGCCAAAAAAATGATTGCTGCGGAAAAAAAGTTTGACACTTATAAACCTGAGAATTGGCAAGGTATAGACCTTTAAAGATTACTTTAACCCTTTTTATGATATTAATACCTTCATTTACCGTATCTTTGGAAACGTTAGGATGATAGATTATTAAAACCCATCTAGGTAAAACAAATAAAAAATAATATTACATAAACTAATTTAAAAGTCATCTGCAGTCAGTGGATGGCTTTTTTTATTAAAAAAATAAATGGCAAAATCACAACAAACATACAGTAAAAAAGAAAAAGAAAAAGCAAAGCTTAAAAAGCGTGAAGAGAAACAAAAGAAAAAAGAAGCGCGTAAGGCTGAAAAAACACCTGGGATAGATTTTGTGTATGTGGATCACAACGGTAACTTGACCGATACACCACCAGATCCATCACTAAAACCAGAGATTGAAGCTGAAGATATTGTGCTAGGCATTCCACCTAAAGAAGAAGGAGAGCGAGAGGCTTTTGACCCAGTGCGAAAAGGGACAGTTTCCTTTTACGATTCTTCCAAAGGCTTCGGATTTATCATTGATGATGAAAATAACGAAAAATATTTTACACACGTAAGTGGTATAATTGATGAAATTTCTGAAAATGACAGTGTTTCGTTTGAACTTGAAAAAGGTCAACGTGGAATGAATGCTGTAAAAGTCACAAAAAACTAATTTAACATTACCTATAACAAAAAAAATCCCGCACTTGGCGGGATTTTTCATTCATCAATAACTGTTACACTAATTTGTGAGGTCGTTTGCCTCTTTTTTTGCAGAGCTCTTAAGTTGATCGTATTTTTCAGAAATTGTTTCCTCTACATCTTCAACTTTTTCTCTAATCTTTCTGCCAGTTTCGTTGGCTTTGTCTTTAAGTCTTTGTTTTTCTTCTGGCGACATGTTTTTGTATTTCCAAAATGCAAATGCACCAGCTGCTACTCCTAGCAGAGCCAATATTCCTTTTCCTTTATTGTTCATGTTGTTTGTTTTTTTTTGTTAAGGTGAAGGTACAATTTTAAGCCGCCCCAACATAATTCTAAACTGACTTTAATATATATTTAATACAATCAACTCTAACTTCTTAGGATATTCATAAGTCTTTTTAATTTATTGCTCTTGAATTTTAAAATTTATAACATATCTTATTTCTAATCAAATTGTTGTAAATTTAATAACACTTCACAAAATCACTTTAGAAATGAAAATTTTATCTTTACAATACAGCTTTGTTCACTTGGTTGTCTTCATTTTATTTCTTCCTTCCTGCTCATCAATTTATTGCCAAATTTCCCGGCAAGAATTTTTCGAAAGCCATAGAGAAATACCAGATGACCCCTATATTCCTGTTTCCCGTTCTATGATGGAACGGAGTCCTGCGTATAATATAACTACTCCCAATTATTTCACCCGGCAGGTTAATGTAGACGAAAATGGAAATAACATTATTGGAGACGCAGCAAACGAAACTTCCATAGCAATAGATCCGTTAAACCCAAATAGAATTGTAATTGGATGGCGCCAGTTTGATACCGTAAACAGTAATTTTAGGCAAGCGGGAAATGGATTTTCTCTTGATGGAGGATTGACCTGGACATTCCCCGGAGTTTTGGACCCGGGTGTTTTTCGTTCAGACCCTGTTCTAGATTTTGATAGTGAAGGAAATTTTTATTACAACAGCCTTGCAAGCGGTTTTGATTGTGACGTATACAAAATTACCGATGGGGGCAATGATTGGGGATTGCCTGTTCCGGCTAGGGGTGGTGATAAACAATGGATGCGGATAGATCGTACTTCGGGCATAGGAGAGGGAAATAATTATTCTTATTGGAATGCAGCTTTTTCCAATTGTAATGGTGCTTTTACCCGATCTACCGATAGCAGCAACACCTTTGAAGAGTGTATATTGATTGATGGCGCTCCAGTTTGGGGTACCTTGGCTGTAGATTCTCAAGGCACTTTATATATCACGGGAACATCAAATTCTGGAATTGTTTTAATAAAATCTACCTCGGCAAAGAATCCTGCAGAAGATGTTATTTGGGAAAGTTTAACCCAAGTCGATCTAGATGGTGATTTAGATGTACAAGTAGCTGTAAATCCAGCCGGTTTAATGGGGCAGGCATGGGTAGATGTGGATATTTCGAACGGCCCAGGAAAGGATAATGTATATGTGGCTGCATCAGTATTGCGTCATTCTAACAATGATCCGGGGGACGTTATGTTTGCAAAAAGTACGGATGGTGGAAATACATTTGAACCTCCAATACGAATAAATACCGATACAGGAACTAATTCTTACCAATGGTTCGGAACAATGTCAGTGGCTCCCAATGGACGTATTGATATAATTTGGCTGGACACTAGAGATGCCACTAATGGAATTAGCTCTGTTCTTTATTATTCATTTTCAGAAGATCAAGGTGAAACCTGGTCAGTAAATGAACCCATATCAGAGCCGTTTGACCCATCTGTTGGTTACCCCAATCAAGGTAAAATGGGAGATTATTTTGATATGGTTAGCACTAATGATTATGCCCACTTAGCCTGGGCGAATACAATCAACGGGGGACAAGACGTTTATTATACACGCATATCGCCAGCTGGCATTTTGAATGTGGCAGATTTTACTACAGATAGCTTTCAATTCATTTCTTACCCAAATCCCTTTACTGATGAAACAACCCTTCAATTTAAACTAGAAACGCCAGAAAAAGTGTTGATAGAAGTATTTGATATAAGAGGTAGAAAACTAATCACACTTTTAAATGATGAAGTGGTGGGGAATAAAAGAATAATTTGGGACGGCAGAAGTACGAATGGAGTAAAATTCACATCAGGACTATATTTTATTACTTTAAATTCCGAAACCAAAAGTACCAGTCTAAAAGTATTAATGAATTAATTTCTTAAATTTAAGAATCAAAAGAATCAAAAGAATCAAAAGAATCAACACATAATATATGATTTACAATAAATAAGCAAGACCAGGCACAATCATAAGTGTTTGGCGCATTGCATCTGAAAACATACTAACCAAAATATTTATATAGATGAAAATATATGACGACAAACACATTAAAAACGTAGTCTTCGTGGGCGCCCACAATAGTGGGAAAACTACACTTGCAGAAACCATGCTTTTTGAAGCAGGCCTAATCAATCGCCGCGGTACAGTTGAAAATAAAAATACCGTATCTGACTATCACGACATTGAGCACGAACGGGGCAACTCTATCTTCGCTACACCACTCCACACAGAATGGCGCAATTACAAGATCAACATAATAGACACACCCGGACTGGATGATTTTATCGGTGAAATTATTTCCTCTATCCGCGTTGCAGATACTATTGTTACTGTCTTAAATGCTCAGCACGGTGTGGAAGTTGGTGCTGAAATTATCTGGAACTACATAGATAAATATCACAAACCAACTTTGTTTGTAATAAACCAAATAGACCATATCAATGCTAAATTTGAAGAAAGCTTCAAAAGCATAAAAAATCTGGTGGGCAATAATGCCGTGCAAATTCAGTATCCTTTAGTTATAGATGGTTCACAGTGTATTGTAGATGTGCTTAAGATGAAAATGTATAAATTTTCGCCAGAAGGAGGAAAGCCCGAAAAGTTAGAAATTCCCGATGACCAAAAGGAATGGGCCAAGGAATTAAATAACGAATTAATAGAGAAAGCTGCAGAAAATGATGAAACATTACTGGAGCTTTTTTTTGAAAAAGGCACCTTAAACGAAGATGAAATGCGGCAAGGAATAAAAGCAGGAATGTTGAACCATGAACTGTTTCCGGTATTCTGTGTTTCAGCTTTGAATGATATGGGCACGGGAAGATTGATGGGCTTTATTGACAACGTTGCGCCTGCTGCGGCAGACCTCAAACCTGAACAAAGCGTGGACGGCAAAGAAGTAAATGTTTTAAAAGAGAGTCCTACAGCGCTTTTCATCTTTAAAACAGTTTATCAACCCAATTTGGGGCAAATCACTTTTTTTAAGGTTATGAGCGGCGAAGTACGGCTAAATGATAAACTTATAAATTCCAGAAATGATGAAACCGAAATAATAAATCAACTTTTCATCATGGATGGAAAAGAAAGACAACCCGTAAATAGACTTACGGTGGGCGATATTGGTGCAACGCTAAAATTAAAATATACAGAAACCAACGATACTTTAGCTTCGCCAAAACTTCCTCTTGCCATTAAGCCCATTAAATTTCCACAAGCCCGTATCAAAAAAGCTGTGTTTGCAGTAAATACAAAGGATGAAGAAAAACTCAGTGAGGCGCTAAAGAAAATTCACAGTCAGGATCCTACCGTAAACATTTCCTTTTCTTCGGAAGCGAAACAACTTATTTTGGCTTGCCAAGGGGAACTGCATTTGGCAACTATAGATTGGACTCTTAAAAATATTTACGGCGTAGAGGCGCGGTTTGAAAAACCTAAAATAGCTTTCCGGGAGACCATTCAACGTTCATCTGCCTCAAACTATCGCCACAAAAAACAATCTGGCGGTTCGGGGCAGTTTGCGGAAGTTCACTTAAAGATTGAACCTTGGGATGAAAATATGGAGGAGCCGCAAGGTTTTAATATCCGCGGCAAAGAAGAAATAGATCTGTCTTGGGGCGGAAAATTGGTTTTTTATAACTGCATTGTGGGCGGAGTTATTGACCTACGGTACTTGCCATCAATAATGAAAGGTGTTTTGGAAGTAATGGAAGAAGGGCCGTTAACGGGTTCCTACATTCGCGATGTGCGTGTAATGGTTTATGACGGGAAGATGCATTCTGTTGACTCAAATGATATTTCTTTTAAAATTGCTGGAGCGCATGCCTTCAAAGAAGCATTTATGAATGCCAATCCCAAACTTTTGGAACCAGTTTTGGAACTCATTGTAAAGGTTCCAGAAGAAATGGTGGGGAATGTAATGACTGATCTGCAAGCGCGGCGTTCCATGATTCAAGGAATAGAAAACAACAATAACTACCAAGTTTTAAAATGTTTGACCCCGGAAGCCGAAATGCATGGCTTCTCTACAGATTTGCGTTCACTCACGCAGGGCAGAGCAACTTTTAAATCTTCGTTTTCGTCCTATCAACCAGTGCCAACAAATGTTCAAAAAGAATTGGTAAGTCAATAGTATTTTGTTTTTACTATTTGAAATAAAATGTTTTGCACATTCAAACTGTGACTATATTTGCCGAAAAATTAATATATGCCAGAGCAGGTTTTTGAAACGGAAACTTCCATAAAGGAAGAAATGGAGCATTTAAACAAATCCGTTGGCGGAAATTCAATAAAGAGAGAAATAAATACCGAAGAAATAGCGAAATGTATCGACATTCTTGAATATTTAAACAGTAATACAGATCAAATTTTTGTGATTCCAAAAGAGCAACGCACCGCTTTAATAAAAGCATCCGGACAACTATCACGACCAAATCGCGATGAGTTTTCCCGCAGAAAAAAGGATGCCAAAAAAGCTGAGAAGCGTAAACAGGCCAATAAAGACCGAACCGCCCGAAAGGAAACGGGAATACGAAGCGCTCGCGAAAACGTGGTGTTTATAGCTCCAAAACTACTCCAGGCTGCAGATTTATCTTCCAAAAAAGAACTTGAGCTTGAAACCCCGCGCAACTGTTACGTCTGTAAAACGCTCTACACAAAATTGCATCACTTTTACGATACTATGTGTACCGAGTGTGGTGATTTCAATTACGCAAAACGCTTTCAGACTACAGATTTAACTGGGCAGATAGCTGTTATGACGGGTTCGCGATTAAAAATTGGGTATCATATTTCATTAATGCTGCTTCGTGCTGGAGCAACCGTTGTAGCTACAACACGATTTCCGGCAGATTCCGCCTATCGTTTTGCACAGGAAGAAGATTTCCACCAATGGGCAGACCGTTTAAAGATTCACGGTTTGGATCTTCGACATATTCCGAGCGTGGAAATTTTCTGCAATTACATTGAGCAGAAATACGAAAACCTCGATATTCTAATAAACAACGCGGCACAAACTGTACGTAGACCGGCAGGCTTTTACCAACATTTAATGGCGAAGGAGGAAATGCCTTTTGAAGAACATCCACAGTTCGTAAAGGACTTATTGCACGATCATATTAATTGCTTGCAAGAATTAAAAACACTTGCTGCAGACATTTGTAAAAACAAAAACCTTCCTGTAACTTGGCACGGTTCTGAACCGGGAATTGGTATTCGCGCTTCAGCCAAACTTTCGCAGATTCCTTATAGTTTTGACAATTCTTTAAGCGCAAAAGAAGTTTTTCCCGAAGGAAAATTGGATGCAGATTTACAGCAAGTTGATCTTCGAAAGACAAATAGTTGGCGTTTAAGGCTTGGTGAAATTGAGACTACTGAAATGATTGAGGTTCAGCTTGTAAACTCAATAGCTCCTTTTGTACTTTGTAACCGTTTAGGGGAAATTATGAAGAAAGAAAATACAGGTAAAAAACACATTATAAACGTTTCGGCAATGGAGGGGAAATTCCACAGATTCTTCAAAGAAGATCGTCATCCGCACACCAATATGGCCAAGGCTGCGCTCAATATGTTGACGCATACCGCAGCAGGAAGTCTTGCCAAAGAAGGAATTTACATTAATGCCGTAGATACGGGCTGGGTTACAGATGAAGACCCGGTAGAATTGGCAAAAAGAAAAATGGAACTGCATGACTTTCAGCCACCGCTTGATATTGTTGATGGCGCCGCTCGTGTAATGGATCCATTGATTGATGGTATAAACACTGGAAAGCACTGGAGCGGAAAGTTTTTAAAAGATTATAGGCCGATTGACTGGTAAAAAATAAACTATGGATAACCAACAACCCAATAACCCATTGCACGGAATAAAGCTCGCAGATATTCTGGAATACCTTGTAGAATATTACGGATGGGAGGTTTTGGGTGAAAAGATAAAGATCAATTCCTTCAATAGCAATCCGTCCATTAAATCGAGTTTGAAATTTCTTCGGAAAACGCCGTGGGCACGGGAAAAAGTTGAACAACTTTACTTAAAGACTAAGCAGAAATAGAATATCAGAAAATTCGTTCGTAATAAATCTGGCATTTCTTCTTTCAAAACCTATAAAAGGGTGTAGTTTTGCAATCCTGCAAAATGAGGATTTTTATGACTGAGACTAAAGACGCGATTCAAGAAAAAAAAACTGATAAAGAACTGTATAGCTACCAAAAAGGCGCTATAGACAGGATTTTTGAAAAGTTTGAGACCGCGCCAGATGATTATCATTTGCTATACCAACTGCCTACAGGTGGTGGAAAAACGGTTATTTTTTCTGAAATTGTCCGTCAATATTTAAAAAACCACAACAAAAAAGTACTTGTAATGACCCACCGTGTGGAGCTTTGCAAGCAAACTTCAGAAATGCTTACCAGTTTTGGTGTGGTAAACAAGGTGGTGAACAGCACTGCAAACCTAGATGATCAAGAAAAATACAGCTGTTTTGTGGCAATGGTTGAAACATTAAACAACCGTTTGAACGATAACAAACTTGATATTTCCGATATTGGTTTGGTAATTATTGATGAAGCGCACTACAACTCATTTACCAAACTTTTTAAATTCTTTGAGAAATCATTTGTGCTTGGTGTAACCGCTACGCCACTAAGTTCCAATAGGGGCCTTCCAATGAAGGATAACTACCAGGAATTGATTGTTGGAGAAAGTATACAGTCATTGATTGAAAATGAGTTTTTGGCTGAAGTTGAGGTTTTTCAATACAATATGGGGCTCACTTCACTCGAAATAGGTTCCAATGGCGATTATACCGTAAAGTCTTCTGATGATCTCTATTCTGCCGTGGGAATGCTGGATCAGCTGTATCAGGCTTATTTAAACCATTCCAAAGGAAAAAAAACCTTGATATTCAATAATGGGATCAATACTTCCATTCAGGTGTATTACCATTTAAAAGCAGAAGGTTTGCCCATTATGCACTTGGACAATACTGCTACCAAAAAACAACGCAAGCAGATTTTAAAGTGGTTCCATGAAACGCCCGATGCTATTTTGACTTCGGTGAGTATATTAACTACAGGTTTTGATGAACCGACGATTGATACTATTATTTTGAATAGGGCTACACGTTCGTTGACGTTGTATTTCCAAATGATAGGCCGCGGTTCGCGTATTTTGAACAATAAATCGAAGTTTTCCGTGATTGACCTTGGCAACAATTATCAGCGTTTTGGCCCGTGGGAGGCGCCTTTGGACTGGCAGGCAATATTCCGCTCCCCTGATTATTACATGGACAGACTGTTAAGCGATGAGGAATTGGAAAGCCATTTCAGATATGAAATGCCTGATGAGTTACGCGCAGAATTTGCCAATAGCAAGGAAGTGTATTTCGACATAAAGGAAACTTACCAAGAAGCAACCTTTAAAGGTGAATCGAGCAAAGTGGTTCTGGAACGGTCTATTGCACAGCACGCCTATATTTGCATAGAAAACAGCGAAGACGTTTACGATGCGCTTGGCCTTGCAAAAATGCTTGGCGATGATATAGACCACCGTATTGAGAAGTACTCACAGTGTATCAGCAAGAGTACACATAACTTTATAAGTTGGCTAAAAGATGATTACCGTTTAAAACTACGAAGCTATCTTCGGGATAATTTTGATACGGTGTTTGAAGAGATCCACGGGCATCCGCCGGAGGATTAGGGTTCGAGATTCAATACTCAAGGTTCAAGATTTAAGATGGGATTTTAAGTTTATCAGAATTAAAAGTTCAATCCACAAATCCCAAATCCCAAATTCCGAATTAACGAATCCCGAGTTCCCGAATCCCAAACCCCAAAACCCGAATAAACGAATCCCGAATTAACGAATCCCAAATCCCCAATTAACAAAGCGTTATATTTGCACCAAACTTTTTTCCATGGAATCATTCAACGAGCTTAATATTTCCAAACAACTGCAGTATGCCATCGCGGATTTGGGTTTTGAAAAACCCACGCCCATACAGGCGCAGTCGTTTTCGGTAATTATGTCGGGGACCGATATGGTCGGGATTGCGCAAACGGGAACGGGAAAAACATTTGCCTATATGCTCCCCATTCTTCAGGATTTGAAATTTTCAAAAGAAACAAATCCGCGTGTCTTGGTAATGGTTCCTACTCGGGAATTGGTTTTGCAGGTAGTTGAAGAAATAGAAAAATTTGGGAAATATTCATCAATTAGAGTGATTGGGGTTTTTGGCGGAACAAACATCAACCGCCAAAAGGAAGCCGTTGCCGAAGGAGCCGACATAATCGTTGCCACTCCGGGACGATTGTATGATTTGGTGGTAAGCCGTGCCCTTCAGCTAAAGTCCATAAAAAAAGTGGTAATTGATGAAGTGGATGTAATGCTCGATCTGGGCTTCCGGTTTCAACTGACCAATATTTTGGAGCTGCTTCCCAACAAGCGCCAAAACATTATGTTTTCGGCAACGATGACCGATGATGTAAATGTTTTTATCCACGATTTCTTTATTGCGCCAACTACAGTATCGGTGGCCGTTAGCGGAACGCCCTTGGAAAACATTTCGCAATATGCTTACAAAGCTGAAAACTTTTACACAAAGGCCAATCTGCTGAAATATTTATTGCAGAATGAAAGAGATTTTAGAAAAGTGCTGGTTTTTGTCCCGAATAAAAAAAGTGCGGATTTACTTTTTGATATTTTGGATGAATTCTTCGGAAGTGAAGTTGCCGTAATTCACAGCAACAAAACACAGAACTACAGAATCCGTTCCATAGAAAATTTCAATGCCGAAAAAACGCGAATCCTCGTAACGACCGATGTTATGGCACGCGGCTTGGATTTGGACCAGATAAGCCACGTTATCAACTTTGACGTGCCCAACTTCCCCGAAAACTATATGCACCGCATAGGCCGTACCGGAAGGGCAGAGCAGGAGGGAACTTCCATTTTGCTCTACACCGAAAAGGAAGAGGATGCCAAGGCGGCTATCGAAACCTTGATGGATTTTAAAATTGAAGAACTTGAATTTCCTAAAGAAGTAAAGATTTCAAAACAGCTCACCTTTGAGGAAAAACCCCAAATAGTAGAAATCAATAACCCCACCAATGTAGAGGAAGCTGGACCCGCCTTTCACGAGAAGAAGGAAAAAAATAAAAAAGAAAATCAGGGAGGTTCTTACAAACGCATTATAAAGCAGAAGTATAAAAAGCCCAAAACCAGAGGCGATAAAAATTTTAGAAAGAATAAACGTGGGAAATAATTCCAAATTTCAAGTACCTAACCAAATTAACCGCAAACGAAATCCTTGAAGCCAGAAACAAGAAACCCCGTTTTAATAATTCTTGCCTTTTTCTCCATTTACGTTATCTGGGGAAGTACGTATATGCTTAATAAAGTGGCCGTGGCAGAATTGCCGCCGTTTTTCTTGGCCTCTATTCGTTTTACCTCGGCGGGACTTCTCATATTTATAATTGCCAAATTAATGGGGAAGAGCCTTGCCATCACCCGTAAGCAGTTTATAAATGCATTTATAGTGGGCGTGTTGTTTCTATCGTTTGGAAACGGCATTATTGTTTGGGCTTTAAAATATGTTGACAGTGGTTTCGCTGCCTTAGAGATTTCCGCACAGCCTCTGGTAGTATTGCTACTGATGTGGCTTTTACAGGGAAAACGAATAAAGCCTATGTCTTTAGTGGGTGTTGGATTGGGTATTGTGGGCATCTTTCTCTTGGTTGCACAAAAACAACTCATTGCCCAAGAGGGTACGGTATTGGGAATGGTAATGATATTTGCCTGTATGCTCAGTTGGGCCTACGGCAGTCTTTTTGTGGGGAAAGCAGACCTTCCTAAAAATTTCTTTGTTAATACCGGCTACCAAATGTTTACTGCGGGAATTACCCTTGCCGTTGCTAGTTTTCTCTTTAGGGAAGAGTGGATTGCACCAAAGGAATGGGGAGCCCCCGTGCAATGGAGTATGGTATTGCTGATTATTTTTGGAAGCATCGTGGCCTTCACTTCTTTCAATTATCTGCTAAAAACGGTATCACCAGATAAAGTTGCTACCTCCACCTATGTAAATCCTATTATTGCCCTGATTTTGGGATGGTATGTTTTAAATGAAGAAATTACTACCCAATCCATTGTAGCAGCGGCTGTGCTATTAACCGGGGTTTATTTCATAAATACAAGCAAGACAACCCTTACTGTACCTCGGTTTTCGGGAAAGATTAAAAAGGAAAAATAGACGCTAAATTATTTTGTAGGAAAAATGGGCGATTTTCTTACGTTTTAATGACTTTGCTATGGCTTTGCTATGGCTTTGCTATGGAGTATCCGTGGGAAGGGTTTTTAGAGAAAACTTTAAGATTATAATAAAAAAAGGGTTCTTCTAATCGCTCAAAAAAAACCTAGTTAAACTTTTGATTACATTTTTATTCCAGTTAGTAATTTGTAGATTACCATTATTACCGCAATAACCAGTAGAATGTGAATAATTCCGCCGATGGCCGGAAATATTAAAAAACCGAATAGCCAGCCGATTACCAGTAGGACTACTATTATCCATAAAATGTTACCCATAATTCTGTAGTTTTAATGTTAGTTGAGTGAAGTTAGTTTTTATGTTTCAGCTTCCTTAGCTTATATCAATATAATCATAACTCATATAGGTGTGGATGGCTCTACTTGTTTTTAATGAAATGAAATAAATACCGAATTAGGTGTTCAATTAACTATTTTTTTGAAACCTATTATCTTAAAAAAGAAGCACATAGGTTTTGATGGATAAATAGTATAATTTTCATTCGCTTTCAAGCTTTTGGGGTTTATGTGAATTGTATATATTTATGTTCTTAAAATAGTTATGATTCCTCAATAATTTATTTAAAAACCTTCAACTAACTGTGGTATTAACCAAAAACAATTCTGCCTTTTTAGATTTAGCTCCTTTCGCCAACCTTTTAAAATCACTTCTTTTTCCAACTGCATTATTTCTATTTGCCACTAGCATCGCCCAATCAGAAATTGATAGCCTTTCAAAACTCATCAATGATGAAGCAAATCCATCCCGTAAGGCAGAGTTACTGCTAAAGCGTGGGGTTTTGTTCAGTAAGAACGAACGTCAAAAAGGCTTTGATGATCTTGAACAGGCGCTTAATATTTTTAGTAAAAAGGGTGATGGTCAAGGCGAAACCGATAGCTATATAGCTTTTGGAAACCTTCATTTTATATATGGAGAACCACAGGAGGCTGCACGTTATGACTCTCTTGCCATGCAGTTGGCCAAGAACATTCAGTATAAAAAAGGCAGGGCTGTGGCCATTGGTAACTTGGGCAGGGAATTTATAAACCTTGGCCACCTTAACGAAGCTGAAACACTTATTAAGGAAGCCATTGCGATAGAAGAAACTTTTAAGCCGCTAAACAAAGACCGACTTGCGGAATTATATAACCGCTATAATATTATTGTAAGCGCTAAAGGAAACTATTTGGAAGGATTGTCGCTAATAGAAAAAGCTATAGCACTTTCCAAAGGCAGCAAGAACGATAAACAGGTTTCGCTGATCTATTCCAATTATGCAAATACCCTCTCGCGGCTTTCAAAATTTGATGAGGCCGTTGAAATGCATTTTAAGGTTATTAGGCTTTGTGAAAAAATGAAGGATACCACCGGCCTGTTGCGCGTCTACAACAATCTTGGGATTGCTTTCCGAAATGGGGGCGAGTTTGATAAGGCCATTACTTATTACAAAAAAAGCATCGCTCTTGCCAAAGATGCAGCCAATTATAAGTCCCTGGGCTTGAATTATGTTAACTTGGCGACCGTTTACAGTGAGAAGGGACAGTTGGAAGCTATGGACACCCTCTATCGACAGGGTATTGAGTATTTTGAAAAAGCATCAGACATTGGAGGTATTGCTTTTGCCAACCATAATTATGGTAATTTCTTGGTAATTTCTAAGAACTATACCGAAGCAGATAAACGACTGGAAGAGGCCTATAGACTGCGTAAACAAATAGGGGCAGAGCTGGCGGCGGCGAGTTCTCTTTCGGTTTTGGGGAAATCAGCAATGGAACAGAAAAATTGGAAAAAAGCCGAAGAATATCTTTTGGCTGCGGAACCATTTTATAAGGGAAAAGTACGTGAGAACAGAAATTTAAAAGAACTTTATGGCTATTTGAAAACGCTTTATACCGAAAAAGAAAATTTTGAAAGGGCACTATATTATCAAACCCAGGAGCTTGAACTTGAAAAATCAATTTTCACCGAAAATGAAAAGATAAATGCCCTAAAGACCGAGACCGCGTATGAGATGGAAAAACGCGATATGGAAATGTCGCTTCAAAAACAAAAACAAGAACTGGAAAGGCAGCGACTGCTATTGATTGGTGGAAGTGTAATGCTCATTTTATTTCTAATCTCGCTTTCTCTTTGGCTTCGCCGTAAACAGCTGAAAGAGCGTCATCAAGCACAGCTAATAAATATAGAACAGGAACACCGCTTAAATCTTGCAAAATCTTTAAAAAACACAGAACAGCAAGAGCGTAAAAAGATAGCCCACAAACTGCACGATGAAGCGGGTTCTATTTTATCCATTGCCATTTTAAACTTAAAACAAATACAAGCTGATGTTTTTAAAACAGAAAGCAAGGCGCAGGAAAAGCTGGAAACTACCCAAAAATTGTTGGGAGATATAAGCGAAAGCGTGCGAAACATCAGCCACACCCTAATGCCGGTAGCTTTGGAAAAATATGGTTTAAAAGCCGCTATTCACGATATTGTTAACGCCGTAAACACATCCCAAAAGCTTACAGTTGAAGAGATAATTGAGGGACTGGATGACACAAGCAGTTGGAGCGAGGAATATTGCCTTACTGTATATCGCATAGTACAGGAGGCTATGAACAACATAATAAAGCACGCCCAGGCAACCCATGTACTTTTACAATTGGTAGAACTGGAAGATTCCGTAACCGTTTATATTGAAGATAACGGCAAGGGAATAGACAACAACTTACGAAAAGATGGCTTAGGCTTAAAAATGCTAAAAAGCAATGTGGCATACCTAAATGGAACCATCGAAATTAATGGCAATGCAAACAATGGCACCTTTATCTTGGCTGAACTGCCCATTGAAATAACAAAGAAGACAACATTAGTGAGTAAATCCTAAGAGTTTTAATTATAAAGAAAGACCTAATGCAAGAAGTCCCCAACTTTTCAGAAAAATATATAAAAGTAATTATAGCCGACGACCATCCATTAATAATAAAAGGAATTACCGAGATACTGGAAAAATACCCTCGGTTTACTATCGTTAATACCTATAATGACGGCCATATCCTAATGCAATCTACATCCTTACCCGATGCAGATGTGCTCTTGCTGGATTTGAATATGCCCGGCAAGGATGGCCTACAGGTATTGGAAGAAATCAAAGCGATGCATCTCAAGCTACATATACTGGTGTTGACTTCCTATTTTTCCAAACAATTGGCAGAGCAATGCCAAGCTGCTGGCGCCAAAGGATATATATTGAAGTCGAACAATTTGGATAGGCTTGCGGACACCATTTTGGAAGTACTGGAAGGCAAGACGGTGATGCCGGATTTTAGTGAAAGGGCAGAAGAAGACGTAAATGATTTTAGCTATTTCGATGATTTTTTGAAAAAGTATAATCTTACCAAACGTGAAGCGGAGGTTATACAAATGGTTTGTAAAGGATACAGTTCACAAGAGATAGCCGATAAATTGTTTCTTTCCAGTTTTACAGTACAAACTCACCGCCGTAACATTTTTAAGAAGCTGAATATAGAGGGAAATACCATTGCGCTTTACAAATTTGCTTCACAACACGGGTTGGTTTAAAAAAGTTAAGGTATAAATCGTATTATTCATCAAATTTGAAAACAAATCTAGTTTTCAAATAAAAACAATTCAAGCACCCATAAGGTGGTATAGCCGATAAAATCTTAGCTTTTATTGTTAGCCTTCTCGCTGTAAGTCTTCCGTTACGAGAATATTAATTTGGCATGGGCGGGGAAGTTTAAGAAGAAAAAACTTCAGGCAGTTATCGATTATCGTTTGTTAATTGTTGAGGTTTGAACTTTCATAAATAGAGTTGCCGGTTTTTTATTGTTAAATTAGTTGCTTTAATATGCAACTAATAACATAGTATTCAAGTCAAATCTCAATTTGTAAAACCTACTTAAAATATGATAATGGATATAACCAAATGGATTGTTATACTTTTCGGTCTTTATATCATTTTTATTGGGTTTCTAATGCTTATTTATCCAAAAATAGCAAGAGGTATACTAAGGAAAGCTGGTAGTACAAACCTTATAAACTATGCGGAAATAACTATCCGACTTATTCCAGCAATTTCTTTAATATTATCTTCGGAATCTTCCAAATTTCCAGATGCCTTTAAAATTTTTGGCTGGATAATGCTAATAACTTCCCTTATACTTTATTTTATTCCGCGAAAAATACATCACAAATTTGCCATGAAAAGTGCAGATACTCTTAAACCAATTTATTTTCGACTTATCTCACCATTTGCTATTTTATTTGGTGCATTAATAATTTATAATGTAAATTGAATTTGAAAGCAGAAAGAAAAAATTTAGAAAAACAATGCATAATAAAGAACGGAACTAAAAATATTTTATCAAAATTCACTATTTATAGTAATTTGACATTATTTTCCCTGTTTACAGATTGACAAAAAAATTGGTTAGCATACTTGAAAAATGACTAGAGAAAGACGAAATAAACCAATGGCAGCCTCTGCTTATATAGGAGCGGGGAATAAATTTTCCGTTATTACTAGAAAGGCAAGGCTTCCCTTTGAAAGAATTAAAACTATTTATGGAGAGGAGCATAGCAAACTTATAAAGAACAAGCCTGAAAATCACCAACCACAGCTAACAAAAATACAAAGGGCAGATCTAAAAAAGAAAGTTGAGGATATAGTTCGTTCAGAAGCAAGGGTACGTATACTAACTGTCTGTCTAAGCATTTTGATTACACTTGTTATTTTTGGAATAGTATACTATTTATTGTGATCAATGGAAGAAATCAGTCTTATTTTCATGACTGTTACAATCCATACATCGTCACATTTACAAAATTTGAGTATATAGCAAGCCCTTACTACGTGTCAGAAAATGATAATCCAAGCACTCATTGTTGGACTTTATTCGCTTATAAAGTTATCAGCCAACCTGCAGCTTTTTTTATATTTTGTTTTTATTTTAAACTTATGTAAGCCATCCATTGCGCGCCGCACCTTTGCTGTAAAAATATTCAAAAATTGCTAGAGCTATGACAATAAGAGGCATAATCAACGATTGTGGCCCCATCTTATCCACTATGTCCATACCAAACATCCAGTACAGTTGAAGTATAAGTACTGCAATTAAGGAAAGTAAAAAAACACCTACTGCCATTTTTTTGCGCATCAACAACAATACACTGGCCAATAATCCACTAAAAACGGCTAAGCCGTAAACATACGTACTCCAGGAAGGAGCACTAGCCATAATTTCCACTTGTTCCGGTGGAAGAGTGGCCCTTATTTCCTCAGTTATCAGGAAATATTCATAAAGCCACAAGTAAACGCCACTTAAGTTCCATAAAAGTGCGATCACGGCAATGATCCAAAAGGCCGTGTTTGGTTTTGTAGTTGCATTCATATTAAATTAGTTTTAAGGTTGTAACTATAAATGTAGGTAATTTTATTTATTATATCAATCGGTAATTATGCATCACTATTCATACTTTCCAAATTGTTCATTGTATATTTACTTACCAAAATACCAAAGATGAGCCCTACCATTCCAAAATCTGCTTTCGATTTCCTTTTAAAATTAAAGAAAAACAATAATCGCGAGTGGATGCAGGAACATAAAAAGGAGTATCTGGGTAATGAAAAAGCCCTAAAAGAGTTTTATGCCGCTGTAGAAAAAGGTTTAAATACTACTGATGAAATAGCCAAAACCAAAATATTCCGGATAAATCGTGACATCCGTTTCAGCAATGACAAAACCCCCTATAATGTGCACCGAAGCGTAAGTTTCAGTAGGGCAGGGGCGCAACGGCGCGGTGGCTATTACCTCCGTTTGGAGCCGGGAAATAGCTACATGGCGGGAGGTTTTTTTGATCCAAATCCAGCAGATCTTTTAAGAATACGGAAAGAGTTTGAAATGGACAGTTCAGAAATACGTGAAATTTTGCATCAGAAAGAGTTTAATAAAGCCTTTGGTGACTTTAATCAGGAGTACGCGGTGAAGACAGCCCCAAAAGGTTTTAGCAAAGATGATAAGAACATTGATCTAATTAGACTTAAAAACTTTTTTGTAAATCACCGCTTTACCGACGCAGAAGTATTTGCACCAGATTTCAAGGACGATCTAATTTACCATTACCAACTTTTGCGTCCATTCTTCAATTATATGAGCGATGTGCTGACGACGGATTTAAACGGGGAATCGTTGTTATAGAATTAAGACTGGCCAAAACAATCCAACTATTCGCTGGTCTGTTTTTGCCAATTCTTATTAAATCATGCAAAATCGTATTCCAAAAGCTGTATGTTGCTTTTCAAGCGTTCCTTTACTATATCCATCATCCGTTTGTTCAGTGCTGAGGAATTTTTAATATAAATCTCAAATTCTTCAAGTGTAAATTGGCCAATGATAATACCTTTCAATGAATTTCGGAATTTCATATCCTTATGAATGGCGTTTTCTATATAGTCCAGTCTCTTTTCGATAGTAAGATCGTAAAAAACGTTTTTATGCTTTGCCACATAATTCCTGAAAACTGCCAATAAAAGTTCATTTTGAAGCTTTGCCACAGGACGCAGCGTCTTGTTTTGAAAAAATTCGTCGGCAGACATGTTAGCGTTGATTTTAGCAGAGGAAATTTCGGGGCGCATACGGAGCAGTAAACTATCTCGTGTTTCCATATATGGTTTTTTCTAAAATTAGAAATAATCAAAGGCTTTTTGGTAGGAAGTGCAATTAGTTATAAACGTTCTTTTCAACAATGCGAAGGAATGTTATCTTTGGAATTGACCGCAATAAAAGTGGCGGTTAAAAATTTCCTGAATCAACAAAACGATTATACAGATGAAAATATTTTCAGCAGAACAATTATACGATGCAGATAAAATCACGGTTGAAAAACAACAGATTACTTCAGAAGCGTTGATGGAGCGCGCCGGTACGCAGATTTTTAATTGGTTGCACCAACGCTTAAATGGAGCGCCCGTGCCCATTCGCATATTCTGCGGTATTGGCAATAATGGTGGAGATGGGCTGGTAGTGGGGCGGATGCTTATTGAGCACGGCTACAATGTAATTGTATATGTAGTAAACTGCAGCGACAAGCGTTCCAAAAACTTTTTAATCAATTATGACAAAATAAAAAACGTAACTAAAAAATGGCCCCTATTGATGAAGGGCGAAAGTGATTTTCCTGAAATAAATCCAGAAGATATTATTGTGGACGCCATTTTTGGAATCGGCTTAAACCGTTGTCCGGGCGGATGGGTGAAGAAATTAATCCAGTATTTGAATGAAAGCAAGGCTTTTAAACTTGCTATTGATATACCCAGTGGGTTGTATTCCAATTCACCGTTGGAAGATACCGAGGCTGTATTGAAAGCCAACCATACCTTGACTTTCCAAACCCCAAAGCTTTCCTTTTTTTTACCGGAAACGGCTCCCTTTGTTTCAAATTTTGATGTTTTGGAAATAGGTTTGGATATTGAATTTCTACAAACAACCGAACCTATAGGGCAACTGATTTCAAAACTGGAAGCACAGCGTTTTTACAAACCCCGAGAAAAATTTGACCACAAAGGTACCTATGGCCATGCCCTAATAGTTTCGGGAAGCTACGGAAAGATTGGAGCGGCGGTGCTCTCAACTACTTCAGCTTTTAGAATTGGTGCTGGTATGGTAACTGCATATGTACCTAAATGTGGTTACGCTATTATACAGACCACGATTCCCGAGGCCATGGTAATTACCGATAAAGAAGAGGATTATTTAAGTGATATTTCTTTTGATTTTGAACCTTCAGCAATTGGAATAGGCATGGGCATCGGGAAAAATGAATCAACTGTAGCTGCTTTAAAAAAAATATTGCAGAATAAGGGTATTCCTTTCGTTATTGACGCTGACGCATTGAATATTCTTTCGAAAAATAAAGCTTTGTTAAAACTTCTTCCGAAGAATTCAGTATTAACACCACATCCTGGGGAATTAAAACGACTAATTGGCGAATGGAAAAATGATTTTGAAAAACTTGAAAAAACAAAGAAATTTTCAGAAAAATATGAAGTTGTAATAATAATAAAAGGCGCTTATACAATCACGGTTTATGGAGATAATCTATATATAAATACCACTGGCAATCCCGGAATGGGAACCGCTGGCAGTGGCGATGCATTGAGCGGTGTGATTACGGGATTGCTTTCACAGGGTTATGATGCTTTGCTCGCTTCCGTATTTGGGGTATATCTTCACGGTCGTGCGGGTGATATTGCTGCGGGCCAATTGGGATATGAAGCAGTTATGGCTGGTGATGTTATCGATAATCTTTCGGAAGCTTATCTGGATTTGTTTGCTCGGGAAGAACAGCTTTCTGAAGAGCCTACTGAACAATAAAAGCCACGAATACACGAATATTTTTTTATATAATCCGTGAATTCATGGCCTAAAATTTCGGGAAATATATTTACATCAGTCCGTCAATTAATTTTCTCAGTTCTGGGTCAGATGGACGGGGAGCATCGGCTGATACGATATTTCCCTGTGGATCAATTAAAATAAACCTAGGGATTCCTAATATTGCATAATCCTTTACAAATTTGGAGTTCCAATTATTATCTGCCATAAGTTGAATGCCGCCCAATTCCTTAGCAGAAACCATTTCTTTCCACTTATCGTAATCTTTTGGTTCGTCGATAGAAATACTCACAAATTCAATATTATTGTTATGGTATTCTTTTTCAACTTCCTTTAAGGAAGGAATTTCGCGGAGGCAGGGGCCACACCAAGTTGCCCAAACATCAATATAAACATACTTTCCCTTTAGGTTCTCAAGCGAGGTATAACCACCTTTGTGATTTTCAAAATTAAAAGTAGGCGAAGGGTTCCCCTTTGTTATAGTTTTAAGTTTGTTGTAGCGCTCCGTAAGCGCCGTTAAATTTTCAGAACCTGGATTACTGTTTTTGTAAATATTGAAAACCTCTTCTAAACTTTCATTTGGTTTAAGGCCGAACTGTAGATAAGAACTCATAATTCGTTCTTTGGCATACCCATCTGGAAGATTTTCATCCACTTTTTTTAAATAAAGAATGGCTTGATCAACATTGCCATTTTCAGCGGCTGCCTCAGCTGCCAATCTGTTAAAATGTGCATCGAGCAAGCTCTGATAGGCCACTGAGTGACGATATGCGAGGGTGTCCGTATAGTTTACATTTTTCAATTCATCGTAAAAACTATCAGAAACTTTAAAATCTGTATTACCGTTGTAATAGCGATGTGCCTCTTGGTAATTCTCCAACATTATGGCCCGTGCGTATTTATCCTCCACGGAAAGTTTTTCTTTGAAATTTTCATTAGTTATACTATTGGCGGTGTAGAGACTATCAAAGATTTTCTGATTCTTGTCCAATTGCTTAAAAAAGTCAGCTTCATCCATTGAAAAAATTTCTTTATAGTCTAGATTTTGCTCGTTCCAAAGATATTTTGCAGCTAAAAAGTTATTGATGTTGCCCAAATCGCCAGTATATTTTAGCGTTTCATCAAATTCATTAGCGTTCAGTGTTACTGAAAGTGTTTTCCCTTTTTCCAAATAAATTCCGGTACGTTCACGGCCTACATACATTTCATAAAAACCGTCCGTTTTTATATGAAGTGTATCTAAAAAGGAGCCGTTTTCACCTATTTGTGTTCTTTGTTCAAAATCGTTTCCGCGCACAAATACGGTTTCTGCAGTATTATTTTCAACAGTACCGCTGAGTATGGAGTATTGTGGTTTTTCTTCCTGCTCACAGGCAATTACTAGAAGTACCAAAAGGAATAAGCCTATTTTTTTCATTTACTATATTTTAAAATTTCACCGTAAAATTACATATAGAAACTACATTTCCATTAACAATGACAGTTAATTTTAGTAACTGCATATTAATATATAGAACTTCTACCTAGCTTTTGAAGCGAGGAAAGGTGGCATAGCAATTAAAAAACATTATTTTTGCCGAAAGAATACCTTCCCAATGAAAACACATTATATTAGTTCAGAAATCCTCGATTTGTCCACAATCAAGGATATTATTGAAAATCATACCAACCTTGCCCTTTCCGAGGAAGCCCAACTAAATATAAAAAAGTCCAGAGAATATCTTATCAATAAAATGAAAGACAACCAAACTGCGGTTTATGGTATAAACACGGGTTTCGGCTCTTTGTGCAATGTGAAGATTTCCTCAGAAAATCTATCAAAACTGCAGGAAAATTTGGTGATGTCCCACGCCTGCGGCACTGGGGAATTTGTTCCAAAACCAATTATAAAATTGATGCTTTTGCTAAAAATACAATCATTAAGTTATGGTTACAGTGGAGTTCAGATTGAAACCGTACAACGATTGATTGATTTTTTCAATAATGATATATTGCCTGTAATTTACTCGCAGGGAAGTTTGGGTGCCTCTGGCGATTTGGCGCCCTTGGCCCACCTTTCATTGCCCCTGTTGGGCAAGGGCGAAGTATATTACGGCGGCGAGCGTATGCAAGCTGATAAAGTGCTGAATAAATTCAATTGGGAACCCATAACCCTACAGGCAAAAGAGGGGTTGGCTTTGCTAAATGGAACTCAATTTATGAGCGCCTATGGCGTGTATTGTCTTTTAAAAAGTTACAAACTATGCTATTTGGCAGATTTAATAGGCTCCGTATCCATTGATGCCTTTGATTGTAATATGAGTCCTTTTAATGCTTTGGTGCATCTGGTGCGTCCACACCGAGGACAGGTAAAAACTGCCGAGCAAATATTAGAGTTTTTGGAAGGTAGCGAACTGGGACTTTCTGAGAAGAAAAATGTGCAGGATCCCTATTCTTTCCGGTGTATTCCACAAGTTCATGGAGCAACAAAAGATACTATACATTTTGTTCACA
Organism: Aequorivita sp. CRS11; assembly: GCF_059693805.1. Classification (NCBI taxonomy): domain Bacteria; kingdom Pseudomonadati; phylum Bacteroidota; class Flavobacteriia; order Flavobacteriales; family Flavobacteriaceae; genus Aequorivita; species Aequorivita sp. CRS11. The sequence continues at coordinate 442,768 of NZ_JCATIG010000002.1, forward strand.
AAACCTTTAAGACTGAAATTAATTCGGTAACCGACAATCCGAATATTTTCGTGAAAGAAGACGTTATTATTTCTGGTGGAAATTTTCACGGACAACCATTGGCGCTAGCTTTGGATTATTTGGCAATCGCAATGGCAGAATTGGGTAATATTTCAGAAAGAAGAACCTATCAATTGGTTTCTGGGCTTCGGGAATTACCGGCATTTTTAGTGAACAATCCCGGTTTAAACAGTGGCTTTATGATTCCGCAATATACTGCCGCCAGTATTGTGAGTCAGAACAAACAATTGGCCACGCCAGCTTCCGTAGACTCTATAGTATCATCAAATGGACAGGAAGACCACGTGAGCATGGGAGCCAATGGCGCTACCAAATGTTTGCGCATTATTGAAAACCTAGAAACTATTCTTTCCATTGAATTAATGAATGCCTCACAGGCATTAAAATTTAGGGAGCCGAAGAAATCTTCACCTTTTATAGAATCATTTTTAAAACCATATAGGTCTATTGTTCCATTTATTGAAGACGATAGGCTGCTTGCCGATGATATTCACGCAAGTGTAGCATATATACAGTCAATGGATGTGGATGCGGAAATACTTTTTGGATAAAAGCGGTATCTTAGTCATTTGAACCAAATATGGTATGTTATGAAATCTTTCCTAGTGATAGTTTTACTTTTTTTAAGTTGTCAACCAATAATTTTTGCGCAAGACTATAAGCCCATTTTAGATTACCGAAACGAATGGCATTTCACTACTTGTAACTTTGGTTGTTATACCGATAAATATTACACTGATGGAGATACCTTGGTTGATGGAAAGATGTATAAAATACTTGAAGGATACCATTTTATATCCAGAACTTTTTTGTTACGGGAAGATGTTTCAGAAAGAAAATTATACTTTTTGAGAATACGCCCCAGTGGTGGCCTTGAGGAATATTTATTATACGATTTTACTCTTGAAGTGGGGGATACAATAAAAATGCAAAACCCAATAACGCCATTTCCTCAAGACGGAGGTTTTTTTAGGTTAGATTCTATTGTGCCAAGACCCTTGGTTGATGGCCTAGATTACGATTATCTCTACTTTTCACCAACACCTTCAAACCCTATAAGTACAGAGAATGCGGTTTGGGTGGAAGGAGCAGGCTCACTTTCACTGATTAATGCTCCGGGAGGATATCCTAATCTTAACGGCGTGGGTGCTTTGAGTTGCTATTTTAAAAACACTGAGGTTTTTTATGCAAATTTAGATTCTATTGACGATTGTGTACCAGTTTATATGAATGTCAAGGAGAATCCGCTGGAGGAGGTGATTGTTTCAAAATCCACTAATAGCGGTGTTTATTTGTTGAACAATACAATGAGCGTGAAAGATGCTAATGTGTATGATTTAAGAGGTAAGAAATTGATAACCCTTCAAAATAGCTTTAATAAAACGATGGCTATTGATCTATCTGGCTATAGCCCAGGAATGTATATTATAGTTATACATGGAATAGTGGATACAAAAAGAACTTTCAAGGTAATTAAATAAGAGCATAGGCCACTAAAAATTTTTATTCTCAATAAACTGATTGACCCAATTTTTGGCATCATCAAGATTCGAAAAGATTTCTAATGGTTTTTTAAGAAAAAGCTTTTCAATCTCAGCATTCTTTATTTTATGTTCCTCATTTGAAACTATTGCAAAAGCGACTAGATTTTCAATTTGTGAAGTTTTCAAATAAACCATTGGGTCTACTGCATAGCTGTTTTTACGGTAAGTAATATATGCAAATGGTCTATTGTGAAAATAAGTATGGGCAATTTCAACAAGATGATCATTGTATTCAGGTTTAACCGTGGTGCCTTCTTTCATTATGGCAATAACGAAATTTTTGAAGACATTAATTTCACCAAACTCATAAAATAATGCTTTAATCATAAATAAAAATATTACTCCCTAAAATACAAAATTTTAGGGAGTCATTATTGTATTGAAAATCTGTTGTTCTTAGAAAGGGAAAGAACCTAGGATTCCGTTGGTTTCTTTTGCTTCTTGATTTTTATGGTGAGTTCATTGGACTTTTCGTCAAGATCCATAGTTATTGTATCACCTTCCTGCAGGTTGCTTTTTATGATCTCTTCTGCTAGGGCATCTTCAATATATTTCTGAATGGCCCTGTTTAGTGGTCGTGCACCGTATTGTTTGTCAAAACCTTTATCGGCAATAAAATCCTTCGCTTTTTCTGTTAGCTTTAATTCATACCCTATATCTGAAATGCGGGCATATAGTTTATTCAATTCAATATCAATAATTTTATGGATATCTTCTCTTTCCAAGGCATTGAATACCATAACATCATCAATACGATTCAAAAACTCTGGTGCGAAAGTTTTCTTTAAGGCATTTTCAATAACACTTTTTGTGTGCGATTCCTCCTGGCTCTTTTTTGCAGCGGTACCAAAACCAACACCTTGACCGAAGTCCTTTATCTGACGGGCTCCAATGTTGGAAGTCATGATGATAATAGTATTTCTAAAATCAATTTTTCTTCCAAGGCTGTCTGTTAAATAACCATCATCCAAAACTTGAAGCAACATATTAAACACATCTGGATGCGCTTTTTCAATTTCATCCAAAAGAACAACTGCATAAGGTTTTCTTCTAATTTTCTCGGTAAGTTGTCCACCTTCTTCATAACCCACATACCCTGGAGGAGCTCCCACTAAACGGGAAATAGCGAATTTTTCCATATACTCGCTCATATCAATGCGAATCAACGCATTCTCAGAGTCAAACAACTCACGGGCCAATACTTTTGCTAATTGTGTTTTACCAACACCCGTTTGTCCTAAAAAAATAAAGGATCCTATAGGTTTGTTTGGATCTTTCAATCCGGCACGGTTTCTTTGAATTGCTTTCACCACTTTAGCAACTGCTTCGTCCTGACCAATTACTTTTCCTTTAATTCGGTCGGGGAGTGCAGCGAGTTTTGTGGTTTCGGTCTGTGCAATTCTGTTTACGGGAACACCGGTCATCATGGAAACTACTTCCGCCACATTTTCCTCATCAACAGTTTCCTTGTGAAGTTTTGAATCGGCTTCCCATTTTTCTTGTTCTACAGCAAGCTCTTTTTCAAGATTCTTTTCGTCATCCCGAAGTTTTGCCGCTTCTTCATATTTCTGCTTTTTAACGACGGTATTTTTCAGTTCGCGGACTTCCTCCAATTGTTTTTCAATTTTCAGAATTTTATCTGGAACATGGATGTTTGTAATGTGCACACGAGAACCAGCTTCATCCATAGCGTCAATAGCCTTGTCTGGAAGAAAACGCTCAGTCATATATCTATTTGTAAGTTTCACGCAAGACTCAATGGCTTCATCTGTATAGATTACATTGTGGTGGGCTTCGTACTTATCTTTTATATTTTTAAGGATCTCGATGGTTTCTTCAACGGTTGTGGGTTCCACCAATACTTTTTGAAAACGTCTTTCCAGGGCGCCATCTTTTTCAATATATTGACGGTATTCATCGAGGGTAGTGGCACCGATGCATTGAATTTCACCTCTTGCTAATGCGGGTTTAAACATGTTTGAAGCATCCAATGAGCCCGTGGCACCACCGGCGCCAACAATGGTATGGATTTCATCAATAAAAAGAATTATATCGTCATTCTTTTCAAGCTCATTCATAACAGCTTTCATGCGTTCCTCAAACTGGCCACGATATTTGGTGCCAGCCACTAGGCTTGCCAAATCTAGGGTTACCACTCTTTTATCATAAAGAATACGTGAAACTTTACGTTGAATTATTCGTAATGCCAAACCTTCCGCAATTGCTGATTTTCCTACACCAGGCTCACCGATTAGCAACGGATTGTTTTTCTTTCTTCTACTTAAAATTTGGGAAACGCGTTGTATTTCGCTTTCACGGCCTACAACGGGATCTAGCTTTCCTTCTTCGGCCATAGCCGTCAAATCTCTTCCAAAATTATCCAAAACAGGCGTTTTGGATTTTTTATTGGTCTTTGCAGTAGTTCCCGCAAACAAGTTTTCCTTGTTGGCATCCTCAGCCGAGGTATCGTCATCATTCGGAAATGATTCGGCACTCGGGGTGTCTATATAATCGTCGTCGTTTGTAATCATAAGTTTAAATTGATCTTTAACCACATCATAATCTACTTTCATCTTATTCAACAGCTTGGTAGTGGGGTCGTTTTCATTCCTGAGAATGCACAATAATAAGTGCGCAGTATTAATGGAATTACTTTGAAAAAGTTTTGCTTCCAAAAATGTAGTTTTCAGGGCCCTTTCCGCTTGACGGGTTAAGTGTAGGTTCTTTTTATCGTTTGTATTTGTAGTAACGCCAGGATTGGCTGGACTTAAAATTTCCACTTTTCTTCTTAAATGGTTTAAGTCAATAGCCAATGCATTGAGAATAGTTACCGCTTTGCCATTGCCGTCTCTTAAAAGACCGAGCATTAAGTGCTCGGTACCAATAAAATCGTGGCCTAGGCGAAGGGCTTCTTCTTTGCTATAGGCAATTACATCTTTTACTCTTGGGGAAAAATTATCATCCATATTTAAAATCCTCTCTTCTTAATAAGTACTAAATTAACCAAAATAGGACAAAAACTGTTCCTCTTTGATATCATTTTAGTAAAAGGACAAAATATATGGTGGAATTCAAAGAATATTCGTTGATACTTATTAACGATTTTACCCCCCAAATTTGTTAATAAATTCGTGAATAACAGAAAGCAAAAACCCCTGTTAAACCTACGAAAAAGTGTATCTTGCTCCATTAGTTCAACAACGATAATAAAACATATTTTTTATGGCTGAAGGTGATAAAATAATCCCTATTAACATTGAAGATGAAATGAAATCTGCCTACATCGATTATTCGATGTCGGTCATAGTGTCACGTGCGCTGCCAGATGTTCGCGATGGAATGAAACCGGTACACCGAAGGGTTTTGTTCGGAATGCACGAACTGGGCATTAGAGCCACGGGTGCACATAAAAAATCTGCGAGAATTGTGGGAGAGGTTCTCGGTAAATATCACCCGCACGGTGATACCTCGGTATATGATGCCATGGTGCGTATGGCCCAAGAGTGGAGCTTGCGCTATTTGTTGGTTGATGGCCAAGGAAACTTTGGTTCCGTTGATGGTGATAGCCCAGCAGCAATGAGATATACAGAAGCTAGGATGCAGAAAATTTCTGAAGAAATGCTTGCTGATATTGATAAGGAAACCGTTGACCATCAATTAAATTTTGATGATACCTTAAAAGAACCAACCGTACTTCCAACCCGCGTTCCGGGGCTTTTGATCAATGGAGCTTCAGGTATTGCAGTGGGGATGGCTACAAATATGCCGCCGCACAACCTCACAGAAGTTGTAAACGGGACGATAGCATATATTGAAAATAACGATATTGAAATTGATGAGCTGATGCAGCACATCAAGGCTCCTGATTTTCCTACCGGTGGAATTATTTACGGATATGAAGGGGTTCGCGAAGCTTTTCACACAGGTCGCGGTCGCGTGGTAATGCGTGCCAAGGCGAGTTTTGAAGAGGTAAACGGAAGGGAGTGTATTGTGGTATCTGAAATTCCATATCAAGTGAACAAGGCAGATATGATTAAAAAAACTGCCGACTTAGTAAATGATAAAAAAATAGAGGGTATTTCCAATATCCGCGATGAGAGTGATAGAAAGGGAATGCGTATTGTTTACATTTTAAAGCGTGATGCCATCCCAAATATCGTACTGAACACTTTATTCAAATATACAGCATTACAGTCCAGCTTTAGCGTAAACAATATCGCGTTGGTAAAGGGAAGGCCACAAATGCTGAACTTGAAGGAGTTGATTCATTACTTTGTGGAGCACCGTCACGAAGTTGTGGTTCGCCGTACTGAATATTTACTTCGCAAAGCAGAAGAACGTGCACATATTCTGGAAGGATTGATAATTGCGTCAGATAATATAGATGAGGTAATTAGATTGATCCGTGCTTCTTCCAATGCAGACGAAGCAAGGGAGCGGTTGATGGAAACTTTTAAACTCACCGAAATACAAGCCAAAGCTATAGTTGAAATGCGCCTTCGCCAATTGACGGGTCTGGAGCAGGATAAACTTCGAAGTGAGTATGAAGAGTTGATGAAAACAATTCAGGATTACAAAGACATTCTTGCCAGCAAAGAGCGCAGAATGCAAATCATCAAAGAAGAACTTGAGGAAATTCGTGATAAATATGGCGATGAGCGCCGCTCTACAATTGAATATGCAGGAGGGGACGTAAGTATTACAGATTTGATTGCAGATGAGCAGGTGGTTTTAACTATTTCGCACGCAGGCTATATTAAGCGTACTTCCCTCTCAGAATACAAAACACAGAATAGAGGAGGGGTTGGTCAAAAAGCTTCTGCTACAAGGAACGAGGATTTCTTAGAGCATCTTTTTGTAGGAACCAATCACCAATATATGCTGTTCTTCACCCAAAAAGGAAAATGTTTCTGGATGCGCGTTTTTGAAATTCCCGAAGGAACGCGAACTTCCAAAGGAAGAGCTATTCAAAATCTTATAAATATTGAACCGGACGATAAAGTGAAAGCTTTCATCTGTACCCAGGATTTAAAAGATGACGAGTACATAAATAGCCATTATGTAATTATGGCCACCAAAAAAGGACAGGTTAAGAAAACTCCTTTGGAGCAATATTCAAGACCAAGAACTAACGGTATCAATGCAATAACCATCCGCGAAGACGATGAACTGCTTGAAGCAAAATTGACAACCGGTAACAGTCAAGTAATGTTGGCGGTAAAATCTGGAAAAGCCATTCGTTTTGAAGAAGAAAAAACTAGACCGATGGGAAGGAATGCCTCAGGAGTTCGCGGAATTACACTCGGCAATGAAAAAGACGAAGTTGTAGGCATGATTGCAGTAGATGATGGCGATTCTGAAATCTTGGTTGTTTCAGAAAATGGTTACGGAAAAAGATCTTCTATTGAGGATTATCGAATCACCAACCGAGGCGGAAAAGGAGTAAAAACTATTAATATTACCGAAAAAACCGGTAAATTAGTAGCAATCAAGAATGTAACCGATGATGATGACTTAATGATTATCAACAAATCTGGGATTGCCATTAGAATGGCCGTAGCAGATCTTCGAGTTATGGGTCGTGCCACCCAAGGTGTGCGGTTGATAAAAGTTAGGGAAGATGATGCCATTGCAGCAGTAGCAAAAGCTATGAAAGACGACGATGACGATGTAGAAATCTTAGAAGAAACCAATGATGGCACCACTCTTGATAATAACGAAACTCAAACCGAAAATAACGAATAAACTTTAACACATGAAAACACGAATTTTAATAACAGGACTTGCATTTGTATCTGCTATTTCATTTGGACAAAAAAAAGAAATTAAAAAGGCTGAAAAAGCTGTAAAATCAAGCGAATACAGTGAAGCTATAACTTATTTAAATGAGGCTGAAGCATTGCTAGCAAGCGCTGACAATGATACAAAAGCCCAATTTTACGCTGTAAAGGGACAAGCTTTGTACGGCACAGGTGGAACTGATTTTACTAAATTAAAAGCTTCTGCCGAAGCATTTAGCCAAGCACTAAAACTTTCTCCAAGTATAGAAGACGAGATATCAGTCCCATTGCAGAATTTGCGCGCGGCCTTAGTTAATAGTGCAAAGAAAGATTTTGAAGCAAAGCAATATATGACGGCTTCAGAAAAATTGTATAGCACCTATATGATTGATGAAAAAGACATGGATTACCTTTATTTTGCTGGTGTTTACGCACACAATGGCGAAGATTATGAAAAGGCACTTAACTATTATCAAATACTTTTAAAATCAGATTATACAGGAGCAACAAAAGAATATGTTGCAACTAATAAATCTACAGGCGAGGTTGAATCTTTTGATAATGAAAAGCTTAGAGATTTCGCTGTGAAATCGGGTGAATTTATTAAACCAGAAGCACGGGTTTTAGATTCTAAAAGAAATGATATTTTGGGCAATATGGCGCGTATCTATTTACAAAAAGATGATACTGAAAAAGCAATCGAGCTTTTAAATTCGGCTAGAGCCGATAGCCCAGATGATGTTGACTTAATGCGTCTAGAAGCAGACATAAGTAATAAAATGGGTGACTATGATAGATATGATAAAATAATGAATAAAATAATCGCAACAGATCCTACTAATCCAGCGATTTATACAAATTTGGGCGTAGCGAATGTTGAATTAGGTAAGACAGAAAAAGCTATTGAATATTATGAAAAGGCTTTAGAACTTGACCCAAATTACGAATCAGCATTAATAAATATTTCAGTTGCAAAACTTTCCTATGAAGATGGCATAAGAGAAACTATGAATAATTTAGGTACCTCGAGAGCAGATAACGTGAAGTTTGATGAACTTAAAAAAGAATTGAACAATATTTATAGTGATGCAATGCCTTTTTTGGAAAAAGCATATTCTATTAATCCATCAAATTTAGGTGTCGCACAGACTTTGATGAATATATACGGTCAGCTTGGAGAAGATGCAAAATTTCAGGAAATGAAAGCTAAAGTTGAAACTTTAAAGAAGGAATAAAAGTGATTTTCTATAATAATAACAAAACCTCTGAAATTTCAGGGGTTTTTCTTTTTATATAATTCTTTTTATTACTCTAAGTTTGTGGGTGTGGTTGCGCATTTCATAGTTGAAAATACCACTATGATCCAATCTATCAATGCGCACCTTTCCGTGGGCGTGGATAATGTAGTTATCCTTCATAATAATTCCTACATGGGTAATTTTCCCTTCGTCATTATCAAAAAATGCCAAATCGCCCGGCTCACTTTCCTCAATAAAACTCAAAGCTTCTCCTTGGGTTGCCTGCTGGCTTGCATCGCGGAGCAATTTATAGCCATTAAGTTTATAGACCATTTGCGTAAAACCACTGCAATCAATACCAAAAGGCGTTTTGCCGCCCCATAGATATGGGGTATTTAAATAGAGTAGAGCAGTTTCGACCAAATGTTCCTTCGGATGTTTTGCCGAAACTGATTTTCCTTCGAAATGATGTTTTAAATAAGCCGCTGCGGAAATATTACTTCCCAAACAAATGGAAAACAACTGATTATCCGGCGCGGTAACAAAATCTACCAAATCTGATGAAAGCCCCACCGGTTTCTTTTCAAAATCGGAATAATCTTCTTCGGCTATATTAAAAAATTGCTTGTTGTCTATCCAACCTTCATATTTGTCAAAAGCCAAGCGGATTCGACTCCACTTTTTACGGGTTTCCAATATTTTGAAATGTTCGCCGTAAAGTACTTGCGTCACCATTTCACTCGCATCGGAAGCTTCGGCTCGAAGTGGGACCACACTTAAATTACAGATACCGTAATCCATTCAGAATTTATTGAAGATAGTTACGGTTTTTTTAGATTCTTTCAATTACCATTGCAGAAGCGCCTCCGCCGCCATTGCAGATAGCTGCTGCACCAATTTTGGCATCATTTTGCTTAAGCACATTCAAAAGCGTAATCAAGATACGGACGCCACTACAACCCAGCGGATGACCAAGAGATACGGCGCCACCGTTAACATTCACATTGCTATCGTTTAATCCTAAAATTTTCATATTCGCTAATCCCACAACTGCGAATGCTTCATTAAATTCAAAATAATCTACATCTTTAATATCAATCCCTGCTTTTGCAATCGCTTTTGGAAGGGCTTTTGCGGGAGCGGTGGTAAACCATTTTGGTTCCTGTGCGGCATCTGCGTAACTTTTAATAAAAGCCAGAGGAGTTAAACCTAATTCTTTCGCTTTGACCTCACTCATCAAAATCATTGCGCCAGCACCGTCATTAATGGTAGACGCGTTTGCGGCAGTAACGGTTCCGTCTTTTGAAAATGCAGGCCGTAAAGAAGCAATCTTGTCCATCTTTACGTTTTTGAATTCTTCATCCTCGGAAACAACTACCGATTCGCCACGACGCTGAGGCACTTCCACAGAAACAACTTCATCATTAAATTTTCCATCGGCCCAAGCTTTTGCTGAGCGTTCGTACGATTTGATGGCGAAGGCATCCTGATCTTCCCGAGAGAAATTATATTCGGTAGCACATAGATCTGCACAGGTTCCCATTGCGTTGTGGTCGTAAGCATCTACCAAACCGTCTTTTTGCATTCCGTCAATCAAAGTAGCGGGGCCAAATTTTGTTCCACTGCGCATATGTACATAATGAGGTATATTGCTCATACTTTCCATTCCGCCGGCCACTATTACATCGGCATCGCCAAGTGCGATGGCTTGTGCGGCTTGCATTACAGCTTTCATTCCCGATGCACATACTTTATTAACTGTGGTTGCAGGTACAGTATCTGGAATTCCGGCACCCAAAGCAGCTTGGCGCGCTGGGGCTTGACCCACACCCGCCTGAACCACATTGCCCATATATACTTCCTGAACGGCAGAAGGATCAAGATTTATTTTATTCAATGCGCCTTTAATGGCCGCTGAACCCAATTGGGTTGCGGTTAATGAAGATAGGCTTCCCATAAAACTTCCTATTGGTGTTCTGGCTGCAGATACTATAACTACTTTATTGTTCATGCTACTGTTTTTTAATTTGAAATAAGGACTGCGAAATTACGGATTTCTAACTTAAATATCAATCTTTGCAAGTATTGGTTTTGGGATAACTCATTCCTTATTTATACCTTTACTTTAAGTTATTATTATATGAAGAACCTTTTTTCCTTGTTTGCGAAAAACCAGTCTCTTATTTATAAGGTTTTTCTATTTATAGCCTCAACGCTTTTAGTAATTTATTTTCTTCCGAAAGGTGGGCAGTTTAAATATAATTTCCAAAAAGGAAAGCCTTGGCAGTATGAAAATCTGTACGCACCCTTTAGTTTTACCATAAAAAAAGACGAAGACACGCTTAAAAAAGAGCGGGAAGAAATTAGAGGTAATGTAATACCATATTTTGAATACAACGATGAAACAGAGCTAAGAGTTGTTGAGACTTTTAATGAAAATCTCGAAATAAAATATGTGGACAGTCTTTACAGCACACCATATAAAACCGTGGAAAGATTGGGCGGTTCCCTAATTTCAGAGGTATATAAAAATGGTGTTACTGATGAAATACATAATTATGAAGGCGATAGGCTCATATATTTAAAGAACGGTAACGAAATAGAGGAACGAACCTATTCACAATTGTTCAAGAAAGAAAATTTGAACAAAAAAGTCAGGGAGTTGATTGAAAAGAGCAACACGGAAGATGTACAAGTACTGCTTTACAATCTTTTAAATGAAGTGCTTGAGCCCAATGTATCGCTAAATACCAGATTGACAAATGCAGCTATTGAGGCAGAGATTGCGGCGTTAAACCCAAATCGTGGAATCATTGAAAAAGGAGGGCGAATCATTGCCAAGGGCGAAGTTGTTGAGGGCGATAAGTTTCAGATCTTAAATTCCCTAAAAGCCGAATTTGATAGCCAGATCTGGAGCAAGAACAACTTCCTGTGGTTGTTGGTTGGTTATTCCATGTTGGTTTCCTTGGTATTTTTAATGCTTTTTCTATTTCTGAAGAATTACAGGCCCGTAATCTATAATAACAACACCAAGGTTACTTTTATCTTTTTCAATGTCCTTTTAATGGTTTTTCTTACCACGCTCGTGGTAAAGGTGCATGCCGATTATGTTTACGTGGTACCCATTTGTATTTTACCGCTTATTCTCAAAGCGTTCTTTGACCCACGCGTAGGTTTGTTTGTTCATGTTTTAACCATACTGTTGCTCGGGTTTATTGTACCAAACAGTTTTGAATATATGTTTCTTCAGTTTATAGCGGGAATCGTTACCATTCTTACCGTTTCGGAACTATATAAACGTGCAAATCTTTTTATTTCCGTAGGGCAGATTACCTTAATTTATATTTTGGGATATTTCGCATTTTTCGTAATCCAGGAAGGAAATATTCAAACGATGCAGTGGCAAAATTTCCAGTATTTTATTCTTTGTGGTTTGGCTACACTGTTTGCCCATCCGCTGATTTATTTTTACGAAAAGATATTCGGATTGGTTTCCGATGTGTCGTTGCTGGAACTGAGCGATACCAATTCAAAATTGCTGAAAGAGCTTTCAAATAAGGCTCCGGGAACATTTCACCATTCATTGAATGTTGCAAATCTGGCTGAAGCCTCGGCCAACGAAATTGGAGCTAACAGCATGCTGGTTAGGGTAGGAGCGCTATACCACGATATCGGAAAAATGCTAAACCCAACGATGTTTACAGAAAATCAAGTAAATTCTATCAATTCGCATAACGAATTAGACCCGAAAGAAAGTGCGCAAATAATAATAGATCACGTAATTAAGGGCATTGAAATAGCCAGAAAGAATAATCTTCCCGATAGGGTGATTGATTTTATCAGGACCCACCACGGAACGAGTTTGGTGTACTTTTTTTACAGAAAGGAGCGGGAGCAGCAAGGTTCAGCAAATAAGGAAGATTTCATCTATCCTGGACCTATTCCTTTTTCAAAGGAAACGGCTATTTTAATGATGGCCGACAGTGTGGAGGCTGCCAGCAAGAGCTTAAAGGAGCCTTCTTCCACAATTATAGATGAGTTTGTTGAAAAAATAATCAACAATCAAATGGCCCAGGGACAGTTTTTAAACGCAAACATTACTTTTAAGGAAATTGAGACTATAAAAAAGGTACTCAAGAAGAAACTGAACAATATTTATCACCTTCGGGTAGAATATCCAGAATAATAATATTTATAAAACAAAAAACCTCCAGTAAATGGAGGTTTCAGTGATCGCGACAGGATTCGAACCTGTGACCGTCTGCTTAGAAGGCAGATGCTCTATCCAGCTGAGCTACGCGACCATTGTTAAACAAAAAAACCGAACTGTGTGTCCGGTTTTTGTCGGGGTGGCAGGATTCGAACCTGCGGCCTCCTGCTCCCAAAGCAGGCGCGATAACCGGGCTACGCTACACCCCGTGAACAGCAATTATATTGTTCACTGTAATTTTGGAGTTTTTTTGTCTAAACTCTATAATGCGGAGAGACAGGGACTCGAACCCTGGCGACGGTTGCCCGTCGACAGATTAGCAATCTGCTCCGTTACCACTCCGGCACCTCTCCAGTTTTTTATGAACGTGTCATCCTAAAATGCGGTTGCAAATGTAAGTCTTCAATTGTAATAACGCAAACAAAAAATAGCCTTTTTTAAAGTTAAATTTTAAAGCGGTTTAAATCAAGTATATGCTGATTAAATTGATTTAAAAAAAGAGCTCTAAATTTTAGAACAACGAATCATCTCTTTTTTTTCTTCTAGATTCGTCACAAAAAACAAATACACATCCCCGCCATCTGCAATTTTCCACTTTTTACGAAGTGCTTCAACACTCTCGGGAAAGTTTCGTATAGTTATATTGGCCTTTTTAAAATTTAGGGTTGCACGCATCTCTTTTTTGGAATAGGGTATTGTACTTTCCACTAAAAAGCGTCTTCCGGGAAAATCAATTAAATTTTTGCTGGTGTAAAGATGTGTGTTTTTATGAAGTTTGTTTAATTTCAACTTTTCCGAAACCAAATCGAAGGCACCGCTCTTTAAGATAGCCGCATTGGGTTCGTACAGATATTTTTGAAGCAAACTGTAATTTGCCGATGATTGTTCATCCCAATTAAAATCAAATGATTCAAGGCCAGATTTGGTGAAATTTACGGTTTTTATCTTTGGTTTGCCGTAAATGTCTTTTTGTAGTAACCATAGTAATTCTTTTACTTCATTATCCACAGCTACGATATGAATTTCTGAAACGCTCTGCAATTCATTTAAGCCAACAGTAATATCGAGCATTGGTGAAGTTTTAACAAGAAACTGATTGCAGTGGTTTAATATCTCTGAAATATTTCTGGGTATATTTGGCTCACAATCATTTAAGAAAAAAACCTTGCCCTTGCTATCGTGGCGTCGAGAAGGATCGGCGTATATTACGTCATATTTCTCGTTCAAAACCACTCGTAGTCCATCTTTTGGGTGGCAATGAATATTATTCTTACCTAAAATTTCAAAGTTATGCTGTGCAATTTTTGAGAGATCTTCATTTATTTCAAAATGGTGGACGGTTTCAAATTTTTCAGTGAAGAAAAAACTATCTACCCCAAAACCGCCTGTTATATCCGCAATGGTCTTACCGTGGACTAATGACGATTTGTATCGAGCCGTAATTTCCGAAGAGGTCTGCTCCAAATTCAATTTGGGCGGGAATATAATATTTGAAGTTTCAACCCAAGTGGGTAGTTTTTTTTCTATTCTTCTTCGGCTTTCAATTTGTTGGATAAGCGCTTGGACGGAAATGCTTTCAAAAGGACTTCCCGCAAAAGAGAGTTTGGAAACATCACCCTCAAAATTTCGTATAAATTGCTGTACTTCTTTATTTAAAAGCGGAGGAATAAGCAAGGGTTATAGGTTATGTGTAAGACGTTTTACGATTTTATATTCTGAAAGAAATTCTTTTGCAACCACTTTTAGGGTAGTATAGGTAGGCACGGCAAGTATCATACCTGGAATACCGAAAACGAAACCAGCGGTAAGTATAACAATAAAAATCTCTAATGGATGGGAGCGTACACTATGCCCAAAAATAACGGGCTGTGATATAAAATTATCAAAAATTTGTGCTACGGCATATCCGCCGGTTGCAATAAATAGCAGCGGCAATAGACCGGATGAAAAATCGGCGCCAAGGTTATTAGATACTATTACAAGCAACATTAAACCCCAGCCAATGATAGGGCCCAAATAGGGTACAATATTTAAAAAAGCACAAATTAAAGCTACTGCAACAGCATCACGAATATCCAGGTAAAGCAGTAGTACAGAATAAAACAAAGCGAGAATAAAAATTTGAAGCAATAGCCCTATGAAATATCTTGAAAGCAGTTCCTTGATTTTTATTAGAATTCTTTTAAACTTTTGTTCGTCGCCACTTTTCGCAAAAACCAAGACAGAGCGGGCAATGAGGCTTTCATCCTTCAAAAGAAAAAAGGAAATAAATAACACTGAAAAAATACCGATAATAGTACCGGCAATATTTCCGAAAAAAATATCTATAAAGCTGGGAATAATTTCAACATCGAGGTTTTGAACGTAAGTGGTGCGTTTTATGGCTTCTACCAATTGAAAATGATCTACGCCAAGATAATCGCTGGCTTGGATGTTCAGCTCATTTAAATCGCGCTTTACTTGTTCAAAATCTATTTGTGAAATATGCTTGCCCTGTTCAATAATTATTGGAACAAATATACTGAGCACCATCCCAATAGAACCTATAATGAGCAATAGGGTAATTACCGATGCGAAGGTATTTCCGAATTTGAGTTTTCTTTTTAAAAAGAGAACTACGGGTCGGCCAATCAGTGATAATACCAATGCCAGACCAATATAAAGAATAAGTGCCTGAATTTGATACAGGATCCAGAGCAAAATTATAATGCCCACCAATACCGCCAGTGCTCTTAAAATACCAAGGGTTATAGCTTTTGCAGTTTTTTTCACTTCGTAAATATACTATATTCCAAAGTAGAAAAAATCAAAGTTTTGTTAAGGGTGCTAGTTGCTAGACGACGAATAAAAGATGAGTGCGTTATGAAATCAATTTTCAAAAACATATTTAATAATATTGGCACCCATTTGCAAAGCTTTCAGCCTTACTTCCTGCGGGTCGTTGTGCACTTCGGGATTTTCCCAACCATCGCCCAAATCTGTTTCAAAAGTATAAAGTAACACTAATCTGTCTTCCACAAAAATTCCAAAGGCTTGAGGGCGTCCACCATCGTGTTCGTGAATTTTAGGCATTCCCTGAGCAAATTTATATACGTAGCTAAACATTGGAAAATTAGCGGGGAGTTCTTTCAATTCTTTGTTGGGGAATATTTTATCGATTTCTTTTCGGATGTATTCATCCATTCCGTAATTGTCATCAATGTATAGAAAACCGCCGCTCATTAAATAATTTCTGAGGTTTTGGGCTTCTTCGGCAGAGAAAAAAACATTTCCGTGACCAGTCATGTGTACAAAAGGGAAATCAAAGATATCTACACTTCCGGGAGTTACGGTCTGGGGTTTTTCCTTTATTGCTGTGTTTATATTTTGATTACAATATTTTACCAAATTGGGCAGTGCAGTTGGATTGGCATACCAATCGCCACCGCCGCCGTATTGTAATAGTGCAATTTCCTGTGCAGAAATATTTCCGAGGAAAGCCAAAAAAAAGAAAGTGAAAAGTTTTATTCGCATAGTTTTCAAAAGTACGAAATAGGAGAGATAAACCTAATAGGTATTATATTTCATTGCTAAAAGCAACGCTATGGCAAGCAACAATTGCAGCAGTTTCAGTGCGTAAACGATTTTCCCCTAAAGTGACAGGAATAAACCCATTAGCCTTTGCAAGTTCAATTTCTTCAGTAGAAAAATCGCCTTCTGGACCTATGAGAATCAATACCTTTTCCTTCGGAAGCAGTACAGATTTCAAGGATTTTTTATCGTCTTCCTCACAATGTGCTATGTATTTTGAACCATCAAAAGTCTTTTCAAAACCCATGAAATCCTTAAATGAAATAGTATCGTTTAATATTGGCAGGTAAGCTTTTAAGGATTGTTTCATAGCGCTTTGCAGAATTTTTTCGTAACGTTCTGGCTTTATTGTTTTTCGTTCACTGTGGTCACAGATTATTGGAGTTATTTCTGAAATACCAATCTCTGTAGCCTTTTCCAAAAACCATTCATAACGATCGTTTAATTTTGTAGGCGCAACTGCCAAGTGAAGTTGATAGGGCAGTGGAGGCTGTTTTTCTTTAGAAATTATCTTCACCACGCAACTCTTTGGGTTTGCACTTATAATTTCAGCTGAAAAAAAGGAGCCTTTGCCATTTGTAATTTTGAAAGAATCACCTTCCTTCATTCGCAATACTTTTACAATATGACGGCTTTCCTCTTTTTCAAAAGTTATTTCTTTTGCATCATCAGAAATATTTGGGTTGTAAAAGAGTTGCATTTATTTCAATTTTGTTTTTGCGTGCGCAACGCCCATTTCGGCCCATAGTTGAAGTTTTTCTTCCGTTTTGAAACCTTCGGTAGTTACAAAAATAAATTCCTTCATCGGCTTGCCCGTAAAACCCATTGGTTTTACAAAACGACTCTGTGTTGTCTCTGTCATTCTTACCGCCGGAATCCTTACCATAAGCCGTTCTTTGGTTTCGCCCACACACATTTTTCCTTTAAAAAGAAAACAGGTGCCGCCAAACATACGTTTTTCTTCAATGTCTTTTCCCCAAGGCTGGAGCGCGACTCTAATTCGTTGTAATATTTCTTCGGAATTGGGATTCATTTATAGTTTTAAAATTTCATCCGTGCCGAAGCTACAACATTATTTTCAGCAAAATTCTGGGATTTATATTTCAACTCGCCCACAATGGCAATCATCGCAGCATTGTCTGTACAAAACTCAAATTTGGGGATGTGGGTTTTCCAACCGTATTTTTTTTCTGCTTCCTTCAAAGCCTTGCGAATACCGCTATTGGCAGAAACACCGCCACCGATTGCAACTTCCCTAATACCTGTTTTCTTCACAGCATTTTTCAGCTTATCCATTAAGTAATCAACAATTGTAAATTGAACACTGGCACAAATGTCTTCTATGTTTTCAGAAATAAAATCGGGGTTTCGGCTCACTTCTTTTTCAACGAAATACAGCACAGAGGTCTTCAAACCACTAAAGCTAAAATCCATCGGGCCAACTTTAGGTTTTGGAAATTGGAACGCTTTTGGATTTCCCTGTTGGGCATATTTGTCAACCAAAGGGCCACCGGGATAGGGCAGACCGAGTATTTTTGCACTTTTGTCAAAAGCTTCACCCACTGCATCATCAATGGTTTGCCCAATTATTTCCATTTCAAAATAATCGGTCACTTTTACAATTTGCGTATGGCCGCCGCTAATGGTCATAGCCAAAAATGGAAAGTTGGGAGCCGTTTGCCCTTCGGCCTTGATGAAATGTGCCAAAATATGGGCTTGCATATGGTTCACGTCTATTAGCGGAATGCCTAAGCCAAGCGCCAATGATTTTGAAAATGAGGTACCTACGAGCAAGGAACCCATCAAGCCAGGTCCGCGTGTAAAAGCGATGGCAGATAACTGATTTTTATCGATATTTGCTTTGTGTAAAGCCTGATGGACTACAGGAACAATATTTTGTTGATGCGCCCGTGAGGCAAGTTCGGGTACCACGCCACCGTATTGTTCATGAATTGCCTGCGTGGCAACAACATTGCTGAGTATTTCGCCGTTGTTGATTACGGCAGCAGCAGTGTCGTCGCACGAAGATTCAATCCCTAGGATATAGCAATTTTTCTGTATCAAAGTGAAAAGGGTATATTTATTGGGTTGTAAAATTAAACATTAAAAACGTATCAAAAAACTTCGAAAAATAATAGTTCGCACCTTTGTAATCATTGTATTGCTACTAGTGCTTATAGTGATTATTTTTTCTATTCCTTCTGTGCAAACATGGGTTGCCAAAAAGGTAACCACCAATCTTAATGAAACTTACGGAACCGATATAAACATTAAAAGGTTAGGCCTTAACTGGAAAGGAGAATTAGATATTCGGGAAGTATATATTGCAGACCACCACAACGATACGCTTATTTATAGCAAGGAAGTGCAAACTAACATTATTAGTTTTCAAAACTTAATAAAGGGTGATCTTGGCTTTGGAGATATTGCACTTGACCAAGCAAAACTCTACGTAAAAACTTATAAAGACGAAGAAACCGACAACCTTTCCATTTTTGCGAAAAAGTTTGATACCGGCAAGCCGAGTACTTCGCCTTTTTCACTTTTCAGTAACGATGTGAGTTTGACAAATAGTCGCGTTAAGATTATTGATGAAAACCTAGAAAATCCGGAAATATTTGTTTTAGATAATGTAAATGTTACTGCAAATAACTTAAAAATCAACGGCCCTGAGGTAAAAGTCAATATTGAGAATCTTTCATTGATTGCTGCACGTGGCTTTGTGATTGAAGATATGCAGACGGATTTTTCATATACTGAAACAAATATCACTTTAAATAATCTTAATTTAAAAACAACTGAGTCCCAAATTGTGGGAAATGTAGATTTGGATTATTCCAAAAATGGATTTGCAGATTTTGTTAACGATGTAGTTATTAAGGCCACATTAAAAGATTCTAAAATCGCAACAAACGATTTAAATGATTTTTATAATGAATTTGGCCCCGACCAGTTGATTTTACTGGATACCGAAATGAAAGGTACTTTAAATGATTTCACCGCTACCAATTTAAAATTTCAGACGGGTGATACAAACATACAGGGGGACTACGCTTTTCAGAATATCCTAAATTCTGAAAATGGATATTCCATAACCGCAAACAACCACTATATTGCCACCAATTACTACGATTTAAGAAGGTTCATGCCTAGAATTTTGGGAGATGTTGTTCCTGCTGAATTGAAAGAACTTAAAAGCTTTAATCTTAGCGGAAATACTTCTATAGTAGGTGATGAGCTCAACACAAAAAGTAATTTACAGAGCGGCATAGGCCAAGCGACCCTTGACTTAAAAATAGGAAATATTACCAATATTGAAAATGCATATTATTTAGGCAATGTGGTATTGAATAACTTTGACCTTGGAAAAATAGCCAAGACCACTTCCCTTGGAAAAATGACCGCCGACTTAGATTTTGATGGACGCGGGTTTAATAAAAATACCGTAAACACCGAAGTTTCGGGCACGGTTTCTTCTTTTAATTTTGAAGGGTATAATTATAAAAACATTACCGTTTCAGGAAATCTTAAAAATCCACTTTTTAATGGAGAACTTTCAATTAAAGATCCAAACCTTAAGTTAGATTTTAAAGGACTGATAGACGCATCTTCAGAAACAAACCAACTTGATTTTGAAGCAGATGTAGAATATGCAGAATTGAACAAATTAAATTTGATAACACGTGATAGCATTGCCGTTTTTACAGGAAAAGTCGTGGTTGATATGGAAGGAAAAACCATTGATGATGTTGTGGGAACCATTAATTTCAGTCAAACTTTTTATCAAAACGAACGGGATGATTTCTACTTTGATGATTTTACAATCACTTCTTCTTTTGAGGGGCCAGTTAGGACTATTGAAATAAACTCCCCCGATATTTTAAACGGAAAGATTTCTGGAGAGTTTTTAATTCAAGATATACCTAATCTTTTTCAAAATGGAATTGCAAGTATCTATACCAATTATATTCCGCAGGAAGTGACTACTAATCAATACATAGATTATGAATTTGTAGTATATAATAAAATAGTGGATGTTTTTGTGCCACAGTTGAAATTAGGAGACAATACCCGTGTGAAAGGCTCGGTTTCTTCTGACGAGTCAAAGTTTGAACTCGATTTTCGCTCTCCTGAAATTCTTCTTTTCGACAATTATATAGGAAAACTAAATATTCAAGTAGACAACGATAACCCATTGTATAACACATACATAGCAGCAGACTCCGTATATACTGGGTTTTATAATATTAAAAATTTAAATGTAATTAATAAAACCTTGAACGATACTATGTACGTGCGTTCAGAGTTTGCAGGCGGCCCAAAAAAGGAAGATATTTTTAACCTTTCACTTTACCACACAATTAATCCCTCCGGCAAGTCTGTGATTGGCGTTAAAAAATCAGATATTACTTACAAAGGCAACGTTTGGTACTTGAATGAAAACAACAACCGTTTGAATAAAGTAGTTTTTGATGATAACTTCAGGGAAGTTCGCATAGATTCCTTAGAGCTTAGCCATAATGACGAATTGATACAAATGGCGGGCGTTCTTCGGGATTCTACATATAAAGATTTGAAAGTTCGTTTTAAAGACGTAAACATTGGTAATATTACTCCAGATATAGACAGCTTGCGGCTTAAAGGAAATATGAACGGTAAATTTGATTTTCTTCAGAAAAATGGAGCATATTACCCCAACAGCTCTGTTACTATAGACAATGTGGAAATCAATGAGATTCCTTTCGGAGATTTGATTTTGAAAATTGACGGTAACGAAGACCTTACCAAATACCGTATCAATACTTCATTAACAAACAACAATGTAAAATCAATAAATGCTGTGGGCGAAATAG
Organism: Aequorivita sp. CRS11; assembly: GCF_059693805.1. Taxonomy (NCBI): domain Bacteria; kingdom Pseudomonadati; phylum Bacteroidota; class Flavobacteriia; order Flavobacteriales; family Flavobacteriaceae; genus Aequorivita; species Aequorivita sp. CRS11. The sequence goes on from NZ_JCATIG010000002.1 coordinate 464,023, forward strand.
ATGTTTCGGCACAAAACCCACAAATACAGCTCAACGTTGATTTAAATCAGTTTAATATGCAGGCGTTCAGTCCGTTTGGGGCCGATGTGATTACCGATATCAGGGGATTGATAACTGGAAACGCAAAGGTTTCGGGCAATTATAAATCGCCAGATGTTTTAGGGCGTTTTACTTTGGAAAACAGCGGATTAAAAATACCCTATCTAAACACCGATTTTGACATTGAAACAGGTGCGCAAATAATTGTAACAAAAAATAAATTTGAAATTGACGGAACCCAGATAACCGATACAAAATATGAAACCATAGGCGTTTTATATGGAAATGCCACCCACAACAATTTTAGTGACTGGGAATTGGATTTACATATTGAAGCTCCTGAAAGATTGGTAGTTCTAGACACTCCGCCAGAAGAGGACGCACTGTATTACGGTACTGCATTTATAAGCGGAAGAGCCGATATTACGGGCCCTATAGATGAACTGGTAATTGACGTTGAAGCTACAACACAAGAAGGAACCACCTTTAAAATTCCAATTAGCGATACAGAATCAATTGGTGATGACTCATTTGTGCATTTCCTTTCACCCAAAGAGAAAGAAGCACGTATTAATGGAGAAACTCTTGTTAATGAAGACGTGAAAGGTTTATCGTTAAACTTTGAATTGGACATTAACAAAAATGCTGAAGTAGAAGTTGTGGTGGATCAAGAAAACAATTCAACACTAAAAGGACGCGGTGCGGGGATTCTTCTTATTGAAATAAATACAAACGGAAAGTTCCAGATGTATGGTGATTTTCAAGTTTACGAAGGAGAGTTTGATTTTAGGTATGGTGGTATCATTCAGCGAAATATTGGTGTGGTCCCTGGAGGAAACATCACTTGGGATGGAGCTCCCGAAAAGGCTAACTTAGATTTGAGCGCTGTTTATAAAACCCAGGCAAACCCATCGGTTTTATTGGATAATCCTTCTATAAATACAAAAATACCTGTTGAAGTTTATGTTGACTTAAATGGCGAACTGGCACAGCCTGAACTTAGCTTTAACATAGATTTTCCAAGGGTTAGCTCTACCTTGAAAAGTGAGTTGCAATACAAACTTCAAAATCAGGAACAAATGCAGAACCAAGCACTGTTTTTATTGGCTTCCAATTCTTTTGTGAGTGATAATTACGCAGGTTCAAACGCTTTTGCAGGAACCGTGGCCGATAGGGTTTCTGGTTTAGTAAACAACCTTTTTGCTGATCAAGATGGTAAATTCCGTGTAGGACTGGATTATTCAATTGGCAACAGAACGCCCAATCAAGAAACCTCTGATCGCTTTGGAATTACGCTTTCTACACAAATAAATGAACGTATTCTTATAAACGGAAAAGTGGGTGTACCCGTAGGCGGCGCTAACGAAACGGCAGTGGCTGGAGATGTGGAAGTGCAATGGCTAATAAACGAAGACGGAAGCTTACGGATGAAATTCTTCAACCGACAAGCAGATTTACAGTTCATAGGTGAAGATCAGATTTTTGAACAGGGTACGGGGATTTCATATTCCGTAGATTTCAATACTTTTCAAGAGCTTTACAGAAAACTTTTTAATAAAAAAGTGACCATTGACACAGAACTACCCGTAATTCCAGATGATAATAGCTTCCCTGTTGATTTTAACCCCAAGGGAACGCAAACCGAAGAAGAAGGGGAGTAGCTATTAATAATCTGCAGTAAGCTTTTTTAACAATGAAATTTGCCCTAAATGATAGTAACAATGTTCTATCATTCCTTCAATATTGCGCTGATAAGTGCCGTATTTTTCATCTGCAAATATTTCATTTAGTTTTTCATCTGAAAAGGATTCAATGAATTTTGCGAATTTTTCAGAATTTTCAAACAAGCTTTTCCTAAGTGCATCCCAAGCCTCTGCCGAGTTAATGGGCGCAAAATCGAAACTATATTTATCGTGGATTTCCAATTTGCCATTTTCGAAGAAATCACATAAACCGGCAATATAATAATTAACGTGAAAGGTTAAAGCCGCAATTGTATTTAACGAACCCGTTTTTTGTGTAGCCTGCTGCCAATTGATATTTGAAAGAGATTCTTTAAAATTTGTATTCGCAATCCATTTTCCGTCCAAAAGAACCTCTCTAAATCTTTCGGCAAGTTGAGATGAAGTTTTCATTTGCTAGCGTTTTAAAATATGGAACTATAAATTAAGTGAAGTTTTTTGCAAATATTTCTTTTTAAAGTGAAGCAATTACAGAAATTTCAACATTTACAAACTTAGGTAGGTTTGCAACTTCCACAGTTTCGCGGGCTGGGGCAGTGGCCTCATTAAAATAAGCAGCATACACCTCATTAATAGCTGAAAAATTATGCATATCACTGATAAAGATGCTTGTTTTCAGTACATTCTCAAAAGTCATTCCCGCTTCGGTTAGAATTGCTTTTAGATTTTCCATAACCAGTTTGGTTTCGGTCTTAATATCGTCAATTGCCAAATTACCCGTTTTTGGGTCTATGGCTATTTGCCCAGAAGTATAAAGCATATTTCCTTTTAAAACCGCTTGATTATAAGGGCCAATTGGGGCTGGGGCATTGGAGGTTGTGATAATTTTTTTCATAATATATGTGTATATGATTCTTTTTATTATCCAGCGACATGCTACAACTGTTTGTCGCTTTCTCTTCGCTTATCGTATTTGATATCACTAAGTACTGAGGATTTTATTCCGATAAAGAAATACCAAGCTGTATTTATACTGCCTATGGGTGTCCAATTAAAACTCATTTGCCAACTTTCCAAATCGCGCTGGAAGCGGAACTGCGTAAGGGTAACGCCTTTGTTCTTAAAATCATAACCTGAAGATACTCCAACCGTCCATCGTGGTGCAAGCTCCATATTGGTACTAACCATAAGTGACTGGCTGGAAATTTCGTTTTGACGTTGGCTGTTTCCGTAAGTGATAGTATAGGCTAAGCGCATGTCCCAAGGTATACTGTAGTTGAACCAAGCTACATTTGTTTTATCTACCTCTTCATCGTCTTCTTTATAAATTTGCCCATCATAAATATCAGTAGCATCACCAAAAAGATCATCTGGGCGACCTCCATTTCGGAAGGTTTCATTCTCTGTTCTATCCAAATCCTTTTTGCCGCTACCATCAAAATCTTTGCTGGAAAAGGAATAATTGATACTCACATTGGCATTGGTAAGTCTGAAAAGACTTCCGCCATTGTCAATATTAAAAACATCTATTTTTTGATTGTTATTGTCGAGCGCATAAGGATCCAGTGATCCGCTAAAGTTGAAATCCAACTTTGGAACAATTGGAATACTACCGGTAAACTGCAATGGGCTCCATTTTAAAGAATCACCCGCCAGATTGTAAGCGGTTGAAAAATTTAAGTTGTTCAGTAAAGTAACTTTCTTTGGCTCCAGCGCAGTAGTGTCGCGATCGCGAACTTTTGCCTCAAATGTATTACTGAGAGCCATCCCGATACTGCTGGAATATACTTTGCTGGGTGGCCCGTAAAGTGTATTTTCAAAACGTGAATATTCTACAACTTGCGCAGCTTCATCAGCGGTTGCGGGTATAATGAATTCATCATAATACCTATCAAAAGCAGGGTTTATATTATAACTGATCGATGGACGAACCACATGGCGTACCGCTTGTATCTTGTTTTCTTTTCCAAAGTTGAAAAGTCCATAAAGCGTGGTTCCCAAACTTGTGGAAAAATTATAGGTTCGGTAACTTTCAAAACCCGAAACCGTATCTTTTACAATACCTCCCAAACCATTGTTTATGGTTTGGTCATAACGCTGCCGCGTACTTTTGAGCACCCAGGTTTCACGAAAATTGGTACCTGCGGAAGCGCTCAGGTATTTTAAAATTTTGAAATTTGTAGTTACGGGAATATTGTGTTGGGCGCCAATTTGTGCGCTGTTGAACATTTCCGACTTAAAGAAAAGCGAATCGGTAGTTTGGATTCGATTTTCTGCAGAAAGATCGTACTGAAAATTTATATTCTGGATAATACCTTTTTTAACGCCATTTTTTGGTGCAAAGGGATAAATTCTGGAAACGCTTGTATTCAGATTGGGAAGCGACATAGATATGGCTTCGGTATTTGTGTTTTGAGAATGGGTTGCCGCTACAGAAAGATTAACCTGTGGTTCGCCTTCAAAAGATTTTGAATAGGAAATAGAAGAACTTAAGGTATTTACAAGTGCGCTGGCATTGTTTGTTTGATTGATGGACTGTGAAAAATACTTACTACTACCAATATTTACCGAAGCTGAAAAACGAGAGCTGGGACTACTTTTAGTGTCTTGGGAATGTGACCATCGAATGTTGTAAATGCTAGTCTCGCTAAAATTTGGAAACCCTCTTTCTTCTTCCACAAGTTTTTCAAATCTTGCACTTACATTTCCTTTAAATTTATACCGAAGCGCATATGATGTTTCTCCCCGCAAGGCATAGCTACCGTTAGTATAATAATCTCCCAAGAGGCTCAAATCCAGATATTCACTTATAGCGAAATAGTAACCTCCATTTTGAAAAAAGAAACCCCGACTGTTGTTATCCCCAAATGAAGGGATTATAAATCCCGAAGTACGATCTTCAGTCAACGGAAAATATGCAAACGGCAAACCTACAGGCGTGGGAACGTCGGCAATGTACATATTTGTTAAACCTGTAACCACTTTCTTTTTAGGAACAAATTTGGCCTTTCTGGTATAGAAATAATATTCGGGGTCATCAATATTTTTTGAAGTGGTGAACTTTACGTTGCGCAGATATACCACTGAGTCGTTTACTTTTTTGGTAACATCTGCAATTACCCTAAATCCGTTTTGCTCGGTACGGCTATTGTAAACCAAGGCCTTTTCGGTATCAAAATTATAACGGATGGAATCGGGTTCAACCTTATTATTTGCCTGCACAAAAACGGGGCGTTGGCTGTAAACACCAGCACTGTCTATACCTTTGGCATAAACTTCGTTTTTGTTATAATCAAGAATAATTAGACCTGCATCTATCCGCATATCGCCATAGATAATGTAGGCTTTGTTATACATATACACCTTGTTTTCCTTTCGGTTGAGCAACACATAATCTTCACCATAATAGTCCACAACATCTGTTAAAGTTTCCTTTTCAGGTTTAATGGTATCAGTTTTTACAGTATCCTGTGCTTTTTCATTTACCTCATCAATAACGGGTTTTATATTTACCGTAAGCGTATCATCCTGAGTAGTTTTTGGCAGATTTGTTTCATTCTTTGGCGGAATGTCCTGTGCATGCAGAAGAGCGCTGCAAAGTAGCAGAAATGTTAAGAAGATTGTTAAGTAATGCCTGTTTGTCTGCAATGCTTAGATGCTATTATTTTGTAGATTTGGCTCAGTATTTGAAACGGTCAAAAATAAACATATTTTTTCGGGTACGTTTTTTTAAATCATTTTTTTAAAATATCAAATATTCTTAATCGTTAACAGCTATATGAAATGCCCATTAACTATTTGCAGAACAATAAAAATGAATAAGCTAGGCATTCCATCTTCCATTTTATCAATTATTCTTGTACAGATGAAAACGAAACTTTTTTCTTTTTTCGTATTAATTATTGCAATTTCATGTTTCCCTTTTGCAGCTTCAGCTGCCGAAAACCCTACAAAACCATTTGTTGTTGTACTTGATGCTGGTCACGGTGGGCACGACCACGGAAACAAGGGCAATGGCTACAAGGAATCTGAAATATCTTTAAATATCGTCTTAAAAGTGGGAGCGGAACTGGAAAAGTTGCCCAATGTAAAAGTAATTTATACACGAAAAACCGATGTTTTTATTGAGCTCCGCGAACGGGCGGCAATAGCAAACAAAGCAGATGCCGATCTTTTTGTATCTGTACACTGCAACGCCCATAATTCAGACGCATATGGTGCCGAGACCTTTGTTTTGGGACTTCATAAGAGTCAAGCAAACTTTGAGGTTGCAAAAAAGGAAAACGAGGTAATCTATCTGGAGGAAAATTATCAGGAAAAATACGGTGGATTTGATCCAAATGCGCCGGAATCATTGATAGGTATGGTGCTGATGCAGGAAGAGTATCTGGACCAAAGCATTCTATTGGCCAGTTTGGTGCAAAACAACGTTATAAACAATCTTAAAAGAAAGGATAGAAGTGTGAAACAGGCCGGTTTTTGGGTACTTCACAATACCTATATGCCCAGTGTTTTGATTGAAACGGGGTTTCTTACCAATAAAAGCGAAGGCGCTTATCTAAATTCCGCCAAGGGACAGTCGGAAATGGCCCGGGAAATTAGCAACGCCATAAAATCTTACATCAATAGTCTTTCAGTTTCAACAGAAAAGATAAAAGACCCCGAAATTGAGCAAATTCAAGTAGAAAAAACCATTGAATCAACAAAAGAAGATATTTACGAGGGAGTAACATTTAAAGTACAACTGGCCGCTACAAGTAAAAAACTTGATCCAAAACCCAGTAACTTCAAAGGACTGAAAGATGTAGCCCGTGAAAAGGAAAATGGCCTTTTTAAGTATTATTACGGCGAAACATCTGACTATAATAAAATTCAGGTTATGAAAACATTTGTGCAGCAAAAAGGATATCCTTCAGCATATATTGTCGCTTTTAAAAAAGGAAAAAAAGTTAATCTACCTGAAGTGTTAAAATCGAAAGCCAATTAGCGTGCATTCTTTATATTTATCATTTAAATTTGTTCACAAACTAAAACTATACTCTTGAGACTATCGAAAGAAGTTAAAACCGGAATCCTCGCCATAGGGGCTATATTGCTGTTAATCTTTGGTTACAGTTTTCTAAAGGGCACTAATTTGCTCGACAAGAACAGAGAATTCTATGTAAAATATGACAATGTTGAAGGCCTAGCGCAAGCTGCACCTGTTACCATAAACGGGCTTACGGTGGGTAAGGTTCAGAATATTTCCTTTGCCAATTCCAAGGGAGGACTCGTGGTAAAATTCACTGTTGAAAAGGACTTTGATTTTTCCAAGAACAGTATCGTAAAAATATACAGTACAGGGCTTATTGGCGGGAAATCATTGGGTATTTTTCCACAATACGATGTAAACAATATTGCCAAAAGCGGTGATACCCTTAGAGGCGATGTGGAAGACGGAATGCTTACGGCTGTTACGAAAGCCCTTGGACCCCTGGAGAAAAAAGTAAACAATACACTAGCGACCGTAGATACGCTATTATTGAGCATTAATGCAATTGTTGATGAACAAACCCGTCAAAACCTAAAGGAAGCAATTGCAAATTTAAATACTACTCTTAACTCGTTTGCTGGAGTTTCAGAGAATTTAAACCATATCCTCTCCAATAACACGGGTAAACTTGACAATACCTTCACCAATCTCGACAAAACCGCCGGAAACCTTTCAAAACTAACAGATTCCTTGGCACAGCTGGAAACTGGCAAATTAGTCACCGATCTTCAAAATGTAGTTGATAAAATGGATAAAATTGTAGCGGGAGTAGATAATGGGGAAGGTTCTATTGGAAAACTATTAAAAGACGACAAACTTTATCAAAATTTAGAAGGTGCTTCCAGACAGCTAGAGCAGCTCCTTCAGGACGTAAAGCTTAACCCGAAACGTTATGTGCACATTTCCGTCTTCGGCAAAAAGAACAAAGAATACGAACCGCCAGCCAATCCAGAAGAGTAAAACATGCAATACATTCCGAATATACTTTTTATAATCGCGCTTGCAGTGGGTGTTGGGTATTTCACCCTTAACATTCGCAAGTTAATACGAAACATAAAACTTGGTCACGAAGTAGATGCCTCAGACCACACTCCGGAACGATGGAGCAATGTAGTGCGCATTGCGCTGGGACAATCAAAAATGGTTGTTCGGCCAATTCCCGGGCTACTACATATAATTGTATATGTAGGTTTTATTATCATTAATATCGAAGTACTGGAAATTATTATCGATGGGATTTTCGGAACCCATAGAGTGCTTTCTACCGTCTTGCCCGCTGGACTGTATAATTTTTTAATTGCCTCTTTTGAAATTTTGGCGCTTCTCGTTTTAATAGGAGTTATTCTTTTTTGGACGCGTAGAAACATTCAAAAATTAAAGCGGTTTTGGGCAAACGAAATGAAAGGTTGGCCCAAAAATGACGCCAATTACATTCTTTATTTTGAAATGGTCTTGATGATTCTTTTTTTGACCATGAACGCGACAGACCAGCAATTGCAGGCAATGGGAGCGGCACATTACGTGGAGGCTGGTTCCTATCCCGTAAGCCAATTTTTGGTTCCTTTTTTCAGCAATCTTTCCGAAGCTACGCTAATTACCATTGAGCGCGGAGCATGGTGGCTTCATATTTTAGGGATTTTAGTTTTTCTGAATTACCTATACTTTTCAAAACATCTTCATATTATATTGGCATTTCCGAATGTTTACTTCGGAAAAGTGGTTCCAAAAGGAAAGTTTAAAAATTTGGATTCCGTTACCAATGAGGTGAAAATGATGATGGACCCAAATGTTGATCCCTTTGCGGCTCCCGCAGAAGGGGCAACCGAGGCTCCAGCTAAGTTTGGTGCCAGTGATGTAATGGATTTAAGTAGAATACAATTACTGAACGCCTATACCTGCACAGAATGTGGTCGTTGCACTAGCGAATGTCCTGCAAATATTACCGGCAAAAAACTTTCCCCGCGTAAAATAATGATGGACACCCGTGACCGTTTGGAGGAAATTGGAAAAAATATTGACAAAAACGGCGAATTCAAACCAGACGGAAAGCAACTGCTGGATGATTATATTACGCGCGAAGAACTTTGGGCATGCACCACTTGCAATGCCTGTGTTGAAGCCTGCCCCGTAAGTATCGACCCGCTGAGTATTATTATGGATATGCGTCAATATTTGGTGATGGAACAATCGGCAGCTCCAACGGAGCTAAATGTTTCCATGACAAACATTGAAAACAATGGAGCGCCTTGGCCCTACAACCAAATGGACCGTTTGAACTGGAAAGATGAGAATTGATAACATTTTAGTATGAAAAAAGAAGAAGTAGAAAAAATGCTGCACGATAAAATAGAAGAGGGTGAACACGTGAGCCCAATTCTTCCCGAAGGAATAAAAAACTACTTGATAGATATTGATGGGACCATTACTGACGACATTCCCAACGAGGAACCAGAACGTATGGCTACCTGCGAACCTTTTCCAGATGCTTTAAAAACGTTAAACAAATGGTACGACGAGGGGCACATCATCTGCTTTTTCACCTCCCGAACCGAAGCCCATCGTGAAATGACCGAAACCTGGCTAAAAAAGCATGGCTTCAAATATCACAGTATGCTGATGGGAAAACCGCGCGGTGGTAATTATCATTGGGTGGACAACCATTTGGTGAGAGCTACGCGATATAAGGGGAGATTTACAGATTTGGTGGAGAAAGAAGTAACAATAGAAGTATTTGAAGACTGATTATCAGTTAATAGAAAAACGTTAATAGCTAATAGGAAATCCCCGTTAACAATTAACAACGAACAATTAACAACAAAAACATGAGTGAACAACTAAAAGTCCCAACAATGGCCGAATATATGGCCCAAGGCAAACAGCCGGAAGTCTTATTTTGGGTAGGTTGTGCAGGAAGTTTTGACGACCGTGCAAAAAAAATAACAAAAGCCTTTGTAAAATTGCTGAACAAAGCAAATGTAGATTTCGCCGTTTTGGGAACCGAAGAAAGCTGTACCGGCGATCCCGCTAAGAGAGCAGGAAACGAGTTTCTGTTCCAAATGCAGGCTATGACCAATATTGAAGTTTTGAACAGTTATGAAATAAAGAAAATAGTTACCGCTTGCCCGCATTGTTTCAATACAATTAAAAACGAATATCCGGGTCTTGGTGGTAATTATGAAATTATGCACCACACCCAATTCCTAAAATCCTTAATGGAGGAGGGAAGACTTAAAGTGGAAGGGGGAAAATTTAAAGGCAAGCGTATTACCTTCCATGACCCTTGTTATTTGGGAAGAGCAAATGGCGAATACGAAGCGCCACGCGATCTACTTCAAAAACTTGAGGTGGAACTGGTTGAAATGAAACGTTGCAAATCGCGCGGACTTTGCTGTGGAGCCGGAGGAGCCCAAATGTTTAAGGAACCCGAACCTGGAAATAAAGACATTAATGTAGAGCGCACAGAAGAAGCCCTTGAAACCGCTCCCAAAATAATTGCAGCCGCCTGCCCGTTTTGCAATACCATGATGACAGATGGTGTTAAGGCCAAAAGTGCCGAAGACAGCGTTCAAGTGTTGGACGTTGCAGAGATGATAGCAAATGCAGAAGATTTATAAATCAACTGTAATTTGTTTTCGAAGACCTGTATGTAGGTCAAATGAACTAGAAAGAAAATTCCAACATGCTTACAGATTTTAAAAACCTGCCAGATGATTCCAGGATATGGATCTATCAGGCAAATAGGAAATTAAGCGACGACGAAGTTGCCGAAATCACCAAATTATCAGAAGATTTTTTGACGAAATGGACCGCGCATGGCGCGGAACTTGAGGCTGGCGTAGAAATAAAGTACAACCGTTTTATAGTATTAGGGCTCAACCAGGCAAATGCTTCCGCATCGGGTTGCAGTATTGATGCTTCGGTACATTTTATTCAGTCACTTCAGGAAAAATTTGATGTGGATTTGCTCGATAAAATGAACGTTACCTTCTATTCGGGTGAATATATCGCGTATAAACCATTGGCCGATTTCAGAAAAATGGCAAAGGATAAATCTGTTTCAAAAAATACAGTTGTCTTTAACAATCTGGTAAACACAAAAGTCGAATATCTTGAAAACTGGGAAGTACCTGCACACGAAAGCTGGCATAATAGATTTTTATCATAAAATGACTGTTTACTTATGAAAAACTTTTTGTTCTCCTTCTTTTTTGCAGTTGTTTGCCTTTCTGCTTTTTCCCAAGATAGAAACCCATTGATTGTCAAAAAAGACTTTCAAAACCAGAAAAAATGGGTCGATAGTATCTATGATTCAATGACATTGGAAGAAAAAATGGGCCAACTGTTTATGGCAGATATTTTTTCGAGCGATCCAAAGGCAAAGACCGACAAGATTAAAGACCTCATTACAAATTATCATTTGGGAGGTATCATTTTTTCCAAAGGAGGTCCCGTACGCCAAGCCAAACTGAACAATGAATTTCAGTCTCTCGCCAAAATACCCTTAATGATAGGCATGGACGCCGAATGGGGGCTGGCCATGCGACTGGATTCTACGTATGCTTTTCCGTGGAATATGACCTTGGGGGCGATTACGGATAATAAAATTGTTGAAAAAATTGGCCGTAGAATTGGCGAACAATCCAAACGTTTGGGTGTGCACATCAACTTTGCGCCAGTGGTGGACATAAATACAAACCCAAAAAATCCAATCATCGGGAACCGCTCTTTTGGGGAGGATCGGGATAATGTAACCGAAAAATCCCTCTCTTTTATGAAGGGCATGCAAAGTGCAGGTATTCTGGGAAGCGCAAAACACTTTCCCGGCCACGGCGATACCGATATGGACAGTCACAAAACCTTGCCAACTGTAGATTTTTCAAGGGAACGATTGGATACTTTGGAGTTATATCCTTACAAAAAACTTATAAATGAAGGTTTAAACAGTGTGATGGTTGCCCATTTAAATGTTCCAGCTTTAGAAATTCAGATGAATTACCCATCGTCACTTTCCTCAAAAGTGGTTACCGATCTTCTAAAAAATGAGCTAGGTTTCAATGGTTTGATTTTTACAGATGCGCTTAATATGAAAGGTGCATCCGATTTTAAAAAACCTGGCGAAATAGAACTGGCAGCATTCCTCGCAGGAAATGATATACTTCTAATTTCCGAAGATGTGCCCAAGGCAATGGAATTTCTCATCAACTCGTACAATGAACAAGTTATTACCGAAAAGCGTTTGGCCTATTCCGTAAAGAAAATTCTTTATGCAAAATACAAAGTAGGCCTAAACAACTACAAACCCGTGAAAACCGCCTATTTGATAGACGATTTGAATTCGGTAAATGACGATACGCTTTACGAAGAAGCCATTGACAACGCATTAACGGTTATTAAAAACGATCGTGCCATTCTTCCTATAAAAGATCTTCAGGAGAAGAAAATTGCATATATAAATTTTGGTGATGATTCGGGTGAAACCTTTTTAAGTGAATTGAGAAAATATGGAAAAGTAGATTGGGTAAAGGCTAACAGCCTAGATGATTATATCCAAAAACTTAAGGCGTACAACTACGTAATTATTGGGTTTCACAAAAGCAATGAAAATCCTTGGAAAAAGTTTGAATTTACTGAAAATGAACTTGTTTGGCTATATGAAATTGCCCGGACAAACACTGTGATTTTAGATGTTTTTGCCAGACCCTACGCAATGCTTGATCTAAAAACCACGGCCAACTTTGAAGGTGTTGTCATGTCCTATCAAAACAGTGAAATCTCCCAAAAACTTTCTGCCCAACTCATCTTTGGCGCACGTGAAGCCAAAGGAAAACTTCCAGTGTCGTTAGGTGAAGATTTTCCTTTAAACACTATTTTGAAAACTAAATCGCTGCGAAGGCTTCAATACGGAACCCCAGAAAGTGTTGGTGTTAACAGCTATAAACTGAATAAAATTGACTCGTTGGCTATGTTGGGAATCAGCGAGGGAATGTACCCGGGCGCTCAGGTTTTGGTTGCTAGAAAAGGAAAGGTTATTTATCAGAAAAACTTTGGACACCACGAATACACAGATAAAATTCAAGTAACAGACAGCAGCGTTTACGATTTGGCTTCACTAACTAAAATTTTGGCGTCCCTGCCTTTGATTATGCAGCTTGTGGACAAGAAGGAATTGAGCATGAATACGAAGCTTTCGGAAATGCTGCCAGAGTACAAAAACTCAAATAAGGCCAACATTACTTTAAAGGAAATGCTTTCGCACTACGCGCGTTTAAAAGCGTGGATTCCATTTTATCGGCATACCTTCAATGAAGAAAAAACCGGAATCTCTTCAAAATATTATTCAGAAATCCCCGATAAGGACTTCAACATACAGGTTGCTGAAAACCTTTATATGCGCAGGGATTATATGGATACTATTTTCAAAATCATACGTGAAAGCGATCTAAATTCGCGGCTTGAATATAAATACAGTGACCTTCCGTATTATATTTTGAAGAAATATTTGGAGCGTAAATTTGCCAAACCGATGGAACTTATTGTACAGGAAAATATTTACGAATCTTTGGGCGCAAACTATATGACCTATCTTCCGTTGGAAAAATTTTCAAAGGAAAATATTCCGCCCACCGAGCAGGACAATATTTTTAGAAACCAGAAAGTTCAGGGTTACGTACACGACCAAGGCGCTGCGATGCTTGGGGGCGTGAGCGGCCATGCGGGGCTATTCAGTAATGCGAATGATGTGGCCAAACTTATGCAAATGTACCTTTGGAAAGGTTTTTACGGTGGCGAGCGTTATTTTAATCCGGATGTTTTAGACCTTTTCAATACGTGTTATTATTGCTATAAAAACGTGCGAAGAGGCGTAGGGTTTGATAAACCCCAACTTGGAACATCGGGGCCAACATGTGGTTGTGTTTCCATGACCAGTTTTGGGCATAGTGGTTTCACGGGCACATTTGCCTGGGCAGATCCCGAAGCCGAAATTGTTTACGTATTTTTATCAAACAGGACTTTTCCCGATGCGGAAAACCGAAAATTGATACAAACTGATTTACGCAGCAAAATACAAGAAGCCATTTATGAGGCTATCGATTATTAAAGTTCAAAAAACTGTAACCTTTAATTTGAAAATAATAAAATGAAAATAGCAATAGTATGTTATCCAACCTTTGGCGGAAGTGGAGTAGTAGCCACAGAGCTGGGTTTGGCATTAGCAGAACACGGACACGAAGTTCATTTTATTACCTACAAGCAACCCGTTAGACTAGAGTTGCTTTCAAAGCACATTCACTTTCACGAGGTTTCGGTTCCTGTTTATCCACTTTTTCACTACCAACCCTACGAGCTTGCTCTCTCCAGCAAATTGGTAGATATGGTAAAACTTCATAAAATTGAAGTCTTGCACGTACATTATGCAATACCACACGCTTACGCAGGCTATATGGCGAAGAAAATGCTTGAGGAAGAAAATATCTTTATTCCTATGGTGACCACACTTCACGGAACGGATATTACTCTTGTGGGAAACCATCCATTCTACAAGCCAGCCGTCACTTTCAGCATAAACAACAGTGATGTGGTAACTTCAGTTTCTAAAAGTTTAAAAGAAGATACACTGCATCTTTTCGATATTAAAAAAGAAATACATGTAGTTCCAAACTTTATAGATATTCCGAAGAAAATTAACACATTTACCGATTGTCAGCGTGATTTAATGGCAGACAAAGACGAACGCATAATTACACATGTAAGTAATTTGCGCCAAGTGAAGCGGGTAAAGGACGTTATTGAGGTTTTTGATCGTATTCAGAAAAAAATCCCATCAAAATTAATTATAGTGGGCGAGGGGCCAGAGCGAGAGGCTTGTGAACAGCTTTGCGAGCGGAAAGGAATTGAAGAAAAAGTACTTTTTGTGGGCAATAGCAATGAAGTGGACAAAATTCTGTGTTTTACCGATCTTTTCATTCTGCCTTCGGAAAAGGAAAGTTTCGGTCTTGCTGCCTTGGAAGCAATGGCCTGTGGCGTTCCGGTAATATCGAGCAATACTGGCGGATTGCCAGAAGTAAATATCCAGGGGGTAAGTGGCTTTTTGAGCGACGTTGGCAATGTGGATGAAATGGCGGAAAATGCCTTAAAAATTTTAGCTACAGACGAAATGCTAAACAAATTTAAAAAACAGGCTATTGAATCTGCTATGGTTTATGATACCAAAAAAATCGTCCCGCTATATGAAAAATTGTACGAGGAAGCAATTGCCAAAAGAAGCGCTGCGGAGCCTCAATAATTTCTTTCAATAAATTCCATCGCATTTCCGTGCATTACGCGCTCTACTATGGCTTCAGCGTCTATCCTGTTAAAATCGTTTAACATAATTAGGTTTTTTGAAAGATAATTTTCAGCGTGGTTTAGCATTTCTTCGGCTAAATCCTTCATGTTTTCCGCAGTCCACAAACCGTTGATGGGGTTTACGATTCCGTCGAAATCGCTGCCAATGCTTTGAATTCCCCAACAAAAAAGCCCTTCCTTATCCAAAACCTCAGCAATGTGCTGAACTTGCCTCCACACCAATAATGCTTTTTTGCGCAACTGTTTTCTTTTGTTTGGGAAGAATATTTTACTTTCCGAAATAGCTTTGCTGCTGCCAATGCGGCGCTCATCCAACTGGATCCCGAAAATTCCATTGCTGCGTGCAATCCTAATTAATTCTTCATCATAAAAATTTATATCAATGTCACAAAACCAATCTGCATGTTCAGAAATATCAATTTTGTTCCACTGCACGATGGAGTGCTTCCCGTTGCAGGCACCGTGGCTAGCAATTACAGGAATTTTTTCTGCATTGTATTTTGTGTCAAGTAATTGATAATACGCTTTTCGGGAGGTCGTGCTTAAATGTTTCACATCGATAGGGATTCTTTTTCCTTCTGTATTGTCCAACAACAAATCAATTACTTCCACACCTAATTCTGTAATACCGGTATTCAAGCCTCGGTCTTGATTTTTTTTCAGCATTCCTATTGAAATACTTCGCGCATGTCCGCAAAGTTCGTTGTAAAAATGATGGGCAAGTGTAATGAACATTGGGCGATGCTCCCAATTTTTAATAGTCTTAATGTTTCCTATAACTTCGCTGCGGCTTGCCATATCTTTCTGCATATCCAGTCCGGTATTGAAGCTATGTCCGCCTTCTATAGTAAGTACAATATTTATAATTTTTTTTGTATCGGTTTCTGCTTCAAAATTATTTTCAATATCCTGAAAATTTCGAACCAATCTATAGGTATATATTGTTCCGTCAATATTTACAACCTGATTGTGAAGCTGCTGGTAATAATGGTATTCATCCATCAAATCGGCAAAATAATCATTGTTGCTGCGTATGTAATCCATTCGCGACTGGCTTATGCTTGCAGCAAGGTTTACCAAAACGTCCGTCACTCCTTTAATTCCTATTATTTCATTTCCGAAAAAATGTTTTTCGAAAGGATAAAGAGAAACCACTACCACTTTGGTTTTAGCCTTTGCTAAAGCCATCAAGTCTGTTTGTGTAAATTTGGTAAGGGTAACAATTCGGTTCACAAACTTTTCAAGAAAATTGGGAGGACTGTAATGCCAAATGGAGTTTTTTCTATTTGGATCCAGCGCGTTTTGTTTGGTAGGATTGTACTTAAAACTTTTACTGTACGGTTTTAGAGAAGGGTGGCAATGTAAATCTACATAATGCTTTTCCATGGTTCAATTTATTGAATTCTATAAAATTGCAATAAAATGCTAACTTATGAAACAGGATTTTTCCTGTTTTTTTATAAGGGAAATGCCCCTTTTAATGTGGGGCATTTCGTTCAAGATATATTTATATAGTTTTTTAAAATTGATATCGAGCACTTATTCCTACGTCGAAATTAACGTCATCTCGATAGTTTAAATTTACCTGCGGTCTAAAGTCGAAGGAAACCAGCAGTGGAAAATCAAAGCTGTACTCTATACCCACATCACCTGTAAAAAAAGCAAAAGCTTCCGAATCCTTGTTTCGATAATAAGGATAGTTATCATCATAATAACGATCAAAACTTTCAATTCCGGCGCCTAAACCAGGTCCAGCATACCAATTAAAGCCACCGTCAATGTTCCAAACCCATTGATAAATTGCAGTAAATTTTACATCCTCCCAATAACGTTCGCTATGCCATGCCAGCCCTAGTTCCAGGCGGTTTGCATCGCCCAATGCACGTTGATAATTAACCTCTGGGCCAAAGCCATTACTTTCACTAAGACGAATTCCAATAGCGTTTTTTGAAATCTCTTGTGCATTAGCTTGCATTCCCACACCAATAACTAGTAATATTAATAAAGCTGATTTTTTCATAATTTTTTCTTTTAGTTATAAACGTTGTAAATGTAGGAGTATTATAAAGCTACAATCGTTAACGGGATGCTAATCCCAAATGCAAAAATTACAAAGTTTTGTTAAGGAATTTTCTACATTTACAGTACCGACAATGAAAAAGCAATTCCAAGATTTTCAAAAGATATTCAATGGAGAATTTTTTACAGATTACCTCCATACATCATTATATGCCACAGATGCTTCGGTTTACCGAAAAGTACCGATGGCAGTGGCTTATCCTACTAACGAACGCGGTATCAAGCAACTTATCGCTTTTGCAGAAGAAAATGAACTGTCGCTCATTCCAAGAACAGCGGGTACATCCCTTGCGGGACAATGCGTAGGTGAAGGGATAGTGGTTGATGTTTCAAAGCATTTTACCAAAATAATATCCGTCGATACAGAAAATAGAACTGTCACACTTCAGCCTGGGATTATCAGGGATGAATTGAACCGTTATCTCAAACCTTTAAATCTTTTTTTTGGCCCCAATACTTCCACCAGCAACCGTTGTATGATTGGCGGCATGGTGGGCAATAACAGTAGTGGCACCACTTCAATTCAGTACGGCGTAACGCGCGACAAGGTTTTAAAGCTGAAATCAATCCTTTCCAATGGCGAAGAAGTGATTTTTGAAAATCTTTCAAAAGAAGAATTTTTGAAAAAAACTGCACTCGATACTTTGGAAGGAAAAATTTATAAAACGCTTTATGATGAATTGATTTCCGAAGAGGCCCAACAGGAAATTTGGAAGGAATTTCCGAAACCCGAAATCCACCGAAGAAACACGGGTTATGCGGTTGATAGCTTGCTGAATACAACTGTTTTTGGTGATTTTGAGGAAGAAATAAACTTGTGCAAACTGCTCTGCGGAAGTGAGGGAACCCTTGCTTTTACTACCGAAATTACACTTCAACTGGATCCTTTACCACCACAATTCACGGCAATGGTGGCAACGCATTACAAAACCCTGGAAAGCTGTTTAAATGATGTAGTCGTGGCTATGCAGCACAATCTGTTCACTTGTGAAATGATGGACAACGTGATTTTGGATTGTACTAAAAAAAACAAAACCTACGAGCCCTACCGTTTTTTTGTAAAAGGAAACCCGAAGGCAATTCTGCTTTTGGAATTGAATAGCAATTCGGAAGAAGATTTGCAGGATCAAATAACTGCATTGTCGGGCTCACTTAAAATTTCTGGTTATAGCTATCACAGTCCCGTTTTAAGGGGTGTGGAGATTGAAATGGCTTTGGAACTACGCAAGGCAGGCTTGGGGCTTTTGGGAAATATGGTGGGCGACAGGAAGGCAGTTGCCTGCATTGAGGATACGGCAGTGGCTTTGGAAGATTTGCCAGCCTATATCGGGGAATTTTCCGCATTGATGAAAAAGTATGGTCAAGAGGCGGTTTACTATGCCCACGCTGGCGCAGGGGAGTTGCATTTGCGACCCATCCTAAATTTGAAGGAGAAGGAAGGGGTGGAGTATTTCAGAAAAATTACGACCGATGTGGCGCTTCTCTGCAAAAAATACAAAGGCTCCTTTAGCGGTGAACACGGCGATGGTATTGTACGCGCCGAATTTATTCCGTTGATGATTGGTGAAAAAAACAATACGCTTTTAAAAAGAATTAAAGCAGCTTTTGATCCGCAAAACATTTTCAATCCCGGAAAAATTGTGGATGCTTTTAAAATGGACGAGTCTCTGCGGTATGAGGTGGGAAGGGAAGAGCCGATAATCGAGACATTAATGGACTTCAGTGATTCCGAGGGAATTCTTCGTTTGGCTGAAAAATGCAATGGCAGCGGCGACTGTAGAAAAACGGCGGAAGCAGCCGGAGCCATGTGCCCCAGTTATCACGCCACCAAAAACGAAAAAGACACCACTCGGGCACGTGCCAACGCTTTGCGTGAGGTTTTGACTAATAATGAGGCTGTAAATAAGTTCAATTCAAAGGAATTAAAAGAAGTTTTTGACCTCTGCATCAGTTGTAAAGCCTGTGCCACTGAATGCCCAAGTAATGTGGATATAAGCACTGCCAAAGCTGAATTTTTGTATCAATACAATAAAGCGAATGGTATTTCATTTTCAAACAATATCTTCGGAAAAAGCACAAAACTGAACAAAATGGCTTCCAGATTTCCGAGGTTTTCCAATTGGGTTTTTACGAATGGTTTCACTTCAAAAATTATAAAAAATATTGGCAATGTTCATCAAAGTAGGTCACTCCCGAAAGTTTCAAATAATAGTTTCAGTAAAGCATTTCAAAACCTTAACGAAGAGTATTCTACAATAAATACAAACAATAAAAAGTTAATAATTTTTATAGATGAATTCAGTAATTATTTAGATACTGAAATAGCGTTGGATTCGTTTTTGCTTTTAACAGGTTTGGGGTATAAGGTAGAAGTGATAGATAATTTGGACAGTGGCCGAGCATTGATTTCGAAAGGCTTTTTGGAAGAAGCGAAAAAGGAAGCGAATAAAAATATATTTTATTTAAAGGAGAAAGTTTCGAAGAAAGTTCCTTTGGTTGGCATTGAACCCTCAGCAATATTGTCTTTTCGCGATGAATACCTGCGGTTGGCGGATGATAAAATTTCAGCGGAAGCTATTTCAAGAAACACATTTTTGATTGAAGAATTTCTTTCGGCTGAAATACAAAACGGAACTATTTCCGCATCACAATTTACTTCCGAAGAAAGAAACATTAAAATACACGTGCATTGCCACCAAAAATCACTGAGCAACCAAAAAGTAACTTTTGATATTTTGAATTTACCCAAAAACTACAAACCTACCATTATACCTTCCGGTTGTTGTGGAATGGCGGGCAGTTTTGGCTATGAAAAAGAGCATTATGAGGTGAGCATGAAAATTGGGGAACTGAAACTTTTTCCCGCAGTACGTAAAGCGAAGGAAGACACGATTATTGCGGCAAATGGAACAAGTTGCCGCCACCAAATATGTGATGGCACGGGCAGGCAAGCGATGCATCCTATTACAATTTTAAAACTTGCTTTGAAAAATTAGATTACAACAATGAGTTAAAGGCTCTCATTGCCGCTACCATATTTTCCAATCCGTCAGTTTCTTCTTCAAGCCCTGCATCTTCCGGAATAAAAATATGCTGACGGTCATGGTAGGAATATAGATTCCAATTTTCGTTATGATATTCCAAAGCAGTGAGGTTTTCTATCCAATCACCACTGTTTAAATACTGGCAGCTACCTTTATCTGTCACAATCTTTTTTATGCATGGTTGATGGATGTGGCCACAGATTACATAATCAGACTCATTGTCAATTGCCAAATCGGTCGCGGTTTTTTCAAAATTGTCTATGAATTTAATGGCAGATTTTACACTGTTTTTAATTTTCTTAGAAAGTGAATATTTTTCGCGACCCGCTTTTTCTAATAAATAATTTATAAACCTGTTGAAAAGAATCAATAGATCATAACCCCAACCACCAAGCTTAGCAATCCATTTGGCGTGCTGTACAGATGCATCAAACACATCGCCGTGAAAAAACCAGGCTTTTTTTCCGTCCAGATTGAGTATTAATTTATCACATATTTGAATATTGCCCATTTTGGTATTGCTAAACTTTCGTAGCTTTTCATCGTGGTTTCCTGTTATATAATACACTTTTGTGCCTTTAGCGGCTAAGGACAAAATCTTTTTAATAATCAAAAGATGTGCTTTGGGAAAATAGCTTTTTCGGAACTGCCAGATATCAATAATATCGCCATTCAAAATAATTTTTTTTGGCTTTACAGAGTTTAAATAGTGAAGAAGTTCTTTGGCGTGGCAGCCGTAAGTCCCCAAATGGACATCAGATATTACAACAATTTCAACTTTTCTTTTCAATCATACATATTTACATTACAAATTTCTAGAATTCAACGAATAAATACTTTAAGTAAAAGTTATGATTAAAAGGCGAGAATGTTATTTGATGAACAGTATGTATCTTAAATATTATGAACAACGTTATTTTCATTATTCGTCCCTATCAATTACATTTGTTAAAAAGCAACCTATGGCAGGCAATTCCTTTGGAAAAATTTTTAAACTCACCACTTTTGGCGAATCGCACGGTCCAGCCATCGGCGGTATTATAGAAGGCTGTCCCGCAGGACTTTCACTGGATTTTGAAGCTATAAACGCAGAAATGCAACGTCGAAAACCCGGCCAATCCGCAATCGTTACCCAACGAAAGGAAGAGGACGAAGTAAAATTTCTCTCTGGCATATTTGAAGGAAAAACCACGGGAACGCCAATTGGCTTCACCATTGAAAACACAGACCAAAAAAGCAAGGATTACAGCCATATAAAGGATATTTACCGCCCATCGCACGCAGATTATACGTACGATAAAAAATACGGAATACGTGATTATCGTGGCGGTGGACGCTCCTCTGCCCGCGAAACGGCTTGTAGGGTTGTGGCAGGTGCCATCGCAAAACAAATGCTTCAGCATATAAAAATCACCGCCTTTGTTTCTTCCGTAGGTGAAATTGAACTCAAAAAAAATTATTCCGAAGTTGATTTTTCAGAAATTGAAAAAAACCCCGTGCGTTGTCCCGATGCCGAAATGGCTTCAAAAATGGAGAGTTACATAAAATCAATCCGAAAAGAAGGAGATACCGTTGGCGGAACGGTTACTTGTGTTATCCAAAATGTACCTATTGGTCTGGGCGAGCCGGTTTTTGATAAATTGCATGCTGAGCTTGGCAAAGCAATGCTTTCAATAAATGCCGTAAAAGGTTTTGAATACGGAAGTGGTTTTTCGGGGACACAAATGAAAGGTAGCCAGCACAATGATCAATTTAAAAAAGACGGAAGCACAAAAACCAATCACAGCGGCGGAATACAGGGAGGAATAAGCAATGGCGAAGACATTTATTTCAAGGTAGCCTTTAAGCCCGTGGCCACCATTATGCAAAAACAGGAAACCATAGACAGTAAAGGTGATAAAGCCGTGGCTGAAGGTAAGGGCCGTCACGATCCTTGCGTGGTGCCACGAGCAGTGCCCATTGTAGAGGCAATGGGTGCTTTGGTATTGGCAGATTTCTATTTATTGAATAAAATTTCAAAAATTTAAAGACATATTTTTTATGAAAAAACTCGCGCTACACTGGAAAATAATCATCGGATTGGTTTTAGGTATCATTTGGGCATTGCTTTCCAGCCAACTGGGATGGAGTGAATTTACCATAGATTGGATAGCGCCGTTTGGAAAAATTTTCATCAATCTTTTAAAGTTGATTGCCGTACCGCTTGTTTTAGTCTCAATAATTAGTGGAGTTGCAAATATTGGCGACCCCTCGAGTTTGGGAAGAATGGGAGGGAAGACCCTTTTGGCGTATTTGATTACCACACTTTTTGCCGTAAGCATGGGGCTTCTATTGGTAAACGTTATTAAACCCGGAAAATTAATTGACGAACAGAGTAGAATAGACAATAGAATAAGTTATGAAATCTGGGCCGCTTCCGAAGGGCACGAAATTAAGGATGGAATCAATTACCTGCAGGATCCGGCTTTCTTTGAACGCGCCCAAAAAATCACCGATCTCTCAAAAGGTGAATTAAAAGATGCTTCGGTTACCGAAAAAATGCAGACCGCCGAAAAGACAAAAGAGTCCACGCCTTTGCAGCCTTTAGTGGATATTGTCCCGGAAAATTTCTTTTTTTCGCTTACTGACAATGGCCTGATGCTGCAGATTATTTTCTTCGGAATATTTTTCGGGGTGTGTTTGTTATTGATTCCGAATGAAAAATCAAAACCTGTCACAGATTTTATGGACAGCGCCATGGAAGTTTTCTTAAAAATGGTTGACTTGGTGATGCAGGCGGCGCCATTCTTTGTATTCGCGCTTTTGGCAGGCGTTGTGAGCAAAATGGCAGGGGACGATATAGGCAAAGTTTATGAAATATTTAAAGGGTTAAGTTGGTATTCACTTACTGTTTTTCTAGGATTGATGTTGATGATTTTTCTCATTTATCCATTATTGGTGAAATTATTTGTGAAGAAAATTCCCTATAAAGGCTTTTTTAAAGCAATGGCACCTGCACAGACTTTGGCTTTTTCAACTTCAAGTAGCGCGGCAACCCTGCCAGTTACCATGGAATGTGTAGAGGAAAACTTAGGAGTTGACAAAAAAATAACCAGTTTCGTGTTGCCTATTGGTGCTACTGTGAATATGGACGGAACCTGCCTTTATCAAGCAGTTGCAGTGGTTTTTCTTGCGCAACTACATATGATTGATTTGACGCTTGGACAACAACTTACAATAGTGCTGACAGCAACATTGGCATCCATTGGTTCAGCTGCTGTGCCAAGTGCGGGCTTGGTAATGCTTATAATAGTTTTGGAATCGGTTGGTTTAAATCCAGCTTGGATTGCAATCATTTTCCCTGTTGACAGAATTTTGGATATGTTCCGCACCGTAGTGAATGTTACGGGAGATGCTACAGTGTGTACAATTATTGCAAAGGGTGAAGACATGTTAAACTATGTGCCACACGATAATCCTTCAGAGACTTTTGATTTGGATTCGTAACATTTTCTCAATAGTTTCTTAAAAATAGAATAACCTTTTCAATAAAATGTAAACGTAATTTTGCCTTCCCAGGTTTACTATTAAAAATATGTTGCAAGAAATATTAATTTATATTAAATTAGATTTCTCCCCAGAAGCATAGACCCAATCTATATTTCTGAACCCTTGCCTTCTTAGCTATGTAAATTACATAGTTATGAAAAAATCACTTTTATTCTTTGTTATTGCAGCTATTGCAACTGTATCTTATTGCCAAGTTGGCATTGGTACCACCACACCATCACCTGCGTCCATGCTTGAAGTAAGTAGCACTTCAGATGGGGGTACTACCTATAAAGGGTTTATGCCTCCACGTGTTCCTAATGTAGCTGCGCGGGATGCAATTAATGCAGGGTATTCAGATTTTGGGCTAACCATTTTTTTATTGGATTACCCTAATAATCAGGGATGTTGGCAAATGTGGGATGGTGATAGTTGGGAAATTATAAATTGTGTTGTTCTTGCCAGCCCCGTGGCCTGGATTAATGAATTTCATTACGATAATAGTGGAACCGACACTGGCGAGTTTATTGAAATAGCAGGCCCTGCAGGTTTGGATTTGAGCAGTTATTCCATTGAACTTTATAATGGAGCGAATGGTAATACTTACGGAACAACAATTAATTTAAACGGTATAATACCTAATCAATCCAATGGGATTGGAACACTTAGCTTTAATATTTCTCCCATCCAAAACGGAAACCCAGATGGATTTGCTTTAATTGATTCTGGTACCGTTCTTTACTTTTTGAGTTACGGAGGTTCTTTTATTGCAAATAATGGGACAGCTGCAGGTATGACTTCAGATGATATTGGTGTAGCCGAACCAGGTACTACGCCTATTGGTGAATCACTTCAACTTACAGGAACTGGAAAACAATACAATGATTTTAGGTGGAGCAGTCCTTCGGCTGAGTCACCAGGAAACATAAATTCAGGACAAACAATAAATTAGAAAAGTACAGAGCCGAAGCGCTGCACTTTTCAATCTTTAAATCATAGATATACTCTCTTATATTTGGGATATTTTACGGTATAGGTAAATTCCTTTTTATCAGTAGTATTGGGTTGCAGATTTAATTTCCATCTTAGAATACCTGTTTTGTCATTGTATTCCGCAGTGCCAATTGTTACATCTTCTACCTTAATTTCCTTATTTTCTGAAATGGGGATTCGGTCTTCAAGAATCAGATTGATTGGGGTTTTCTTATTGTTTTTTATTTCAATGGTATATCCTTTATCTACAATTCGGGTACCGCCCAAAAAGGACTTACTTTTAAAATTTTCCAATTTTTCACGTTTCACAATAATATTTGGGTCCATTCCTAGGGAAAGGTTTAAACTATCTGAGGTTGCTTGTGGATCTATAAATGATTTTCCAGCATAGTTTCCTTCAAAATATATATTTGCTTCGCCGGCAAGAAAGTCAAACTTCTCCCAGTTTTTAAGAGTGGCCGTGAGAAAAACATTTTCGTTAAGCTCTGGAGCAGCGTAATGCTGAAAGAGAGCGGGCAATTCGAATTTATCAACCTCTATCACGGTTATTTCGGCATTGGATTTAATTGTGTATTTTTCCCTAATCTCAAAACGGGTGTTGGTAATGCCAGATTCTTTAATCATTTTAGAATTATCTTGCTGTAAATCTTCAGCTTCAATATAAGATGTTGAAGCATTTACTCCAGCCGCTTTTCCTTGTATTCTTTTAGCCAACCATTCTGGCTCATCACTTTCTGTTTTTGAGTAGCCTGTAACAACAACTTCATCCAACGCTGAACCCACAATCAATGACACATTCATTGTGCTTGCATAAATTGGCAATTTTTCAGTTTCAAAACCAACATAACTGTATGTTAATTCGCGGTAGCCCAGAACGTCTATTGTATAGTTTCCATTAAAATCAGTTTGGGTTCCCTGTGAAGTTCCGGCTATTATTACATTTACTCCCGGCAACGGCAATCCAGTATCGTCATATACCGTTCCACTAACTTTACGAATGGTTGGATTGTATTTATACGTTGTGTTGCGCACGGGTGCTTTGCTAGCATAACTTCTATTATTGAAATTGAGATATTTGGGAAGTAGTGTAGGCTTTATATTGTTCGTATTAGGATCACCTGTTGATAATACCACATTCACATTATCCCAATCTGTACCGCTTTGTTGATACACATTGGCTTTATAAGAAAACTCGATAGGTGAGGAGGTATTGGTAGCGCGAATATCATATAAAGGAAACCAACCAGCATTTTTAATATTGTACTTAAACTTTAAAACAAGGTTTGTGGGCTTTTGGGAATTCAGTTTTAAGATTATTTCGCCACGTTGCTCTTTTTTGGAATCATCCAGTTTCAAAAGTTCGTTTTGGTGATCGGCAATTGACTTATTTATTTCTGATAGGATCAGTTGCTGCTTGAAAATTTCATTTTTTATCTCGGTTACACGGTTGCGATAGTAAACAGACATTTCCTTTATCATTTCCACGGAAAGATTGGTAGCATCGCTATTGATACGTTGATTTTTTTGAAGTAATTGTAATTCTTCATTGTAGCCCGCTATTTCATTCTCTATTTGGTTTTTTTGTTGCTGAAAGGTTTTCAATAGATTTTCTACAGATTTATATTCCTGTGAGCTTTCTTTCTTTTCCAAAAAATCTATATTAAAAACTATGGAAAGCACCGAAGCATCTCCCAAACCTGAAACCTGAATGCTATTTTCATCTATGTCGGGAGAAAGATTGTTAAATACAAAAGTATTCTCGCCCGATAAAAGATTTACGGAAGCGATACGCTCAATGGAAGCACCTTCTAAATAAACGGTTACTTTTTCAATTTTTGAAGTTGTAGGTTTTTCCAAATTAGCAAATAGGGAAAGGGGCAGTAAGAAATAAAGTAGCAGTAAATTTTTCATGGTGATGGTTTTTATTGGTTATAGAACCAAAACTATCACAGTGTTCCCTTTTTAAATAATTACTTTGAGGGAAGAAGTTATTTGAGATAGGGAAAAGAGGTTATTGGTTATTAAAAAAAAACAGGCCCCACTATGAGGCCTGTCTTATCAACTAAATCTAATTATGAAAAGTAATTAGTTCTTAATCAGTTTATAGGTTCCCACTTGACCACTTACGGTAATTTTCATAATATATGTTCCCGTAGCAAGGCTTGAAACGTTAAGTTCCATAGTATTTGCGTTATTGCTCATTTCAATTACTCTTTGGCCCAACATATTGAAAACAGTTGCTTTTTCTATAGCTGCTTGTGCTTTCAGATTCACTACATTATTTGTTGGATTAGGATAAAAACTGAAATCTTCAAGAATGTTTTCATCCACACCAAGTACGCTTGCATCTATAGTAATGTCAGTTATTCCTCCAGTATTCAATACAAAAACGTAATATGTTTGGTTTGCCAAAGTGAAAATAGAGGCCGATGTACCTGGGGCACATTGGTTAGAATTTTGGTCTACCCAAGTTAAATCTGCTTCTGTTGCATTTTCATCGGAAGCAGTATAGAACGTCACTGAGCTTGCCCCTGCAGGTGAAACAATAGTAGCATCTGCATTTCCGTCAACATTTGTGGTGAACTTGTACCAAACTCCGTTTGCACCTGTTAGATCACACCCAGCTGGGCTTCCATTTTCAGTGGTAGCTGCAGGCATTGCAACTGCAGTGTCTGTGTATGGGAAACCTACTTGGTCTACATCAATCGCGTTAACAATCATATCATTTGGTGGTGGTACTGGGGCACAGTCAACATTTAATGTGAAGCTTCCGGAGGCATTGTCGAATCCGTGAACCAATATATAGTAGGTTGTATTGCCATCTCCTTGAAATGACACTTCAGATTGCAGACCACAGCTATCATCGTTTGCAGTTTCACATACCAAGGCACCACAAGTTCCTGAGTAAACGGTTAATTTACTGTCAAAATCAGTACCAGCACATAAGGAAATGGTATAGTCTGTAATTAAGCCACTAGTATCGGTAAATTCATACCAAACACCCGGAGCGGTAATAGACACCCCGCCACAGTCGGGGGCAGAAGCATCAACAGTGGCATTTACGGTTGTTCCGGTTACGGTTTCGCCACAAGCTATAGGCAAGGCGTTTTCGCACTCGTCATTTACAGCTAGGTCTTCACAAGATACTTCCAATGTAAAGTTACCTTCGTTTGAAGCGTAACCTTCAATCATAATGAAATAGGTAGAAGTTCCATCAGAGAGAAAAGTAACTTCGGATTGTGCTCCACAACTATCGTCATTGTAAGCCAATTGATTGGAAAGATCACAATTATCGTAAATTCTTATTAGAGAATCGTAATCTGTTCCGTTACATAAAGAAATTGTTACAAATTGTGCGATTCCTGTACCAGTATAGCTAAAAAATTCATCGTTAGCGGCGTTTCCACCAGAATCAGTATCATTTATTGTTTCACCCGTAACAATATCGCCACATGCAAGGGCTATTGCACCGCTACAATTGTCGTTTCCATTATTGAAAATATTATAATGTGAAAAATATACATCGTAATTTCCTGTAGTGCTAATAATATCTTCTGATACAAATGGATCAAAATCTACATCTGCACTTCTAAATCCTCCTGTAGTAAGTATTTCATTATTATTGTTAAAAAACAATTGAGGATTAATCTCAACATTGCTGCCGCCAATAGTCCAATGGTTTAAATATTGACCCGATGTGGTCAATTCCAAAAGGAAATTATCAGAATTACCATTAGATGTCGTTAAAGCCTCAGCAGCACTATTATCAAAATCGGTTGTTCCACTAAATTGACCTGTTGCATATAGATTGCCGTTAAAGCCTTCTTTTATATCATAAAAATTTTCAAAATTTGTACTATCACCTCCTAAAACATAACTATAATCATAATTTCCATCGGTATCAAATTTGCTTAAAAAGGCATCAGAAAAACCTAAAGACACAAAAGTATTTACACCTGCACTAGGGTCTAAATCTACTGTTCCAGCAAATTCACCTCCCAAGTAAATTCCTGAAGGAAGATTTTTTATAGTGCTCACATAATCATTGGTAGACCCACCAAAGGATTGTCCCCAAATAAAATCACCATCGGAGGAAAGTTTTGCCATAAAAATATCATCATTTCCATTAGATGTAAATGGAGCGCTTCCTGCATTTGGATCAAGATCTACAGTATTTCTGAATCTTCCTGTAAGCAATAAGTCTTCATTTGTGTCAAATTCCATATCTATTACTTGCACTATGCCAGTAGAATCAAAAGTTTTTACCCAAACAAAATTTCCGTCAGTATCCAACTTTAGAAGAAAACCATCTGTAGAAGCACCTCCATTGGTTGAGAACAATATATGTTCAGCGATTGGATCTGGATCAAAATCTGCATAATTAAATGAACCGCCAATATAAACATTACCAGCACTGTCCACTTCAATGCTTTTTGAATCTTCATTGGCCACGGCAGCTGGATTACTTACTTAATTTGCCCAAACAAAATCGCCATTGCTATCTAGTTTAATGATAAAACAATCCCGGCTTAAAAAAGGTGCAGGCTGTTCTAAAAGAAATACTCCTGGTCCTGGATCGGCATCAAAGGCTAAAGCCCCAGCCCCTTGGAAATATCCGGTTATGTAAAGGTTATCGTTCGCGTCTACCGCTACGTCTAGAGCAACATCGTCAGCTTGTCCACCAAAACCTTTTACCCAAATTGGATTTCCATCGATATCGAATTTTGTTAAAAAGCCATCCGCATTTCCACCGGCCCAAGTTACGCTTGTGCTACCAACAGTAATGGTTCCCGAATAAATTCCTGCTGAATATACATTGCCTTGACTGTCCATAGCAGAACGATAGGGAATTTCAATGGAAGTATCACCAAAGGTTGTTGTACCAAAATACTCCTGTGCTGAACAAATTGCTCCCCAAAGAGAAACCGCAGCAACGAGTATCGATTTTGTAATTGTTTTCATTTTCACTTGTTTTAAATTATTAATAATTGTTTAGTTTATATTGAACTCCAACCCAATTCCACGAACACTTTCAATTGAAATATTGGGGTCGTCTTGAAGATGTTTTCGAACTCTTGTTACAAATACATCCATACTTCTGCCCGAAAAGAAATCGGTCTTTTGCCATACCTGTTGTAAAATTTCTTCCCGTTTTATCAATTGGTTTCTGTTTGAATAGAGATAATAGAGCAGACGCGCTTCCTTTTCGGTGATTTTCTGGGTTTTGTCATTAATTTTTAACTCCAGATTTGTAGCGTCAAAAGTGTATTTTCCGATGGAAATAATCTCGTTTTGTGGAAGTTCGGCACGAACGGTTTTTTGTTGTTCAGCACGGTTCATTATATTTTTAATACGAAGAATTAATTCCTCAGCTTCAAAAGGTTTTACTACATAGTCATCGGCGCCAAGTTTTAAACCTTTTATCCTGTCTTCCTTTGTTTTACGGGCGGTTAGGAATAAAAATGGAATTTCGGGATTCACTTCTATTATTTTTTCAGCAAGCGAAAAACCGTCCATAATTGGCATCATAACATCCAGAATACAAATGTCAAATTCACCATTTTTAAAAACTTCAAAACCTTCGTTTCCGTCCTTTGCCCAAGAAACCGAAAACTTGTTTAGCTCTAAATATTGTTTCAGCATCGTTCCGAAATCCAAATCATCTTCGGCTAAAAGTATATTTTTCATATTATGGGGATTTTAATGGTGAATACTGAACCCTTGTTTCCTTCACTTTCTACTAAAATACTTCCGCCGTGCGCTTTTATAATTTGTTTTGTATAGTAAAGTCCCAGTCCCAAACCTTTGTAATTGTGGGTGTCTTTTTCGCTAATTCGATAAAATTTCTCAAAGATGAAGCGTTGGTATTTTGGGGAAATACCGATGCCGTTGTCCTTTATGGAAATGTAATGTGTGGAATCCATTTTATCAATTCCGTAACTGGCCGTCAATTCGTTTCCGCCATATTTAATGGCGTTATTTAAAAGATTTATAATTGCAGTGCTCAGATAGAATTTGTCAGCTTCGATAGGGATTCCAGTACTGTCGATATTTCTCTGAAGTTTTATTTCCGATGAAATAGAAAGTATATAATCGTCCAGCAATTCATTCATAAAAATACTGCTATTAAATGTTTCCTTTGAAAGCTGGATTTCCTGATAGCCCAAACTGCTTTGCAAAACTTGGTCTATCAATTTTTGAAGTCTTGTATTCTGGCGTTCAATAATTTGAACAGCATTATCTGCAATTTCTTTATTTCCATTGGCGTGTTCGCTCGTTAATGTTTTTGTTGCTAATGAAAGTGTGGAAAGTGGCGTTTTAAGTTCGTGTGTAATGTTATTGATGAAATCGGTTTTAATTTCAGCCAACCGTTTCTGCTTCATCAAATTTTGAATGGAATAATAAAGCAAACTCACCACAAAAAGAAAAAGCAAGCTTGAAAGGATAAGCAACCCAGAAAGTTCTTTCAGCATAATTGCGTCCCAATCCGTGATATTCATATAAATACTGGATTTAAAATTGAGCTTTATTGGACTTTGATCGTCCTGCCACGTACTGTTATTGATGAGAAGTCCGTCATTTTGTGCAAAATTTTCTCCCAAAAGGATTATTGTATCATTGTCTTCAGGATTATAAATTTCCTTTTTGTTTCCCAAAGAATCTGTAAGTGTTACTGAAGTGAGTACCTTTTTAATCTTTACATTATAATTCTCTTTCTCCTTTGCCAATCCTTGATTAAAAAGTTGCAGAAAACCCGGGTTGATTTCTATAGTTTTTTCCCGAAGGTTTAAGAGTAAATCTTTTTCTTTTAACTCACCCTTTTCATATGCTCTCAGGTTTTCAAGAAAATCTGTCCGGTACAACCACATTATGGAGTCCAACTCCTTGGTGTTGTACACCTTGGCAATCGCGTTACGGGCATCAATAGTGTAAGTTTTCTTTTTGAGCTCGTAGGTATTATAAATAAGATATCCCTGAATGCCAATAAGCGCGATCAGGGTAAAAATTGAAATGGCGACTAAGCCTTTAAACTTCAATTGCATGGCGTAAAAATATTGTTTAGATGAAAAGTTAAGGAAATAAAACGAACCGTTAACTTATCGTTAACCGAAGTGTAAAATTTTGGAATGGGCAATTTGTATTATAGAAATTTTGATTTCAGTTCCGCAGTGGGAATCATACAACTTTCCTTTTTTCCGAACCATTTATAGCGGTTTTTGGCAATGTAATCATAGACTGCATTTCTGATGAATTTCGGTACAACCATAAACCCAAAAAGTAGGGGGTAGGCGCCCGAAAGGTATTTGGCTATACGAAGCGCCGCCGAGGATTTTTCATAATGTTTTTCGCCATCAATAAGAATGATGGAATCTACTTTTGAAGTATCTATATTGAATTTTGAAGTCAGCTCTTGCCCAATTTCACTTTGAAGCGCAGCAAATTTGAAAACATTCTTTTTATCGCGTTTAATAATATAAGTAACCGCGTCATTGCAGAGATTGCAAACGCCGTCAAATAAGATGATTTTATAATTATTAGACATAATAACTTTTAAGAAATCCCAAAGAAAACAAATCCCAAATTCCAAATAAATCTCAATTTCAAAAAATCAACTAGTTGAAACATTTATAAGGCTTTTGTGATTTGGAATTTGTTATTTGATTCTTTTTTGTGATTTGTGATTTGTGACTTGTGATTTGTCATTTGGAATTTTCAATTCAAACTTTCTCCAGTTCTTCCAAACTAACATTCGTTGTAAACATTCCGTAATTAACGATTGCTTTATTCTTCTCAATAATATCAATCGTACCAATTGCTCTGCCATCAATCATACGAACTCTGTCGCCAATTTTAAGGGTAACTTTCGGTTTTGG
Organism: Aequorivita sp. CRS11; assembly: GCF_059693805.1. Classification (NCBI taxonomy): domain Bacteria; kingdom Pseudomonadati; phylum Bacteroidota; class Flavobacteriia; order Flavobacteriales; family Flavobacteriaceae; genus Aequorivita; species Aequorivita sp. CRS11. Next base: position 496,640 of record NZ_JCATIG010000002.1, read on the forward strand.
CGGTGGCAATTTTTTTGCTTTTTCCTTTTCCTCTTTTTTGCGCTCGCGAATAACTTCAACTTTCTTTTCAACTTCTTTAATAACCTCCCGTTCTTTGGCTTTTACAACCTTTTTCACTTTTGGCGCAAGCTTTTTCCGTTTGCTGTTTTCAATCATCACCAGCTTCATCAACTCGTCTATCAACTGTTTTTTCTGTTTGTTGTTGAAATATTTTTCAGAAAGCACATCAAGCTTTTTCCCCAAGCTGATTAGTTTTTGATTGGCATCAAACAATTCCTGATAGCTTTCCAGTTTTTCCTGTACACGGGCATTCACTTCTTCCAATTGTTTGCTTTCAATCCGTGCCTTTTGTTCTTCGGTTTTTAAAGATTCCGAAGTCTTCCGAAGGTTTGACCGCTCTTTTTGAAGATTGGCAATGGTTTTATCGAAACGCACTTTTCCGCGTTCAATCTTCTTTTTTGCTTTATTGATCAAACTATACGGAATACCATTTTTTTGAGCAACCTCAAACGTATAACTGCTTCCGGCCTCGCCCAAATGCAGATGGTACAAGGGTTCCAAAGATTTATTATCGAACTGCATATTGGCATTGATGGCGTGGGGCAGTTCATTTGCCAACAATTTTAAATTGGTATAATGGGTTGTGATTATTCCAAATGCCTCCCGTTCGTAAAAAACCTCTAAAAATGTTTCCGCCAAAGCCCCGCCGAGTTCAGGGTCACTGCCAGTTCCAAATTCATCAATCAAAAAAAGCGTTTTGTTGTTGCACTTTTTCAGAAATTGGTTCATTTTTTTTAAACGGTAACTATATGTACTGAGGTGGTTTTCGATGGATTGGTTATCGCCAATATCTGTGAGAATTCTTTTGAAAAAACACATTTCACTTTGTGGTTCGGCAGATATCAACAGCCCACTTTGCAGCATAACCTGCAAAAGCCCAACGGTTTTTAGTGTGATACTTTTCCCGCCTGCGTTTGGTCCTGAAATTACGATAATCCGTTTTGCCGGAACCAATTCAATGCTCTGCGGAAATGTTTTTTCTTTCCTTTTATTGTTTGAAACCAACAACAGTGGATGAAATGCTTTTTGAAGCGAAATCTTTTTTTCCGAAACGATAATGGGCAACACGCCATTTATTTTTAAAGCATATTTCGCTTTCGCATAAAGCACATCCATTGTTATCAAATATTCCTGATAGCTCGCCAAAAGTGAAGCGTGCGGACGTACAAATTCCGTCATTGCTTTTAGAATTCGCTTTATTTCTTCGTCTTCCTCATATAAAAGATTGCTGAGTTCGTTGGCATATTCCAGCGTTTCCTGTGGTTCTATATAAACAATGCTTCCCGTCTTTGAGCTTCCCAAAACGGCGCCTTTCACCTTTTTGCGGTGCATCGCTTTTACGGCAAGCACGCGGCGGTTTTCAACCACAGACTCTCGGATTTCGTCCAAATAATCACTTTGTGCGTACTGTGAAAGTGCTTTTGTAAAAGAGGAATTAATCTTTCCTTTTACAACGTTCAATCTCCTGCGAATGATACCGAGTTCTGTAGAAGCTTCGTCCTTTATTTCGCCGTATTTGTCAATACGCTTGTTTATTTCTTCGGAAATGATTGAGGTATAATTTACTTCTTCCGAAAAGGAATTGAGGTGAATATAGAATTCCTCAAATTTTTTGAAGAATTTTAAAAGAATCCGCGTGGTTTCAGAAATGGATAGAATTTTTCGGAAACCCGAAATTTCCAAACTGCTATTTTCAATTTCAAGCAAACGTAGCTCCCGAAAAATAGGGTCAAAACCGTGGTTTGGAATTCTGTTATCGCCATCAAATGAAGCTGTAAACTCTTTTACACGTTGCAATTCTGGCTCAATTTCAGTAAATTCCTGAAAAGGAGTTATTTTTAAAACCTGCTCTTTTCCCGGTTGTGTTACACTAAATTCTGCAACTTGCCGCAAAACGGTCGGAAATTCCAGGTCTTCTAAAGTTTTACTATCTATACGGGCTTTCCGTTTTATTTCCATTAATTTTACTTTTTCAGCAATCATACAAAAGTAACAATAATGCAGGTAACAATCGAGCCGGGTTGGAAGGCGATTTTAAAGGATGAATTTGAAAAACCTTATTTCAAAAATTTAGTGGAATTTGTAAAAAATGAATATTCCTTCACAAAATGTTTTCCGCCGGGAAAGCAGATTTTTTCAGCATTCAACCATACGCCTTTTAAGAAAGTGAAAGTTGTAATAATAGGACAGGACCCTTATCATGGGCCGGAACAGGCACACGGCTTGTGTTTTTCTGTCGGTGAAAATGTTGCCGTTCCACCTTCATTGAAAAATATTTTTGAAGAAATACGGACTGATATCGGTTCGCCAATTCCAAACAATGGAAATTTGGAACGGTGGGCTGACCAAGGGGTTTTGCTTTTGAACGCAACATTAACAGTTCGGGCACATCAAGCGGGAAGCCATCAAAATAAAGGATGGGAACAATTTACGGATGCTGTCATTGAAAAACTTTCAAAGGAAAGGGAAGGCTTGGTTTTTATGCTTTGGGGCGGACCCGCAAAAAAGAAAGGAGCTAAGGTAGATGCCTCAAAGCATTTGGTGCTGACCAGCGGACATCCTTCCCCATTGGCCGCAAATAGAGGCTATTGGTTTGGAAACAAACACTTCAGTAAAACAAATGAGTATTTAAAGAAAAATGGTGAAGAACCAATTAATTGGTAAATTACTATTAGAATAATTAAAGAATAGAAACGGGGAGAAATTTTCTATTCTTCTTCTGGTACTTCGGGCTCTGTAGCGTCATTGCAGCTAAACTGCAATAGCAAGAAATTTGTGACTAACAACGCCCCCAAAACGATTAAAAAAGTAGTCATAATACTTGGTTTTATAATAACAAGATGCAGGTTGCACAGTGGGGTTGCGTAAATATTAAGATTTTTTTTTAGAAATTATGTAAGATGCTGGTTTCCTGAATTTTATTTTCAATTAAATCCAATTCAATAAGCTTTTGCTGAATGTTTTCCAGTTCTTTTGAAGTTAATTGACGGTCGCTCCATTCAGTTAGAGAGAGCCATTCGCGGACGTCTTCTATTTTTTGACCGTAGCGCTTCGCAATCATTTCATCTATACCTTCCAGGTTCTTGAAATTTTCAGTTATTCCATTAATTACGTTTAGAATAGATTTTATAGATTCCGATTCTTTTTCTAAAACATCATTGCGGACGGCAATAACAAAACTTGGCCAGGGAGTAGGGGATTCGCCCACTAAACGGAAGGTACCGTTGTCTACATAAGGTTTGGTCATAAATTTTTCCCACATAAAATAGTCGCCGTTACCTTTTGGAAGTTCTTCCAAAGCGCCATCCAAATCCTGGATAACCTTAAATTTCAAATCACTTTTTAAATCCCATTCGTGATTTTCTGCATTCACAAAAGCCATCAAATGCGATCCCGAACCATAACGGCTTATGGCAGCTTTAGTTCCTTTTAAATCGCCCACTTCTTCATAATCGGAAGCTGCGGCAACGTGGATTCCCCAGAGCAAGGGCGATTTTACAAAAACCTGAACAATTTTTGACTCGTTTCCGTTTATAATATCACGCACCATTCCTTCAGTAAGGATAACGGCCATGTCAATTTCCTTTTCGCGCAAGGCACGGACCATTTGTCCGGTGCCTCCCGGATAATCTTTCCAACGAAGATTTATTCCTACTTTTTGAAACTCTTTAGCGCGCAGGGCTATGTACCAAGGTAAATTGAAATGTTCCGGCACACCGCCAATTAGAAAGTTTTTCATTCCGTAATTTTTCCCAATGTATATTGAATAAGCGCATCAATAGTTTTTGATGCATCTTTACTGAAAGTTCCCGAAGCACGGTTAGCGATGATCGCATTCATTGACAGCGCGTGATGGCCCAATAGTTTTGCCATTCCATACATTGTGGCAGTTTCCATCTCAAGATTTGTAATTTTCTTCTTTTTATAGCGGAAAGAGGTAAGTTTTTCATTAAGGCTTCCGTCCCGCAATGGAGCCCGAAGCACACGGCCTTGGGGCCCGTAAAAGCCAACATTGGTAATGGTGATACCTTGCTTTGTTTTTTCTGAAGTGAATTGTTGTATCAAAGCCTTATCAGCTTCCACAGCATAAGGAACAGAATTATCTGGATTCCATTGGGTGTGGTCTATAAATGCTTGCGCAAAATCGCGATTGAATATTTTATCGGTTTTGGCGTAATAATGCATCACATTGTCAAGCCCAATGCCCAGAGCACTGATTAAAAAACTATCTACTTTTATATCAGGGGTCAAACCTCCCGAAGTTCCAATTCTAATAATATCAAGCGATGTGAGCTTTTTCTTTGCTTGTCGTTTTTCAAAATCGATATTTGCCAAAGCGTCCAATTCATTGAATACAATGTCAATATTATCAGGACCAATTCCAGTAGAAATAACGCTAATTCGTTTTCCTTTGTAGGTTCCCGTAGAAGTTTTGAACTCACGGTGCTCGGCAGTAGTTTCAATGGAATCAAAATATTTTGAAACCATTTCAACGCGGTCAGGATCTCCCACGGTTATTATCGTTTTCGCCAATTGGGACGGGTCGAGGTTTAAATGATAGATTTTACCTTCGGAGGTGAGTATAAGCTCAGATTCTTCTATTTTCATTGTTAAAAATTTTATCCGCCAACTCGTTTCACCTTAAAGCCTTTATCTTTCAAAAACTGCATAATTTTATCGCGGTAATCGCCTTGTATAATGATTTGTTCATTCTTAAAACTTCCGCCAACGCTCAATAATTGTTTTAGTTCCTTCGCAAGTATTTTAAAATCTGAATCGTCGCCAGTGTAACCTTCTATAATTGTAATTGGTTTCCCTTTGCGTTTTTCATATTTACATATCAAGGGATCGTCTTGCATCCAAACTGTAGATTTCTCTTCGTTTTCAGGACTATTCGATGGTTCGTGGTCGGGAAAAAGGTTTTTTAGTTGGTCTTCTAAAGATTTCAAAATTATAGGTTTCAGGGTTAACTGCTTACTGCCACTGGCAATTGCTTATTTTTTAATCAGTCCTATCTCCACCAAACGTTGGTGCAAAAATTCACCAGCGGTAATGTCATCATAGGCTTTCGGGTGTTCTTTATCAACGCATTCTTCTAAGCAGTTCAATTTCATATCGCTACGTGGGTGCATGAAAAAGGGAATGGAATAACGAGGACTTCCCCATTCTTCACGCGGGGGATTCACTACACGGTGAATAGTTGACCGCAGCTTGTTATTAGTATGCCTTTCCAGCATATCGCCTACATTAATAACAAGTTCATCTTCATTGGGAATTGCATCAATCCATTCGCCATCCTTTCGTAAAACTTGCAGACCACCAGCAGAGGCGCCCATCAACAATGTAATTAAATTTATATCTCCGTGGGCTCCCGCACGCACAGCACCTTTTGGCTCTTCGGTGATGGGAGGGTAGTGGATTGGGCGAAGAATACTGTTTCCGTTTGTGGCCCAATGGTCAAAATAAAATTCATCCAACCCGATATAAAGTGCGAGTGCACGAAGTACATAAATACCTGTTTTTTCAAGCATTCTGTAAGCTTCCATTCCAGTGTGGTTAAAATCGGGCAATTCTTTAACCTGAATATTTTTTGGATATTCTTCCTCAAGATTTGCATCTGCGGCAGGTTCTTGTCCAAAGTGCCAAAACTCTTTTAAATCGCCCTCCTTTTTGCCCTTTGCGTGTTCTTTTCCGAAAGAGATATATCCGCGCTGACCGCCCAGACCTTCAATTTCATATTTTTCCTTTACTTCCAACGGGAGCGCAAAAAAGTTTTTCACTTCCTTATAAAGTTCATCAACTAAATCATCGCTTAAAAAATGATTCTTCAGCGAAACGAAGCCAATATCCTCGTAAGCAGTACCTATTTCATCTACAAATTTCTTTTTTCTTTTTGGATCTTCTGAAAGGAAGTCTGCTAAATCTACGCTTGGTATATTATTCATCACAATTAATTTTAAGCTACAAAGATACCAAAATGTGAAAGTTTTTCCACAGCTAAATTTTGCTATAATAATCCGTATTAGAAATGCTTTTTTTCTACTTTTGAATCTTCAAATAATAAACATGAAAGCTGAAACCACCCCACATATTTTCTTTGATTATAATAGAAAAGACCTTGACGATAAAACTTTATTGAAACTCTATCGCGGCATGCTTAAGCCTCGGATGATAGAAGAAAAAATGTTGATTCTTCTGCGGCAGGGAAAGGTTTCAAAATGGTTCAGCGGCATAGGGCAGGAGGCTATTTCAGTGGGAATTACAGCTGTATTGGACAAGGATGAATACATTCTGCCAATGCATAGAAATTTAGCGGTATTCACGATGCGCGACATTCCTTTGAATCGCTTGTTTTCACAATGGCAGGGGAAAGCGAACGGTTTTACCAAAGGCCGAGATAGAAGTTTTCATTTTGGTACGCAGGAATTTCATATTGTGGGAATGATTTCACATTTGGGGCCGCAATTTGGCGTCGCCGATGGAATAGCACTGGCAAACAAACTTAAAAAGAACAATAAAGTCTGTGCAGTATTTACTGGCGAAGGCGGAACAAGCGAAGGCGATATTCACGAGGCGCTGAACGTAGCTTCCGTTTGGCAACTTCCAGTTTTATTCTGTGTTGAAAATAACGGCTATGGTTTGTCAACCCCAACTAATGAGCAATATAATTGTGAACATATTGCAGACCGCGGGAAAGGTTACGGAATGGAATCTCATATTATTGAGGGCAACGATATTTTGGAAGTTTATACAAAACTGAAAGGTTTAGTGGAAAGTATGCGTACAAATCCGCGTCCGATTCTTTTGGAATTTAAAACCTTTAGAATGCGCGGCCATGAAGAAGCAAGTGGTACAAAATACGTGCCTACTAACTTGATTGACGAATGGGGCTTGCGTGATCCGCTTTTAAATTTCGAAACATATTTATTGAATGAAGGAGTTCTTTCCGAAGAAAAAATACAGACTTTTAAAAATGAGTTTAAACAAGAAATAGATGAAAATCTTGATATAGCCTTTGCGGAACCAAAGATAGAATTTAACGAAACAAATGAATTAAATGATGTTTACAAACCATTTATTTATGAAGAAGTTAAGGAAAATTCAAAAAAAGAAAACCTAAGATTAATTGACGCCATTTCACAAGGTTTAAAACAATCCATGGAGCATCACGACAACCTTGTTATAATGGGCCAGGATGTAGCTGAATATGGTGGTGTTTTTAAAATAACCGAGGGTTTTGTAGAACAATTCGGAAAAGAACGCGTTCGCAATACACCTATTTGTGAGTCTGCAATTGTCTCAGCGGCAATGGGACTTTCCATTAATGGATTTAAGGCTGTTGTTGAAATGCAGTTTGCCGATTTTGTTACATCGGGTTTTAATCCAATTATAAATTATCTCGCAAAAAGCCATTACCGTTGGAATGAGAAAGCTGACGTAGTAGTACGAATGCCTTGCGGAGCGGGAGTAGGAGCTGGTCCATTTCACAGCCAAACCAACGAAGCCTGGTTTACACATACGCCTGGTTTAAAAGTAGTTTATCCAGCATTTCCTTACGACGCCAAAGGATTATTGGCAACAAGTATTGAAGACCCCAACCCAGTTATGTTTTTTGAGCACAAAGCGCTCTATAGAAGTATACGGCAAGATGTGCCGACAGGTTATTATACATTACCGCTCGGTAGGGCTTCACTTTTAAAAGAAGGAAAAGACGTTACTATTATCACTTATGGGGCAGGTGTGCACTGGGCATTGGAAACGCTGGATCAAAATCCAGACATTCATGCAGATCTTATTGATTTAAGGACGCTGGTTCCTTTAGACACCGAAGCAATATATACCTCTGTAAAGAAAACTGGCAAGGCCATAATTTTGCAAGAAGATTCTATGTTTGGAGGAATTGCTTCAGACATTTCTGCGTTGGTAACAGAAAATTGTTTTGAGTATTTAGATGCTCCTATCAAACGTGTTGCAAGCCTAGAAACACCTATTCCTTTTGCAGCAAATTTAGAATCCGGCTATCTTCCTAAAGAAAAATTTAAAGAAATCCTACAACAATTATTGTCTTACTAATAATTTAACATTCCTTGTTAAACTTTAGATAAAGGCGGTCGAAACGTTAAAATTGTTATTTACTTTAGTAGCATACTAATCATTAAAACTACTTATTATGTTACGTTGGATCGTTATTTTTCTAGTTATTGCAATTATTGCAGCAATTTTTGGATTTGGTGGCATTGCAGAAGGTGCTGCTGATATTGCAAAAATCATCTTTTACATTTTTCTAGTGCTTTTAGTACTGTCATTACTTTCAAGATTATTCAGAAGATAATCACAACCTAAACAATTCAAAACTAATTTAAACTTTATGAAAAAATTCCTCATTCTGGTTGTTATTGCAGCCACGACTTTCGCTTGCGGTACACCAAAGACCGTTCAAGAATCTCGAAAAGTAATCAAAGGATATTGGTCTTTGGACAATATAACCTATGACTCTTCAGGAACCTTTAATGTAACTTTATTCAATGATACATCAGTAGAATGTATGGAAGGAAGTTCTTGGAGGTTTATACCAAACAATAATACGGGTAATTACAATATAGATAACTCTAATTGCCCAACCGGTGAACGCAATTTCATCTTTACTATTCAGGAAATAGACCCTAAATCGGGCTTGTATGATTTCCTATTAAAACCAACCAATGCCAAAGGCAAATCAGAAACAAATGCTGGTTATAGATTACGTTTGGCCCAACTAAATGATTCGTCTATGCGCTGGGAGCAAACTGTAAGTTTGGATGGCAAGCCATTTAAAATAAATATGAACTTTTCTAAAATTCAAGATTAAAAATTATGAAGACATTTTTTAAACAAACCGCATTGATTGCTTTAGCTTTTACATTTGTTATCAGTTTAGCAAGTTGTGAAGCTACAAGAAATGCCAATAACAAACAAAAAGGTGCCGTAATTGGTGCAACTGGAGGAGCAATTCTTGGTGCAATTATAGGAAATAACGTTGGAAAAGGTGGAAACGGAGAACTCGGCGCTGTAATTGGCGGTGTTGTTGGTGGTGGTGCCGGAGTACTTATTGGTGCCAAAATGGACAAACAAGCCCAAAAAATTGAGCAAGAAATTCCCGGTGCCCAAGTAGAAAGAGTTGACGACGGTATAGTTGTTACTTTTGACGAAAATAGTGGTGTTTATTTTGATACTGCCAAGTATAATATAAATTCCGCATCACAGGCTACACTGGACAAGTTATCAAACATTCTTAAGGAATACCCAGATACTAATGTGTTGGTTGTGGGGCATACCGACAGCGTAGGTGCTGACGAAATGAATATGACTCTTTCTAAGAATAGGGCACAGGCCGTTACTAATTATTTTACACAAAATAAAGGATTAAGTCCTTCAAGATTTACCACAAATTGGTATGGTGAAACAGCTCCTGTTGCAGATAATTCAACTGCAGAAGGTCGCGCAAAAAACCGCCGTGTTAACCTTGCTATCATTCCAAACGAAAAAATGAAGCAAGATGCACAAAATCAGGCAGGCGAATAAAAATTATATTCAATTTTATAAATCCCGCACCATTTTTGGGCGGGATTTTTTTTAGTTTTAAAACAAAATGATACACAACCACAAATGGAACGTTATTGTAATTGGAGGAGGGCTTGCAGGTCTTACCACAGCCTTGCATCTTGCCTCAAATAATTTTTCAGTTTGTTTGGTTGAAAGGAGCGAATATCCCAACCATAAAGTGTGTGGCGAATATGTTAGTAACGAAGTATTGCCCTATTTAAAATCCCTCGGAATTGATCCATTTACAGTAGGAGCAAAACAGATTTCCAAATTTAAAATAACTGATACGAACGGGAACCCCATAACAGCCACCTTACCACTCGGTGGTTTTGGAATTAGCCGTTATACGTTTGACAATTTGCTTTATGAAGCTTTAAAAAATAAAGCTAAAATAATTTTTGACACTGTTGAAAAAATAATTTTTGAAGAAAATCAATTTCGTGTTACTACTCAAAACAAATCAGTACTATTGGCAGATTTTGTCGTGGGCGCTTTCGGGAAAAGATCAAATATTGATACTTTTCTAAACCGAAAATTTATGCAGAAGAGTTCGCCTTGGCTAGGCGTAAAGACTCATTACTATTATGATTTTCCCGATGATACTGTTGCCCTGCACAACTTTAATGGAGGTTATTGTGGTTTGAGCAAGACTGAAACGGGAGCTGTAAATGCTTGTTATTTGGCAACGTTCAAGTCTTTTAAAAAATATGGCGATATTGATGCTTTTCAAAAACAGGAACTTTCAAAAAACCCTTTTTTAGATAAATTTTTCAGTGGTGCAAAGCCCCTTTTCGATAGACCATTGACCATTAGCCAAATATCTTTTCAAGAAAAAAAACCTGTTGAAAACCATATATTTATGGTTGGCGACAGCGCAGGACTTATACATCCACTTTGCGGCAACGGGATGGCAATGGCTATTAAGAGTGCACAGATTTTTTCAGAAATGTTTATCCAACTATTTCAAAAAGAAGAATTTGATAGAACGACCATGGAACGGCAATATGCAAGTCAATGGCATAATGAATTTGATGAAAGATTAAAGGCTGGAAAGTTAATTCAGGGAGTATTATTGAATCCATATTTAGCGAAAGCGGGTTTCGCAATGGTAAAAACATTTCCGTCCCTAGTTCCAAAACTCATTCAAAAAACACACGGCAATCCAACAAAATGATAACTTTCAGCAATAAATATAGATCTGGCCAAACAGAAATAATGGACGACTTGGATTTTCAAGGAGTTGAAATGAAAAATTTATTGAAAGATCTAAAAGTTGTCAACAAATGGCTAGGCGGGAACACGATTACAATTGATGGAATAAAAAAATTGCTACAAAACCACTCCAAGGCTGAGAAGGTAACAATTTTGGATATTGGTTGTGGCGATGGTGAATTGCTTCGGAAATGCACTGACTTTGGAAATCAAAATAATTTCAATTTTGATTGTATTGGTTTGGATTTTAACGAAAACATCCTAGCCTATGCAAAAGAGAGTAGTGCAAGTTACCCAAATATAAAATTTCAAAAAGTTGATGTTTTTTTGGAAGAAAATTTAATTCCAAATTGCGATATTGCAGTATGCACTTTGTTTTTGCACCATTTCAATAATAAAGAGATTGAAGGACTATTAAAAAAACTTATGCATAAAGTAACCATTGGCGCAGTAATAAACGATCTGCACCGAAATAAACAAGCTTTCAACCTTTTTAAAATTGTAAGTACCTTGTTTTTAAAAACTAAAACCGCAAGACATGATGGCCTGGTCTCCATTGCAAAAGGTTTCAAAAAGGATGAATTAGAAAAAATATCAGAACAAATCCCAAATCAAAAGAGTATAATTCAATGGCGCTGGGCTTACCGATACCAATGGATACTCAAAAAGAATTTATGAGCGTAAAGATAACCACGGTGGCAAAAAAATTGCCCCAACATAGCCGAAAAACTGAAGAAGTAATTCCTTTTGTAAAACAATGGATGTACCAGCAAGAAAGCCGCTTTCAACGAAAAGTAGTTAAAATTTTTGAAAGTGCCGGCGTCGATAAACGTTATTCCATTATGGATCCTGTTGAGGTATTTACAAATACAAGCTTTGAAGAGCGCAACGCTATTTACGCTCGCGAAATCATAAAATTGGGTAAACAATGTCTTCAAAATGCACTTGACAAAGCTAGTTGGAAACCTACTGACATAGATTTTATAATAACCGTGAGCTGCACGGGAATTATGATTCCTTCCGTAGATGCCTATTTGATTAATGAACTGAAGATGAGGCAAGACATTGTACGCCTTCCCGTAACCGAAATGGGCTGTGCTGCGGGGATTTCAGGAATTATGTATGCAAACAACTTTTTAAAAGCCAATCCTGGCAAACGCGCTGCGGTTATCGCTTTGGAAGCACCTACGGCTACATTTCAATTAGAGGATTTTTCAATGGTGAATATTGTTAGCGCCGCAATTTTTGGTGATGGTGCTGCTTGTGTTTTAATGTCTTCACACGAAGAAGACGATGGCCCCGAAATACTTGCAGATGAAATGTACCACTTTTATGATGCTACAGATATGATGGGCTTTAAGCTTGTAAACACAGGCCTTCAGATGATACTCGACAAAACTGTGCCGGAAAAAATTGCCGAACATTTTCCAGCTATTGTACATCCTTTTTTGAAGAAGAACAACTTAAAGATCGAAGACATCGACCATCTCATATTTCATCCGGGGGGCAGAAAAATTGTTGAAACTGTTGAGGATTTATTCGGAAGTCTCGGGAAAAACATTGATGATACCAAAGAAGTACTTAAATTGTACGGCAATATGAGCAGCGCAACCGTGTTATATGTTTTGGAGCGTTTTATGGACAAAGACCTCCCTAAAGGCGATCTGGGCCTGATGCTCAGTTTTGGCCCCGGGTTTTCGGCGCAACGTGTATTGTTGAAGTTTTAATTATGGGCGAATTTAAAAGTCAATGGGCATTGATACTTGGAGGCAGTAGCGGTTTGGGTCTTGCCACCGCAAAAAAACTCGCTTCCGAAGGAATGAATATTTGTATAGTCCATCGTGATCGCAAGAGCAACTTGAAAGAATTTGAAAATGAAGTGAGGCAGATGAAATCTTTAGGAATTTCTGTGAAAACTTTCAATAAAGATGCTTTAAAGGAAGACGTTAGGGAAGAAATTATTAAAGACCTTCCCGCACAAAGTGTAAAGATTCTACTTCACAGCATTGCAAAGGGCAGTTTAAAAAAGATGGATGCCCCGAAAGATGAATTATTGACAAAACAAGACTTGGAAATAACCATTCACGCTATGGCAACAAGTTGGTATGAATGGACCCAAACATTGATTGAGCATAAAAGCTTTGCCAAAGGAGCACGAAATATTGCTTTTACCAGTGAAGGAAGTGCAAGGGTTTGGCCAGGTTATGCTGGAGTTTCTGCTGCTAAATCAGTGCTGGAGGCTTTGATGCGCAATATGGCCGTAGAATTGGCTCCTTTGAAAATTACAACAAATTGCATCCAAGCAGGAACTACTGAAACACCTTCTTTTTTAGTAATTCCCGGGAGTGAAAAACTAGCAGAAATGGCGAAACTCCGCAACCCGCAGAACAGACTTACAAATCCTGGAGATGTTGCAAATGCTGTCTATCTGCTCTGCAAAAAAGAAGCCGATTGGATAAATGGAACAGTATTAAAAGTAGATGGAGGGGAAAGTTTGAGATAAAATTTAACAATGGAGTATCAACATATCATAAATCAACTTCCGTATTCCGAACCTTTTTTGTTTGTGGACGAAGTGCTTTCGGTTTCAGACGAAGATATTTCGGGTACATATACTTTTAAAAAAAACTTATTTTTCTACGAAGGGCATTTTAAAAACAACCCTGTAACACCTGGCGTAATACTTACGGAATGTATGGCACAGATTGGACTGGTATGTTTGGGTATCTTTCTGTTAAAGGATGAAACTTCTTCTGAAAAAATAAATTTAGCTTTGAGCAGTACCGAAATTGATTTCTATTGTCCAGTTGTTCCGGGAGAAAAAGTAAAAGTTTTCTCCGTTAAGGAATATTTCAGGTTCAATAAATTAAAATGCAAGGTAAAAATGCTGAATGCAAAAGATGAAATAGTTGCAAAAGGCACAATAAGTGGAATGATTGTGAATAGAGATTTAAAATGAAGAAACGAGTTGTAATTACGGGACTTGGAGTTGTTTCGCCAAATGGTGTTGGTATTTCGGCTTTTTCTGAAGCATTAAAAAAAGGAGTTTTGGGTATTGAGTTCTTGCCAGAATTGCGCGACCTTAATTTTTCATGCCAATTAGGCGCAAGCCCGAAAATTTCCGAAGAAAAAAAACGTAAATACCTTTCAGACCTTCAACTTCGTAATTTCAACAGCAATGGTATTTTATACGGGGTAATTGCGGGAATGGACGCATTAAAAGATGCAAAAATAACTCCTGCTAAACCTGATGAGGAACCACTTTGGGACCTTGGCATAATCTTCGGCACCGGTATAAGCGGTGTGGATAAATTTCGCGAAGCAATTCATAAAATCGATAATAAAAACGTGCGCAGATTGGGCAGCACTTCAGTAGCACAAACCATGACGAGCGGTGTGAGCGCATATCTTGGAGGATTGATAGGCGCAGGAAATATGGTGACTGCAAACTCTTCTGCCTGCGCTACAGGAACAGAAGCTCTTTTAATGGGCTATGAACATATTGCCTCCGGAAACGCCGAATTTATGCTTTGTGGGAGTACCAGTGATTCCGGCCCTTATATCTGGGGTGGTTTTGACGCCATGAAAGTTACCACCTATAAATACAACGATGCCCCAACAGAAGTTGCGGGCCCGATGAGTGCAGACGCTAGCGGTTTTGTACCAGGAAGCGGGGCAGGGGCATATTTGCTTGAATCATTGGAAAGTGCCCAAAAAAGAGGCGCAACCATTTATGCCGAAGTCCTTGGCGGAGCAGTAAATAATGGCGGCCAGAGAGGCGGTGGAAGTATGACTGCACCCAATAGTTTGGCAATCCAAAAATGCATAAAAAATGCCTTGGAAGACTCAAATACAGAAGCTTCGGAAATCGATTATATAAACGGGCACCTTACTGCTACCATTAAAGATCCCGATGAAATTGAAAACTGGAGCATCGCGCTCAATAAAAAAGGAGAACACTTTCCTTACATAAATTCATTAAAAGGAATGGTGGGGCATTGTTTGGCCGCAAGTGGAAGTATTGAAATTGTTTCTGCAATTCTTCAACTGCACGAAGGATTCATTTTTCCCAATGTAAATTGTGAAAATCTGCATCCAAAAATAGCTTCTTTGATTTCTTCTGAAAAAATTTCGATGAAAATGCAAAAAACATCGTTACAAACCATTGCTAAGGCCAGCTTTGGTTTTGGTGATGTAAACGCATGTGCTATCTTTAAAAAAATTTAAAGCACATGACTTCGGAAGAAATATACACAAAGCTTGAACCTATTATCAAGACTTATTTGCCCGAGGATGTATCTGCCAAAGAAATAAGTCGCAAGAGTGATCTCACTCGCGAACTGAATATAAATTCTGCTCATTTGGTAGATATAATTTTGGACATAGAAGATGTTTTCAACATTGAGTTTAAAAACGAAGATATGGAACAGCTTCGGAATGTAAACGATGCTATTCTGCTCATAAAGCAAAAAACTTTAGCCGTATAATTTCTGAAAAAATCCTTATCAGTTTGTTAACCTCTTAGTTATAAGCCGTTAAAGACCGTTAAAGTAATTGGGATAGGGTTCTTTTATTATTAATTTGATAAAAAATCATTTAATAATTAAAGACAATGAAAAAGATAGTTTCTATTTTAATTTTATTACTTAGTATTTCTGCATTTTCCCAAGACCCAGTTTTTCAGAAGTCCTATGCAATTGCAGAAGAAGAGGCCATTAAAATAACCAACAGTTATGACCTAGAACTCTCTCTAACCGAAAAACAGGAATTATTATTTCAGCAAAAAGTTGAAGAATTTTTAATTCGTAAATCGAAAATAGAAGATGGGTTTTCCGGGAAGAAAAAACTTGATCTTTTATACCAAATGCAACAAGAAGAAACGGCAGAAATGAATGATATTTTAACTAGGCCACAATTGGTGGTTTACAAAAAAATCAAACCCAGTATACAGCCACTGGAAACGGTAGAAAAGAAATAATTACTTATTCTTTTCAATAAAGTTTTCCTTACTTGTGGTACGCTCAATATCTGGTTGTGTATCATTTGACGGACTTTGCTCAAGCCCTGCAGAATCCACTTCAAAAAATTCCATAATCTCTGGTGGATTATCAATTTGCTTGGTGCGATTGCCTTTAATTGCAATCGGCTTTGAGATTACGGAATCATTTTTTTGAATAATTTTTAGCCAGTCATTGGAATCAAATTCGGAGGTACTTTCCACATCTATTTCCAATTGTCTTTTATCAACCAAATCTCCAATCTTTACGCCCAGTGCATCGGCAATTTCAGCCCATTGGGTATCAGATACTTTAGTTTTTGCTAAATCTATAGCTAAATATTTTTCATCAATTCCCGTTAGGTAGCTCAACGTATGAGTGCCCACACGGGTATTGCTACTATATATAAGTGTTAATTGTCTATCATCTCTTGCTATTATTCCCATTTCTTTCATCATTAATGTGCTTTCAATTTTTCTTTTCTTTTTTGCAGTTGCGAACGAAGCTCCGTAATTACTTTGGCTACCGAAGCTTCAAATGATGCGGTAGATGTTTCCGCAAATATGGTAGGCCCGGGCATGCTTAAGCGCACGCTACAAATTTTTCCGATTTCTGGATTGGATGTATTCTCTCTTTTAAAGTATACATCGGCGCCTACAATTGAGTCATATTTATTTTCAAGTTTGTTTGATTTTTCAGCTACAAAAGCTTCCAATCTTGGGCTCGCTGCCACCTCGTGATACTCGAAATTGATATTCATATTTTTCGGTTTTGATTATAAATTTAAAGATACAATAGCAGAAATCCTTTCCAAACTTTTTAATAGGATTTTGTGAAATTAATCTTCTAATGCAGGAGGATTGGGGTCTGGAATAACTATTGAAGCAATAATACCAGAGGCCAAAGACACACCTATTACAGTAAGTGACAGCCATTCTGGAATTTCAACATTGTGTGAAATGATCATTTTTACACCCACAAATGCAAGTATAACCACAAGACTATAATTAATATATCTGAATTTGGTAAGCATTCTGGAAATCAGGAAATACATAGACCGAAGTCCCAAAATCGCTAAAATATTTGAACTGAATACAATAAAAGGATCTGCCGTAATTGCAAGAATTGCAGGTATACTGTCCAATGCAAAAAGTATATCGGTCAGCTCAATTATAATCAGCGCTACGAATAGGGGAGTGGCGGCGCGAACACCCATACGCTTTATAAAAAACTTATCGCCGTCCATTTTATAGCTTACTGGAAATAGTTTTTTTAGAAATCGAAACATTTTCGATTTCTTCGGGTCAAACTCCGACTCTTTATGCGTTAGCATCCTGAAGGCGGTGAATAACAGAAAAGCTCCAAACACATAAATTATCCAATCAAACTTATTGATAAGCGCTACACCGAAAAAGATCATCAACGCCCTAAAAACGATAGCTCCCAATATTCCATAAAATAATACTTCGTGTTGGTATTTCTGCGGAATAGCGAAAGAGGAAAAGATAACGGCAATAACAAAAACATTATCAATACTCAAGGAAAGCTCTATCAAATAGCCCGTAATATATTTAAGCACCGCAACGTCTGGAGCCAAGTTGGTAGGATTTTCCACCAATCCATCCTTAAAAAGCCAATAAATTATTCCTGAGAAACCAAGCGCCAATGTTACCCAAACGGTAGTCCAAATAGCAGCTTCCTTGGTTTTGATTACGTGTGGAGTTCGGTTGAAAACACCCAAATCCAACGCTAAAAATAAAATGATAAATGCGATAAAAATTCCCCAGACGATCATTAACTAAAATTTTGAGCAAAAATAATAGCAATTAAAGTCTAAATATGATATGAAAATGTTAATACTTAAATAGGGCGTTAAAAGTTTTTTAAAAACTTTTTATGCCGATGGAAAGCTATTACATTTAAAAGAAAAAATGGAAGACGCAGTTACAGTTAACAAAATTACCCCATTGGATTTCCACATTCTGGACAGCATAAAAAATAGATGGAGCCCCAGAATGTTTTCAAAGGAGCCTCTTACTGAAACAGAAGTCAAAAAATTATTGGAAGCAGGCCGTTGGGCTCCAAGTGCCTCAAACATTCAACCGTGGAGGGTAATTTGGGGAATACAGGGCACCGAAATGTACGATAGAATTTTTAACTGTTTGGATGAATTTAACCAGACTTGGGCAGGTAATGCCCAACTACTGTGGATAAACGCCTTCAAGAAAACAATGGAGAAGAATGACAAGGAAAATTTTCACGCCTTGCACGACTTGGGATTGTTCATGGGCAATGTAATCCACCAGGCAAACACTATGGGCATTGCTGTGCACCAGATGGCTGGGGTGCAGTTCAAAAAAGCACATTCTGAATTTGAGTTTACAGATGATTACCATGTGGCAACTGCAGTAGCCTTCGGCTATTTTGGTGGAAATCCGGATGGATTGCCAAACAATTTAAAAAAACAGGAACTCAAGGAAATGCGTGAACGAAAGCCACAGAAAGATTTTGCCTTTAATGGAAATTTTTCAGCATAAAAACAAATAAACAAAATGTTATGAACGATAAAAAAAAACATGCAGATTTTCAGGATGAATATAGAAAATCATCGAATTTCGGAAAATTTCAGCAAGAGGAAAACCTTAAAATTAAAGGAGATGGCGAATTGAAGGTTGAGAAAGACGCTGAAATGAAAAACAAATCGGAAGGAAAGAAGATTTCACAAACACTGAAAGAAATAAATTCAGAAGAAGAATAAGACATTAAAACAAAATAGTCATGAAAATAGGAATTATAGGAAGTGGAAACATAGGAGGAAACCTTGGTAAACATTGGGCCAAAGCTGGCCACGAAGTATTGTTTACTTCCCGCCATCCCGAACAATTGAACCAATTGGTACAGGAAGCAGGAGGTAAGTCGAAGGCCGTAACACTCGATGAAGCTTGGGAAGCTAATACAGATGTGTATCTGTTGGCAGTTCCGTTCAAAGCAATAGATAAATTATCTGAACTTTATGCCGGGGAATACGGTAATAAGGTAATTATTGACGCAACCAATCCGTATCCTGAACGCGATGGCGAAATGGCGCAGAAAGTTCGCGACAGCAACCGAAATGCCTCTGAATATACCGCTATGAAATTTGGAACAGCCAAAACCGCCAAGGCATTCAATACCATTTATGCAGAACATTTAAAAGATCGGGCTTTCAGAAATACCGATAAATTGGCAATTCCTTTTGCTGCGCAGGATGAAGATAGTAAAAAAGCTACCAAACAGCTTATTGAGGATATTGGTTTTGATGCTGTATATGTAGGCGGGCTGGAAGACACACATATAATGGACCCAGACCAAAAAATCTATGGAAAATCAACCAATAGGCAACATTTGGAAGAAATGATGCGAAAATAACACCATTCATATATAAATTAAAGTTTCGTTTTCTGATGTTGTAAATAATTCTATCTTCGGAAAACGATTTTTTTTATGAACACACCCTATGCCAGAGGAAAAATACGATAAATCACAAGAGCAGCAGCACATTGACGATGAATTGGAAAATTCGAAAGCTTCTGAGGCCGATTCAGCAAAATCGCACGGAGAGATTCTGAAACAGCAAATTATAGAAGGGCAGGAGACCTATGATAAAAGTCCAGTGAGTATTTTGCTGAGTTCCTTGACCGCCGGTTTGGAAATAGGTTTCAGCTACTTATTGATTTGTACCTTGTTTTTCTTTTTGGAAGGAAAGATTTCCGAAGATAGCATCATTAAAAGCCTTTCACTGGTATATCCCATTGGGTTTATAATGATTATCCTTGGGCAATCCATTCTTTTTACGGAACAGACTTCGTTACTATCACTTCCGGTTCTCAACAAAAAACGTAGCCTCGGCAGCTTATTGAGGCTTTGGGGATTGGTTATTTTGGGTAATTTAATTGGGGGCTATTTAATAGCTTTCTTAATGGTCTGGATTGGGCCAAAGCTGGGGATTTTTGAATTAAATACCATTGAAAAAATTGCAGTACACGTTACCGATTATCACGGCAGCGTTATACTTGTGAGTGCTATACTTGCGGGCTGGTTGATGGGGCTGCTCTCCTGGTTGGTAGCCGCCTCCAAAGATACATTAAGCCGTATATTGATTATTTATATAATCACCGCCGTACTTGCATTTACAGGCTTACACCACAGTATTGTAGGAAATGTGGAAGTGTTTGCCGGACTAATAAGTTCCCCAAAAATTATTTTTGTGGAGTACCTTTCCTTTATAGCATTGGCACTATTGGGCAATGCCCTGGGAGGTGCCTTCTTCGTTGCACTTCTAAAATACCGTGCGTTTGTTTACGATGTGAAAGGTTGATATAGTTCTTCTGGGTGAAATAGAAAAAAAAATCCCTCCGAAGAGGGATTTTTTTAATGTTTTAATTTAGCGAATGGTAACTATAATTAACCTGGGTTAATATTAGCTCCTGGTTTTGGCTTAACCTTTGGCTTCGGTTTTGGCTTAGCAGCCTGGGGCTTTTTCTTGGGCTTGTTGCCATCATCTTTGGGCGGCATATCTGGTGGTGTTGGCATAATTGAAAGGGTTTTAGTTAGACAATATATAAATATAATCATTTAATGGATACCTTTTATTTTTTTATCCTTAAATCCTCGAAACTTTTTGAATTTAAGTAACTTAGCAAGACTAACCAGACTGTATGAAATTAAAATCCTTTTTTAAGCAGTGCCATGAAAAGGAAGTCTTTAAAATGTTGTCCATTTATATAGTATCTGCATGGGTAATTTTGCAGGTACTTTCCATTACTTGGCAACCTTTGGGGCTTCCCCAGAAATCTGTTGCTTTCTTAATTATCGTACTGCTGCTTTGTTTTCCCCTTTATATATTTTTTCTATGGAAATTTCGTGTTGCGCCGCTACATAAAACGGAAACGGAAATTGACGAAAAGGAGAAGAAGAAAAGAACCGCTTTTCAAAAAATGTATTTCTCTTCCTTGGGCATCATTACTTCTTTATGCGTAATTGCTGTTTTTCTAATAGTTAATAGGAATTTTTCACAAACAGATTCCAACATCCTTCCCAAAGTAGTAAAAAGCGATAAGATTGCAGTGCTCAAGTTTGGAAACAATACGGGCGACCCACAATATGATATAGTAAGCAAAATGGCTGCTGACTGGATTATCCACGGTATAACCGAAAACAACGTGGCGCAAGTAATAACGCAAGATCAGGTAGATGAATACCGAAGTATTTTAAAGGGAAAGAATATCGAGGAAAATGAAAGCACCATTGTTAAGGAATACTTAAAGCCAAGTAAAATTATTTCCGGAAATTTTTTTCTGAAGAACGGAAACCTTCTTTTTCAGGGAATGCTTACTGACGGAAAGACCAACAAAACCAATATTTCTTTTAAACCCACAGAGTGTGCGGCCGAAAATCCTTTGAATTGTATTGAAGAACTTAATGAATCCATAACAGGCTATTTCATAACGGAAGATCAGAAAAAGCTGATGTTGCAGGATGCGCCTCCAAAATATGACGCCTATAAATATTTGCTTGAAGCAAAATATAGCAATGACAATGAAGAATATATCAATTTATTAAACAAAGCCATTACTGCAGATTCTACCTATTTTGAACCGAAGGTTTTGCGCGTTGCCCACTATTACAATCTTGGTGAATACAAAACTGCAGATTCATTATTAAAGCAAATAAAGCCAGATTCCTATAGAAACAAAAGACAGTTGAACCTCTTAAATATGTATGAAGCCTTACTGAAAGGAGAGAACCGAACCGTTTATAGAACTATTTTAAAGGAATATGAAATAGCACCTTTCGACCTGCAAACCAATAAAACTGCCATGGTGATTGCGCTTCAATATGTGAATCGGCCACAGGATGTGGATGCCATTTACAAAACGGTGGCTATGGACAGCATGAACCTTCAAAATTGTGCAGATTGTACCATACGTATCTACGTAAAAGCCTATGCCGATATTGAACTGGGTAAATACAGTTCGGCGATACAGCTTATGGAGAACACCCAGAAAGAGGTGGAGGCAAAGCTGTTGAACAGGCCTTTGGTAATTGCTTATATAAGGGCTGGAAAAGAGGAGAAATTGGATCAATTTTTCCGAAAAATAAATATCGTTTCAAGCCCAGCCGAGGCTCAAGAACTTTATCTGCAAGCGGGAAAGGAGTATTTGTTGAAAGGTGAAAAGGAGAAAGCCGTTGAATACTTCAATAAAATAATAAATACTGAAAAGGAAACGGTAGTCTCAAAAATGCTGGCCGATGCTTTTTTCTATAAAGAAGAATATGAAAAAGCACAGCGTATTTTAAAAGAAGTGTATTCACAGGAGCCGGAAAACAGTGATGTTTTGGTGAAATTGGCCATTAGCAACCAAAAGATTGGAAAAGTAGCTGATGCTGAAAAAAACCTAAACACTTTGGAAAATTTACGGGCAGACCACCAGTTTGGGGAAATAGATTACGCCCTTGGTCAATATTACGCCGCAACAGATAATGAAACAGAACTATACAAACATTTGCTAAAAGCCGCAGCCAATGGACATTTGTACCATTGGAAATTTTTTAAAAACGATCCCCAATTCATAGATTACAATAAAACAAAAGCGTTTGAGGAGGTTATGGACTTTTGGAAATAACCCTTAAACCTTTATAAAACCATATTGCAATGGCAAAACTCAAAAACGCACACGCACTATTGATTGGGGTAGGTGCCGATTTACCCGAAACCGTAACCGATGCCAAGGCGTTGTACAAAATATTGAGCGATAAGGAACACGGCAGTTATTACAAGAAAAACATAAAAAAACTTACCGGAAAGAAAGCAACGCGCCTAGGCATCCTCAAAGCCTTTGATGATCTGTTGGAACGAACCGATGAAGATTCCTCTGTACTGCTATTTTATTCAGGGCATGGTGGTATGTATAGCGATAATACCTTCATAAAGGATGAAGCCAAAAAGAAGCCTGAGGCCGAGAACCAAAAATATTTCCACCTGTGCCCCAATGATTATGACCCCAATAACTACAAAAACACGTGGATAAAGGCAGAAGAGATAAAATACAAGATTTCACAATTGAAATCCAGAAGGTTGATATTCTTTTTGGACTGCTGCCACGCTGCGGGAATGACGGCTGGGGTTTCGGGCTTAAATTCTCAGCCCCGGCGTACCAATGCAGATGGTCTAGCCCAAAATTTGGACGATGGCCGTGGCATGACCATAGTTTCTGCTTGCCGGGCAGAGCAGTTGAGTGTTATTTTGGACGGTGACAAAAACAGCCTTTTCACCAAATGTATGATTGAAGTATTACGCGGAGACGCCAAATATGATGCAAGTGATCCCTTTGTACGCATATTTGAGGTAGTACAGTACATATTTAAAAAGGTGCCAGAGATATATCCAGATCAAAACCCATACGCGAACCTTCAAGTATTTGAGGATTTTGTGGTGAGCTTTGCTTCAAAATTAATAGATGAAAATGCAGATGAAGCTGAAATTGAAGCTTTAGCAGAAGCTTCTAATACTCCTAAAAAAGAACCTGTTACAAAATTTAGGGAAACAGAAAACAGTAATAGTGCCATTCTGTTTGTGCATGGCTTTTCCGGGGATGCAGAAAACACCTTTTCGGAAGCACCAAAACTGTTGATGGCCAATGAAGATATGGACGGTTGGGATATGTTTCCGTTAGGTTATAGCGGCAACATAGTGCCCGAAATGGGTAAGAATATCTGGGCTTGCGCAAGTGATATAAAGCGTAATTCAGACTTTTTGCTTACTTCAATAAAAAATAAGTTTTCCAAGTATAAGCGTATCGCCATTGTTGCACACGATTTGGGAGGCATAGTAGCACAGCAGGCTTTACTGGAACTTGAAAAGCATGATTTGGACAGAATAAGCCATGTGCTTTTCTTTGGAACACCCAGTAATGGTTTGCCCGAAATTGAGCTAAAAAACTTTTTTACATATAGCGCCGAGGAAAAGGAGCTGAAGGAGGGGAGTCCCTATATGCAAAGGCTTAGAAATGCTTGGAATGGAAAATTTCAACACAAATATCCCTTTAAATTTAAGACCATTGCCGCCACAGAGGATGCGTATGTACCCATGAGCTCTAGCTTGGAGCCATTTCCGAAGGAGTTTCAAGAGGTTGTGGAAGCGGATCACTTTTCCTTGGTGCAGATTGACGACATAAATGACGATAGTTATCAGTTATTGCTGAATAGCTTAATGAACAAGAGTTTCCTCAATACATTTTCAAATAAGGAAGAAATAAATATTGCTTTAGGAGAATACAATGCTGTAATAAATTCGTTGTTACCCAACTTGAAAACCCTTGACAGCAAAGGCTTGGAGCGATTGATGTACGCCTTGGAAGGCGCCGGGAGAGAGGATGAGGTAACAAAAATATTGGAGGAGCATCCACTGGCAAAAGATAATTCCAAATTGTTGGGTATTTTAGGAGAACGCTACAAACGCCAATACCTTAACAGTTCAAGTACAGAAGATTTAAAGAAGGCTTTAAAACATTATGTTGAAGCTCTTAAAATAGCTGAAGAAAAACAAGATTATTCCCAAATCTATTTTCACGCCATAAATCTAGCATTTTTAAACCTGCAGCAAGAAGATAAAGCAGCAATGGTAAGCTATGCAGATCAAGCATTTGAAGCCACCGAAAAAGATCCGTTTCCGAGTTTGTGGAAATTGGCGACGCTTGGGGAGTTATTTCTTTACAAGGGAGATTTTGAAAAATCTAAGGACCATTATACAAAAGCGGCATCGATGGCCGACCTGCGCCAAAAAATATCCATACACGCTAATGCCTATAATGCATACGTAAGCTTAATGCAGACTGATAATCCTACTGATCCATTTATTAAGTTCTTAAAGCTTCAATTTTTAACGTAGTAAATATTTTAGGGGAAAGTAGTTTGAGAATTCACTGTTGGGTTATAAGTATAAACAAATGGGTATGTTTCAAAATATTCTATTTTACATAATATAAATTATAGAACGCATAAAGCAAATAGCTCATACCGCGTATTTTACATAAAATCAGATATTGCTTCACGCCGTAAGCTATATCGTCAGCTTTTAAGCAACCAAGGTTATTTGCGGTTCATACCAACCCCATATTTTATCATATCAGATTTATAACCTTTAAAGAAATCGTCAACAATAATGTAAAAGCCTATTTGTTGTTCCTAAAATTCACAGCTAATATAATTTGTCGGTATATAAAATTACTCTCTGTTAAATCTAAATATATTATCAACTAAATTCTCATCAGTTCTTGTTCCATAAGGATCAATAGCAATGTAATTGGGAATTTCGCTTACTATTAACTTAACTTCAGTGATTTCTTTATTGATTTGATTTGACTCATAATACAATACGGAGCTACCCTCTTTAACTAATGATGGATGCGTTGTAAAGGCTCCAATTTTAATAGGTTCGTTTATTCCTATTTGGATTATTTCTCCATTATTTATCGTTTCAAAACGCTTCGCTTTTACGGTTGCAGTAATTTCATAAGTACCATTTTCTAAGGCTACATAAGAACTCTTCACAATGCTTAAGTCATACGTTATTACTTTTTTAAACCAGTCGTCAATTAAATGATGCTGCTCTTTTGGTGTAACGTCATAAACCAAATCCAAAAATTCAATAGTATTTGCTTCCAAAGTATTACTGTTACGATATTTATCGCTTATTGTTTTTAAAACATGGTTTACTTTTTCTTCGCTGATAAGGTCTCGCAATGCGAGCATAACGTTTAATGTTTTTCCATAAGAAATATAACCTTGACCAAGTACTTTATAAACTGGTGGTTCTAGCTCACTTGCAAAAGATCTTCCTGAAAAATAACGACTTCTAGCATTTTCACTCAATTCATAAACAGCACGTTTGCCATACATTTTTTCCATGACAACGGCTTCGGTATATTTTGCAAACCCTTCTACAAAAATAGACCCACCTGCTACTGGTTTTGCAGATAGCGTATGTCCCCAATATTGATGTGCTACTTCATGGATGGTCCTTTTAGCAACCAAATTGAAAGTTTCTTCGTTTCTAACATCTGCTAAATATAATCGGTCTTCAACCATACTTATCACTCCTGGATGTGCAAAGCCTCCAAATGACCAATGTGAAGGAATTTCTGCTATTCTAACATAATCGAAAGCATAGTCTCCAAAGTTTTCCTCACAATAATCTATGGTTTTTTTGGTGCTGTTTTCAATGTCTTCAATGTTAAATGAATGAGCTTCATCGAAATACTGCTCAATAGAAATGCCTTTGTAATCCACTTTTTTAGCTTTATAGTTTGCTGAAAAATAAGCGATCATTGGAATGATTTTATTCTTAGTTTTATAGTGAAAGTAATTTCTATTATTTTCTGACCATTGTTTTACCAAGTTACCAGAACTCATTGCCGTTTGGTTGATACTTGTAGATACAATAGTTTCAAAGTTTATTTTTTCATTGTTAAAATCTTCAAGAGCAATATGTTCATCTGAAATGATTTCTTCTTCACGCTTTGGCAAATTTCTCTTTTTCCGTTCTACTTTGTCAGTAATTTCTAATCCAGAGCTATAGCCCAATAGAGGTTCGAAATCTCTGTGTGTTATATAAGTACCATTATTTACAATGGTTTTGTCTTCTTCATAACCTTTAAGTTCATGTTTTAATTCAAAAATATAGCGTACAGTATCGTTGGGCTGTAACGGTTTTTCAAATTGAAATATATAAATACCATAGACACTATTATGTGTTAATAAATTTGCATTTTCAATAGCGATGGCTTCTAAAGGAAGACGCTCCGTGACAAATACTTTTGACAAGGGCTGGTCACTTCCGTTTTTCAACATATAATCTGCTTTTATGGTATAGCGTCTACTTTCAGGAAAAATAGCGACTTCTGTTTTTCTGGATATGGCATACGGTCGCTCTAAATCTTCATACTGTTTGAATTTTTTTTCATATTGTTCTCTAAATTCTAAATTGTCATCTGTTGTTACATAATCTGAAATGATATTCAAATTATAAAAAACCACACTTCCGAAGCTTATAAATACTATGATTAATAATGAAAAAGATACTTTTTGAAAATTTGAAAAACCACTTTTAAGTGATTTTAGTTTGGTCGGAAAATTAGACACTACGCCTCTATTCCAAATTTTAAAAGAGACGAATACCAGCAACAATCCAAAAGATAACCAATAGATTGCCAAATGGTTAAATAGGTTTAATGCACCATAAAAACCATTCATATTAGTATAAGAAATTCTAGGCATGAACCCAAGACTTGTTAAAGGGTGTTCAAGTCCAATTGCATCAGATTTTAAACTTAACAGCACAAACAAACCAAAAACACCCATACCTAAGTATTTGCTTTTTGCCAAACTGTTAATAAATAAACCAATCATACTAAATACAGCAAGTTGCAATCCGTAATGATAATATAAGGATGCATATTGGCTAAACTCAAAATTTGTGTAGTTTAAGCGTACCTGAAACAGGATGCACATTATAATTCCAGTGGTAATTAAAATAACTGGTAACAATAAAATGGCAAAGAACTTAGAGAGAAAGAACACACTATTTTTTGTCGGTACGGCATCAACAATTAAGTTGAAGTTCAAGCTGCGCTCTTTCCAAACAATTTCGGAACAATAAAAAATAATTAAAATGAGGCTAAAAAGCGTTAACGGGTTTACAATTAAACTTATGAGTTGATTTGTAAATGGATATTGACTCACGCCATATTCTCCACCACTAATAACTGTGCTATATAATTCTGAAAACACAATAGCTAACCACATAATTAATACGGCAATAAATGGCAAACTTTTAAACACACTTTTCAATTCTATCTTGAGCAAAGAGAAAAATGCTAGATACTGTGCTTTAAAATTATGTATTGTCTGTAAAGGTTTATACGCTATTAATAGGTTATTTTGGCTCTTTACTTTTTTGGTTTTATTTACTTTTTTAGAGATTTTTCTAAAAGAGAACAATCTGTAAGTACCAAATAAAATAGCCAAACCTACAACTATCCAAACTAATCTATTCCATAAAAACAATCCGGAAAAAGATAGTAATTGTGAGTTTTTTTGAAAAGGTGTCCAGTATTGTGTTTGTTCAAAAAAAGCAGCAATACCAAATGGATCTGCAACTGCAGCAATAGCCATACTTTCTGGTGATGCTGGAACGGCTTGTGCCAATAATGGCGAATTTAGAAAGAGGGAACTTACAAAATATAACATATAAACAAAAACGGCACTTACATAGGTTGCAATACTATTTTTTGTTAAGGTACAAACAGAAAATATGATGGCAGAACATATAAATATGTTAGGCACTACTATATATAACCAAGGTTGTACATAAGTTAGCAATTGAAATTTGCCTAAACGTTCTGCATCTAAATCAGAAAAATAGTTTCCGAAGATATAGCCTAATATAAATGGTGTAAAAGCCAAGACACTAAAAATAAAGGTACCTATAAACCGACTCCAGAAGTAATGTGCCTTTTGTATTGAAGAACTGTAAATGAGCGATTCCATATTATATTGCTTATCTCTAAGCATAGCACTAATGGCAAAGAACATGATGATAAAAACACTTCCTAAAGTAAACAAACTTGTGTGGAAATATACTTGATATACAGAATTATAATTAACACCTGTTGGTGCAAACCCTTGTCTACCAACAAAAACACCCAAGCATAAAAATAGAACAGCGAACATTGGAAATGCACGTTGTTTAAACTGATAAAAAACTTCAAATTTTAATAATTTTGTAAACATAACTTATTGCATTTTTACTGAATTATTAAAAAGCATAGCGAAATAAAAATCTTCCAAATTTGGTGTAATAGCTTCAAAACTATCTTCAGGTATATAATCTGATAGCACTCTAATTTGTGTATCACCTGCAACTAATTTTGTTGAGATGACATCGAATGTTTTTTTATACACTTCAATGTCCTTTTTAGGTACCATCTTTGTCCATATTTTACCTTCAATACTCGCCACTAAATCTTTCGGATTTCCCTCAGAAATAATTTCACCATTAGATAATATGGCCATTTTCGGGCATAAGTTTCTAACATCTTCTACAATGTGTGTGGATAAAATAACAATAACGTTCTCCCCTATTTCACTCAATAGGTTTAAAAAGCGATTGCTTTCTTCTGGATCTAAGCCTGCTGTTGGCTCATCAACAATAATTACTTGCGGATTTCCTAATAAGGCTTGTGCAATCCCAAAACGTTGACGCATACCACCAGAAAATGTATACACTGATTTTTTTCTGTGTTGATACAAATTAACCTGTTGCAACAATGCTGTTACTTGCTCTTTACGTTGCTTTGTATCTAATATTCCTTTTAAAACTGCTAAATGATTTAACAATTTTTCGCACGAAATCTTTGGATACACACCAAACTCTTGTGGTAAATAGCCTAAATGTTTTCTTATATTTTCTGGTTTTTTAATGATATCAGAACCATTAAAGAAAATACTTCCAGAAGAAGGCTCTTGTAAGGATGCAATGGTTCGCATTAAGGAAGACTTACCAGCTCCATTGGCTCCTAACAAACCAAACATTCCGTTGGTAATTTCTAAATTAATGTCGTTCAATGCCCTGACACCATTAGGATAGGTCTTGCTTAAATTATTGATTTGTAACGTATTCATAACTGTTGATTTTTAATTGATGTGCTGTTTTAGTTTTAATTTGTGACAAACATAAATTGAAGAAAGCCTCCTTTATAATTTATATGATGTATAACATTATTATAAAGTCATATGTAATGAAAAACAGCATCAATTCTGTTCATGCAAAAAACAATAGCGTTGAATTGCATTTTACTAGTGTCTATCAACTTTCTTGTTAATGCAGGATTACATACATACTTTTGTTCTATGGTTGAGTACATCAAAAAATACAGAGCCTTTTTAATTGCACTAATTATCATACCCATATTTTATATGTTGGATTATTTTGGTGTTATAAATGTTCCAGATGATGATCCAATTGAAGTTATATTAATCACCCTGTTTTGGTGCTTGGCGATTGCGTTGCCTATTCATAATTACAACTATTTAAAGCGTAAAGGTGTTACCATTCTTAAGGTTATAGTGCTGATTGTTGTTTTTATCGTAACATTAGGTGTGGATACTTTAATGGATATGCCAGATAACCCAGTGACTTTTATACTACTAATGGGGTTTTGGATAGGTGTTGTGTATTTGCTGATTCCTTCATTCATAAAAAAGTATTGGAAACTTATTGTACTTATCTATTTACCGTTATTTATTTATTTTCTTTATTTAAGGCTGTTTTCTGGTGGTTTAGAAGCCTATTTAGAAATTAAGAAAGATTATCCATTCTACGTGTTCTTTTTACCCATTCCAGTTTTATTTTTCGTTTGGGTTTATGAACAGTGGAAATGGTTTAGAGATTTAAAAGCTGAAAAATCTAAAACTGAACTTTCCCTTTTAAGAACGCAGATGAATCCTCATTTTTTCTTTAACACCTTAAATAATCTGTATGCATTAACAGTTAAAAACTCGGAGAAAGCACCAGAAGTAATTTTAAAGTTATCGGATATGATGCGATATACCATTTATGAAGGTGAAAAGGACATGGTAAAAATTAAGGACGAAATAGAATATTTAAATAATTACATTGAATTACATAAAATACGATATAAAAAGTCTGTAGAGATTACATTTAACCATGATGTGGATACAAGTTTAACTATTGCTCCTTTACTGTATATTATTCTTTTAGAAAATGCCTTCAAACATGGCATTGAAACTTTAGCTGAAAACGCTTTTATACATATTAACTTAAATGAAGAAACAGATTTCATTGTTTTTTCAATTGAAAATAATTTTGATCCTAATGAAATAAGCATATCAAACGGAATAGGATTACAAAATTTAAAAAGAAGACTATCTTTATTATATAAAAATAAACATGAATTAAAAGTGGATGTATCAAATAACCTATATAAAACAACCTTAAAGATTGCTAAACATGCTTAAGTTTATAATTATTGATGATGAACCGTTGGCTCATGAAATAATTGAAGAGTTTTGTAGCATGTTACCACATTTACAATTAGAAAAAAATTGCTACAGCGCTATGGAAGCCATGCAGTACTTAAATGAAAATACTGTCGATTTTATTTTTTTGGATATTAATATGCCTAAATTAAAAGGTTTAGATTTTTTAAAAACATTATCAAATCCTCCAAAAACCATAGTTACAACGGCTTATAAAGAGCATGCAATTGAAGGTTTTGAGTTAAACGTTGTAGATTATATTTTAAAGCCTTTTAGTTTTGACCGTTTAGTGAAAGCTGTAAATAAAGTTTCTGAAACACAATTGTCCAAAACAGTCTCAAAAGAATTTACCCCTGAAACCTTCACGCGATTCTTTATAAAAGGTGATAAAAAGCATCATCAAATAGATTTGAAAGATCTCCTTTATATAGAAGCTTACGGAAACTACACCAAACTATTTTTAAAGAATGAAATGATTATTAGCCACGAAAAAATATCGTATTTTGAATCTATTTTAAATAACGATAATTTTTTAAGAGTTCATAAATCGTTTCTTGTTGTTGTAGATAAAATTAAATTTATAGAAGGTAATCGTATTTTAATAGACGATTATAAAATTCCTATAGGACAAACATACAAAAGCAATGTAAATAAGCTATATAACAGTTAATTACCATTCCACACATGTTACGCTTTCCTCCTATGGTTCGACTACGCTCACCACAGGCCAGTCGCATAAAAAGTGTTCTATTAACATTGCAGAAGAAAATTTTAGAATAAATTTTTTCGAGACACTATAGTAACAACTTCCGCTTTTAACCAAACCGACGAAGGAGATTCGCAAACACCTAATTATCAAATAGAAATGAAGCGAGTAAACCTCAAGTTTCATAACGAGAGAAGAATATATTAATAAGGTTTAAAAAGAATAACTAGAATAATAAATATACCTATTAATGTAAAGTGTAAAGTATTTATAGCGTATTTATAGCGTATATATAGTATGTTTATAGTATGTATATAGCGTAAATAACATATTTCATATTTATAGCTATCCCATTATAATTTCATTTTTGCAATAAAACTATAGCACATCCATACTAGCGGAAATGTTCAATAGATTGTCACCCTGTGCTCACAATAACGGTTGATAGCATTCACCAAAAAGTAAATTACACCGTTGCGCTATAGATTACCGGCATTTTTCCTTTCCATTTAGCCCATAAATCGGAATCATCGATTAAACGGGCCATAAAGTGGGCCACATTTATCCGGCTTACTTTGCCTGCATTAAAAATGGCGCTTCGTGTTGGAGAAGGATAAATTTTATAATCCGTTACCATTTCCTCATTTATCAAACCATCGGGTCGCACTGCT
Organism: Aequorivita sp. CRS11; assembly: GCF_059693805.1. Classification (NCBI taxonomy): domain Bacteria; kingdom Pseudomonadati; phylum Bacteroidota; class Flavobacteriia; order Flavobacteriales; family Flavobacteriaceae; genus Aequorivita; species Aequorivita sp. CRS11. The sequence continues at coordinate 528,967 of NZ_JCATIG010000002.1, forward strand.
GTCCATTCAACATAGGGATTATTTTGCCCAATTTCAATACGCAAATAATCCGCCGCTTTTTCGTTGTCAACATGCGGCGGCAGCAACAAGCGAAGCAACCCAATAACACATTTTTGGGCGAAGGAAATAGATTCGTCTAAATCGCGATTGCGGTTTCCTGTGGTGTTCATCAAAATAAATTTCACTGCCCTTTGCGGTTTATTGAATTTTATCGCATCGCATAACCGTCGCGTAACATCCGTTACCAATTTTCTAGGTTGTCCATAAATACCTTTCCAGGTTAGATTGTGCCCAAGACAAGACGCCACGGCATCACAATCCTTTACTATTTCGCGCATTTCGGCATCACTTAAATCCAAAACACTGGCAGTTATTATTTGAAGATTATCATTCGTTTTCCAAGCGTCAGGAAGTTTTTCGGGAGATCGTACAATTATTTTCACCCTGTGGTTTAGCATTAAAAGTTGTTCCACTAATTTACTGCCCGTGGCACCACTTGCTCCTACTACTAAAATTGTCATATTGCATTATTTGGATGGTTACTCTATTTATAGGACGAACTACTTCGGTAATTGTTTCTTATTTTAATATAGCTGTATGTATTTAATAAGCAGCTATTTATCTATTAATGATTAAATATAAATAATTATTTAGAAAAAGAAATTCGGCTTCGTTATTAATAGCTTGTTTAATAAAATATAATCAATAAATCATACATTTTTCCGAAGTATATCCAAAGCCGTGAAAAAAGAAGAAAGACTAAAGAAACCAAAAAGAAGTCATTATAACAGAATAGACAACAGACAACAGACAACAGAATACAGACTACCGCCCCACGCCTAACTCCTCCGAAGCACCTCCAGCGGTGAGCTCCGTAAAACCTCTCGAATATTGCTCAACCCAATCCCCAAAACCAAAAGTGATATACCCGGCAAGAAAATCAGGAACGGAATAAGCGAAGGCATAAAGGGTTCTTCAAATACAAATATTGCCAATAGCAAGCTGCTAAGTAACGCCAAAAGGATACCCAAGAGACTTCCCAAGATTCCCAAAAACAGATACTCCAGGGCGGTAATAGCGATTATTTGTTTGTTTTTTGCACCCAGAGTGCGCAGTAGCACACTTTCCTTTATGCGCTGGTATTTGCTGGTTCGCACGGAGCCTATCAACACTATAATCCCGGTTAGAATACTGAAAAACGCCATAAAGTTGATGATCCAACTTACCTTGTCCAATATATCTTCTATTACAGTAAACATCTGTCTTAGATCTATCACAGACACATTGGGGAATTTCTTCACCAAGTCACGTTGCAACTTGGCCGAACTTTCCTCTGTTGGCGCATAGGTTGACAATACATTAAATTGTGGCGCATTTTCCAAGACTCCTTTTGGGTAAACGATAGAGAAATTGGGTTGCAAGGTAGTCCAATCCACTTTTCGAATGCTGCTAACAACCGTTTCCATAAGCACCCCCTGCACATTGAAAACCAGTGCATCGCCTAGCGTTACATTGGCATCTTCGGCTAGGTTTTCGGAAATAGAGATTTGGATTTTATCACCCTGTTTGTGCTCAGCAACCCACTCCCCTGCTACAATTTCCTCAGACTTTGTAAGGGCACTGCGATAAGTGGTTCTAAATTCGTGGTTTAAAAGCCAGCCTTTTATTTGGGCTGTAGTATCGACTCGTAAGCTGCTTACCAACTCATTTTTAATGCTGTGCATCCGCATGGTAACCAGCGGAATATTATTCAATACATTCAGATCATTTGCTTTAAAGGTATTCATCACCTCTGTTACTTGGTCTGGTTGCACATCCAAAGTTATCAAGTTTGCACTTTCTGAGGTTTGGCCGATGGTTGCTTTATCCAGCAAAATATCCTTTGTGAAATATAGTGTACTGATTAAAAAAGTTCCCAAACCAATGGCTACCAATAGCACTATGGTTTGATTGTTAGGCCGAAATAAATTCAGTAAACTTTGCCGTGTGGTAAACCGTGCGCCTTTTGGAAAATAGGTTTTAACCAATTTCATGGTTCCACTTGCAATACCTGCTAGCACTCCGAAGGTTACAAGAATACCGCCAATAAAGGCTAATGCAAATAACCAATCTTTCAGCAACCAATAGGAAAAGGCGTAAAGAAATAAAACAACTAAAGCAATAACGCCATAGGTGGCTTTTTTTGATTGTTTTGAGGATTCCCCGCTAAAGCGCAGCACTTCCAATGGCGAAACGTACCAAGTTCGCAATAACGGTAGCAAGGCAAATAAAACCGACATCACTAAGCCCAAGAGAACGCCCATGATTATAGGTTGGGCAGAAATGCTAATAATTATATCGAAGGGTAAAAACTCTTTTAATACAAAGGGGAAAAGTTCCTGCAGCCCCACTCCTATCGCAGTCCCGATGATACCTCCTAAGATGCCTATTCCTGCAATCTGAATCAGAAATATTAAAAAGCTTTGTTTTCTGGATGCACCCAAACATTTTAAGACGGCAATTGCCTTTACTTTTTCCTTAATATAGATATTAACCGAGCTGGCAATTCCTACGCAGCCCAGCAAAAGTGCAATAAAAGCAGTTAAGTTAAGAAAGGAACTAACATTGTCATACCTGCGCCCCAATCTGCTGCTGGTGCTAGTGTGCGTATCCAAATCTGTATTTTCTGCCTCGAGCATCGGTTGCAAGCTGTCTTCAAGTGCCACCAGATCTACATTGGGTTGTTTGTAATAATATTGGTATTCCTTCCGGCTTCCAAACTGTAATAATTCGGTATCGGCCACAAGCCTATATGGAATTATAACCAAAGGCGCTACTGAACTGGAGACGGCATTATTACCGGGAATAGCATTTAATGCGCCAGCGATGGGCAGGGTTATTTCACCTATTTTTATTGAATCGCCAGCTTGAAGGTTGTATTGCAACATCAAGGTAGCATCTACCAAAGCACTGCCTAAAGCTTGATAGGAAGTAGCGGCGCCAACAGGTTGTGTTTTAAGCTCTCCATAAAAAGGAAAATCCCCCTGCAAACCACGCACACGTACTAATTTAGTGCCATTGTTTTTGGGGAAAGCCACCATCGACACAAAGTTTACTTCCGAAGCATCTGGGTTTAATGAATCAATAATTGCTTGTGCGCGTTCGTTGGGAAGCTGATCACTATCAATCGTAAAATCGGCCCCCATCAACGATTTTGATTGTCGTTGGATATTATCGGTAAGGTTTTGGCTGAATAACTGTATGGAAACCACGGCAGCAATCCCCAAAATAATGGACGCCATAAACAGTAGCAATCGCGCTCTGCTCGCCTTTGCATCGCGCCAAGCCATCTTAAAAAGCCAAGCGTTGTTTAAGTTTGATTGTAACTGAGGTTTGTTCAAATTGTTGCAGTTGTTTCATTCGTTAAAATCTTACCACCTTTCAATCTTAAAATTTGCTGTGTTCTTACTGCTAAATCCAAATCGTGGGTTATGATCACAAGCGTGGTACCTGCCTGTTCATTGAGTTCAAAAAGTAACTGTATTACCTTCTCTCCTGTTTCTTCGTCAAGATTTCCGGTAGGTTCGTCTGCAAATAAAATTGAAGGCTTGTTGGAAAATGCCCTTGCCACCGCTACCCTTTGTTGTTCGCCCCCAGACAGTTGTGATGGATAGTGGTGAACGCGATCTGCCAGACCCACTTTTTCTAATAGTTCCTTTGCTCTGCTATCAGCATTTTTTGCGCCTTGCAGTTCCAAAGGCACGCTTACATTTTCAAGCGCCGTTAAGGTTGGCAATAATTGAAAGTCCTGAAAAATAAACCCAACTTCCTCATTGCGCAGTTGTGCGCGTTCATCCTCGTTGAGGCTGCTTAAATTATGTCCGCATAATTCCACCGTCCCAGCACTGGGGGTGTCTAAGCCTGCAGCTAAACCTAATAAAGTTGTCTTTCCACTTCCAGAGGGCCCAACGATAGAGAATGTTTGTCCTTTTTTCACTTCAAACGAAACATTTTGAAGAACCGTTAATTGCTTCGAACCGTTTTTATAAGTTTTCTCCAGCCCGTTAATCTTTAATATCTTTGTCATTTAAATTTTATAATATTTCTCGATCTTATGCCGAAGCCCAAAATTACGCAAACCCTTTTAGATACAATAGTTTCCAAGTCTCAGAACCTCTTAAAGTTTTGTTATTTCTTGACTGTTTTTATAGTGCTATCCTGCGGAAATAACACAAAAACGAAAGCCGTTGTAGATACAAACGAAAATACCACTACCGAAACCGAAGCTTCAGCAACCACTACAAACAAAACCATCCTCTTCTTTGGGGACAGCATTACTGCTGGCTATGGCCTGGATGATACCAACGATGCGTTTCCGGGAATTATTCAGACTAAAGTTGACTCCTTGGGCTTGAATTATGAAGTCGTAAACTCTGGGGTTAGCGGGGAAACTTCCGCCGGCGGCAGAAGCAGAATTGATTGGATCCTCAATCAGGACATAGATATATTTGTTTTGGAACTAGGCGCAAACGATGGACTACGTGGAGTTCCAATTTCTGAAACCAAAGCTAATCTACAGGCAATTATAGATGCTGTTAAAACAAAAAGCCCAGATACAAAGATTGTTTTGGCAGGAATGCAATTGCCACCCAATATGGGGCAAGATTATACCACGCAGTTTCGCGCTATTTTTTCTGATTTGACTATGGAAAATAATATTGCCTTCATTCCCTTTATTTTAAAGGATGTAGGGGGTGTTAAGGAATTAAACCAGAATGACGGGATACATCCCACTGCCGAAGGACATAAAATTGTTGCCAATACTGTTTGGGAGGTGTTGGAGCCTGTGTTGTAGTTGCCATAGTGTATAGCAAGTATAGACTCAATCAATAAATTTTAACCACAGAGGAACAGTGGACATAGAGAAATCAATGAGCAATAAGTTCACCGTTTTGCGTTTCACACTTCAGGATTCAGGACTCACGACTCACAATTCAACAATTCACTTCACAACCATTTCTTTCTCTTAAAATACCAAAGCAGACCAAAAAACACAAGAATCATTGCTGCCCAAAGGTAGTAATAGCCATACCTTAAGTGTAGTTCGGGCATATGCTCAAAGTTCATCCCATAAATACCGGCCATAAAGGTTAAAGGAATAAAAATAGAAGCCATGATGGTAAGCACCTTCATCACTTCGTTCATTTTGTTGCTGATGGTAGTCATGTACATATCCATCAAGCCCCAGATCATATCGCGGTATATTTCAACACTTTCGTTTACTTGGATAATGTGGTCATAAAGATCACGTATATATTTGTTGGTGCGTTCTTCAATGAGGGGGCTTTCTATTTTTTCCAATCGGTTTATTACTTCACGCAATGGTAAAACTGCTTTTCTAATTTTTAGGATTTCTTTTTTAAGTTCTTGGATTTCCTCAGTCATGTTTTCATCATCCTTATCATCAAAAAGATTGTCTTCAAGTATTTCCACTTTATTGCTCAAAAATTCAACTACCGTAAAGTAATTGTCAACAACGGCATCAAGTATGGCAAACATCAAATAATCAGAACCATAGCCTCTAATTCTCCCTTTTCCGTGTTCCAGCCTATCTCTCAAGTCGCCAAAGACATCCCCTTCTGCTTCTTGGAAAGTGATTACATAATCACTCCCAACTACCATACTTATATGCTCGTTTGTTAGATGCTCATTTTCATCATAGTGCAGCATTTTAAAAACGATAAACAAATACTCCTCATATTCATCAATTTTTGGGCGTTGATTAGTGGTAACAATATCTTCCTGGATTAGCGGGTGCAATTCAAAATGGTTACCAAGGGTAACAATATCATCGGTGTTGCTGAGACCGTTTACATTAATCCACGTTATGTTGCTGGAATCTTCATATGTAAATGCTTCTTGTATATTGTTGGTCTCAAAGCGGTCATAATGCTCTTTGGAATAATCAATAATGTCCAGTTCCGTAACCGTAGTGGTTTTTTTACCGGTATAGGTTACCGTTCCCGGAGAAAGGTTTCTTGCTCTTTTGGGTTGAATTTTGGTGGTTTGCGGTTTTTTTCTTCTTCGTGCGGCCATAAAAAACGTTGATTATTTTTTAAAGGTAGGAAAAAGTAAAAAGATTATTCCACTTTATGGCGTTGCCGAAGTGTTTTCTCCACATCGCTCAACGTAAAACCCTTTGCCTGAAGCAAAATCATATTATGAAAAAGCAGGTCGGCGCTTTCATCAAGAAAAAGATTATCGTTGCTATCTTTTGATTCAATGACAACTTCCACTGCCTCTTCGCCTACTTTTTGGGCAATTTTATTGATACCTTTTCGGAAAAGGGATGCAATGTAAGAATCTTCATTTTCCGAATTATCCTTTCTGTTTTGAATGATGCTTTCCAAATCTGAAAGAAAGCCAAAACTCGAAACGTTATCTTCGTTCCAGCAGGTGTCGGTTCCTTTGTGACAAACGGGCCCAACAGAGTTCACTTTTATTAATAGTGCATCTTTATCACAATCAACAGCAATGGAAACAAGCTCCAGAAAATTGCCACTCTCCTCCCCTTTGGTCCAAAGTCTCTGTTTGCTTCGGCTGAAAAAAGTAACCTTTTTTAATTGGTTGGTTTTCAAAAATGCTTCTTCGTCCATATAGCCAAGCATAAGCACTTTGCTGGTATTTGTGTCTTGGATTATGGCCGGTACAAGGCCATCGCTGTATTTTTTAAAATCTATTTCCATCTAATTTATAATCTAACAGGAATTTCCTGGGTTTTTAATTCTTTTTTCAAATTGTTTATAGTTATTTCCTTAAAGTGGAATACGCTTGCAGCCAAAGCTGCGTCTGCTTTTCCCTCAATAAAAGTATCTGTAAAGTGCTGAATGGTTCCCGCTCCGCCTGAGGCAATTATTGGAATGTTCAGCTCTGTTGAAAGTTTTGCCAAAGCTTCGTTAGCGAAACCGTTTTTCGTTCCATCGTGGTCCATGGACGTAAAAAGAATTTCACCAGCACCGCGCAGTTCCACTTCCTTTGCCCACTCAAACAGATCCAGATCTGTTGGCACCTTTCCTCCCACTAAATGCACTTTCCAATTGCCGTCAATCTGTTTTGCATCAATGGCCACCACAACGCACTGCGAACCAAATTTTGAAGCCAGTTCATTGATCAACTGTGGATTTTTCACTGCAGAAGAATTCACCGAAACCTTATCGGCACCATTGTTTAAAAGGATTTCCACGTCTTCAACGGAAGAAATTCCTCCGCCAACAGTAAAGGGAATATCGATGGTTTCTGCAACCTTTAAAACCAATTCGGCCAAGGTTTTCCTGCGCTCCTCAGTTGCCGAAATATCCAGAAAAACAAGTTCTTCAGCTCCGTTTTCAGAATAGAATTTTGCCAATTCTATCGGATCGCCGGCGTCGCGCAAATCTAAGAAGTTGACTCCTTTAACGGTTCGGCCATTTTTGATATCGAGACACGGTATAATTCTTTTAGTTAGCATTTAAAATGTAGTTTTCAAGTTGTTTTAAAGATATTCTATTCTCATAAATGGCTTTTCCAATTATCACACCTTCGCAACAAATTTCGGCGAGCTTTGGGAGTTCTTCAAAAGTTGAGATACCTCCCGAAGCAATTAGCTTCGTAGGTCTCGACTGCGCTCGACCTGACACTGTAATTTCTTTTAAAATTTTATGATACAAATCAAACGAGGGGCCTTCTAACATCCCGTCTTTACTGATATCGGTACAGATTACATATTCAATTCCGTTCTCAACATATTGCTGTATAAAAGGAATTAACTCTAAATCTGAATCTTCCATCCACCCACCGATTGCTACCTTTTCATTCTTTGCATCGGCGCCTAAAATAATTTTATCACTTCCGAATTTTTGCAGCCAACTTTTAAAAGTTTCGGGATTTTTTACGGCAATACTCCCGCCAGTAATCTGGTTTGCACCACATTCAAAGGCAATCCGCAAATCCTCATCAGTTTTTAGTCCGCCGCCAAAATCAATTTTTAAAGTTGTTTTCGTAGCAATTTCTTCCAAAATTTTATGGTTTACAATATGCTTGCTTTTGGCGCCATCCAAATCCACCAAGTGCAGGTACTTTATTCCGTGGGCCTCAAATTGTTTCGCAACTTCCAAAGGGTTTTCATTATAAATTTTCTTTGTGCCGTAATCGCCTTTTGCCATTCGCACGCACTTGCCGTCTATGATGTCTATTGCTGGTATTATTCGCATAATATATTTCCCGCGAAGGCGGGAATCTCGTTTATAAGTTTAAAAAATTCTTTAAAATTTGTGCTCCGGCTGTACTGCTTTTCTCAGGGTGAAACTGAACGCCATAAAAATTATCCTTTTGTATTGCCGATGAATACTGAATTCCGTATTCGGAAGTTGCAATAGTTTCTTTACATAAAGGCGCATAATAGCTATGCACCAAATACATAAATTCGTTTTCTGAAATACCTTCAAACAAGCCGGATTTTAAATTTGAAATTTGATTCCACCCTATTTGTGGCACTTTCACTTCATTTGAAAAACGTTTCACTTCAACGTCAAAAATCCCCAAGCCTTTCGTATTTCCTTCTTCCGAAGAATTACATAACAACTGCATTCCTAAACAGATGCCCAAAACGGGTTGTTTTAATGTGGGAATTACTTGGTCCAAACCTGAAGTTTTCAGTTTTTGCATCGCGCTACTCGCCTCGCCCACTCCCGGAAAAATCACTTTATCTGCTTGGCGGATTTCAGCTTCATCATTACTCAAAATTGCTTCTACACCCAATCTTTTCAAAGCAAATTTGATGCTTTGGATGTTGCCCGCGCCATAATTAATAATTACCAGGCTCCCAGCGCCCAATGGGGGAGAGACTTTTAATTTTTTGTTTGTTTCTGCATTCATAATAGTTCCCCCTCCGGGGGTTAGGGGGCTTTTATAGCAAGCCTTTTGTTGATGGTAAAATCATTTTCTCGGCATCGCGTTTCACCGCCATTTTTATGGCTTTTGCAAAAGCTTTGAATATAGCTTCAATCTTGTGGTGTTCGTTAGTGCCTTCGGCTTTAATATTGAGGTTTGCCTTGGCGCCATCGGTAAAGCTTTTAAAGAAATGCTGAAACATTTCGGTTGGCATTTTTCCAATCATTTCACGTTTAAAATCTGCATTCCAAACCAGCCAATTCCTACCGCCGAAGTCAATGGCAACCTGCGCCAAACAGTCGTCCATTGGCAAACAGAAGCCGTAACGCTCCATCCCCAATTTATCGCCGAGGGCTTGGTTGAAAACTTCACCCAAGGCAATGGCGGTGTCCTCAATAGTGTGGTGTTCGTCAACTTCCAAATCGCCTTTTACGGTGATTTCCAAATCCATTTGCCCGTGGCGCGCCAATTGATCCAACATATGGTCAAAAAAAGCAACGCCAGTGTTTATAGTGCTCTTACCCGTGCCATCCAAATTCAGTTTAATGGAAATATCGGTCTCATTGGTTTTTCGTTGGATTTCCGAAACGCGTTGTTTCAGTTTTAAAAACTCATAAATCTGTTGCCAGTCTTTGGTTTCCAAAGCAATGTATTGCTGAAGTTCTTCGGCATTCAAAGAAATTTCAGCAGTACCCAAATTCGTGTTGTCGTTAATATAAATTCCTTTGGAACCCAAGTTTTTGGCAAGCTCGATATCCGTTAACCTATCGCCGATTACAAATGAATTTTTAAGGTCATATTCTTCGGAAAAATACTTTTTAAGTAATCCTATCTCCGGTTTGCGCGTGTCAGCATTTTCGTATGGAAACGTGCGATCAATTAAAACTTCATTGAAAGTAACACCTTCGTTTTCAAACGCTTTCAATATAAAATTATGCACGGGCCAAAAAGTTTCTTCGGGGAAAGAGTCAGTTCCCAAACCGTCCTGGTTGGTAATCATTACCAATTCAAAATTGAGTTCCTTCGCTATTTTTCCTAGATAGGTGAAAACTTTCGGGTAAAAAATCATTTTATCAAACCCGTCAATTTGCTCATCCACGGTTTCTTTTATGATGGTGCCGTCGCGGTCTATAAACAGTACGCGTTTCTTCATTATTTTAAAGTTTTTAGAGTGTTTATTAGTTTTGTGTTTTCAGAATTGGTGCCAATGGTTATGCGCAGTGAATTTTCGCAAAGCGGCTGTGAACTTCTGTTGCGGACTACGATGCCGTTTTCCAACAATTGTGAATAGCGTTTTTCAGCATCGTCCACTTTTATAAGGATGAAATTGGCATCGGTAGGAAAAGTTCTCTCAATAAAATTAACTTGAACCAAGGCTTTAAGTAATGACTCCTTTTCTTCTTTCAACGAAGACAAGTCATTTTTTATCTTTCCTGTATTTCGAAGTTGTTCGATAGCGCTTTGCTGTGTAAGTTCATTAATGTTATACGGTGGTTTTATTTTGTTTAAAACCGAAATTATTTCCGCGGAAGCAAAGCATAATCCCAAACGGATTCCCGCCAATCCGTATGCTTTTGAAAGGGTTTGGGTAATTATTAAATTTGGAAATTCATCCAGTTTATAAATCCAACTTTCCGCGTTTGCGAAATCTATGTAAGCTTCATCGACCACTACCAAACCATTATAATTTTTGAGAAGCCACTCTATTTTTTCCGCAGCAATTAAATTTCCCGTGGGATTGTTGGGAGAGCAGATAAATAGAAGTTTGGTACGCATATCTGCAGTTCTCGAAATTTCGTCCAAATCGGGCTGAAAATCTGCATCGAGAAAAACTTCCCTATTTTCAATATCGTTCAAATCTGCCAAAACACTGTACATACCGTAAGTTGGCGGCAAGGTAATTATGTTGTCATTGGCGGGTTCACAGAATGCTCTAAAAATCAGGTCGAGTACTTCATCGCTGCCATTTCCCAAAAGAATTTGATTGGTGGCGATACTTTTTTGTTTTGAAAGTATGCCCTTAAGTTGCCGTTGTTGCGGATCGGGATAGCGATTTACGTTAGTCTCAAACGGATTTTCATTGGCATCGAGAAAAATCATTTCGCTATCGAAATTTTTGAATTCATCGCGGGCCGAGCTGTATGGCTTCATTTTGGCTACGTTTGGGCGGATGAGAGATTGTATATCTATTTTGTTCGTCATATTTGTACAAGTTAAGGTCTCGACTGGGCTCGACCGGACAATTTTTCTAAACTTTTTAAGCGTAATGTCACAGCGTTTTTGTGCGCTTGCAGGCCTTCCGCTTCCGCCATTGTTTCTATGGCATTGCCAATGTTTTGAATTCCTTTTTCTGAGATTTTCTGAAAAGTCATACTTTTCATAAAACTGTCCAGATTTACGCCGCTATATTGCTTTGCATACCCGTTGGTCGGTAAAGTGTGATTGGTGCCAGAAGCATAATCACCGGCGCTTTCGGGGGTGAAATTGCCTATAAAAACAGACCCGGCATTTTGAATACTTTCAATAAAAAAATCTTCTTCCTTTGAAACCACAATAAAGTGTTCCGGGGCGTATTCATTGATAAGATTGATAGCTTCCGAATTGCTTTCGATCAAAATCAATTGTGAATTTGCAATAGCTTTCTCTGCAATAGCTTTTCGTGGCAACTGTTGAAGTTGTTCTTCAACCTCCTTTTCCACTGAATTCAAAAGCTTTTCCGAAGTTGTAACCAAAACAACTTGGCTATCCGCCCCGTGTTCGGCTTGCGACAATAAATCTGATGCTACAAATGAAGCATTCGCTGTGTCATCGGCAAACACCAGTAATTCCGAAGGTCCCGCGGGCATATCTATTGCCACGCCGTGTTTGGTGGCGATTTGTTTTGCAACGGTTACAAACTGGTTTCCAGGGCCGAAAATTTTATAAACCGAAGGAACGCTTTCGGTGCCAAAAGTCATTGCGCCAATGGCTTGAATACCGCCAATTTTAAAAATTTTGGTTACCCCACAAAGATTTGCAGTATATAAAATAGCCGGATTAATATTGACGTTTTTATCGGGCGGCGTACATAAAATAATTTCTTTGCAACCCGCAATATTTGCCGGAATAGCAAGCATTAATACAGTAGAAAACAGCGGAGCTGTGCCTCCAGGAATGTAAAGCCCCACTTTTTGAATGGGTCTTATTTCCTGCCAACAAACCACGCCTTCGGTAGTTTCTACAGTAATGCGTTCCGTTTTTTGTGCGCTGTGGAATTTTTCGATGTTTGCTTTTGCAAGATTGATGGCGTTTTTCAATTCTTCAGAGGTTTCCTTTTCCGCAGTTTCAATTTCGTTTTTTGAAACCAATAGACTTTCAATAGAAATTCCATCAAAAAGTTGAGTGTATTTTTTTACGGCAGTATCACCTTTCAATTTTATTTCTGAAAATATTTGGTTTACCGTAGTTTCCACATCGGCGATGGTTTGGGTGGGGCGTTTTAAAAGTTCGCTCCAGCTTTCGGGTTTTGGATTGTATATTTTTTTCATCTTACAAGATCATTTTTTCAATAGGGCAAACTAATATTCCTTCGGCGCCGGCCTGTTTCAGTTCTTCAATTACTTCCCAAAAAACATCGCGATTCACTACGGAATGAATGCTGCTCCAGCCTTCTTCTGCCAGTGGCAACAAGGTTGGACTTTTCATTCCGGGCAAAATTTTGATGATTTCATCAATCTTATCATTCGGCGCATTTAATAGCACATAGCGCGAATCGCGGCCTTGCAGGACTGACTGTATTCTAAAGCGAATTTTATCCAGAACTTTATTTGCGTTTTCTGAAATATTTGGGGAGACCGCGAGCACGGCTTCACTTTTTAAAATGACTTCAACTTCCTTTAAATTGTTTTTAAAAAGCGTGCTGCCGCTACTCACAATATCGCAAATGGCATCTGCCAGACCAATGTTTGGTGCTATTTCCACACTGCCATTAATAATGTGAAGCTCTGCCTCTACCCCCACTTCCGCCAAATAATTACGGGTAGTTTCGGGATAACTGGTGGCAATTCGCTTCCCATTTAAATCGGCAATTGAGGTGTATTTAAATGCCTTCGGAACCGCGAGGGAAACCCTGCATTTTGAAAACCCTAATCTGTCGGCAATTGAAATTCCTTCGCCTTTTTCAATCAATAGATTTTCGCCAATAATTGCACAATCCACCACGCCATCTTTTAAATACTGCGGAATATCGCCGTTGCGCAGGTAATAGATTTCCAAAGGAAAACTGCTTGCAGATGTTTTTAATTGGTCGCAGCCGTTGTCTATATAAATACCACAATCCTTTAGCAATGCAAGGGATTCATCGTGAAGTCGCCCTGATTTTTGTACCGCTATTTTTAGTTTTTTCATAAAATTCTGTTCAGTTTTAGGAATAAAAAAACCCGTTTGATTGCTCAAACGGGTTTTGAATATTGTTGGGTTTACACAATAGCCATATCACCTCGCGAGCGCGTGGAGAGAAATATGGTGATGATGTAAAAATGAATTGTTCATAATTGTGATGGCAAATCTAAATAAAAAGATTGTTTATTAAACTGTGAATATAAAATTTTAACGCTTTATTATATTTCGGTACAATTTATTTACTTTCACCCAAGCAATTTTAAACAGCCGAAAACCATTCCTATTTATGCATTTAGAGACACTTGACTGGATAATTATAGTTTCATTTTTTATTGTTTTTATCGCAATTGGGCTGCTTGTGGCCAAAAAATCTGGAAAAGACTCCAAATCTTTTTTCTTATCCAATAGAAATATGCCGTGGTGGCTGCTTGGTGTAAGTATGGTTGCAACTACGTTTGCCGCCGATACACCCAATTTTGTTGCTGGCGTTATTCGGGAAGACGGAGTGTTCGGAAACTGGATTTGGTGGAGTTTTCTGCTAACGGGAATGCTTACCGTTTTTTTCTATGCCAAATTATGGCGAAGAAGCGGAATAACAACAGATTTGGAGTTTTATGAATTGCGCTACAGCGGAAAAAGCGCCGCATTTTTAAGAGGTTTTAGAGCAATTTATCTGGGTGTGTTCTTTAATATCGTCATTATGGCGAATGTTTGTTTGGCAGCAATTAAAATTGGGCATGTAATGTTTGGCCTGTCTTCGTATGAAGTTTTATTGATTGCTTCGCCCGTTGTGGTAATTTATTCGGCGTTTGGAGGTTTAAAAGGTGTTTTACTTACAGATTTCGTACAATTTATAATTGCCATGGTGGGCAGTATTTGGGCAACTATTTTTATAGTAAATATGCCTGAAATTGGTGGAATTGAAAACCTGCTTTCTACCCCTACCGTTACAGCCAAAACCGCGATGCTGCCAGATTTTTCAAAACCTGAATTATTAATTCCGCTGCTTATCGTTCCGCTTGCCGTACAGTGGTGGAGCGTTTGGTATCCCGGCGCAGAGCCCGGGGGGGGCGGTTATATTGCACAACGGATGCTTGCTGCCAAAAACGAGAAACACGCCACGTGGGCCACTTTATTTTTCAACTTTGCTCATTATGCGCTTCGTCCATGGCCGTGGATTATTATTGGGTTGGCATCTATAATTGTTTATCCAAATCTGGAGAGTTTGCAGGCAGCTTTTCCAAATTTAAATCCGGCATTCGTAAAAAATGATCTTTCCTATCCCGCCATGCTTACATTTTTGCCGGCTGGACTTTTGGGAATTGTAATCACATCGCTTATCGCGGCATTTATGAGTACTATTTCAACTCATTTAAACTGGGGAAGTTCTTATGTGGTGAACGATTTTTACGTGCGATTTCTTCGGAAAGAAGCAACCGGGAAAGAACAAGTAGCAATTGGAAGAACTTCCACGGTGGTAATGATGATTTTGGCAGGTTTGCTGGCACTTGTATTGGAAGAAGCCCGGGATGGTTTCAATCTATTGCTTTCCATTGGCGCTGGAACAGGTTTACTCTTTATTCTACGCTGGTTCTGGAGCAGAATAAACCCGTATAGTGAAATGGCCGCAATGGTTATTTCTTTTGTAATTGCAGCTTTTTTCTTTGTAAACGGAAAAATGGACACTCCAATTGTTGAAATGGCCGGGCATTGGCAATTGGTATTAAGTGTAGCCATAACAACGATTGGATGGGTTCTTGTAACCTATTTAACCAAACCTTCAAATGCAGAAACATTAAACAGTTTTAACAGCCTTATTTTTGGAGATGAATCAAAATTCAAAGGGTTTGGAATGAAAATCCTCGGGTTCTTTGCAGGTGTAGTTGGAGTTTATTGTTCTTTATTTGCTATTGGGAACTTTATTTATAGCAACATTCTTTTGGCTTTTGGTTTAACTGCAGTGGCCGTGATTTGCGGCTTGGTGATTATTAAATCTTTTCAAAAAACCGATTCGTAACTGGTACTGGAAACATTTGTTCTATAGTTTGAAACATTCGTAATATTCAAAATTGCACAATAATCTTACTATTGCACTGAAACATGTCATTTTAGACTAAAAATTTATCGAATATGAAAACTAAAATATTATTTATCTTATTATTGTTTGTTTCAGTTTTTGTTACAAGTTGTGAGGAAGAAGATGCGAAAGAAAGTTGTGAAGAACTTGGATGTCAGTGGTACTTACCTCTTGGAGAACAAGAGTGGATTTGTAATTGCTAAAACTTCAATACTTAAATATTGAAGACCAAGCATTGTTTTACCAATAGAATATATTCCTCGAGATTTACTTTCTGTTGCAATATTACATTTGCTACTAAAAATTACATCAATTATTCCCTAAAATCAAAGGCAAACCACTGTCGCCAGAACCAACTACTACAACTTTAGCATTAGGTGATTTTGCAAGTTCAAGAGTTGCGTCAATTCCTTTATCCTGAAGGATTTTATCTGTTAATGAAGCACTTAAAATAGCATTTGCATCCGCTTTTCCTTGGGCTTCAATTCTAACTTTTTGAGCTTCTTTATCTGCTGTTACGAGTCTAAATTCATATTCCAAAGATTCTTGTTCCTGCTTCAGTTTTCTTTCAATCGCATCTTTAATTGTTGGCGGTAGGGTTACATCGCGCACCAAAATTTCATTTAATTGTACGTATTGTTTGTCAAGAATTTTTTTGGTTTCCTCAAAAATTTCTTCTTGAATTGCATCTCGCTTGGTAGAGTACAATTGTTCGGGCGTATAACGACCTACAACACTTCTTGCCGCACTTCTTATGGCTGGCTGAATAACACGTTGCAAGTAATCTTCTCCTTTTTCTTGGTGTAACTTGGCAACATCACTGTAAATGGGTTGATACCAAGCAGAGGCATCCAATTTAATTTCAAGTCCGTTGCTGGATAGTACCTGCATTTTTTCACTAAGTTCTTGTTGGCGTACTTCATAAACGAAAACCCTATTCCAAGGCGCAATAATATGAAAACCTTCGCCAAGCGGCGGTTCATCGGTAACCACACCGTTTCCAAAAGTTTGATATAGCACACCTGCGTGACCGGAGTCAATAGTAACCGAAGATTTTGATACTAAAATTATCAGCAAAACAATTCCTACGATGACGGGTATTGTGAGTTTGGGTAATTTTTCCATTGTATATTTTTATATGGGTTAATTTTTAGATGAGTCCGTTATATTTTCTTATAAACCATTCTGCTGCGAGTGCGAGAACGATAAGTGCGAGAAGATATTTCCAATCGATCAAAGGTACTACTTTTTGTTCGCTTCTTTCAATGTTTTGGAAGTTATCATTGGTAAGTAAATTTTCAATTAACGCTTCCGTTTGGTTTACATAATAGGCTTTTCCGTTAGAATTTTGGGCTATCCGACGAAGTTTGTACACATCGGCATTCAGGAATTGTTGCTCTACGTTAAAATCCAAAATCGTGAAATTGCCACTGCTGGAAACTGCTTCGTTTGAAACCGAAACAGTATAATTATATTCCCCAGCGGGAAGACTGTTTAAATCTACTTCGTAATAATTGTTCCGCAGAAGCATTGGAAAAACGGTTTGCTTTTCGGTTTCCGTATTTTTTACCGTTATATTCAGCGATGCACGATTATCGAAAACATAATTTTTGTCGAAATACTGGGCAGAAATCTTAATTGGATTGTTATTGTAATAAAACGTTTCCGAAAACACTTCCATTCTGCTTCGCCGTTTGTTTGAAGCTAAATATTGAACAAGTTTTCCTATAAAATCATCAAAACTTTGGAAGCTTTCCGTTTCCAGAAAACTGCGTGCACGCCATCGCCAAAAACCTTCTCCGTCCCATATTGCGTCTCGTTTGCCGTTTATTTCCATTGTGGCGAGCAAAGGGTTTCCATTGGAAATTCCGCTAACTGTTTGTTCAAGCATTACTTCGTTTGGAACCGTTATTGTCAATGCACCAAACTCTGTGTGCAATGGTGGAAAATTGTTGAAACCAATATCTTCAACAGCGAAGGTTCCGTAATTACTGTTTAGTTCAACTTGCACGTCATCACTTTGATTGGAGGCTTCTTTATTGAAATTATCCTGCGCCCCATTAAGGAAATACCAATCCGTGTGCAGGCCAGAGATTACCCAACTATTCTTGTTCAATTTCTCCATTTCAGAAAATATTGCGGCAAAACTTCTATCGGGCTGATAAAGGATTATCAATTGATAATCATTTAAAAATGAAGCAGCTTCTGCAGGTTTTTTAAATGAAATGGTGCGTTGTTCATTGGTAGTAATTGCTTTTTTAAGCGAACCTAAATCGGGATGAGTTATTTTACTGACCACTAAAACGTTGGTGGCCTGGTCAATCACTTCAACGGCGAACTGCTTGCTGTTGTTGGTTTTGTTCTTTTCATCCACAAGTGGAAGTATTTGCGCTGTGTATTTTTGAAGCCCAACGCTGGAAGCATTTAACGTGAAATTGAGCGTTTTTGAAGTTTCATTTTCCGAAAAGGAAACGTTTGTTCTATAGAGCGTTGCAGCGCCTTGCGTAACGACAAATTCAGAATTCACGGGATTTGTGCCGCTGTAATTCAAAATAACTTCAACCGGAAACTGGTTTTTTAAGAATGCGTATCTATTGGTGTTTAACTGTTCGATTTTTATATCCGTATATTTTATGGAATCACCCAGAATTACAGGATAAATAGTATTTTTAAAAGTTGCGGAAGAAAATTCATAATCATTCCCAAGGGTTTGGTTTCCGTCAGTAATAAGGATTGTTGGTGCGGATTGGTTTTTGAAAAGCTCGTTTGCTGAAGCAAGCGCTTTGGAAACATTCGTATTTTTTTCATCAAAAGAAAGTGAATCATATTCACGGAAATCACTTCCGAAGGAATAATAGGAAACGTCGAATTTGTCGTTTAATTCGCTGTTTTCTTTTAATTTTTGAAGTAAAGACGAAACATTTTCCCTTTGGTTCAACTCCTCGACTGAAGCTGAATTGTCAATAAGTACGGGAAGTTTCGGCTTTTCAATGGTATAGGTTTCACTTTTAAATTTTGGATTTATGATTAAAAGTAGAATGGAAAACAAAGTTATAAAGCGGAGTATTCCAAAAATCCAACGAAGGGAACCCGTTTGTTTTGACTTATATCCATACATAAAAACCGCCAGAGCAATGGATACTACTCCGGCGATGATTATATAAAGAATTGTTTCTGTGGTCACTAAATTTTATAAATTTCAATTTAAGTTGAGAAGGTAATTTCAATCACTTTTTTTGTTTGGCTTCAATATCGGGAAGTTCTTTAATATATTTTTCTACATCCCACACAATATTCCAATTTGAAACATAATCCTGTAAATCTCCCAATTCCATAGCAGCTCTTCTTTTATCCACATTTTCAGGGTCTTCCAAAGGTAAAACATAATATACACCGGATTCTCTATCCAAACCAATTTGGCTCCCATATAATTGTCGTTTTCCTTGTCCAAGGGCTACCCGATCTTCCAATAAAGCCAAAGCGCTAGGTCTTGCGTTTCCCT
The DNA here is from genome assembly GCF_059693805.1 of Aequorivita sp. CRS11. Classification (NCBI taxonomy): domain Bacteria; kingdom Pseudomonadati; phylum Bacteroidota; class Flavobacteriia; order Flavobacteriales; family Flavobacteriaceae; genus Aequorivita; species Aequorivita sp. CRS11. The sequence continues at coordinate 547,833 of NZ_JCATIG010000002.1, forward strand.
TTTTAACTGCTTCGCGCATCATTGGCAAATATTTTTCTTGGGTTTTTAAGTCAGCATGTTGAATAACTAAAAACAATGTGGTGTTACCTTGATTTCCAATAATATCTGCTCCCAACCAACCGCGTTCATCTAATATTTTTTTAACAATAATTAGGTTTAAAGAATCATTTTCCGCAATCGATTTCCAAAGATCTTTCGTTTCTTGAGAGTCGCGCCCGTATTTATCATAAACCGTATTGGCTTGCATACGCAAGCCCTGATCGTATTTATATACACTATCTAAGATTGCAACGAGCGGTTTATCAAAATTTGCTTCTGCCTTTTCTTTATTAACTTTCACAAGATTTATAACCTCGTTCCAGCGCTTATCGGAATGTAGAATTGACAAATCGGAGTCAGTAGTAATATGAGAATAATTCGTGTAATTTCCTTTTTCAGAAATTCGAAATAACTGAACAAATGATGAATCAATTTCTTTTGCCAAGGCCCATGAACAAGCAGCATTATATCTATCATTAATTGCTCCTTTATCCCCTTTTGACTTAAATGCTTCAGAATATTTTTCTGCTGATTCTTGAAAATTTTTACTTTCATACAAACCCCAAGCTTCATTGACTAATTCAGAATATGTCTGCTGATTTTGAGCAAAAACTGAACTTATACCCAATAGCCAGAGAGCCGTTAATAAAACTGATTTCTTCATAAATTCTAATTTGAAGATTTTAAGCATTCTGTGCGGAAAATTCAATTAAGTCAACATACCTCCATCCACGTTCAGCACTTGCCCAGTAACGTATGCAGAAAGATCGCTGGCAAAGAAAACACAGGCATTTGCAATATCCTCAGGAGAGCCGCCACGCTTTAACGGAATGGCATCGCGCCAACCCTGTACTGTGGCTTCGTCCAATTTTCCGGTCATTTCGGTTTCTATGAAACCCGGAGCGATAGCGTTACAGCGAATATCTCGCGAACCTAATTCCAGTGCAACCGATTTTGTAAAACCAATGATTCCCGCTTTCGAGGCAGCGTAATTGGTCTGTCCGGCATTTCCTTTTACACCAACAACGGAACTCATATTGATGATGGAACCTTTGCGTTGTTTCAACATAGCGCGCTGTACAGCTTTGGTCATGTTGAAGACCGATTTCAGGTTCACTTCAATTACCTTATCAAAATCTTCTTCGGAAATACGCATCAAAAGGTTGTCTTTGGTAATTCCTGCATTATTTACAAGAATATCAATGCTTCCGAAATCATTCAAAACCTCTTCGGCCAGGTTTTGCGATTCGTCATAGGAAGCTGCATCGCTTTTGTATGCCTTTGCCTTTACACCAGATTTTGAAATTTCGTCTGCCAAAGCATTTGCCGCTTCAGCCGAAGAGCTATAGGTGAAGGCTACATTGGCGCCGTGCTGGGCGAAGGCTTCAACGATTCCTTTTCCTATTCCACGGCTACCGCCGGTAATGATTGCTGTTTTTCCTTCCAGTAATTTCATATTTTTAAAAGGTGTTTTGATGGTTGGTAAAAAACCTACAAGGTTTGGAAAACCTTGCAGGTTCTATCTTATGGTCAAATATAGCAAAAGGTTGCGGGTTCTCCATAAAAAAAGCCCTGCGAATTTCACAGAGCTACTTAATGATTCAGACCTACAAGGTTCTTAAAACCTTGCAGGTCGAGAATAGCTTGTTAGCCTAAAACTTCTTTTACTTTCTTTCCAATTTCCGCTGGGGAATCCACAACGTGGATGCCACACTCGCGCATTACTTTTTTCTTTGCCTGAGCCGTATCATCGCTTCCTCCAACGATTGCTCCAGCGTGACCCATAGTACGTCCTGCAGGCGCAGTTTCACCAGCAATAAAGCCAATAATAGGCTTTTTTATACCGCTGTTTTTGTACCAATTTGCAGCATCTATTTCAAGTTGACCTCCAATTTCCCCGATCATTACTACAGCTTCACTTTCAGGATCATTGATGAGCAATTCCAAAGCTTCTTTAGTAGTTGTACCAATGATTGGATCTCCACCAATTCCGATGGCCGTTGTAATGCCAAGGCCTTGTTTTACTACTTGGTCTGCAGCTTCATAGGTAAGTGTTCCAGATTTTGAAACGATACCCACTTTTCCTGTTTTGAAAACGAAACCAGGCATAATACCCACTTTCGCTTCTCCCGGAGTAATAACACCTGGGCAGTTAGGACCAATAAGACGACAATCTCTGTCTTTTATATAGTTTGATGCAGTAATCATATCTTTTACTGGAATTCCTTCGGTAATGGTGATAATTACCTTAATACCAGCGTCTGCAGCTTCCATAATGGCGTCTGCAGCAAATGCTGGTGGTACAAAAATAATAGTTGTATCGGCGCCAGTTTTTTCAACTGCTTCAGAAACTGTGTTGAAAACTGGCTTACCCAAATGTTCTTGACCACCTTTCCCGGGCGTTACCCCTCCTACTACATTGGTTCCGTACTCAATCATTTGTTCGGCGTGGAATGTACCTTCGCTACCGGTGAAACCTTGAACTATTATTTTTGAATTTTTATTTACTAAAACGCTCATTGCTAATTATTTTCTATTAATTATTTCTATTTATTATTGAAGTGAAATCTGAAGTAGGTTTTTCAGAATTGCCGCAAAGATACAGCTTTTGGGATGGCTTTTAAAAGATATTACACCTTAACTCTGTGGTAGCTTTCGTTAGTATCATCTTTATCCGTAACCGGTTGGCTCACTTGGTAACCACGATATAACTTATCGTCCTTCACTTCCCATATTGCAATGAAATGTGCAATTCCCAACTCTTCATCAGGATTTTCCATGGTTCTGATATAATATTTATAACGAATTGTTACGTGGTTGTCATCAGCCAGCAAATGGCTCACCTCAATTCTTAAATCATTATAAGATCGTCTTACTTCACCAAAGAAATTTACAATATCCTCATAGTTCATGATAGATAATCCGTTGGCACTGTTCCATATAAGCACCAGTTCAGGGTGGAAAAAACGCTCCAAAACTGTATCGTCTCTTAAAATATCTGATCTGTAAAAATCCCTTACAATCTGTTTTGCTTTTTTGCTCATGATAATTTGTCCAATTTTTCAATAATGTCTGGAATAAGCTTAATGGAAGCTAATTCCTTATATTTTTTTCTGAATTCATCTGCAGGAGTTCCAAAATACGCCTTATGGCCGGGCAGTGACTTACTCACGCCACTCTGTGCTGAAATTACTGCCTTCTCACCAATAGTAATTCCACTCGTGATACCCACCTGCCCCCAAATGGTAACAAAATCCTCAATCAAAACACAACCCGCTATACCAACCTGGGAGGCAATCAAACAACGTTTACCGATAACCGTATCGTGCCCAACGTGAACTTGATTGTCAAGTTTTGAGCCCTCTCCAATAGTCGTTGAGGCAGTTACTCCTTTGTCAATAGTACAAAGCGCACCAAGGTCAACATTGTCTTCAATTATTACGTTGCCGCCACTTAAAAGTTTATCGAATTTTTCAGGGCGGTTTTTGTAATAAAATGCATCGCTTCCTATAACGCTACCTGCATGGATAGTTACATTGTTACCAATAACTGTATTGTCGTAAATAGCTACGTTGGAATGAATTAGACAATTTCGACCAATTTTCACATTATTTCCAACAAAAACATTGGGTTGAATTACTGTGCCCTCACCTATTTCAGCGGATTCTGAAATTGCACTGTTAGCATTTCGGAAAGGTTTAAAATAATGTGTAAGCTTATTGAAATCGCTAAACGGATCATCGGAAACCAACAACGCTTTCCCAACAGGACATTCTACTTTTTTATTGATAAGAATTACCGTTGCCTGTGATTCCAGCGCTTTGTCGTAATACTTTGGATGGTCAACAAATACAATATCTCCCGGTTGAACAACATGAATTTCATTCATCCCAAAAACTGGAAAATTTGGTTCCCCCACATAATCTGAACCGATTATGACAGCTATATTTTCAAGAGTTTGGGGAGTTGGGAATTTCACTTTTTCGGATTAATAGATTATTGAATTGTTGTAATGATTGAATATTACATTCCAGTTTACTCTTTCATTCGTTCCTGATACTGACCTTTTTCAGTATCAATTCTAATTTTATCACCTTCGTTTATGAAAAGAGGAACATTAATTTCAGCACCAGTTTCAACAATTGCAGGTTTGGTAGCGTTTGTGGCTGTATTACCTTTAACGCCAGGTTCGGTTGAAGTAACCTCCAAAACTACATGAGCTGGCATTTCAACTGAAAGCGGTGCGCTATCTTCAGTATTTATTAAAACTGTAACAATTTCACCTTCTTTCATCAATTCAGGTGTATCGAGTATATCCTTCATCAAGCGAATCTGCGAATAATCGTCAGTATTCATAAAATGATACATATCACCTTCGTTGTATAGATATTGAAATTTATGGGTTTCAACGCGAACGTCCTCTATTTTATGCCCTGCGGAAAAAGTATTGTCAATTACTTTTCCAGTGGTAACGCTTTTTAGTTTTGTACGAACAAAAGCAGGTCCCTTTCCAGGTTTTACGTGAAGAAATTCAATTATTTTATAAATATCGTTGTTATAGCGGATGCAAAGTCCTTTTCTAATATCTGATGATGTTGCCATTACTAGGTGTGTGGTTTAATGTTTTATTGATTACGTTTAGTTTGAATTAAAATAGCCTTTCATTATTCCGCGTTTGGAATTTTTTATGAACTGAAGTATTTCGTCCCTTTCCGGAGTGGCCTCCATTTCGGCTTCTATAATTTCGGAAGCTTGTGAAGTGTTATAGTTTTTTTGATAAAGAAGTCTGTAAATATTTTGAATTTCAGTGATTTTTTGGGAATTGAATCCTCTTCTTCTTAAACCAATAGAATTAATACCCACATAACTAAGTGGTTCACGAGCTGCTTTTACAAATGGCGGAACATCTTTACGTACAAGTGAACCTCCAGTTACAAAAGCGTGGTTTCCGATCATACAGAACTGATGGACTGCAGTCATCCCGGCTAAAACTACATGGTCACCAACAGTCACGTGCCCAGCAAGAGTACTATTGTTTGAAAAAATGCAGTTATCACCTACAATGCAATCGTGCGCAATGTGGCAATAGGCCATAATCCAACAGTTTTTTCCCACTACAGTTTTGCCACGATCCACTGTACCGCGATTTATGGTAACATATTCACGGATGGTTGTGCCATCGCCTATTTCTACAGTAGTATCTTCATCCTTAAATTTTAAATCCTGTGGTATTGCAGAGATTACAGCCCCAGGAAATATATTACAGTTTTTCCCAATGCGCGCGCCCTCCATAATGGTCACATTGCTGCCAATCCAAGTTCCTTCACCGATCACGACATTATTGTGAATGGTCGTAAAAGGTTCAATCACTACATTTTTGGCTATTTTTGCGCCCGGATGGACGTATGCAAGTGGTTGGTTCATCTATAGATTTTTTGTTTTTACCATTTGGGCCATCAGTTCGGCCTCTGTTACTAATTTGCCATTGGCATATGCATTTCCTTGCATATGAACAATCCCGCGGCGAATAGGAGAGATTAGTTCCAACACAAAAATTAAGGTATCGCCAGGATTAACCTGTTGCTTAAACTTAACATTGTTTATTTTCATAAAAAAGGTAAGATAATTTTCAGGATCTGGAACAGTGCTCAATGCCAATATACCGCCTGTTTGTGCCATTGCCTCAACTATCAAAACTCCAGGCATTACAGGTGCACCAGGGAAATGGCCAACAAAGAACGGCTCGTTCATTGTTACATTTTTAAGGCCTACAACACTAGTGTCTGTCATTTCCATAATCTTATCAACCAACAAAAATGGCGGTCTATGCGGAAGCATGGCCATTATTTGGTTGACATCCTTTACTGGAGGTTGGTTAATGTCAAATTTTGGAATATTGTTTCTAGCTTCCAGCTTTATAATTTTAGAAAGTTTTTTAGCAAACTGGGTGTTAACGTGATGGCCTGGCTTGTTGGCGATCACTTTTCCGCGTATGCGAGTGCCAATTAGAGCTAGATCTCCTATTACATCCAAAAGTTTATGTCTGGCAGCTTCATTGGGATAATGCAGGGTAAGATTATCTAAAATTCCGTTTGGTTTTACAGAAATAGTATCTTTTCCAAAAGCTGTTCGTAGCTTTTCCATTGTGCTCGGGGAAAGTTCTTTATCAACATAAACTATTGCATTGTTTAGATCGCCCCCTTTTATTAAACCATGTTCCAGCAACATTTCAATTTCGTGTAAAAAGCTGAAGGTTCTAGCATTTGCAATTTCATTTTTAAAGTCAGAAATATTTTTAAGAGAAGCATTCTGAGTGCCCAAAACTTTTGTTCCAAAATCGACCATGGTGGTTACTTGGTATTCATCAGCAGGCATTACTATTATTTCACTTCCGGTCTCTTCGTCTAAGAATGAGATTACTTCTTTTACTACATATTCTTCTCTCGGGGCATCTTGCTCTACTACTCCTGCTTTTTCTATTGCTTCAACAAAAAATTTGGCTGATCCATCCATAATTGGAGGTTCGGAAGCATTAAGTTCCATAATGCAATTATCAACCTCAAGCCCTACTAATGCAGCTAGCACGTGTTCAGAAGTTTGTATTTTAACACCCTTTTTTTCAAGGTTTGTACCACGTTGGGTATTTACCACATAGTTGGCATCTGCTTCAATGACAGGGTGGCCCTCCAAATCAATCCTCACGAATGTATATCCGTGATTTTCAGGTGCAGGTTTAAAAGTTATCGTAACTTCTTTACCTGTATGCAAACCCACTCCGGTAAGTGAAATTTCCTTACCAATGGTGCGCTGTTTTACAACACTTTCATTCATTATCGAGTTTTTTTTCAACTATATTGAACCTTTCCATAATTTTGGGAAGGTTTTTAAAATATACATAACTTTTATTAAAATCACCATAACTAAACGCGGGAGAGCCCTGTAAGGTTTCGTTGTCCTTCACATTTCTTCCTATTCCGCTTTGGGCCTGTATTTTTACATTATCGCCAATGGTAATATGTCCAGCAATACCTACTTGCCCACCTATGATGCAGTTTTTCCCTATTTTGGTAGAACCCGCTATACCTGTTTGGGCGGCAATAACAGTATTTTCTCCAATAATTACGTTGTGCGCAATTTGAATTTGATTGTCTAATTTTACCCCTTTTTTGATGAGGGTTGAACCCAAAGTCGCCCTGTCTATAGTTGTTCCAGGGCCAACATCTACATTATCTTCTAAAATAACATTCCCCGTTTGTGGAACTTTATTGTATTCACCTTTTTCATTAGGAGTAAAACCAAAACCATCTGCACCAATTACAACCCCACTGTTTATAACACACGATTCCCCCACTACTGTCTCGGAATAGAGCTTAGCGCCTGTAAAAAGCACGGAATTGTCGCCAACTTTTACATTATCGCCAATATACACATTCGGATAAATCTTCACATTATCACCAATCTTTACATTTTCGCCTATGTATGAAAAAGCTCCCAAATATAAATTCTCACCATATTTGGCGGTTTCTGAAATAAAAACCGGGTTTTCAATTCCGGTCTTATTCATTTTTACTTGGTTGTAATATTCTAACAACTGCGAAAATGCCTTATAAGCATTCTCTACCCGAATAAGCGTTGTTGATAGATCTTGAGAGGCTACAAAATCATCATTGACGATGGTTATTGAAGCCTGTGTGGAATATATATAATGTGTGTATTTTGGGTTAGCCAAAAAGGTCAAGCTGCCTTTGCTTCCCTCTTCAATTTTTGCAAGTTTTGAAACTTCTATACCTTCATCGCCATCAACGGTTCCGTTAAGGATTCCTGCTATTTGGGCAGCTGTAAATTTCATTTGGCGTTAAGGTTTTTTTTAACCGAAGTACATATAAAAAGCAACCACAAAGTAATAAATTTTAAATGAATTGATTTTCGGTCGTTCGTTTTCATTCTTGCAAAAATAGAAAAAAAGGATTTAGCCTCGATAGCTATCCTTATTGTTTTTTGGATAACACATATAGTATTTCACCACCGACTTTGAAAGCGCCTCCAAATTCAGCTGATCGCTTGCCTTTGCAACGTCTATGATTTTTCCATTTTTCTTCAGGAGGTTTATTGTATCTTTTTCCATACTGTAGGCCTGGTTTTCAAGCTTTCCTTTAAATACAAAATAGGATGCCTCCTCTTCAGAAATAGTATATGTTTCAACTAGTTTTTTTCTTTTTTCCTCAATTTTTTGATTTGAAAAATCCTGTGGCTTTACTTTAATTTTTAATAAATCGCGATTAAGAAGCATTTTGGAAAGATTTTTTAAAACAAAATCATCGTTGCTTACCCAAATCTTCATGGCCGAAATAATATCGTAATCATCTAATTTTGAAAAGGTGTCCAGTACCTCTTCAGAAAAATCATTGATACTAATATTGTTATTCAGAAAAAATCTTAAACCATTGCTTGCTGGAAGCACTACACCTTTAGCAGAAAGCTGTTTGGCGCGCTTAAGGACCCGAACCAAAAGCTGTTCTGCAACAATTCCCGTTTTGTGCAGATAAACCTGCCAATACATTAACCGCCGCGCTACGAGAAAGTTCTCCACCGAATAGATGCCCTTCTCCTCAACCACCAACTTATCATCCTTAACGTGCAGCATGGCAATTAAGCGTTGTGCATTTACCGTGCCTTCTGGCACACCGGTATAAAAACTATCGCGTTTTAGATAATCCAATCTATCCATATCCAACTGCCCAGAAACTAACTGGTGTAGAAATTTACGTGGGTGCTCATCCTTGAATATTTGAATGGCGAGCGTTAATTGCTTGTTAAACTTTCGGTTCAAAGCCTCCATAAAAAGAAGCGATATTTGCTCATGGCTTATGTTTTCAACAATGCTGTTTTCCATGGCATGGGAAAATGGACCATGCCCAATATCGTGCAAAAGAATGGCTAAATAGAGTGCTTCCTCTTCCTTCTCAGAAATAGCAATTCCTTTTGATTTAAGCACTTGCACAGCTTTCTGCATCAAAAACATAGCGCCCAGTGCATGATGAAAACGGGTGTGGTGCGCGCCAGGATATACAATATATGAAAACCCCATTTGCGAAATTCGACGGAGTCTTTGAAAATATTTGTGCTCCATCAAATCAAAAACCAGCTTGCTGGGTATGGTAATAAAACCATAGATTGGGTCGTTTATAATTTTGTGTTTTGGAAGGGTTTTCAAACTTTAACTTTAAATTAATAGCTTCAAAAATTTTTTGAAATAATTCAGGTTTATTTTTGAAGAAAATTCTTCGACAAAGTGCAGAATTATTTAAAAAATCGAATTTAACGATACTCCCACGCTAAAGCCTTGGAGTATAAAGACAAATATACATATATGAGCGACATAAAAGTACTATGGGTAGATGATGAGATTGATTTGCTTAAACCACACATTCTTTTCCTAGAAAACAAGAATTATAAAGTAACTACGGCCCAGAGCGGTACGGAAGCACTTGAGGAAATTAAAAAGGAAAATTTTGATATTGTCTTTTTGGATGAAAATATGCCGGGATTGACCGGACTGGAAACCTTAGCCGAAATAAAGGAACAACAGGCCTCTGTTCCGGTGGTGATGATTACAAAAAGCGAAGAGGAATATATAATGGAGGAAGCCATTGGCGCTAAAATAGCCGATTATCTTATAAAGCCAGTAAATCCAAACCAAATTCTATTGAGCCTGAAGAAGAATTTGGACCATAGTAGGCTAGTGTCTGAAAAAACCACATCAAGCTATCAACAGGAATTCAGAAAAATAGCGATGGATCTTTCAATGGTCAATAGTTTTGAAGAGTGGAAAGACCTTTACACAAAGCTTGTTTATTGGGAATTAGAGCTGGAGGATATAGAAGATTCTGGAATGTTTGAAATTCTTGAATCACAAAAAACTGAAGCTAATAGTCAGTTTTGCAAATTTATAGATAAAAATTATCCAAAATGGTTTGAAGACCCTAGCGAGGCGCCCATTATGTCGCATACGCTTTTCAAAGAAAAAATTCAACCGCAATTGAATCAAGGAACCCCCACCCTACTAGTGGTTGTCGATAATTTGAGGTTTGATCAATGGAAAGCATTTGAACCTACGGTTGCCAATATCTATAAAAAGACGAACGAAGAGCTTTTTTGCAGCATTCTTCCTACCGCCACCCAGTATGCCCGTAACGCTATCTTTTCAGGCTTAATGCCAAGTGAAATGGAAAAACTTCATCCAGATTTATGGTTGAACGATACCGAAGAGGGTGGAAAAAACATGAAGGAGGAAGAGTTTTTGGCTGCTCAATTAAAGCGCTCGGGGCTTAAATTGAATTGGAGCTATCACAAAATATCGAGTTTGAAGCAGGGCAAAAAACTGGTTGAAAACTTCAAAAGCCACAAAGATGAAGACTTAACGGTTGTAGTTTATAATTTTGTCGACATGCTTTCACATTCAAAAACTGAAATGGAAGTTATAAAAGAGTTGGCATCTAATGACAAATCATACCGCTCCCTTACACAAAGCTGGTTTAAAAACTCGCCTTTACTGGAAATTATCCAACAAGCTGCACGTTTGGGCTTTAAGCTAATTATTACTACAGATCACGGAACCATTAACGTGAAAAATCCATCTAAAGTAATAGGTGACAAAAACACGAGTCTTAATCTTCGCTACAAAACCGGGAAAAGTTTGACTTACGAAGACAAAGAAGTCTTAGCTGCAAAAGACCCGAAGACAATACATCTGCCAACTATTAACATGAGCAGTTCTTTCATATTTGCTAAAGGCGATTATTTCTTTGCCTATCCGAATAACTATAACCATTATGTAAGCTATTATAGAAACACTTACCAACATGGTGGAGTCTCTTTGGAAGAGATGGTTATTCCCTTTTCAGTATTTACTCCTAAGTAATTCTTATTAAAATATTTATGTAGGAAAATTACCGAATTATTAGATATTTTCGGTTTTGATTGATAAATTATCTATATTCGTCCCGTTTTTACTATGGAATTTACGTATACCCAAAATGAAATTGGTAAGGTAGCTGAACAACTTTTAAAAAATTCAGTTTCAAAAATATTCCTTTTTTATGGCAATATGGGTGTTGGTAAAACAACTTTAATAAAGGAGCTAGTTAAACAGCTTGGGGTTATGGAAATTTCAAGCAGTCCCTCCTTCTCCATAGTAAATGAATACGATACGCCAAGTGGCGCTATCTATCACTTTGATTTTTACAGAATAAAAGATATTAATGAAGCGTTTGACATTGGCCTGGAAGATTATCTATACAGCGGAAACTATATATTTATTGAATGGCCCGAAAAAATCGATCAACTTTTACCAGAAATCGCGAATAGAATAGATATTAAAAATAATAATATAGGAAGTAGAACTTTAAAATTTATGCCAGTGAAATAACATTGCAGCGAAAAATACAATATTTATAAATTACTTTTTAGTTGTTTGCCCCAAATCGCAAAAATTATAGAGCTGGGAATCTATTTTCAAAAAAATTTATAAATATAACGCAAAAAAAATTAAAAAAACTTTCTTTTTTCATAGTAGGTTTGAAGTATTATTAACCTCACAAAACCATTTATTATGAAAACTCTAAAAGTACTTTTTATCGCAGCAATTTTTTCATTAGGAACCTTTGCTTCTTGCACCCCAGAAAGCATCCAGGATGAACAAGCACCCCAACAAATCCACAAAAGCAAAATCATCGTACCTAGTAACGGGTAGTATAATAGCCCTAATCATAGCGGCGACCCCTTACATATTTTATTCATATGAAAGTTTCCCACAAACAAAATCGTGGGAAACTTTTTTATTTACATATCACGCAAATTGGTATCAAGAAGTGTACGTTTCTGTTTGGACAATGATGGGGAAATTTGTGCCGATGTTGCTTTTAATAATTTGGTTTATTACATGCAAACACTGGTGGTACCACGTGATACTTATACCCATAGGAATGTTTGCGTTTCAGCTTTTCAGTGTCATTAATGATGATGTAGGTATAACCGATGAGGTTGAAATTTGGTGGCTTTTCCCTATAATGCTCGTGATTGTACCGCTAATCTATTTAATAAAAGCGCGCTTATCAAATAAACTTTTAGGCAAGGATCTAAAAAGTTTTGAGGAAGAGTTAGGGTCTAAAAAGAGTTTCTTGCAACAAATCAAGGATCTTTTTTGATTTTTATTCATAATATACAATTTCAATTTTTATATGTACCTTGGTACTTTGCAATTTTCATCTTTAAACCTAAATAAAGAAAACCTACTTAAATTCCTGACTTTATCATTAGTTGTTTAGATGAAAAATAAAATGAATAAAAATTAAAACTAACTAAAACCCTAAGCAAAATAAAACCAAAAGTAAATTGCCGGTGAAGTAACAATTAAAAATTCAGTGTTGTAATAAATGTTAAAATTTAACAATTAATTGAACCTTATGATGAATTTCAAAGGATTTAATTGCATTATAACCTGTAAAGATACAATTAACATAATTATTATGTTTAAGTTTTTTCAGTGTAAGTTTGACCCATATTAACCTCACAAAAACTTATTATTATGAAAAACTTAAAAGTTATTATTGTAGCCGCAATTTTTGCCGCAGGATTATTTGCTTCTTGTACCCCAGAAGGAATCCAGGATGAACAAACCCCACAACAAATCGACGCGAGAACGGTTAAGGTTCCGCCAGCCGGATAGAAAAAGTCTTATACAAGGAGGCATCATTGTTTTTATAATGGCATGTACTCCTTTACTATATTACGCATATGAAAGTTTCCCAAGCGATACTCAAGTTTGGGAAACTTCTTTGTTTACATTTACTACTAAATTTCCCTCTATTTACCAATATGCTTGGTTTTTAACAGGTAAAATCATTCCCGTTCTTTTATTGCTTATATGGTTTTTTACTTGCAAACATTGGTGGCATTGGATTATTCTCGTACCCCTATCTATGTATATTTTTCAATTATTCAACCTAATTAAACAAAATTTTGGTGTTGATGAAGTTGAAATTATTTATGTAATTCCAATAATGATGGTGATAATTCCATTTGTCTATTTGATTAGAGCTAAACTTTTCAGCCAAATGAGGCAGAACGATTTGAAATCATTTGAAGAAGAGCTTTTTCAAAAAAGATCTTTTTGGCAGCAGATAAAAGACCTCTTTCGATAATTATCCATTCAAATTTGTGAAAATTATTCCGTAAATTGAAACTGCCAAGCTTGTATCATGACAAAACCAAAATCACCTTTTACCCGAGCCCAATTACTTCCACAAGAAGAAACGCTTGAAGTATCAAGACAAAAAGGAGAACTTTTTATCGGCATTCCCAAAGAAGCCTATTTTCAAGAAAAGCGAATTTGCCTAACTCCCGATGCGGTCAACGCAATCGTAAATAATGGACACCGAGTGCTTATTGAAAATGGAGCTGGTGATGAAGCAGGGTTTTCAGACAAAGATTATTCAGAAGCCGGTGCAGAGTTAACCGGTGACAAAAAGAAGGTATTTGGCTGTCCAATGGTTCTAAAAGTTGAACCGCCCACCCTTGAGGAACTGGAACTGATAAACCCCAAGACAGTGTTAATTTCCGCATTGCAATTAAAAACGAGACAGAAGTCATATTTTGATGCGCTCGCGAAAAAGAAAATCACTGCCCTTGCTTTTGAATTCATTAAAGACGAAGACCACAGCTATCCAGCCGTAAAAGCCCTAAGTGAAATTGCGGGTACCGCATCGGTGCTTATTGCCGCCGAACTTATGGTTAATGCAAAAAAAGGAAACGGTCTTCTTTTCGGAAGCATTAGTGGCGTACCTCCAATTGAAGTGGTAGTTATTGGCGCTGGCACCGTAGGCGAATTTGCCGTTCGATCTGCACTTGGCCTAGGGGCAAGCGTCAAAGTTTTTGATAGCTCTATTACAAAGCTTAGAACAATCCAGACTAACGTTGGAAGAATTTTATACACTTCGACCGTACAACCCAAAAATTTAATGAAAGCCCTATTGAGGTGTGACGTTGCTATTGGTGCGGTTCGTGGACACAATCGTGCACCCATAATTGTTACAGAGGAAATGGTGCGCAATATGAAAAAGGGCGCTGTTATTATAGACGTTTGCGTAGATATGGGTGGCTGTTTTGAAACCACGGAAATGACAAGCCACGACAACCCTACGTTTATCAAACATGAAGTGATACATTACGGCGTACCTAATATTCCTGCGCGCTATCCAAAAACGGCTTCAATTTCAATAAGCAATATCTTCACACCCTATATTTTAGAAATTGCAGAAAGTGGCGGACTTGAAAATGCCATCCGTTTTGACAATGGTTTAAGAAATGGTTTGTACTTTTACCGCGGAATTTTGACCAACAAGGCATGTGCAGATTGGTTCAACATGTCTTATAGCGATATCAACCTTTTGATCTTTTAAATTAAAGGCGAAAGGGTTATACTGCTCAATTTTCCAAAATCCCAAAATAAAACTTAATGAAATTAGCATACCGATTGGCTTATTTTTCCGGTGGATTTTTAATTGGAATAGCCCTTTTATTTTTTATTCTCAGCGGAAAAAAAACATCCTGCGCATATGGCCCAGAATCCAGAACACTTAAAAACATCCGTTTAAAGGAACGTGCTTTTTCCGAAAGTACTTTGCAGATTCTTCGTGAAAATAAAATGGACACTTCAGCAATTTCAATTCTTTTGGATGATGGTGATGTCCTCTTTTCAGAAAGCAATACCGAGCTTGACTCTTGCAGAATTTATGTTATTGAAGGTGAAATTTCAGAAAAAAATCTAAAAATAACAGTTGAAAATTGTGAGAAGTTAGCCACTGTTGTAGAGGCAGAGCTTCTCGAACAGTAATTTAAACCCTTTATAATTTTCTTCGCTCTTTTTCTTTTTTCAAAAGCGTAAGCTCCCTACTTGTTTGCCCCGCCACCGAGGTATTTTCCTCTGCGCGGCGGATTAAATAGGGCATCACATCTTTAACTGGTCCAAAGGGAATATATTTTGCAACGTTATAACCCTCTGCTCCCAGATTAAATGTAATGTGGTCGCTCATCCCAAAAAGTTGGCCAAACCAGATACGGTCATCACTTTTTGAAATTCCTTTTTCTTTCATCAAGTCCATCGTTAAATAGGTACTCAATTCATTGTGGGTGCCAACAAACAGTCCTATATCGTCTATGTTTTCAAGAATGTATTTTAAAACTTCATTAAATGTGTCGTCAGTTGCTTTTTTACTCTCACATATTGGTGTTTTATAACCTTTTTCAATTGCTCTTTCATTTTCCTTTTCCATATAAGCGCCACGAACAATTTTAAAGCCGAGCTTGTAACCTTTCATTTTAGCTCTTTGGTGCAACTTTTTTAAATAATCCAAACGGTCCCATCTATAGCATTGCAAAGTATTAAAAACTATAGGTCGCTCCTTGTTATATTTTTCCATCATTTTTTCGCAAAGATCATCAGCGGCGTCCTGCATCCAAGATTCCTCTGCATCAATTAGCAATCGGATTCCATTATCATGGGCTACTTTTGAAACCCGATCATAACGGTTTTCAATATTTTTCCAACCAGTTTTTTCGCTATCCGTCAGAGGCTCACTTTCCGTGATTTTCTGCCAAACCTTAAATTTTCCAAAACCAGTGGGTTTAAAAACTGAAAACGGCATCGCCTCCTTATTTTTTGCAAACTCGGTCAGTTCAATCACTTTATCGGCGGTGGCGTCAAACTGTGTCTCTTCCTCCTTTCCTTCTACTGAAAAATCCAAGACTGAAGAAACGCCAACGTCATATAATCTGTCTACCGTAGACATACAATCCCTCTCATTCACACCCCCGCAAAAATGGTCAAAAACCGTGGAACGGATTAACCCCTCTACCGGTAGGTTTATATTTAAGGCAAATTTTGTAACGGCAGAACCAATTTTCACTAAAGGTTCCTTAGAAATCATCTTGAAAAGAAAATACGCACGTTCCAGTTCCGAATCGCTCTTTAGCTGAAAGGCCGTTTCGGTATTATCAAAAAGGGAATTTGAAGTCATAAAATTTACAATAATGTGTGCAAATATAGTTAGATTTGGACTTTGATTATATGAGAAAAATCAATAAATTCATGGGAAAAAATTCAAATGAAAAAGGTCAGGTTTTAAGAGATGATATTGGGTGGGAAGCTTTAGCAAAATATGTAAAGGAAAAAAGTCCTTCCAAAATATTTATTATAACCGATGAAAACACCAATAAATTATGCTTATCTATTTTTTTAGAGAAGAAAAAGTTTGAATTTTCATCAGAAACCATCACCATTCCCGTTGGGGAAATCTACAAAAACATAAGCACTTGTTTCAATGTTTGGGAAACACTTTCTGAAAAAGGAGCCGACCAAAAAAGCTTAATAATCAATCTAGGTGGCGGAGTGGTTACCGATCTTGGTGGATTTGTAGCTTCCACTTTTAAACGGGGCATTCCTTTTATAAATATCCCCACTTCCCTACTCGCCATGGTAGATGCCTCAGTGGGTGGAAAAAATGGGGTCGATCTTGGCCATATAAAAAACCAAATTGGCGTAATAAATCTTCCCGAACTGGTAGTATTGGACACGGCATTTCTAACAACCTTGCCACATGAACACGTAACATCAGGCTTAGCCGAAATGTTGAAACACGGCCTTATCCATAGTCTCACGTACTGGGAGCGTATAAAAAATGTGGATTTCTCAGATAAAGTGGAGTTTGAGAAACTTATTTGGGATTCAGTAGAAATAAAAAAAGAAATTGTGGCCAAAGATCCTTTTGAGAATAACCTTCGAAAAACCTTAAATTATGGCCACACACTGGGGCACGCAATTGAATCGTATTTTCTAGAAAATGATGATAAGCCTACGCTGCTCCATGGCGAAGCTGTAGCAATAGGAATGATTTTAGCAACCCATATTTCAGCAGAAATTGTTGGTTTTCCTCAGCGTACATTGAATGATGTTACAGAAACCATTCTTAATCATTTTCCAAAACAAACTTTCAGTAAAAATGATATTGATACTGTTATAAAGTTGTTGGTTTTTGACAAAAAAAACAGAAACGGGAAAGTGTTATTTGTACTTCTGGAAGACATTGGCCATTACAAAACTGATTGCGAAGTAGACAATAGCTTTATTTACAAGGCTTTTGAGTATTATAAAAATTTCTGAAAATTTTATTGAAAATATTTTTATCTCTTCATTTTTTGAATAGTTTTATAACCACAAACCAAAAGATTGAATATTAAATGAAGCGAATTATAGTAGACTACCGAAAGCTAACCCCAGAAATACTTTCTTTACTAGTAGAAAAATATCCCGATGGATATGATGATGACCATGTTATAACTTTTAAAAATGCTAAAAATGAAACCGTTGAAGCTGTTGAAGTAAGAACGGATGATACAATATATTTAGTTAAAGTAAGTTCTCGCTTAGAAACAACAATGGCTAATTTTGATGAAGACGATTATGATGACGCTGACTTTAATGAGCCAATAAGTGAAATTCCGGATAAAAAGAAAATGGATGAGGAAGAATAAATCTTTCTATCAAAAAAAAGAGGCTGTCTAGCCTCTTTTTTTATTCTGAAACTTCATTTATTATGCATGCTGAAGTTCGTGCTTACCTTCTTTAATTTCCTCGATTAATTTAGAATTAAACGCAGGCAAATCATCAGGGTTTCGGCTGGTTACAAAACCTTCGTCTACAACTACCTCTTCATCTACCCAATTAGCTCCTGCATTAATCAAGTCATCCTTAATTGAGCTAAAGGAAGTCATTTTTCTACCTTCCACTACTCCTGCAGAAATTAAAACTTGAGGACCGTGGCATATAGCAGCAACTGGTTTTTTCAACTCAAAGAACTGTTTTACAAATTTTAATGCATCATCATTTCTTCTTAATTTATCAGGGTTTATAACTCCTCCTGGCAACACCAGCGCGTTATAATCAGTTGCAGAAACATTTCCAACGTTTTTATCAACGTTGTATTCGTTGCTCCAATTGCCATCTGCCCAACCTTTTATTTTACCTTCATTTTCACTAATAATCTCAACGGTAAATCCTTCTTTTTCCATTGCCTCTTTGGGTGATTTCAATTCAGATTCTTCAAAACCGTTTGTAGCTAAAATTGCAATTCTCTTATTCATTTTTCTTTTCTTTTTATTAGTTAAACAATTAATTTACAGTGAAGATACTAAGCACTAGAGGTACTATAAATTTTTTGATATTAATCTTTTACTAATCTTTGTTAAGAATTGCTAAGAAGTACCGTTATCCTTTAAGGTTTCGGCTTTTTTTTTATCCTCCTCTACTTTTCGCTTGTATTCTCGAAGTTCCTGCATTTCAAGTTCGTAAGATAAAATCGCGTTGCCGGAGGGTTCAATTTTTATATTTCTGAGCAACGCCCAATTCACGGTAAATTCTGCTCCCAAGAATAAAATAAGGCAGGTGTAATATACCCATAACAGAATAAGTACGAGGCTTCCCGCCGCACCATAAACTGAAGCAGGGTCTGACGCTGCAAAATAAAACCCAATAAGGTATTTACCTGCCAAAAATAACAATGAAGTCATAAATGCACCTATCAGATTAGTTTTCCATTTTATTTTTACATCCGGGAGCAAAGTGAAGATTGTTGCAAAAAGTGCCGTTATTATTATTTGCGAAAAAATAAAGTTCAGAATCTGAACAAGTTGTGAAGAAAGGTCGGTGTAATAGTTTCCAATTAGATCACTCAAAGCATTGATAGCCGTAGTGATTACCAACGATATGAGCAGCAATAAACCAATAGCCAAAACCATCCCAAAGGAAATAACCCGTCTTTTTAATGTGTCCAAAAAAGTATTCTTTTTAGCTCGAACACTCCAAATATCGTTCAGTGCTTTCTGAAGTTGAAAAAAAACACCGGTTGCGCCGAAGATAAGCACCCCAATTCCAAAAATTATAAATAGCACAGAACTTTCCGATAAAGCAGAATTAATTATCATAGCTTGAATAAGCTCAGCACTTTCCTGCCCTATCAATCCTCCAATCTCCCCTGTGATTCTCCCTTCTACTGCATCTCTTCCAAAGAAAATGCCCGCAAAATGTACAGTAATGATTAACAGAGAGGGTAATGAAAACAAAGCATAATAGGCAATCACAGCACTTTTAGCCCACGGATCGTTTTTGTCCCAACTAAGATAAGTGTCCTTTAATAATTTGAAAATCTTCATTTAAAGATAACGTTCGTTAATTATGTTTTGGTGATGAATCTCGTGGCCGCAAATGATAAATCCTGCGGCTGCTACTGACATAACACTGTTGTTGGCATTACCTGTTCGTTTTAATTGGATTTCATCAAAATTTTTAAATAAATGGAAACTTGCATTGCGCACAGCACTGTATTCCTCTAAAAGATGGTCGATGCTTTTATTATTTCCATTGGCGTTTTGAGCAAATATATTTTCATCAAAACCTTTCAAATTTGCACTATCAGCTCTTGAAAAGTAAAGCGCCCTATATGTAAAAACCCTTTCGGTATCAATAATATGCTGCAAAATGTCCTTTGGCGTCCATTTGTTTTCAGCATACCGATAGTGCCATTTTACTTCAGTAATACCTTTAAAAAACTTTGGAGTGTTGCGCAAACCTATTTCCAAAGCTTCAGGTAATGATACGTTATTGACCAAGTCAATATATTTTTGATAATAGGAATTATATTCTGAAGGATTAATTTCAGTAGGCTTCATAGTTTTCTTTTAAAGATAAAAAAAACCTTTGTCGCTAAACAAAGGTTTTTAATTTAATTAAGAGGCGCTACTTAAATTTCGTTAAAAATGGAATGTAGCAATCTCTTTTTATCATTGATACTCTCTTCCATTGATATCATTGTTTCGGTACGGCTTACGCCTTCAATGTCGTCTATTTGATAGATTACATCTTTTGCGTGGGCAGTATCCCTTGCCCTAATTTTACAGAAAATATTGAATTTTCCGGTTGTTACGTGGGCTACAGTAACAAAGGGTATCTCACTTATTCGTTCCAAAACAAATTGAGTTTGTGAAGTTTTAAAAATAAAAACTCCCACATAAGCAATAAAGGAATATCCAAGCTTTTTATAATCTACTTGAAGTGATGAACCGGTAATGATGCCGGCTTCTTCCATTTTTTTCACTCTCACATGAACTGTCCCTGCAGAAATCTCTAATTTTTTTGCAATATCTGTAAAGGGGATTCGCGTATTATCAATTAATAAATCAAGAATTTTGTGGTCTACATCGTCTAATTTAAACTTTGGCATATATCTATTTTTTTTTTGCAAAATTATAAACTTTTAAGCTATAATAGAATTTATTCTTTGAAAATAAATCATTGATTTATCATTTTTATCAATAATTTCTGAAATATTATCACCCACTGTTAAAATATCTTGTGAATTTGTTAAAATTTCAGCGCCTTCCACATTATTTTCAATATATGCAAACTTGTTCTTTAATGACCCAATTTCATCAATAAATGGCTCAAAGACAATGGTTTCATTTCTTAAAATTTCACGATATTGGATTGCAACTGATACTTGCTCTCTTTTATCCTTCAATTTTGCATTTCTCAAAATACAATCATTATAATTTTTAAGATTTTCTGGAATATTAAAATAGTCTCTGTAATTTAATGCAGGTTTACTATCCCCAATAATATTAAATAAGACAAGTAAGGAATAGAAGATAAATTCTCGGGTTTTTTCACGATGGTAATCTTGGGAATATTGACCCGCCTCAAATAATATAGTTGGAACCCCTGCATTTTGAAAGGTGTCGCCCACACAAGCATTATTAAAGCTATCATCATACCTGCCCACTTGCCCGGGAATGTAATCTTGCAGCAATTTATTCATTTTTACTATTTGTTCCATCGCAATTATTCTGGAAGGAGTTATAGATCGTTCCTTATTTGCTGCTGGAGATAAAAACGAAATAGTTGAAGCCTTGCCATCTTTAAAGCCATAAATAGAGCGCTGATCGTGAAGATTAAGGCATAAGTCAGGTTTAAGCGCTTCAAATACTTTGCGCAGACATTTGCTTTCCTTTTGAGATAAATCCTGGGCATCTCGATTCAAATCCACTCCATTGGCATTCTCACGCGTGTAAAGTTGGGCGCCATCGGGGTTTAACATAGGAAATAGATAAAAAGTATATGTGCCTAAAAATTCATCAATTTCTGATTGAAAATTTTCCTTTTGATCAATAAATCGAATAAAATCAAAAAGAGCTTTCGTTGTTGTAGATTCATTTCCATGCATTTGAGACCATCCCAAAACCACCTGTTTACCATTTCCAATTTTAATCAAGGGAATATCCTGTCCTTTTTCTGACACTCCAGGTACCGAAACCTCATACTTAATTTTATACATATCCAGTAACGGATAAATGTGTTCCATAGTGATGTATCGACCTCTTAACTGAGTCTCAAAATGATTCTTGTACCAGTCTTCTATTTTCATATTCTAAATTATAGTTTACAAAGTTAAACAATGGCTTGTTCACAATCGTAAACAAATGCGTTGTCAATTATTGATTACTTCTGTAAACGAAGATGTTGTTGATTTGTTACCATTTTATTGAATTATAGTCCATCAATTATACAATAAGCCTATGATATTGTTTTTCAGTATTTTAAATTCGATTAAATAAAGTATTAATTTGACAATATTTGTAATTATTATAATTTATTTAGGCTTTTGAAAAGAAATAAATTACATTTGTAATCGTTATTGTTATTCATAATATGTTACAATGGTAAACACTTCGGATTTTACAAAACGATTGGAAAAAATACTGGATTATTACTCATTATCTGCCGCTGCGTTTGCGGAAGAAATTGATTTTAACCGCTCCACTATTTCACATTTACTCTCAGGAAGAAATAAACCGAGCTTGGAATTTGTGATGAAGCTCTATCAAAAATTTCCAGAGGTTGATATGGATTGGTTACTTTTCGGAAAAGGGAGCTTCCCTTCTACCGGAGAAAACTTAAAAAGTCCGGACAATCAAAAACAAATTAAAACTTCAAATGAAGAAAACTCATTGAATCTTTTTTCTGCAGAAAATGACACCGAGGTCAAAAGAAACATTCAAGTGAATCAAAATGTAAAGAATATTGAGAGAATTGTAATTTTTTATACTGACGGTAGCTTTAATGTTTACCAAAACTAAATGGTTTCAGTAATTTTTCGGAAATTCGCATAAATTTTAAGCATGCGTTTTTTTTTAGCCTTATTAAGTTTTCTATTATTGGCGGGGTGCTATGAAACCCAACGAGATTGTGCCGATTTTAAAACCGGAACCTTCGAGTTTGAAGCGCTTTCGGGCACTGAGGTCTTCAAAACAACCATAATTCGCAATGATTCCATAGAGGTTGATTATTTTCAGGGGAAAACAGATTCTTCTTCTATTAGATGGATAAACGATTGTGAGTATGTCCTAAAAAAAATAAATCCTAAGAACCAAGCTGAAAAGAAAGCCATTCACATCAAAATTTTAACCACTGATAAAAATAGCTACACTTTTGAATTCAGTGAAGTGGGTAAAACTAAAACGAGCAAGGCTACGGCAAAGAAAGTTAAGTAATTTTATATCCCAATTATTTGTAAGTAATAAACTGGATCAAGAAAAGTATTTATTTAAAATACCAAATAATATTCCCTGCTCAACGGGTTTTGTAAGATATTCATTCATACCTGCCTTAATTCCACGTTCAATGGCTTCTTTTGTTACATCTGCTGAAAACCCGAGTATTACTGAAGTATTATCTATTTTTCTCAAATGTTGTACAATTTCAAACCCATCCTTTCCGGGCATATGTACGTCCATAAAAATAAGGTCGTAATGGCGGGAAGCACATTTAAGTAAAGCATCGTTTCCATCTGATGAAAGATCTGCAGAAATTTGGCTTTTTGAAAGTATTTTTGCCAAAACTTTTTGGTTCAAGAGATTGTCATCAACAATTAAGACCTTTAAATAGCTTAAATTCCTGTAGTGCCTTAATTTTTTGTTTTCATCTTGGTTTTCAACTTTAGGAAAATCTAGAGATACCGTAAAAATAGACCCTTTCCCTGCATTGCTTTGCACACTAATTGTACCCCCCATCAATTCTACCAAAGTTTTAGTGATTGCCAAACCCAATCCACTCCCTTGATGTTTTTTAGTGATTCCAAAATCCAGTTGTTTAAATCTTTCAAAAATATCATTCATTTTCGAAGGGGCAATTCCTATACCAGAGTCAGTTACAACCAACTGTATTCTTAGCCTACCATTTTCTGATTTTTCTTCGTAAAAAATTTCTATCAAACCCTCTTCTGTAAATTTCGTCGCATTACTTATAAGGTTGGTAAAAATCTGTTCGGTACGCGAAACGTCACCAATTACGTTTTTCTGTTTCAGAATACTCGCAAAATTTGTTTTTACCTCAATTCCCTTAACCTTTATGGTGGGTGCGTAAATATCGACAATTCTTTGAAGTATGAAAAAAGGACTGAAAACATCTTGTGAAAGTTCTACTTGGCCTGATTCAATTTTATCTATATGGAGAATATTATTGACCAGATTTAATAATACCTTCGATGAGTTTTGCATTAATTTTAAAAATTCTTTTTCACTTGTTGAAAGTTGTTTGCCTTCCAGTATTTCAGAAATGCTTAATATGGCGCTTAATGGAGTCCTTATTTCATGGCTCATGTTTGAAAGAAATTGTGTTTTTGCTACAGAGGCATCTTCCGCCCTAAGCCTTTCTTTTTCAATTTCGGCATTAAGCATCTGCAGTTTTTGGTTCATAATTTTATACCTGTGAGACTGTCTTTTGGCCAATAAAAAGAAATAGGCTAGTAAACCAATAAGAAATGATAAAAATATGCCAAGTGCCAATATAAAATTCTGCAATGTGGTTGCTCTTAATTCTTGACGGGAATAAAACATAAATTCAAATTTCCAATCACCCTCCGCCCTATCCGCAAGTGGATTTAAGCTTTGCGCAAATATTTGATCGCTTTGAAAATCTTCAATTTTGGGATTATTGTAGCTGTAAAAAATATTTCCCGCATTGTCTGTAATCCGGACACTAAAAAGATTTTGTTTGGAGCTTATATTGTCAAATTGGTCTTTAAAATCCATGCCTGCGGATATTGTTCCCTGAAAACTGTTGTCATAATAAATTGGAACATCTACCAAAAAAGCCTTACCGTGCTGGGTGAGATTGACCCAGGAAGTTATATTTACTAATGTATCCCTAGAGTTTTCAATCCAGCTTTGGTAACGATACCCTACGGATTTTATATCTAAGTTAAGTGCTTCCCTATTTGGGTAATAAGGAGCTACAAAGTTTATTATACCCGTGCTATCTATATATTCTATAAATTTAATTGACTTGTTTTGTTTGATAATCCGTTCCGTATCAGATTTTAAATAGGCTTTGAATTTACCATTGCTCTCAACTATACGGTCACGCATATCCTCTAGCGAAGTAATATTATGACTAATTATTTTTTTAAAATCCTGATGGGTCAATGTGCCCGCAATGTCCAACTGCCTGAGCTTAGCTTGCTTTTGATCAATTATAGTTCTATAATAACTTAGAACACATAAAGCTGAAAGGAATAAAAATAAAATAATAGAAAGCAAGGCAAATTTGCTTTTGTGGAAATTAGCTATTATTCTTCTTTGAAGCATTTTTAAAGTTAAAAAAGATTATCTTTTATTATTCTAAAGATTTGTTTAAAAATTTTTTAAAAACTCTATTTTGAAATGTTATTTTTTGATTTCATGAAAGAATTTTGCTCTTCCATCAGTTTTTCAATATTTGATAGCAATTGGATGTCCTTTGGCGTTTCCACAGTTTTATCCTGAGGATCCTCTGCCTTTTTCTTAAAGCGATTGATGAATTTTATTACCATAAAAATGGTAAAAGCAATAATGAAGAAGTCAATCAGCACTTCCATAAGCTCCCCATAACCAATGGCAATTTCTTCAGATGTCTCACTTGCAGGCTGCAGTATATACTTTTTATTGGCCAGGTTTACACCATCCGTAAGCATTGAGAGCGGAGGCATTACAATCTTTTTTACAATTGTACTTATTACATTATTGAAGGCAGTACCTATTACGATACCCACCGCCATATCAATCATATTGCCTTTTATGGCGAAGTTTTTAAATTCCTGAAAAAATGAAGCCATGTGTTGATTTTTTATTAGAGTGTAATAATAGAAAAGATTTCAGAAAGAAAAAAGAAGTTAAACGCGACCAGCAATTCGATCCTTTGCAAGCTGTAGTACTGTATGGAACTGATCTTCCAGATTCATTTCAGAATTATCAATTTCAATAGCATCGGCTGCTTTTACCAAGGGAGAGTCTTTTCTGGTAGTATCAATGTGGTCACGATCTTGAATATTTTTTAAAACCTCAGCAAACTGTATGTTCTCACCATGTTCCAAAAGCTCTTTATACCTTCTTTGGGCACGCTCTTTAGCAGATGCATTCATAAATATTTTTAGCTCGGCTTGGGGAAAAACTATTGTGCCAATATCACGACCATCCATAACCACTCCTTTTTCTAGGCCCATCTGTTTTTGCTGGGCAACCAGTTTTGCTCTTACCTCGTGAATTGTCGCAATGGGACTTACAAACTCTGATACTTCAAGGTTTCTTATTTTATCTTCCACATCTTTTCCATTCAAAAAGATATGTGCTTTGCCCCAATCAGGCTCTTTATAAAACTTAAGATGGATTGATGAAAGTGATTCTATAAGTTTGGAAGTGTCAAAATGATCTTTGGAAATAATACCATTTTGCATAGCATAGAGCGTTACGGCTCTATACATTGCACCACTGTCCACATAAACATAGCCCAGATAATCGGCCAATTGCTTGGCAACCGTACTTTTTCCGGTTGAGGAATATCCGTCAATGGCAATAGTAATTTTTCCCATTACTGAAGATCTATATTTAAGCCGAAAAAGCTGGATGAAGCAGCGGTGCTAAATTTTGAATAGGAATAACTCAATCTTAATTTATTCAGTTTAATTGCAAAGCCGGCGCTTACTCCTGCGAAAGCCCGTTTTTCTGCTATTCGCAACTCTTCACCTCTTCTGAAATTATACCCCAACCGAATATTGAAACCGCTTTCGGGAAATAGTTCAATTCCCGCAATCATATGCCGAAAAGCGTTGTCTATAAAATTTATATTTTCTTCGGTAGTGTTTCCTTCCAAATCAGTTTCCTCTCTTGAAGGGTTAGAAAAAGCTACGTTCCATTGTTGCATATTCTCCAAGGTAAAATGCCAGCGAATAGGCACATTCTGCAATGTTTGTGAAATTCCAAAAATAAGTTCAAACGGAAGGGGTTCATATTCTTCGTGATAGGGTGTGAATTGTGTTCCCAAATTTCTAGCAACTCCCGTAATATGAAGATCCCAATCTTCATAAACGTACATAATACCAATATCCAAAGCGCCTCCAAATGAAGAATAATTTTCCAGTTTAGAAGAAATAAGCTTTAGGTTTACACCTACGTGAAAATTTGTGAATGCAATATTTCGGGCATGTCCCAAAGAAAGGGCTACTTCGCCCCCACTAAAACTGTTTGTTGGGTTTCCCAATTCATCATAGCCGTCAAACTGCCCATAGTTAACGTAGGTAATACCCGCATGCAAAACCTGTGTTCTTCGATCCCATAGATAGGCATAAGTAGCCGTACCGTAGTTTACATCCCCAATGTAGTTTGTATAATTAAGCGAAAGCTGATTGTCCATTGCAGGATTAATACTTGCGGGGTTGAATAGTGGCTGGGTAGGGTCGTAATCATAATTAGTAACTACTTTTCCGCCCAAAGCAGCCATTCTAGGACTATTAACAAGGTTTAGAAACTGATAAGTTGCCTTACCTCCTATCTGGGCTGCCAAAAGCTGAGATATAAATAAGGAAACAACTAAGAAAACCTTTTGGGTCATAGACGTAAGTTACCGTAACTAAAAACTAAACGAATGCAAGTATAATTTATTTTTGCAAAGGAAAGAAACATCCATGATTAATTTTTATAATGCTTGGGCTTGATAGCTGCAAGTTCCAATTAAACTTTAAAAATAACGTAGGCAATAATATGATTGATGATTAATGCATAATTGGTTTTGGCAACTCTGCATTAATCATCTTCTTGCTCAAAATTATAGCTTTTTGGCGTTTTTTACCTTTTCCTTGGTTAGGGCTAACTCTAAGACATCGCTCATATCTTTTACATAATGAAAAGTGAGCCCCTTTAAATATTCAGGTTTTATTTCGTTTATGTCGCGTTTATTGTCTTCACAAAGTAGAATTTCTTTAATTCGTGCGCGTTTTGCTGCAAGAATTTTTTCCTTAATACCGCCAACGGGCAATACCTTTCCTCGCAAAGTAATTTCACCGGTCATTGCGATGGATTTCTTTACTTTTCTTTGTGTGAAAAGCGATACTAATGAAGTAAGCATTGTTATACCGGCGCTTGGGCCATCTTTGGGCGTTGCACCTTCCGGCACGTGAATGTGAACGTTATAATTATCGAATATATCTGGATTGATACCAAGTTTTTCAGCATTGGATTTTATGTATTCCAAAGCAATTGTAGCAGATTCTTTCATAACCTTACCCAAATTTCCGGTCATATTTAACGCACCTTTTCCTTTGGAAAGGGTAGATTCAATAAACAATATATCTCCGCCCACTTTAGTCCAAGCTAGACCAGTAACCACGCCTGCTACATCATTATTTTCATATTTGTCGCGTTCCAGTTTGGGAGCGCCCAGGACTTCAATAATAATATCATTGGTCACTTTTATTTCATACTCCTCTTCCATTGCAATTTTCATTGCTGCATAGCGAACCATTTTGGCAATTTGCTTCTCCAATCCACGTACACCACTTTCACGTGTGTAACCTTCCACAATTTTTTCAAGTTGGGGCTTGGCTATTTTCAAAGCCTCACTTTCCATTCCGTGCTCTTTTAATTGTTTGGGAAGCAAATGGCGCTTTGCTATTTCAACCTTTTCCTCTACGGTATATCCTGTTACGTTTATTATTTCCATTCTATCCCGCAAAGCAGGTTGAATGGTACTCAAACTGTTTGAAGTAGCTATGAACATAACCTTTGAAAGGTCGTAGCCCAATTCTAAAAAGTTATCGTAAAAGGCATTATTCTGCTCTGGGTCCAAAACTTCGAGCATTGCTGAAGAAGGGTCGCCCTGATTGCTTGCGGAAATTTTATCAATTTCATCCAAAACGAAAACAGGATTGCTTGTACCAGCCTTTTTAATACTTTGCACTATACGCCCCGGCATGGCCCCAATGTAGGTTTTACGATGGCCCCTTATTTCAGCTTCATCGCGAAGTCCGCCCAAGCTCATCCTCACATATTTTCTGCCTAATGCTTCCGCAATAGATTTTCCCAAAGAAGTTTTACCCACACCGGGAGGTCCGTAGAGACAAAGAATGGGTGATTTCATATCGTTTCTTAGTTTCAAAACGGCCAAATATTCTATGATGCGCTTTTTAACATCATCAAGGCCATAATGGTCACGATCCAAAATTTTTCGGGCGCGCTTTAAGTCGAATTTATCTTTGCTGTATTTATTCCAAGGAAGGTCTAAAAGCAGGTCCAAATAATTTCGCTGGATACTGAATTCAGCAACCTGTGGATTCATGCGCTGCATTTTTGAGAGTTCTTTATTAAAATGCTTTTCAACGTCTTTGTTCCACTTCTTTTTTGTGGCACGTTCACGCATTTCTTCTATTTCTTCTTCCATTGATGATCCACCCAATTCTTCCTGAATGGTCTTCATTTGCTGTTGAAGAAAATACTCACGCTGCTGCTGGTTTATGTCACTCTGAACCTTCGACTGGATATCATTACGAAGTGAGAGCTTCTGAATTTCCATATTCATATAGCGGAGCGTTTCCAGTGCACGATCCTTAAGGTTGTTAATCTCCAAAAGTGCCTGCTTCTCCTCTACTTCAATATTTAAATTTGAAGAAACAAAATTTATCAAAAAGCTAGAGCTTTCAATATTTTTAATAGCAAAGGCAGCCTCAGAAGGAATATTCGGACTTTCTTTAATAATCTTCAGTGCCATTTCCTTTATAGAATCTATTATGGCTCTAAACTCTTCACTTTCCTTTTCTGGGCGTGCTTCAGCAACTTCTCTAATGGTCGCTGTCATATAGGGGTTGGTAGTAATTACCTCTGCCACCTCAAAGCGTTTTTTTCCTTGAATAATTACTGTGGTATTGCCATCGGGCATTTTGAGAACACGAAGTATTTGGGCTACGGTACCAATTGTATTTATATCACCAATACCGGGCTCTTCCTCGTTTTCATCTATTTGGGAAACAACACCAATTACCTTGTTGCCTTTATTGGTTTCATTAATAAGCTTAATAGACTTGTCCCGTCCTGCAGTAATTGGAATAACAACCCCAGGGAAAAGTACTGTATTTCTTAAAGGTAGGATAGGTAGTATTTCAGGGAGTTCTTCTTTATGCATAGCATCTTCATCCTCAGCGGACATAAGTGGGATGAACTCTGCATCTTCCTTTAAATCTTGAAATGACAACTTGTCTAACGATGTAAGTTTTGAATTCGCCATATATGTTTTTAAGACATTGTGTCACAAATGTAGTAAGCACAATGTGTAAAATTTATAATTTATGTTTTTCTTAATAAAAAAGTATTGATTCTCAATAGCTTTATGTGTTCTTACCCTTTATAAGTCAAGAGTTGTGCCAGTTATATTTTATTCGCGCCTTACTGTTATAGTGAAACATTTTGGTACTGGATATTATCTGTTCTTCCTTTTTTAAAAAGAAAAAACCGTCTCTGGAAATTCCAGAAACGGTTTTTCAAAATTTGTTTATTTTTTATTTACGGAAGCACTGCCAAGAATTCTCCTGCAGTTATTTGATATACCGTTGGGTCTTGCCCGGTGGCATCTACAGCAGTAAAGTTGAAAATTCCTTCAATGATACCATTTGGAATATCGTAATTTGTAATTACAATAGTTCCTGGGTTTGAAACATACGTTATCGAGGTTCCCACAACTGGGGTATAAGTTGCTACAATTTCATCTCCATCTATTACTTCAGTGCTCATTTCAAATGAACCTTCAGTAATGGTTGCAGGAAAAGTAAGTTTCATTCTTTGGTCACCTACCAGGGTAGTAATGGTTATAGTAGGGTATTGATTGAAAACATCGGTAGTTATTGTAATATCTTCAGAATTGTAAGCTGCACCATCCACATTGGCTCTAAACACATTATTGGCTCCGGGCACCCCTTCAAAGTAAGCTGTAAAACTACCTTCGGTAACCTCAACAACATCTGGAAGTTGGTTTAATGGATCGGTTGCCGTAAAGGCAAAGGTTGCTTTTAATATCCCTAACTCTAAATCAAATTCAGAAATTGTAATTGTCCCTGGATTTGATGTCAGGTTTTCGGCGCCATTGCCTGCGTTGTAAACTCCGATTAATTTTGTTCCGTCAGAAATTTGTACCATCTCAAATGTACCCACGCCTAAGGAACGGGGAACGTCAATTCGTATTTGCTCTCCGGTATTGGACTTAGCTTCAATCTTTATCATGTGTACATCGCCAACCATTGGTTCCGTAACCGAAATAGTATCAGCTACAAAATCAACTCCATTTGTTTTAGCGAAAAATTCATTTTCAGGATTTCCACCAGTTCCTCCACCACCTCCGGTATCATCGATAATGTAAGGAATGGCATTAAAAGCTCCATTTGTTATTGCAATTTCCTCTAACACGGGATCTCCATTGCCATCAAGGATCGGATTGCCGTCACCATCAACTTTAATTCGTACTCCTACAAAACTAAATGTTCCTGTAACGGTTTCAGCGCTAGCATCCAGAGCGGTAATGTTCATTAACCCATATCCTCCCAAAGCATCTGCCGAGATATAAGGAAGTGGATTATTTGAACCGTCAAAATATGAGCCAGAATTTTGAATGGCCCCACCAAGAGATAGGTTGAAAGAACCTACCGCAGCATCCACAATTGCAAGAGTTATATTTTCGCCACCTGGTTTTGAACCTGTAATCACCAATTGGTTATCGGTAGTAAGTGTAGCAGAAACAGAATTTGCAATAAACTCTTGGCCTTCTATTTGTGCTTTAAACTGTCCCTCATCTGCATCGTTCTGTTGTTCTTGGACAAATTCACCTGTAAGGGGCTCGTTTTCACAGGAAAAGAATTGAAATGCAAGAAATACTAAAAGCATTCCTTTTAAAAAATACATTTTCTTCATAAATAAGTAGTTTGTAGGTAATAAACGCAAACTTAAACAAAAATTGTTTAACGGTTTTTATTTCGTGGCACTCTTGCCAATAAAAATACCCCGGTCATAAAAAATATGACTAGAAATAATATTGAGTTACGCATACTTCCTGTTATTTGATCTATAAATCCATAAATAAGCATTCCTATAACAATCCCTATTTTCTCGGCAACATCATAAAAACTGAAATAGGAAGTGGTGTCCTTTGTCTCTGGTAAAAATTTTGAATATGTAGAGCGTGAAAGTGATTGTATCCCACCCATAACCAAGCCTACCACTCCTGCAGTAATATAAAACTGAATAGGATCTATAATAAAAAATGCAACCACGCAAATGCCCACCCAAATAATATTGATTACAACAAGCACGGGAATATTGCCAAATTTCTCTGATGCTCGGGAAGTTATAATTGCGCCCCCCACGGCCACCAATTGAATAATAAGAATACTCACTATTAAGCCCATGGTCTTTGCGTTGTCACCACCCCAAGCAATTTCCTGTTCACCAAAATAGGTAGCCACAAGCATCACGGTCTGTACAGCCATGCTGTATACGAAGAACGCCGCCAAATACCTCTTTAATTGAATGTTTTCCGATAATGAATTATAAACGCTTTTCAGTTCCCTAAAACCATTCAAAAGTATTTTTGTACTCACTTTTTTTCCACTTTTGTTTCCCTTCGGAAGAAAATAAAAAGAGTACTGGCTAAAAAGTATCCACCAAATTCCTACGGTAACGAACGACCACCGCATTGCTTTTATACTTGCTTCTCCCTCTTCTCCAAATCCGAAAAGTTCAGGTTTCATTACCATGGCTAAGTTAAACAGCAATAATACAACACTTCCTATATACCCAAGGGAATATCCCCGGGCACTCACCCTGTCTTGCTGTTCATTAAAAGCAACATCCGGCAGATAGGAATTGTAAAAAACGAGGCTTCCCCAAAAACCTATGAGCCCACCAAAATAAAATAGCAGACTAATATGAATAGTTTCAATACTGAAAAAATAAAGCCCCATACACGAAAGTGCGCCCAGATAGCAGAAAAATTTCATGAAGTTTTTCTTGTTTCCCACATAATCTGCAATACCCGATAGTAAGGGGGAAATAATAGCAACCAATAAAAAAGCTGCTGCTGTAGTATAGCTAATTAATGGAGTACTTCTAATTGTACCACCAAAAATAGAAACTGACGTTACCCCCGCGGTCTTAAATAATGCCTGATAAAAAATAGGAAATATAGCCGATGCAATCACAAGGCTATAGACTGAATTTGCCCAATCATAAAAAGCCCACGCATTTAGTAGCTTCTTACTTCCTTTGGCTAAATTGGGCATATTCTTTTAAATTTTTGACGGCACTAATCTAATAAAAAATCCCGCTTGATGCGGGATTTTAAAAATTTATGTAATTCTGTTTATCTTTTAAAAGTTGTAACACCAAATTTTCTAGCTTCAGCTTTTGCTTCGGGCACCCAAGCCTGTATGTTTTGAATTCTTGTACTACTTGAGGGGTGTGTGCTCAAAAATTCTGGTGGCGCACCTTGTTCCTGGGCTTGCATACGCTGCCATAATTCTGCGGCAACACTCGGTTCGTAACCCGCTATGGCCATCAAAATTAAACCTATATGATCTGCTTCAGTTTCGTGACTTCTACTAAAAGGAAGCATTACGCCCACACTTGTGCCCAGTCCGTAAGCTGTGTTGAAAATTTGCGCATTTTCTGGGTTATTAGCCAAAGCAATATTTCCTGCTACAGCCCCTAATTGCTGCAATTGACCCGCACTCATACGCTGCTGTCCGTGATTGGCTAGCGCATGTGCTACTTCGTGCCCCATCACTGCAGCTAAGCCTGCTTCATTTTTTGTGATTGGCAAAATGCCTGTATACACTACTATTTTACCGCCAGGCATACACCAAGCATTTACGTCTTTGCTATCCACAAGATTATATTCCCATCTATAATCTGCCAAATATCCAGCATAACCATTTGCGGTCAAATATCTTTCTGCAGCAGCTGCAATTTTTTGTCCTACACTTTTTACCATTCGTGAGTCCGCAGTATTATTAACAACTTTATTCTCAGATAAGAATTCTTGATATTGCTGAAATGCCATTGGCAATATCTGCGAATTTGGAACCAATGCCAAAGTTTGTTTTCCCGTAAAAGGGTTGGTACTACACGCAACGACCAGTGCACCTATAAATAAAATGGAAAGTGATTTTGAAAATTTCATAAATGATGGTTTTGTTTAAATATTAAAAATAGATATATAAATTATATTACACTCCTAAAATTATTGTAAAATTAATTTTCCAATAATTGTTCCACAATTTTTAAACTTTAATGTTTTTTTAATAGTGAAGTGTTCCGTAAGCCTTTAAATTTATAGACTTTAAAAACTTGGAACGACTTTTGAATAAATAAAGCCGTAATTTAAAATTTACTCAATATGAAAAACATACTTCTTTTTTTAGCCCTTTCATCAAC
Organism: Aequorivita sp. CRS11; assembly: GCF_059693805.1. Lineage (NCBI taxonomy): Bacteria > Pseudomonadati > Bacteroidota > Flavobacteriia > Flavobacteriales > Flavobacteriaceae > Aequorivita > Aequorivita sp. CRS11. The sequence goes on from NZ_JCATIG010000002.1 coordinate 581,760, forward strand.
AGTTTTATTTTCTTCCTGCGAAGGTGACCCAGGACCTCCGGGACAAGATGGAGGTTTAGTGTATGCCAATGTTTTTGAGGTAAGTCCCGCTTTCAGTTATAGTGACTATCCAGATAATATATATTTTACTTCGGTTTATAATTATCCTTTTGAGGTGTATGAGAGCGACGTAGTTTTGGTTTATCGTTTATCAGGTCAAGACAATACCGTATCACCTCCAGCCGATATTTGGACACAACTTCCACAAAGCATCTATTATCAGGATGGTACTGGAGATATTTTTCAATATAATTACAATAGCACCTTTATTAGTGTTCAATTCACGATTGAAGGAAATTTCGACTTGACAAATATTGATCCCAATGATGTGAATGGTCAAACATTCCGTGTAGCTGTAGTCCCTGCCGAATTTGCAAAAACAAATCCTTCTATGAGAGATATTCTGGAAGTGATGCAAGCCGATGGTTCACAAATTGAAAAAATAGAACTTTAATATGAAAATATTAAGCACATTCCTTGTATTAAGCATGATGCTTTTCAGCTGTAATTCACCAGCACAGAAAAGTAAGGAATCCAAGAAAGAGACTTTTGAAATTACGAAAACGGATGCCGAATGGAAAGACCAGCTATCACCTGAAGCATATCAGGTGTTACGCCACGAAGGTACCGAACGTGCATTTTCAAGTGACTTAAACGATAATCATAAAAAGGGTACATACGTTTGTGCTGGCTGCGGAACGCCCGTTTTTAAAAGTAAACACAAATTTGACAGCGGCACAGGTTGGCCAAGTTTTGACCGTGCCATTGAAGGAAATGTTGCGTACTCAACAGACAATAAGCTTGGATATACCCGAACAGAAGAGCATTGTGCAACCTGCGGGGGCCATTTAGGACATGTCTTTAATGACGGACCTGATGAAACTACTGGTAAAAGACACTGTATTAATGGGGTCGCTTTAAAATTCATACCCGAAAATGGAGAATCCAAATAAATATCCCATCAATAAATCTGAAGCCGAATGGCGTGAGGAACTGGGCGAAAAACGCTACCACATTCTTCGTGAGAAGGGCACCGAGTTCCCCCGCACGGGGGAGTATAACCTGCATTTTGAAAATGGCACCTACGTTTGTGGCGCATGCCAAACTCCACTTTTTGAAAGTGACCAAAAGTTTGAAAGTAGTTGCGGGTGGCCCTCTTTTGATGATTCAATAGAAGGTGCTGTAGAATATGTGAACGATACATCGCACGGCATGATCCGTACAGAAATACTCTGTTCCAACTGCGGCAGCCATTTAGGGCATATATTTAATGATGGTCCCACCGAAACGGGACAACGCTATTGTGTGAATTCACTTTCGCTGGATTTTAAGAAGAAATAGCATTATAAATAACAGATTTAAAGTACCAAATTCCAAAATTGAAAACCCTGGAATTTGGTGCTTTTTTTATTATTTGGAATTTGACTTTTCGCTTTTGGGTTTTTTCCTTTTGAATTTCGTAATTTCGTACCTCCAAAAATTCAGACTTAAACATATATAATGAGTAAATACGACGTAATAGTTTTAGGAAGCGGTCCCGGTGGATATGTTACCGCCATAAGGGCTTCGCAATTAGGTTTAAAGACCGCAATTGTTGAAAAAGAAAGCCTTGGAGGCGTTTGTTTAAATTGGGGGTGTATTCCCACCAAAGCACTTTTAAAAAGTGCCCAAGTTTTTGATTATCTAAAACACGCAGACAGTTACGGACTTACCGTAAAGGAGTTTGATAAAGATTTCAGTAAAGTAATTGAAAGAAGTCGTGGTGTTGCCGAAGGTATGAGCAAGGGCGTTCAGTTTTTGATGAAGAAGAACAAAATTGAAGTCATTAATGGTTTTGGAAAATTAAAACCTGGAAAAAAGGTAGATGTTGACGGAAAGGAATATTCCGCAGACCATATAATCATTGCAACTGGCGCGCGTTCCCGTGAATTGCCAAACCTAAAGCAGGACGGTAAAAAAGTAATTGGCTATCGTGAAGCTATGACACTGAAAAAGCAACCCAAAAGTATGATTGTTGTCGGCAGTGGTGCCATTGGCGTTGAGTTCGCACATTTTTACAATTCCATGGGGACCGAAGTAACAATTGTTGAGTTTTTGCCAAATCTAGTTCCTTTGGAAGATGAAGACGTTTCAAAACAATTTGAGCGCTCCTTCAAAAAAGCCGGAATTAAAGTGATGACCAATTCTTCCGTAGAAAAATTGGATACCTCTGGAAAAATGGTAAAAGCTACTGTAAAGACTTCAAAAGGCGAGGAAACGTTAGAGGCGGAAATTGTTCTTTCTGCAGTTGGAATTGCTTCAAACCTTGAAAATATAGGTCTTGAGGACGTTGGCATCGTTACTGACAAAGGAAAAATTATGGTGAATGATTGGTACCAAACCAATATTCCAGGCTATTATGCCATTGGCGATGTGGTGCCCGGACCTGCCCTAGCCCACGTTGCTTCCGCAGAAGGAATAACCTGTGTTGAAAAAATTGCTGGCCTTCACGTAGAACCTATAGATTACGGAAACATCCCAGGCTGTACTTACGCTTCTCCCGAAATTGCAAGTGTTGGTATGACCGAAAAACAAGCTAAAGAAGCTGGTTATGAATTGAAAGTTGGGAAATTCCCTTTCTCTGCAAGTGGAAAAGCAAGTGCTTCCGGTGAAAAGGATGGCTTTGTAAAAGTTATTTTTGATGCTAAATATGGCGAATGGTTGGGCTGCCACATGATTGGTGCCGGCGTTACCGATATGATTGCGGAAGCCGTGTTGGGAAGAAAACTTGAAACCACTGGCCACGAAGTATTAAAAGCTATCCACCCACACCCAACGATGAGCGAAGCGGTTATGGAGGCTGTTGCGGATGCTTATGGGGAAGTGATTCATTTATAGATGTTAGACGTTAGACGTTAGACGTTAGACGTTAGACGTTAGACGTTAGAAAAATAAAAAAACCGCAATGTTGCGGTTTTTTTATTTGCCATATTTTAGGGGAATTTTTCGCTCATCGCTAATTCCTCTTCGCTTTATTTTAAAAAACTTTGCAAAGCCAATTCATAACTCTGCAGACCAAAGCCAACAATTACCCCTTTCGCATTTGGCGAAATGTAGCTTTTGTGTCTAAAATCCTCTCTTGAAAAAGTGTTTGAAATATGTACTTCCACTACTGGAGTTGTTATTGCCTTCACCGCATCTGCAATGCCTACGGAAGTGTGAGTGTATGCCGCAGCATTTAAAATGATTCCATCATAATTGTATCCAACTTCTTGAATTTTATCAATCAATTCCCCTTCAATATTTGATTGGAAATAGGAAAGTTCCAGGTTTGCGTATTTACTTTTTAATTTTTCAAAAAAATCATTGAAGGTCTCGTTGCCGTAAATATCGTTCTCGCGCTTACCGAGTAGGTTCAGGTTTGGGCCGTTTATTATGATGATTTTCATTTTATAAATATAGAAAATATAAATTGCAGCAAAAGGAGGCGGTCAAAATTTACTAAAAAACAAAATAACCTACAGAGAGGCTAAAAACTCCATTTTTCAAATTGGAATCATCATATATACGTGTCAGACCGAAAGTATATCGAGCTTGAAAGAAGAGATTTATGGGCAGCTTATATTGCGCTCCAAAGCCTAGGCCGATATTTAGCGCTTCAACGTTTTCCAAATTTCTGTCCATCCCAGCAGTATCATCCCCAGCTTTCATATTTACACGTTTCTTCACATTAAAACCAAATTGTGGTCCCCCCTGTAAACTTAATCCTCGGACAACTTTGTAATCTGCCAGTATCGGAAGGTTTATATAATCCATATAATATCTAAGGGTTTCATAGGAATAACGCTGGGTGGAATACAAAAGCTCGGGCTGTACGGAAAACTTTTCAGTAATCCCAACCCGGCCGACCGCACCAATATGGTAATTGAAAATATTTACATAGCTTTCCGCCTAAATTGAGGCTTTGTGCGTTACTTTGCGCAAAAAAGACAATAGCAAGTATAAAAAGAATATTTTTTATCATAGTAAACAGGATTTTCAATCAGTATTAAATATAATACTAATTCCCATTTGTTTTAAACGGCATTCTGTAAATAAAAAGCAGGAACCTAGTCCCAACCATTTTATGAATATATAATTACAATCTAAAAAGAGAATCCCACAGAAAACTGTAATACCCCATTTCGTTGTTTATATCCATCAATATCCAAAGGGCCAAAATCAACGTCGTCGTCATCAGTAATATCTGTAAGACCAATCACATAACGTCCACTGAAAAATACCCCGTTGTTCAATCGATAAGATGTACCCAATCCAAAGCCAATATCTAACGTATTATAAAATTCCTTTACATTTTCCTCACCAGATATATCTCCTCTAAAGCCGGACTCCTCGTATTCATTTTTAGCAGAAACTAAAATTCCAAATTGTGGGCCTGCCTCCACACTCAAACCTTCAATAATATAATATTTCGCCATAATGGGAATATTTATATAATCCAATTTTAATTTTTCCTTCCCGATCACCAAACTATCTCCAAAACTGTTATCATATTCAGATTTTGCACCTTGTCCGGAATATAAAAGTTCAGGTTGAATGGAAAATTTTTCGGAGATGGGAATTTCAACCAAACCACCTATGTGGAAGCTTGTACGCCCATCATAATTATCTGTAAAGTCCCCGCCTACCGAGGCGAAATTCACACCAGCTTTTGCACCTATCCGCAATTCCTGGGATTGGGCATTGCTAATAGTCATTACGGCAATTGCCACAAAAAGTAAGAGTTTTTTCATAATTAAAGATTTTAAAGATTATCTCATTAAAGATAACTAAAACTTAAAAAAAACAAACAAAACTGAACATAAATAAAAAAAGCAGGAACCTTGCCCTGCTTTTTTGAAATATGAAAATTTGAAATTTAGAATGAATATCCCGCAGAAACTTGGAAAACATTACTTTGGTTTTTACCGGTATTGTAGGTGGTGCCCAAAACTCTATATTCTTCATTTACATTTAACAATCCTTTGTTATAACGTAGGCTGAAGAAAACTCCCATGTTCAATCGATATGAAGCGCCAATGCCAAATTGAGCATCAAAACTTCTATAATAATCTTTAGCATCACCACTTGCAATAAAACCATTTTCATTGTAATAATTACTTTCAGCATTTACCAAGACACCAAATACAGGTCCAGCCTCGGCACTTAACCCTTCAATTACGTAAAATTTTACCAAAACAGGTACACGTATGTAATCCAATTTTGTGTTATCTCCTCCGGTTCCAATACTCCAGTCTGAGCCCTCTGAAGAGTACATTAATTCAGGCTGCAAGGAAAATTTCCCCATTAAAGGAATTTCAACTATACCCCCAATGTGAAAACTTGTTCTTGAGCCAAGGCTACCTAAACCACCGTAATAACTATCACCACCTAATGAGGCAACATTTAAACCAGCTTTCGCACCTAAGCGAAATTCTTGTGATTGTACAGAAGTTAATGCAAATAATGCTACTGCAGTAAAAAGTAAAAGTTTTTTCATAACGAATAAAGTTTTGAATTAGTTAAAACGACAATATTGTCTCATTAAAAATACTAAAAGATTTCTATATAGTTATATGAATTATGTAACATTCTATGAAATATATGTATCAAAAAAAGAACGTTCAAAAACATAATCATTTAATTATCAGCGCTCAAGGTGTTTTTTGGAGAAATACCCTGTAACTAGAAAAGCATATTTATCGCCTTAATAATTAACGTTATTGTTAAAAAAAGTAAAAAAAAACCGCCCAAATTGGACGGTTTTATAATCAATATTTGATATTGTTAAAGGAAGGAATAACCCAATGCAACAGAAAATACTTGGTTTTTTCCTTCAAACCCATTTTCCTTTGACACATCAGTAAGTCCAAAATTATAACGAGCATCCAAACGCACTCCAAATGGAAAATCATAACCCGCTCCCACAATTCCTGAAACATCAAAATCTTCAGCCTTTGCTTTTCTGGTTATGTCACCCAAAACATTGACAGAAATTTTATCATCTACAATAAAACCAAACTGTGGTCCTGCTTGAACATTTAACCCTTGAACCAAATAATATTTTAATACTACAGGGACATTCACATAACTTAAGTCAAATTCTCCAGCATCAAACTCCGCTCCTTGCTGTGAGTAAAGTAAATCTGCCTGAATACCCACTTTATCTGTAAATTTTACCCCAGCAAAAATCCCGGCCTGAAATCCAGTCTTGCTAGAAAGATCTTCCACATCAGAAATATTTGCAAAGTTAGCACCTGCTTTAACCCCTAGATCGATTTCTTGCGAAAATGCGGAGGTTCCAATAAATAATGTAATAACTGCTACAATCAATTTTTTCATAATACTATTTTTAGGTTTCAATTAAAACGCAAAGATACCTTTAATGTTATGGCTTAAAATATATTTAGTTTTTTGTTAACTATTGTTTTTAGTAGTAATATAGCGGTATGAAGTGGGTGAACATTTTAAAGGATTATCAAAATTATCTCAGATTGGAACGCGGTCTTTCCGAAAATTCTATCATCAATTATTCCCTGGACATCAAAAAGCTTATGCAGTGGCTGGAAACCAATGAAATAGAAGTATCTCCCATCACTATTTCTGAAGAAACTCTTCAACAATTCATTTATGAGATCGCAAAAAAAGTAAATCCACGTTCCCAAAGCCGTCTCATTTCGGGCCTCAAAGGATTTTTCAACTACTTAATTTTTGAAGATTACAGAAAAACCAATCCCTTGGAACTGATTGAAGCTCCAAAATTAGGAAGAAAACTACCAGACACTCTAGCCATTGAAGAAATAGATACTCTCATAAAAACAATAGACCTAAGCTCAAAGCAAGGTGAACGTAACCGTGCCATCATAGAAACGCTGTATGGTTGCGGTCTCCGCGTTTCAGAACTTACAAACCTAAAAATCTCGGACTTATATTTTGAAGAAGGTTTTATTAAAATAACGGGAAAAGGCGATAAACAGCGCCTCGTGCCTATAGGGCCAACCACCCAAAAATATATTGAAGTTTATAGAAAAGAAATCCGCGGACATCAAAAGATTCAACCACAGGCCAAAGATACTCTCTTTCTCAACCAACACGGCAAGTCTCTAACCCGCGCGATGATTTTTACCATCGTGAAGCGCCTCGCAGAAAAAGCTGGTATCCCAAAAACCATAAGCCCTCACACATTTCGCCACTCCTTCGCCACACACCTGTTGGAGAATGGTGCAGACCTTCGCGCCATTCAACAAATGTTAGGACACGAGAGCATTACCACAACAGAAATTTACACGCACATAGACCGCAAACACTTAACCGAAGTAATAAACCGCTTCCACCCGAGAAGATAATTGAAAAGTTTAAAAATCGAGAAGTTGAGAGTCGATCAGCTTGTAAAATTAAAATCTAAACTTATAATCCTATCGACTCATCGACTTGATCCTACAGGTTAAAAAAAAGCTAAACCCTCCCAATTTCTTTATTCTGAAAGCAACCTTTTGTATTTTGAAAAGAAAAAATTAAACCAAACAAAAAGAGAAATGAAAATATTAAAATTTAGTAATGGAGATGCAATGCATGCAATAGGTCTAGGTACTTGGAAATCCACCGGCAACGATGTTAAAAAGGCAGTAAAAGATGCCATTTACGCTGGGTACCGCCATATAGATACTGCGGCTGCTTATGGAAACGAGGAAGCAATTGGCGAAGCATTAGCCGAGGTTTTTGCCGAAGGTGATATTTTTCGGGAAGATGTCTTCATTACCTCTAAACTTTGGAACGATTCGCATGCCGAAGGACAGGTAAGACCCGCCTTGGAAGAATCACTTAAAAAACTAAAACTAGACTATTTAGATTTATATTTAATCCATTGGCCAGTGGCTTTCAAGCATGGTGTAGACTTCCCAAAAAAACCTAATGATTACTTAACGCCCGAGGAAGCCCCTATAATTGAAACTTGGAAACAAATGGAAAAGGCCAAAAAAGACGGGCTTGCACGTCACATTGGCGTTTCCAATTTTAGTGATATAAAATTAAAGGAACTTATCGCCAAAGCTGCCACTAAACCTGAAATGAACCAAGTGGAACTTCACCCCCTCCTGCAGCAGGATGATCTTTTAAAATATTGCAAATCAGAAAACATACACCTTACCGCCTATTCCCCCTTGGGTTCGGGAGATAGATCTGATTCTATGAAGGGAAAAGATGAACCCAATATTTTGGAAATTAAAACGATTAAAGAAATTGCAAGAAAACACAATGCTTCGGAAGGGCAAATTTTGATAAGTTGGCACGCGCACCGCGGTACTGCTGCTATCCCAAAATCTACAAGCAAAGAACATATAGAAGAAAACTTTAAAGCGGCTTCTATAGAACTGGATGATGCAGATATGAAAGCAATTGCCAGACTGGATGAACATTATCGATTTATAACCGGTAAGTTTTTTGAGGAACCGAGCAAAGGTTATGAAGATATTTATGATGAAAATTCACCCATAGTAGAGGGTATCAAAAAAGGAATTGACACCGTAAAGAATGTTTTTAAATAATCTCCTGAATTATATAAATAAAAAAAGCTCCAAAAGGAGCTTTTTTTTTGATGTTATAACAGGTCTTACTTTGCAATGTTCACTGCTCGTGTTTCACGAATAACGGTAACTTTTACTTGTCCTGGATAAGTCATATCCGTTTGTATCTTTTGTGAAATTTCAAAAGAAAGCTGCGCGGCTTTTTCATCACTCACTTTTTCGCTTTCAACCATTACACGAAGCTCACGGCCCGCTTGGATTGCATATGCTTTATTTACACCGCCGAATCCGAATGCAATATCTTCCAAGTCCTTCAAACGTTGAATGTAAGAATCCAGCACTTGGCGTCTTGCGCCAGGTCTTGCGCCACTAATAGCATCGCAAACCTGTACAATTGGAGAAAGCAATCCAGTCATCTCAATTTCATCGTGGTGAGCTCCAATAGCATTACAAACTTCTGGTTTCTCACCATATTTCTCTGCCCATTGCATTCCTAAAAGTGCGTGTGGCATTTCGGTTTCGGTTTCGGGAACCTTTCCGATATCGTGAAGCAATCCGGCCCGTTTAGCCAATTTAGCGTTCAGTCCAAGTTCCGCAGCCATTACGCCACAAAGCCTTGCCACTTCGCGGGAGTGATGCAATAGGTTTTGGCCGTATGAAGAACGATATTTCATACGCCCCACGGCCTTTATAAGTTCGGGGTGCAGACCGTGTATTCCCAGATCGATAACGGTTCTTTTTCCCACTTCAATAATCTCCTCTTCAATTTGTTTGGTAGTTTTTTGAACAACCTCTTCAATACGTGCTGGGTGAATACGTCCATCGGTAACCAATTTGTGAAGTGACAGCCGTGCAATTTCCCGTCGTACGGAATCAAAACACGACAGGATAATAGCTTCTGGAGTATCGTCAACTATAATTTCCACACCTGTAGCAGCTTCAATGGCGCGAATGTTTCTACCCTCGCGGCCAATGATTCTACCCTTTACATCGTCGCTTTCAAGATTGAACACAGATACACAGTTTTCCACTGCTTCTTCCGTTCCTATGCGTTGAATGGTATTGATTATGATTTTTTTGGCTTCTTGCTGGGCTGTCATTTTTGCTTCTTCCATAGAGGATTGAACATAAGCCATTGCTTGGGTTTTGGCTTCATCTTTCAAACTTTCCATTAACTGAGCCTTTGCATCCTCGGCAGAAAGACTGCTGATTACTTCCAACTGCTCAACTTGACTACGGTGAAGCTTTTCTACCTCGCTTTGTTTTTTGTCGAGTATGGAAATTCTCTCGTCATAATCTGTCTTTTTTTCTTCAAGCTCCGCATTTAATTTTTTTGATTTTGCGAGTTCACTGGAAACTTGAGATTCTTTGTCGCGTGTTCTCTTTTCTGCTTCTGAAATTTTTTTGTCACGGTTAAGGATTACTTTTTCGTGTTCAGATTTCAGTTCCAAAAACTTCTCTTTAGCCTGAAGAATTTTATCCTTTTTTATGGTTTCGGCTTCAGATTTTGCCTCTTTCAGTATTGAAGATGCGCTCTTTTTTGCTCTCGTTATAAGTTGGGAGGCGTTATTGCGCTCCATTATTTTTGCAATAAAAAAACCAATCGCAATACCAACTATGGCACTAATTACAATAGTTATGATGTCCATTTTTAGTTGAATTATATGTATAAAAAAAGCCTACATCAATATTATTATTTTGAATAAACTCCTTAAAAACAAGTTTAGGGTTAACAAGCTGGTCAAGTATCCGCTCAAAGACGGCTCGCTTTTACAACTTCAACTCACCCTTTTTAAAGAATTCCTGTTGAGTTTACCAAAAATTAGTATTAATGTAGGCAGTAACCTTATTTAATTAAAAGAACGTTATGATAACTGCTCTTGCAATAAACGGTCCAAAGCATTTAGTCTTGCTTCCGTTTCCTGCGTATCGCTGGAATTATCAATTTGTTTTTGCTCAACCTGTGCTGCAAACTGGAGGGCACACATTGCCAAAACATCCTGTTTGTCGCGTACGGCATAACTCTGCTCGAACTTCTTAATCATCTCTTCTATCTTTTTTGTAGCCAACCGTAATCCCTCTTCCTGTGAAGGATTAATGGTCAAGGGATAAACCCTGTCTGCAATTGATAGTTTTATTTTTAATGGTTCGGCCATTGTTATATTTTTATTCGGAAAGTTGGCTTATGCAATGGTCAATTTCCCGAATGAGAGCGTTTATCTTGAGTTTAGTTTCTCGTTTATGCTGGTCGCTGCCGAGCATTGAATTTGCCATTTTTAATGAGTTACATTTTTCAGTCCAAGCCTCAATTTCTTCTTCAAATTGTTGCTGTTTTGAATGTAAAACTTTGAGTTCTTCTTCCAACGCTGCATTGGACTTATTTAATTTTTCGTGCCTTTTGAGCAGCTTGCCAATTCTATTTTCAAGAGAATCAACTATTTCAGAAAGATTACTCATTAAAATCTGTGTTCAATACTTCTTTCACAAAGTTAGCATACCATCGTTAATAAGCAAACAGTTTTCCATTATTTTTTGTATTATTGAAGAATAGTTACAATAAACCAATTCTCTCCCCTTTTAATTATAGCGTATTCTTATTTTTACCCTATGAAGAAAATTTTATCAATGCTCCTCCTTTTTAGCGGGTTTGCGTACGGACAGAACGGTATACCGACAGATTATTTTTCCAATCCTTTGGATATAAACTTAGTGCTTTCAGGCAATTTTGGTGAAATGCGTGCCAACCATTTCCACAGTGGCCTTGATCTTAAAACTGAACAACGCGAAGGGCTGCCGGTATATGCCCCAGCGGATGGCTATGTGAGCCGAATAAACGTGCAACATTACGGTTATGGAAAGGCGCTCTATATTCTTCACCCCAATGGATACACAACTGTTTATGGACATTTGCGAAGTTTTGCCGGCGATATTGAAAAGTATGTAAAAGACACACAATACAGTAAGGAAACATTTGAAGTAGAGCTCTTTCCCGACAAAACGCTATTACCAGTAAAAAAAGGAGATTTAATTGCCTATACCGGAAATACAGGTGGCAGCGGCGGACCACATCTTCACTTTGAAATTCGCGATTCTTCACAACGGCCCATGAACCCATTGCTTTTTGGCATAGAGGTTCCAGATTCAAAAAAACCTATTGTGAGTGCAATATTTGCTTATCCCGTTGGAGAAGATGCGCACATCAACCAAAGCCAAAACCGTACAAAATTGCGGATGATAAAACAGAAGGACGGCAATTATAAAACTGAGGACATAAAGGCTTTCGGAAAGATTGGCTTTGGAATTACAACATACGATCAACAGGACGGTGCTTCAAACAAAAACGGCGCATACAGTATTGAAACCCGCTTTAACGGTTCTCAGAAATTCAAGGTTCTTTTTGATAAATTTTCTTTTTCAGAAACGCGGTATTTAAATAGATATACTGATTATAACTATTATGAAACCAACAAAAGTATGGTTCAAAAGCTCTTCCGTGAAACCAACAACCCATTGAGCATAATTACAGAAGAAGACGAAAATGGGCTTATAACAGTTCAGGACAGTTTGCAATCTATTTATACCATTGAAGTAAATGATTTTAATGGCAATCGTATGTATATCTCAGTGCCCATTGAGGGTGCAAAGCTTGAAATTTTAGATCAAAAAAATATTGAAAAGACCGACGATTATATCTATGCAGACCACGCCACGTCTATCACCAAAGGCAAGTGGAGCATTTACATTCCTGCAAATAGTTTATATGAAGACACCTATTTGAATATTAAAGATAAAGGTGATGTTCTGGAATTTCACGAAGATTTAATTCCAATTCACAGCAATATTTCAATCACGACAGATATTTCATCATACAATGAAGCTGACCGTGATAAACTCTATATTGGAAGATTGAACTATCGCGGCCAGCCGTATTATACATCCACAACCCGCAACGGAGACAAGCTAACTGCCAAAACCCGAACCTTTGGAAGTTACACTATTGCCTCAGACACGACTCCTCCCACCATAAAGCCCGTCAATTTTTCTGAAGGTAAATGGATTAGCAACCAAAATTTTCTTCAATTGAAAATTACAGACGACCTTAGCGGAATAAGCTCCTACCGTGCCACTATTAATGAAAAGTTCATTTTGATGGAATATGATTACAAAAAAGACGTTCTAACTTATAATTTCAATGATAACGTAAATCTGGAAACAGAGAATAATTTGAAAGTTATTGTAATAGATAATGTGGGAAATAGTGCTACATTTGAAGCAAAATTTTTCAGAAAACAACCCTAACCCTTGCTTTTGAAAACAATTAAACTACCGCTTACACTCCTTTTCTTTTTCTTTGCAACCGTTGTATTTGCTCAAAAGGCAACAATACGAGGAGTTATTTTAGACGAAACCAACAATCCACTTTCTGGAGTTAACGTAACGTATGAGGACAATGGCACCATTTCAGATCTCAATGGTTTTTATTTGCTGGAAATTCCCGCAAATCAAGAAGTCATTATTACCTTTTCCCACGTTGGCCATAAAAATGCCAAGCTTCGTTTCAATTTAAGTCCGAATGAGGATTATGAATTGAATCCCGTTTTAAGGATGGATGTGGAACAAATTCCTGAAGTTGTGATTTCTGGCCGTGAAAACCGACGTATCGAAGGGCTTGTAAACATAGAACCTGAGGTAATCAGAAAGATGGTGGGTGCCAATGCTGGTGTAGAAAACCTTCTAAAATCCCTTCCCGGAGTGAGTGGAAATGACGAATTGAGCACGCAATATGCTGTGCGTGGTGGTAATTATGATGAAAACCTAGTTTACGTAAACGAAATTGAAGTATATCGTCCATTCCTAATTAGAAGCGGACAACAGGAAGGTTTAAGCTTTGTAAACAGCGACCTTACCAGTAATGTTGATTTCTCTGCGGGAGGATTTCAAGCTAAATATGGCGACAAGCTTTCTTCGGTGTTGGATATTACATATCGTCGTCCCGTTGATTTTGGCGCTTCCATAGACCTTAGCCTTTTGGGCGCAAGCGGTTCTGTGGAAGGAATTTCAAAAAACGGTCGTTTTTCGGGAATATTCGGAATTCGCTATCGTGACAACAGCCTATTTGTTGAAGCAAAGCAAACCGAAACCAATTACAGACCAAAATTTGCCGATGCGCAAACCTATCTCACTTATAAATTCACCAATAAATTTGAACTGAGCTTTTTGGGAAATCTTTCCATTAACGAATACAATTATAGACCGTTAACCAGACAGACAAATTTTGGGACTATTACTGATCCAATCGCTTTACTCGTTTTCTATGAAGGCCGTGAAGAGGATCGCTACAATACTTATTTTGGCGCATTAAAATCTACTTGGGTTGTTTCAGACAACTATACTGCAAAATTTATAGCTTCCCTTTACCAAACCACCGAACAGGAATATTATGATATACTTGCCGAATATCGTTTAGGTGAAGTAAATACTGAAATTGGCAGTGAGGAATTGGGCGAGGTTGAATTTACACGTGGCATCGGCGGACAACTTACACATGCTCGAAACGATTTGGACGCTTTAATCCTGAATGTAGAGCACAAGGGAAATCTAGCGTTAGAAGAAAATAATATAGAATACGGCATAAAATATACACGTGAGGATATTCGCGATCGGGTTCAGGAATATGAAATTATTGATTCGGCAGGATTTTCTATCCGTCCGCCTATATTCCCTCCAAACAATCAACCCTATGAGGCTGATACTTCTCCTATTGTGCCTTATACTAATGTTCGTGCTCAAAACGATACACAGATTGATAGAATTTCAGGTTATGCACAATGGAGTAGAAAATCAACACTTGGAACCAGTGAACTATGGATGAATGCAGGGGTACGTGCCCATAATTGGACTGTGAGTGGAAAAAACATCACAAGCACTACGCAAACTGTTTTCAGTCCACGCGCACAGGTTTCATTAAAGCCCGATTGGGAAATGGATATGCTTTTCCGACTTTCGGGCGGGGTGTACCACCAGCCTCCTTTTTATAGAGAATTGCGCGACTCGTCGGGTACCGTACGCCCTGGTGTAAAAGCTCAAAAGTCTATCCATATTGTATTTGGAAACGATTATAGTTTCAAAATGTGGGACCGCAAGTTTCGATTAAATTCTGAAATTTACTACAAACACTTAACTGACGTAAACCCGTATACTTTGGAAAATGTACGCATCCGTTACCGTGCAACCAATAATGCGGTTGCATACGCTTACGGGCTTGATTTACGCTTAGCGGGTGAGTTTGTTCCCGGTACGGAGAGCTGGTTAAGTTTTGGTTATTTGAAGACAGAAGAAAATATTGACGATCGCGGTTACATTTTCCGTCCGACAGACCAACGCTTAAAGTTTGGAATGCTTTTCCAGGATTATGTAAAAGTGATTCCTTCGCTTAAAATGTACCTTAACTTAACGTATAACACGGGACTACCCGGTGGTTCTCCAAGTTATGCTGACCCATATAAATATCAAACCCGTTTAAATGATTATAAAAGAGCAGATCTGGGGATGAGTTACGTTATTGTGGACGATACAAAATTAAGGGACAGTGGCTGGTTGAAACCTTTTAAGGAATTTACCATCGGCGCTGAAATTTTCAACATATTTGATGTGCAAAACTCTATTACAAACACTTTTGTAAGGGATGTTTACACCAAGGTACAATATGCAATCCCAAATTATTTGACGCCTCGTGTGTTTAACGTTAGGCTTACCGCGAAGTTTTAAACACCGCTGTTTAGCCTACAACAAATTCAAAATTGGCAATTGATAATCTAACGCTATTTGGTAATACTACTATCAATAAATTCTTTTAAAACCTCCACCACATAATCCACTTCTTCTTTTTTATTGAAGCTGGAAAAAGAAAAACGAATGGAAGGCTTACTTAAGTCTTCCTCGGAAAGTATCTCATTTAAAACGTGCGAGCCGCCCTCACTCCCACTTTGGCAAGCGCTCCCTTTGGAACACGCTATTCCCTTCAAATCCAACTGAAACAATAGCAACATTGCTTTTTCGGCAGAAATGGGCAGACAAACGTTTAATAAAGTATACGTGCTTCGCTCATTATCATCACAGCTACCGTTGAATTTTACCCCAGGAATGGCAGTTAGTAGTTGTTCCTTAAAATAATCCTTCAGCTCGGTAATGTAGGCTCGTTCTTTTTCAAGTTTGTGATACGATAGTTTTAGCGCTTCTGCCATTCCAGCAATAGCGTAAACCGCTTCCGTGCCAGCACGAAGTCCGCGTTCCTGTTCGCCACCATGGATTAATGAGCGAAGCCCTGAATTTTTTCTAATAAAAGCAAACCCCGCCCCTTTTGGTCCGTGAAACTTATGGGCAGCAGCAGCTGCAAAATCAATAGGAATTTCCTTAAAATCAAGTTCAAAATGGCCCACAGACTGTACGGTATCGCTATGAAAAAGCGCGTTGTGTTCCTTACAGAGAAGTGCAACTCTTTTTAAATCAAGTAGGCTACCAATTTCGTTATTAACGTGCATCAGGCTCACTAATGTTTTTTGTGATGTATCTGCCAAAAGATTTTCCAAATGACCATAATCTACTTGGCCGCATTCGTCAACTTTTACAAAATCGAGTTGAATGTCGTATTCTTTTTGAAGCCACTCCAAGGTATGCAAAACGGCATGATGCTCAATGCGGCTAGATATAATTCGTTTTATACCAAGATCCCGCACCGCACTGCAAAGAATTAAATTATCTGCTTCGGTACCTCCGGAGGTAAATATAATTTCACTTGCAGAAACGTTTAAAAGTTTTGCTATTTCCTTTCGAGCGTTTTCAAGTAAAGATTTTGATGATCTTCCGTAAGAGTGTGTAGATGAAGGGTTTCCGTATTCAGTTTTTAAAACTTCAGTAATACAAGTTATAACATCATCGCGCAACTGCGTGGTAGCGGCGCTATCAAAATATACTTTCTTCATTGGGTAAGTTTTTTAATAAAAATCGGCTAGTAACCGAGTTCTATTTTGAGCACAGGCTCCTATTTTGTTTCGGTTGGCAAAAATACATATTAAAACAGTTTTGCCCACATTTCAGTTAAAAAGAAATGCGTTACTTTGTAATCGATGATGATTTTAAAATTTCCGATGAAAAAAATTCTTTTCCTTTTTATAGCTTCATTGCTTCTTCAAAGCTGTGATGATGGCGATATAATTATTACCTCTTTCAACTTTGACGATGCGGAGCTTAAGGCCTGTGGGCAACAGGGCAATTATGTATTTTATAAAATAAATCCCGAGGCCCTGGAAAGTTTGTCGCTAAAATTAGGTGTTTCTGATAGTCTTTATAAAGACGCAGGGCCTAAAACTTATAGCCTGAATGGCACCACAAATTTTGTGAATTATAGAACTTACGATGGTGATTTGGGTGCTAGTTACTTCTGTAGCAGTATTCCTCCCACTGCTCCAATTGTGACCGTTGATTATTTGGCGGCATCCGGTTCGGCTGAACTCACTACAATTTTTTTATTTGATGATGATGATGGTGTTCCCGCAGAAGATGAATTTGATGGCGATACTGACGGCGATGGGATTCCAGATATTTATGATGAAGATGACGATGGCGATAACGTTCCGACAGTACTGGAATTAGACATTCAAAATGAAGACGGCGATGACAATCCACTTACAAATTTTCTGGATACTGACAGTGATGGCGTCCCAGATTATTTAGATAACGATGATGATGGCGACGGAGTGCTGACCCGAAATGAAGACAAAAACATGGATTTAAATCCGCGAAACGATGTGACAGATCCAAACGTGGGCGCAGATTACCTAAATCCTGAAGTAACAGACACTTATTTGGTAAACGAATACCGCCTGCATGAATATACCATCAATAAAAATGTAAAAATTGTTTTGAAAAACCTTGTTTTGGTAAGTGGCGAAGAAGAAATAACCCAAGAGTCCCTTAATATGGGAACCATAGAAAGTATTGAGGTCATTGAAAAGGAAACCACCCCAGAATTTTAATTTGTAGAAGCGCGAATCCCTACTTCGTGTTCTGAAAAATATATACCTCGGTAGCCCCACGCCCGTATTTTTGAAAATCGGCGTCATAAAATTTTACATTATCATAACGATTGAACAGAAATTCCAATTCAGTTCTCAAAACCCCTTCCCCTACACCGTGAATAAAAACTACTTTTTGTATGCGTTTTGAAATGGCAAAGTCCAATTGCCTTTTTGCGGTATCCAATTGTATGGTTAGCATTTCATAATTATTAAGGCCGCGGGTCTTTGGCACTAGTTGATTGATGTGCAAATCCACCTCCATGGGTGGTAAATTTCGCTCTTTGGGTTTAATGCGCTTACTTTTTCCTGGCTTTTTGTGGTTTTTTTCTGACATAATTTCAGAGACATCCATCTTTGCCAATTCTCCTTTTGAAAGGGAACCATCCACAACGATTAATTCGTTTTTTGAAAAATCCAACTCAAAACCATCTTTAGTCAAAATTGTCACCTCATTACCCCTAATAGCAGTAACCACGCCTGAAATGGCATCGTCCAAGACTGAAACTTTATCGCCGATAATCATTTCTGAAATATTAAAATTTTAAAATATAATCTGCACCCATTACTTAATACTTTCTATCACTTAACCCTCTATAAACGAAATTTTTACGTATTTTGTAGCATTGTATGTAATATATAAAATATTATTTTTAAATTTAAACCGTGAAAAAAGCTTTGCTAACCCCANCCTCTATAAACGAAATTTTTACGTATTTTGTAGCATTGTATGTAATATATAAAATATTATTTTTAAATTTAAACCGTGAAAAAAGCTTTGCTAACCCCAATAACGAAGCTTTTAAAAACCGTAAAAATATGAAAAACCTACTACTCTTTTCAACTTTACTTTTAACTACGGCTGGTGTTTTTGCACAGCTAACCGTTAAGCCAACTTCCGGAGGTGCCGATTCATACATATATGTTAATGATGAGGTTGTCTTTGTAACCCAAGAAATAAATCTTACTCGTAATGGCACTGCAAACGATCAGGAAGCCAGTATTTACTTGCGCAATGACGGGCAATTAATTCAAGGTAATCCATTAGCATTAAATAGTGGAGACGGACAACTTTCCGTACAGCAAAACACTCCGGAAACCAATGCTTGGGCGTACTATTATTGGTGCTCGCCCGTTACCCATCCTGCAGCTGTAGCCGGCAATCGAAGTTTTGGCGTACAGCATTTATATGAACCACAACCAGGAATAAGCTTAACTGCAGCACGACAAGCGCTAACGACAACTGATAGGGATGGTACTTTAATACCCCAGATGACCATTTCAACACGTTGGTTATACACCCATAGATTTCCCGGTACTGAGGCAGAAGGAAATTACCAACGTATGAACGGCAACAACGCTGCCCCTGCGGGTTATGGCTTTATCATGAAAGGTGTTGGTCCCATTCAAACACCAACACAACTCGATCAAACTTATGATTTTAGAGGAAGGCCAAATAGCGGTACTTTTACTATTCCAGTGGAAGACCAATTAATGACCCTTGCTGGAAATCCTTATCCTTCTGCTATGGATTTAAACGAGCTTTTTTATGATCTTCCTGAAAATGATGCTTTAGGAACTTTTTGGTACTATGATGAAGACCGAACTGTGGCAAGCCATTACTATTCGCAAAAACCCTTCGGCTATGGAGTTTATACTGTAGGCCTTGAAGATACTGATGGGGATCCATACGATGGAGATAATTTAGGCACGTACGTTTCCCCGCCCTTTTTCATATGGAATTCAGGAGGCACACATGGTGGGACTGGAACAGGAGGTGGAGTTATAGACTACAACAAACGTTTCGCCCCAATAGGCCAAGGCATTATGTTTGTGGGGGATGCAACCGGTAACGTTTCAATTAAAAACGAGTATAGAGTATTCTTTAAAGAAGATACGGCCGGTTCTGTATTCCAAAGACCAGAAGGCGATAGTGGCTCACAGATTAACCTACCAAATGATACAGGCTTGTCTACAGCCGCAGAAACTGCCAGAGAGAATTATCGTACTCCTATCATGCGTATATGGTCTATTTTTGATGAAGCAGTAACCAGAGATATGGTAATTGCATTTTATGACCAAGCTACAGATGGCTATGACCGTGGCCTCGACGGCTTGAGTGCCCAAGATTTAAAAACAGATGCCTACTTCCCTATTGGCGATGACAACAACCGTAAACCGTATGTAATTAACGGTATCAAATTTGACCAAAACAAGCAGGTGCCTGTTTCATTTAAAATACAAAACCAGTCCAAATTGGATATTAAGGTAGTAGAGGAAGTAAAAAAACCATATACCAATGCCTATATTTTTGACAGGGTTGAAAATACCTATCAGCAAATAACTGGAGGCATGAGCGCAACCTTAAATCTACCTCCCGGTACTTACGATAACAGATTTTTTGTTGTTTTCCGTAGTCCAAATGTAAAACGTGACATTCCCCAAACGGAACTTAATGAAAAACTAATTGTAATGGAAAATGTTACTTTTTTCCAAAACAATCCACTACAGCAATTGGAAATTAGCAATCCTGAAGGATATGTTATTAAATCTGCCTTAGTGTACGATATGAACGGAAAATTGGTAATCCAAGAGAAAAACTTAGGTGACCAAACAAAATATAGTTTCTATACCGGTAATTTGAGTGATGGTGTTTATTTGGTGAAACTTATGACCGCAGATGATATTGCCATTGACTATAAAGCAATAGTTCATAATAAATAAAATATTTCCTTTATGTTCATAAAGGGCCTCGAAGATTATATGGTTCCTTGTATAAACAAGAAAATCTTCGGTGTAGAATGTTTGGGCTGTGGCATGCAACGTGCTACAGCCCTTCTTTTTTCAGGACAGTTTGAAGCTGCTTTTAAAATATATCCTGCTATTTATACCATTTTCCTCCTATTGGCCGTAATTGCAGTAAACTTCTTTATTAAATTCAAGTTTGATTATCAAATAAAAATTGGGCTTATCTTGCTGAATGCCATTATAATGGTGGTGAGTTATTTCATTAAGATGAACCACTTTATTTAATATAGATTGTTTAAAATTTTAAATTTTTTGGGTACATTTAAGGCACAACTGAAAAATCAAATAAATTATGGAACAACAAAAACTACCCAACGCAACCTTAATTCTCATCTTCGGAATAATTTCTATAGTAACTTGTTGTTGCTATGGTTTAGGACTTATATTCGGAATTGTCGCTATTGTTATGGCGGGCAAAGCCACTAAGGTGTATATGGCAAACCCTGAACTCTATTCAGGCTACCAGAACGTTAAAACGGGAAAGATCCTTTCTATAATAGGCATTATACTCAGCGCTATTTATTTAATTTACGTAATCTACCTCTTTTCAACTATAGGAATGGAAGGCATTATGAATATGAATGAAGAGCTTATGAAGGAATATGGTATGTAGTTCTTCATTATTTCTTATTAAAAAAGCGGCCTTAGTGGCCGCTTTTTATATATAAAAGTTTCTGCAAAATAATTACTCAAACGATTTTAATGTTTCTATGATTATGGAAACACAATCCCTCAATTGTTCTTCATTCATCACCAAGGGAGGTGCAAAACGAATAATATTTCCGTGGGTTGGCTTTGCCAACAGGCCATTGTCACGAAGTTTTAGGCAGATATTCCAAGCTGTATCGCTATCTTCAGAGTCATTGATTAATACCGCGTTCAGCAATCCTTTTCCACGAACAAGTTTCGCTATACTACTTGTTTCAATATAACTGCTAAGTTCCCTGCGGAAAATTTCTCCAAGCCTTTCAGCATTCTCGGCAAGCTTTTCATCACGTACCACAGTAAGCGCTGCGATAGCCACAGCAGCAGCTACAGGGTTTCCTCCAAAAGTGGAACCGTGATTTCCTGGTTTTATAACGTTCATCACATCATCATTGGCAAGTACCGCGGAAACCGGATAAGCGCCACCGCTCAAAGCTTTCCCCAAAATCAAAAGATCAGGTTTTACATCTTCATGGTCAACAGCAAGAATCTTTCCGGTACGGGCAATCCCAGTTTGCACTTCATCAGCTATAAAAAGAACATTGTGCTTTTCACACAAGGCCTTTGCTTTTCTCAAATATCCCTCCGACGGCACATAAACTCCTGCTTCTCCTTGAATGGGTTCAACCAAGAATCCAGCAATATTTTTATTGCTTTCCAAATGCTCCTCAAGTTGTTCAAGATTGTCGTATTCTATCTTTATAAAACCTTTGGTGTAAGGTCCAAAATGCTTGCGCGCAACGGGATCGTTGCTAAAAGAAATAATCGTGGTGGTCCTTCCGTGAAAGTTGTTTTCGCAAACTACGATTTCGGCCTCGTTTTCATCGATGCCCTTCTTCTCATAAGCCCACTTTCTACAAATTTTTAAAGCTGTTTCCACGGCTTCGGCACCCGTATTCATTGGGAGCAACTTATCGAAATTGAAAAACTCACAAGCAAATTTTTCATATTTCCCCAGCATATCATTATAAAATGCGCGGGAGGTCAACGTTAATGTTTTGGCTTGTTCCGTCATTGCGCCCACTATTTTTGGATGACAGTGTCCTTGGTTTACCGCAGAATAGGCTGAGAGAAAATCATAATATTTCTTGCCTTCCACATCCCAGACATACACGCCTTCTCCCCTGCTTAAAACCACAGGAAGTGGATGATAGTTGTGGGCTCCGTACTTGTTTTCTAAATCGATAGCTTTTTGTGAAGCTGTTTGCTCTAAAACTGACATAAAGTTGTAATAATTTTGAAGTAAAAAAGTTGTTATTCCTACTTTAGGGAGAGAAATCATCCGTGGGTTGCAAATTACTAAATATATCCCACATTTTTTGAAGCCTTAACAGGATTTAAACCTAACAATTATGCTATTTTTGCGCCTATGGCAAGAAAAAATAATAGAGTGGTTTTTGAAAATGTTGAAGTGGTAGATGCTGGCGCTAAAGGTAAAGCTGTAGCTAAAGCCCCGGATGGTCGTGTGATTTTTATAAACAATGCTGTACCCGGCGATGTGGTAACCGTTCAGACTTTCAAAAAGAAGAAAGCATTTTATGAAGCTTCCGTCACTTCAATTTCAAAATATTCCGAAAAAAGAGTTGAGCCCGTGTGCCCCCACTTCGGGGTCTGCGGTGGGTGCAAATGGCAGAATCTTGGCTACGAGCATCAACTGTATTACAAACAAAAGGAGGTTGCACAAAACCTGCAGCGCATTGGGAAGGTGGAATTGCCGGAATTTCAACCTATCTTAGGTTCAGAAAAGCAATATTTTTATCGTAACAAAATGGAGTTCTCCTTTAGCGATAATAAATGGCTTACCCTGGAGCAGATTAAAAGTGGCGAAATTATAGAAAACCGTAATGCCTTAGGTTTTCACATTCCAGGAATGTGGGACAAAATTTTAGACCTGGACATTTGTTATTTACAAGCCGATCCCAGCAATGCAATCCGCGATTTTGTAAAAGCAAAGACAGAAGAATTGAACCTTTCATTTTTTAATACACGAAATCAGGAAGGGTTTTTACGAACGTTGATGATACGTACTTCTTCAACGGGAGAGATAATGGTTTTGCTACAATTTTTTCACGAAGATGAAGAAAATAGAAAACTGTTGCTAAATGCCGTTGCCGAAGAATTTCCACAGATTACTTCCCTTTTATATGTAATCAATTCCAAAGGAAATGACACTTTATACGACCAGGCCATAGAACTTTTCTGCGGAAGGGACCATATTTTTGAGGAAATGGAAGGGTTACAATTTAAAATAAACGCGAAGTCTTTTTACCAAACCAATAGCGAACAGGCTTTTGAGCTTTACAAAATAACCCGTGATTTTGCAGGTTTAAGTGGAAATGAACTGGTTTATGATCTTTATACCGGAACGGGTACCATTGCACAATTTGTGGCAAAAAAGGCAAAAAAGGTTATTGGCGTTGAAGCCGTACCAGATGCGATTGAGGCTGCTAAAGCCAATGCACAGTTAAACAAAATTGATAATGCTGAGTTCTACGTAGGCGATATGAAAAAAGTTTTCAATGAAGAATTCATTGCTGCTCATGGCCGACCTGATGTTGTCATCACAGACCCCCCTCGCGACGGCATGCACGCTGATGTAGTGGCACAGCTTATAAATTTAGAAGCGCAAAAAATTGTGTACGTAAGTTGCAACAGTGCTACCCAGGCCCGTGACCTGGCCCTTTTGGATGCAAAATATAAAGTGACAAAAGTGCAGCCTGTTGATATGTTTCCACAGACGCACCACGTAGAAAATGTTGTACTTTTGGAAAAACGATAAAAAAAGCAATGGTTAAAAGAATAATTTTTCTACTCCTCATCACTTATGCTTTTAAAGGCTGTACAAAAGATGACATTTGCCCTCCTGATACAGCAACTACCGCAAATTTGGTTATTGTATTTAATGATATTGCAAATCCTTCAAATACAAAAAATGTAAATGTACTGAGTGTGATTACAGATAACATTGATTCTGTTGAAGTAATTTCGTTTGAAAACACAGCTGAAATCCTTATTCCGCTCAATTCGGCTTCTGATACTACCAAATACCTTTTTAAGAGAAGCCTTATTTCAAACTCAGATACAATCAACAATATCGATAAATTATCATTTGTCTACCAACGAAGGGAAAATTACGTAAACCGCGCCTGTGGTTTTAAAGTGGAATATGTAAACATAGACGCAATACTTGAGAACGAAGGATCAGAAAATTGGATTCAAGAAATTATCATAATAAGAGATACTGTTAATGATGAAAATAGCGCCCATATTACTGTGCTGCATTAGTCTTTTCTGCGGCTCACACAAACTTGTGGCGCAAGAAAATACCAAAACCGATACCGTTCCAAAAATTGAGAAATTTGGAATTCGTGTAGGTGTTGATCTTGCAAAACCCTTACGCACTTTAATTGAAGACGGTTACTCCGGTTTTGAGGTAATGGGTGATTTTAGGGTGACCAAAAAGTTTTATGCCGCTATTGAGTTAGGAAATGAAAAAAAAGATTGGAATGAGCCATACGTTTCCTCTAAAACCAGTGGAAGCTATGCAAAAATAGGTTTTGATTACAATGCCTATGAAAACTGGCTAGGTATGGAAAATGCAATCACGCTGGGCTTACGTTATGGTTTTTCAACCTTTAAACAAGAATTGCTAAGTTACAGAGTTTATACGGACAATCCCGCCTTTCCAACCGAAACAATATTTGCACCTCAGGAATACAGTGGCCTGAACGCGCATTGGGCAGAATTTATTTTAGGAATTAAAACTGAAATAGCAAATAATCTTTATCTGTCATTAAACGTACAGCTTAAAAGAAAAATCTCTGAAACCGAACCCGAAAACTTTGCAAATCTTTACATTCCCGGTTTCAATAGAACCTATGATTATAGTGAGTTTGGCGTTGGCTATGGATATTCAATTTCTTACTTGATACCAATTTTTAAGAAAACCGAAGCGCCCAAAGCCGACAAAAATCAGTAATTTAAAAAATATTATTGTTTACTCGCTTTTCTACTACCCTCGTACATTTCGTAACGCACCAGTTTAGACTCCAACTTTCCGTTGAAGAGTTTTATCTTTTTTGAAGGTCGAAGTCCAACAAATTTCAATGCTTCCATATTTGATGTAATCATCCATGCCTGAGTTCCGGGATAGCCACGTTTTAATGTGTTTCCAATGGAACTGTAAAATGTTTCCACATCGTTTACCGAGATCCGCTCGTCATACGGAGGATTGAAGACGATGTATAAGGGTTTGTCATTTTCCTTTTCACTTTCAAAGAAATCTTGCTGCTTCACTTCAATAAAATCCTGTAGATTGGCGCTTTTGATATTTTCCTTCGCCTTTTTTATAGCAACCGGATCAGTGTCAAAACCATAGATTTTATGCGGAAAATCACGAACTTTTTTTAAGGCTGCCTCTTCAATCTTTTCATAAAGATCTACATCAAAGTCTGGCCAAGTTTCAAAACCGAATTCTTCACGATTCAAGTTTGGCGGAATGTTGCAGGCTATCATCGCCGCTTCGGTTAGCATAGTTCCACCACCGCACATCGGGTCTAAAAAGTTGCATTGCCCCTGCCAACCAGAAAGCATTATAATTCCTGCCGCAAGCACTTCATTTATAGGTGCCAACGTACTTTCAACCTTATAGCCACGCTTGTGCAGCGATTCTCCCGAGCTATCAAGGGAAACAGTACAGATATTCCTATCAATATGGATATTTATTCGAAGTGTGGGGTGGTCCAGATCTACATCGGGCCGCTCTCCTTCCCTATCGCGAAATCTGTCCACAATGGCATCCTTCGTTTTTAGGGCAATATATTGCGAATGCGTAAAAACATCAGAAAAAACGGTAGCATTGACGGCCAGGGTGCCTTTAATATCCATATAATTTTCCCAAGGCATTTCATAAATCTTTTTGTAAAGATCTTCTTCGGTGAAAATATTGAAAGCGGTAATTGGTTTCAGTATTTTTATGGCAGTACGGCAGCACAGGTTGGCCTTATACATAAACCCTGTATCACCTTCAAACGAAACATTTCTGGTGCCGATTTCAATAGACGAAGCACCCAATTGGCGAAGCTCCTGCGCAAGCAACTCTTCCATCCCGAATAGGGTTTTCGCAACCATTTTAAAATTCTTTGTCATAAGTCATCCCTGTGAAGACTGGGAACTTTTTAATTAATTGTATATTTTGATGAAATTAAAAAACTTGAGTTTAATAACGCCACAAAAATACAGTATTTTAGCAGGGCGAAACGATAAGTATGCAAAAAGAAAAAGATAATTGGTACGCTTCGTGGTTCAATACTCCTTATTACCACATACTTTATAAAGACCGAAACCACAGGGAAGCGGCTCTGTTTATGAACCAGCTTACCGAATTTTTAAGCTTAAAACCAAAAGATACTATTTTGGATTTGGCCTGCGGAAAAGGTCGCCACGCAAAATATCTGTACAAACAAGGTTTTGATGTTACGGGTGTAGATCTTTCCGAAGAAAGCATTCAGCACGCAAAGCAATATGAAAAACCGGGCCTTCACTTTGAAGTCCACGATATGTGCCTGCCCTATCCGAAGCAATTTGATGCGGTTTTCAATCTTTTCACCAGTTTTGGGTATTTCGAAAACGAAGAAGATAACCTGCGCACCATTAAATCAATAAAAACTGAACTAAAGCCCAATGGGTGTGGGGTTATCGATTTTCTGAATGTGGAATTGGCAATTAAAAATTTGGTTCCCAGTGAAAAGAAAAAAATGGGCAATATCCTTTTTTATATTGAAAAATATTTAGAAAATGGATATATCGTAAAAAACATAAGATTCAGTGATGACGGTGAGGATTACTTTTTCACCGAACGCGTGAGAGCATTGACTTTAGCAGATTTTCAAAGTTATTTTGAAGAAGCTTCTATCGAGCTTAAGCATACATTTGGTGATTATCATTTAAATAAATTTGACAAAAATACTTCCGAACGCCTAATACTAATTTTTAATTGATGAATTATTTACTGCTCTTCCTGTCAGTTGCATTTGGGTATGTAATTGCATTATTCCTTAAGAAAAGAGAACTTAGGAATATGGAGGTATTTCTTGCATTTAGTGGAGCTTTTCTACTTTCCATCACTGTTTTTGAATTGCTTCCCCACGTTTTTGAAACACCTTCAAAGCGTATTGGCATTTTTATAATGATAGGGATATTACTGCAGATATTTTTAGAATTCTTTTCAAAAGGTGCTGAACACGGGCACGTACATTTGCATACGGAAAGCAAAAAATTTCCCTGGTTACTTTTTATAAGTCTCTGTATTCACGCCTTTATGGAAGGGTTTCCCATTTCAGAAGAAAATAATCTTTTAATAGGTGTGATTGTTCATAAAGTTCCGGTAGCAATAATCCTGTCTTTCTTTTTTATTACCGCTGGTTATAAACGTGTAATTACATTGGCATTTCTTTTTTTCTTTGCGTTAATGACGCCAATAGGAAATTACATTTCAAACCATTATAGTTTTGTTCATCACTATGAAACTGAAATCACATCAGTAGTTATTGGTATATTTCTTCACGTTTCAACTACAATTCTTTTTGAAAGCTCCAAAAACCACAAGTTTAATCTTACCAAAATGAGTGCTGTAATTATTGGGATTATTATTGCTTATCTTTTATAAAGTAATTTGAAGCAATATAAAGACTTAATAAGCTTAACACTTATTACTGGAAATGCATAAGAATATCGGTTAATTTTAAGAGAGTATATACAATTCTTTTCCTTCAACCCCACGCATATTAATTATATAATATATACGAAAAAGTTTAAGTGTATTTTTTTGACAATATGAGTATTTCATTCCATAAAAATGGGTTCTTATGTCAACGAAGGACCATAATGAAAGATGTCGTAAATTTTGAAAGCTGCTAATGCCGAATTAAGATTCTCACACAGCTATCGTTTTTCATCTTACCGGATACCTTGTTTTTAAGAGTTTAGTCTATTTCGATTTACCCCATAAAAAAAGTCCCTCATTTTTCAATGAAGGACTTTAAAGGAAGGCGGCGACCTACTCTCCCACAGGATTGCAGTACCATCGGCGCAAACGGGCTTAACTTCTCTGTTCGGAATGGTAAGAGGTGAGCCCCGTCGCTATAACCACCTTAAATCAGCCCCCTAGCCCCCGAAGGGGGAACCACTGGGCGCCCGTAGGGGCGCGAGGGTGTATATCGTGACATATCGG